>NZ_JBEPTM010000006.1:0-215160 GCF_040549525.1 Frigoribacterium sp. UYMn621 | reverse complement strand
AAACTCACCCCGATCGAGTTTGAGACAATCAACATGGCCCTCAACGCCGCATAAAACCACTAACCCAACGAGTCAACTGAACTCGGGGCAGTCCCGTTGCCACAACCCTGGCGAATTTGTCGGGCACGCGGCCAACCTGACAGAGCACCACCAAAACCTCGGTTTCTACCAAATCACCTCAGTCGTCGATCGCGCATACAACTACGAGCGAATCGAAACGTTCCACCTCCCGATGGCCCGCCTTGGTGTCGAGCTTGTTTTCGACTACAAGGCCGAAGACCTCGGTCTCCAAAGCCACTTCAGCGATCTCATTCTGGTAGACGGCAGCTGGTATGTGAATTGGATGCCTACATCGCTCATCGAAGCCTCGCGGAAAGTCGCCGCAACAGAAGTAGCTCGAGACGAAGCCAAGATCATCGTCTATAAGACGGAACACCCCACCAAGAGAAAAGGCCCAAGCCTCGAAGACGTTCAGACCGCCATCAAAATCTTGGCTGAAAGTGAAGAAGCGCTCCCGAGCCTTCAGCAGAACATCGACGCACGCGAACCCTATCGAATGATCCCGAAAGGGCGGCGCGACGTCGACGGTTTCCAGCGGTTCAGCTACCCGCCGCTGAACAAGATGCTCGCGCAGCCCAAGGTTGCGCCAAGTGTGTCCAGCGTGACGATTCCACCGACTCTCCCGATCAACGAAACAGTGGCGTCCGGAAAACAATCCGGACGCAAGCCACGCACAGAGGACCCATCGGCCGCCCACTCCAAACGGCAGGCGATCAAATTCGGGCAGCACCTTCCGCACAAGACCGTCGAATGGCGTCGGCAATACGGAATGCGCAGCCTGGTCGAGAGCTCCAACAACCTCTTGAAAACTGACGCCCACGGCGATATTGGCAATCCGAAGAAGAGGTCGGGACGCGGCTATGCCGCCTTATACATAACGCTCGCATTCTCAGTGGTCACATCGAACCTCAGACGAATCGCGACCTTCTTCAAAGCTGAGGCTCACCGCCTCGAAGACGCAAATTCAGGCTCAGCCGTAAAGCACCGAACGAGGCGACGGCACGACGCGCTCGGTGCGCCGCTGGTTCGATCCCACGACGGAAACCCGCCCGGGCCAACCACCTAGTTCAGACGCAATACCCACGAAGAACCAACACAATTCGGCCTGCCCAGACGCAGGCCGAATTGCTGTTTAACGAGCGAAGACAGGGATTCAGCACCAAGATCACAAACGTTGGCGGCACAAAAAAAGGACCGGGACGACTTTTCAGTCGTCCCGGTCTTTCTTCGATCAATATCCGGAAATTATGACTTACATATCCGGAACGGCCCTCTGTTGCGGGGACAGGATTTGAACCTGCGACCTCTGGGTTATGAGCCCAGCGAGCTACCGAACTGCTCCACCCCGCGGCACGTATAAAAGCTTACCACGCGGGATGGATGTCGGTTTACTTCTCCAGTGCGAACACGTTGTTCAGAGCCGTCACCAGGGCGGCATCCGCCGTGGCGTAGGCGGTGAGGTCGCCCGACTTGAGTGCCGTAGCGCGAGCCGTCAGAGCGGTCTGCACATCGGCGAGTGCGGCCTTGAGCGCGGCGCTCGACACGCCGTTTCCGGTGCCGGGGTCGGTCGTGCCCGTGCCCGTGCCGGTGCCGGGATCCGGCGTCGGTGTCGGCGTGGGCGTCACGCCACCGTCACCCGCGCTCGCTCCGGAGTCTCCCCCGAACAGCGAGTTGAGGGCGGCATCCAGTGTGTCCTCGAACGCCACCTTGTCACCGAACGACACCAGGATCTTCCGCAGGATCGGGTAGCTCGTCTCCGCGTTCGACTTGACGTAGACCGGCTGCACGTAGAGCAGTCCGCCACCGACCGGCACGGTCAGCAGGTTGCCGAGATCGACCGTGGTGTTACCGCGCTGGAGCAGTGCGAGCTGGTTGGCCACAGCGGTGTCGGTGTTGAAGTTGCTCTGCACCTGCCCGGGGCCGGGCACCGAGTTCTGCTTGGGCAGGGCCAGCAGCGTGAGCTTGCCGTAACCGCTGGCCACTTTTCCCTTGGTGTTGCCGGCATCCGCGTTGGCCGCGAGGTAGCCGGTGAGGATGTTGCTCGTGCCGGCCCCCTTCGAGCTCGGGATGTAGGTGGAGTAGAGCGAGAACGCCGACTGCGATGCGCCCGGGAGCTTCATCGTGAGGTAGTACGGCGGCTGGAGGCGAGCCGTCGCGGCTGCCTTCGTCGGGTCGTTCGGCGTGATCCACGCATCGCTCGAGGAGTAGAAGGTGTTCGGATCGGTCACGTGATAGGTGCCGAGAATCTCGCGCTGCACCTTGAACAGGTCCGCCGGGTAGCGCACGTGACTCATGAGGTCGGAGGAGATCGCGCTGATCGGCTTCACCGTCGACGGGAAGATCTTCTGCCAGGTCTTGAGGATCGGATCCTTGTCATCCCAGGCGTAGAGCGTCACCTTGCCGCTATAGGCATCGACTGTCGCCTTCACCGAGTTGCGGATGTAGTTGATGTCATCCAGCGCGAGCTGCGGCGTGGGCGTATAGGTGTCGGCGATGGCGCTGCTGAGCTGTTGGACCGCCGAATACGGGTAGCTGGCGCTTGTCGTGTACCCGTCAACGATCCACTGCACACGACCGTCGACCACGGCAGGATACGGATCGCTGTCGAGCGTGAGGTACGGCGCCGCCTTCTGGATGCGGTCGACGGGGTTGCGCGTGTAGAGGATCTGAGATTGGTCGTTCACGCCGTTGGAGAGGAAGATCTGCTCCGACTGGAACTTGATGGCGTAGATCAGCTTCTTGAACACGTTGTCGAGCTTCGGCCCGCCGTTGCCCGAGAAGGTGGTTGTAGCGTTCTGGTTGGCGTTCGCATCCCCCGCCGGGTAGTCGAGTTCGACCTTGCTTCCGCCCTTCGGCCCGCCGACGATCGAGTACAACGGTGATTCCTCGCCGAAGTAGATGCGCGGCTCGAACTTTCCGAGGTCACCGGTGACGGGGATGCCCGACTCCAGGAAGACGGGAAGGCCTTCGCTCGAGCGCTGGTTGCCGTAGGCCGCGACCACGCCATACCCGTGGGTATACACCAGGGTGTTGTTGTACCAGCTCGGAGCGGCATTGGTGTTGGACTGGTTGAGCTCGCGCACGGCGATGACGGTGTCCTGCGACTTGCCGTTGATCGTGTAGCGGTCGACATCGAGGTACTTGTTGAACTGGTAGTACTGCTTGATGCGCTCGAGCTGGGCGAAGGCATCCGAGACGAGGGCTGGATCGATGATCCGGATCGAGGCGGTCGTCTCGGCGTCGTTGCGCAGCGCACCCTGCTGGGCGTCGGTCTTGGCCGAGTAGGCCTCTTCCTGCACGCTGGCGACACCGTAGGCATCCCTCGTCGCATTGATATTTCTTTGGATGTATGGCGCCTCGAGGGTGCGCACGTTCGGCTCGACCTGGAACTTCTGCACGACCCAGGGGTAGACCGATCCGATGAGCAACCCGCTCACGAGCAGAAGAGCCGTGCCGATGAGCGGAAAGCGCCAGCGGCCGATGACCGCGGTGATGACGAACAGGATCGCGACGACGGCGGCGATCCCGGCAAGGATCTGGCGACCGGGGATGACCGCGGTCGCATCCGCGAATGAAGCACCCTCGAAGAGCGTGCTCGAGGTCTTGGTGCTCAGGGTGGCGTACTGGTCGAGCCAGATGCTCACGGCCTGGATGGCGAGGTAGACGGCGCCCGTGACGGCGAGCTGCACGCGGGCGGTGCGCGAGATGCGCACCTCACGACCGTTGAATCGCAGAGCCCCGTAGAGGTAGCTTGTCGCGATGGCGGCGATGGCGGAGATCAGCACGACCGCAGAGGCGAAGGCGGCGACGGCCTGGTAGAACGGCAGCGCGAAGAGATAGAACGAGATGTCGAGCTTGAACTGCGGATCGACCTTGCCGGAGGGCACACCATTGATCCACTCGAGCGCCAACTGCCACCGGGCGGAGGTCGCGACTCCGGCGAAGAGTCCGAGCACGGCGGGGATTCCCCACATCGCGAGGCGACGAAGAGGTTCGATCACCTGCTGGTAGCGGTCGAGCTGCGCGTTGAGTTTCGCGTAGACCGGTCGACCGCGGAAAGCGATCTCGATGCTCACCAGCACGGGAACGGCCATGGCGAAGAACCCGATGAAGAACATGACGGTGCTGGCCACCCACTGGGTGGTGAGCACCTTGAGGAAGCCGAGCTGCTCGAACCACAGCCAGTCGGTGTAGAGGCTCGCGAAGATGAAGAAGAGGATGACGAGGACCGCGACGACAGCGAGCGTGATCAGGAGGGTCACTCGTGATCGCGATGCAGGGCGGCGTTCTTCGGTGGGGGTAGACGTCACGAAACTGCTCCTGGCTTATGGCGAATGCGATGCGTACCCATCTTAAGGGCTTGGTCTGGGAAGGCGCCTCGGCGTCACTTCGTCGAACAGCTGAGCAGCCCACTCGTGCTCGAGCCAGCCTTGATCGCCTTCAGTGCGGCGAGGGAGTCGTCGAGCGTCTTGACCGCGAGCACCCGGATACCGCTGGGGATGTGCCCGGTCACCTCGTCGCAGTTCGCATAGGGGGCGAGAAACCAGGTGGCGCCTGCGGCCCGAGCCCCGTAGAGCTTCTGGCGGATGCCTCCGATCGGCCCGACGACGCCAGCGCCGTCGATCGTGCCGGTGCCTGCGACTTTCGCGCCGCCGTTGAGAGTTCCCGGCGTCAGCTTGTCGATGATGCCGAGAGCGAACATCTGGCCGGCGCTCGGTCCGCCCACGTTCTCGAGTTGGATCTTCACATCGAAGGGGTAGCTGTAGACGATGGCCGGGAAGATGCCGACGATCGGCACGGAGTCCGGTCCGCCGCTCATCTCCGGTGTCACCTTCACGGTCTCCTGCACTCCCCCGCGCTCGATGACGATGTTCACCGGAGTGCCCGCACCGGACTTGGCGATGATCGCGCGGAGACCGAGCACGCTGTCCGTGGTCTGACCGTCGACGCTGACGATGGTGTCGCCCTTCTTCAGGATGCCGGTCGACGGCGACTTCGGCGACAGCCCCCCGACGGTGAGCGAGGCTGGCAGGGTGTAGCCGAGATGAGTGAGGGCCGCGGCCACGGCATCCTTCTGGGAGTTCTGCATGTCGACGGTCGCCTGCGCGTTCGACTGTTCGACGGAGGTACCCACCGGGTACACGGCATCCACCGGCAGCACGGCTTTGCTCGAGTCGAGGTAGGCCTGGGCCACCTCGAACCAGCTCGGCGGCTGCTCGCGGCTCCCGGCGATGTTCACCGTGAGCATGTCGAGCGACCCGGCAGTCGCGTAGGTCTTCTGGCCCGGGATCTCGATCATCGGCACCTGCTTGCTGCCGTTGGCGACCGTGCCGAGGGTGTTGAAGACCGGTCCCGGCTGCTCGATCACGTAGGGCGCGGGAACGAGCGTGAAGGCGAGGGTGCCGAACACGGCGGCTCCGAGCAGGATCCAGCCCAGCATGGTGATGCGACGTCGGGCCGGGGATCGCCCCTGACCCTGCCGGTCGTCGATGAACAGTGCCACCGGGGTCCTTTCTGTGGAGCTGTTCGCCACGGGCGCAGAGCAGCCTGACGCGACGAACTCGATACACACACCGCGCGCAGCGTGCAGCGGCTAGCGTAGTTGCCATGCCTGAAGATTCGGCCCAGAACCCGGAAGACGAATTCCGCGACATGCTGAGCCAGTTCCTCTCCGGAAACGGAGACATCGACCCCGCGCGCCTCGCCAGTGCCGCGGGGCTGCCGAACGACCCGGAGATGATCCGCAACCTCATCGGGCAACTGCAGAGCGCGATGCAGTCGAGCGGTGACGGGATCAACTGGGATCTCGCTCTCGAGCAGGCGAAGACGCTGGCCGCGAAAGACGTCGTGGCCACTACCCCGGCCGATCGCTCGTCGCTCGAGCAGGCCTTCCACGTCGCGGCGCTCTGGCTCGACGAGGCGACCTACGTCTCCGAACTCACCTCCACCCCGCGGCTGATGTCGCGCACCGAGTGGATCACCGCCACGATGCCGATCTGGACGCAACTGGCCGAACCGGTGGCACTCAGCATCGCCAACTCGCTCACCCAGGTGCTGCGCGACCAGGCGCCAGAAGAGATGTCCGGAATGATCGAGGGCGCATCCAAGCTGATGCGCAACGTCGGCGGCACACTCTTCGCGATGCAGCTCGGCCAGGTCGTCGGGCAGCTCGCCGGCGAGGTGGTCTCCGGGGGCGACATCGGAATCCCCCTGCTGGGCGCGCTGTCGGATTCCGACCAGCAGGCCGCGATCCTGCCACAGAACGTCGCTGCCTTCGGTGACGGACTCGACATCGAGCGTGACCAGGTGCAGCTCTACCTCGCGGTGCGCGAACTCGCCCACGCCCGGCTGTTCCGTCACGCGAAATGGCTGCGGCTGCAGCTGATGACCTCGATCACCGAGTTCGCCCAGGGCATCCGCATCGACACCGATCGACTCGAGCAGCTCGCCGCGGACTTCGATCCCTCCAACCCGGAAGAGCTGCGTGAGGCGATGGTGAGCGGAGCGCTCATCCCGCCGAAGTCCGAGTCGCAGCTCGCGGCCCTCGGGCGCCTCGAGACCGTCCTCGCCCTCATCGAGGGCTGGGTGGATGTCGTGACAGCCCAGGCCACCGCCCGCCTGCCGAAGTCCGATGCCATAGCCGAGACCGTCCGTCGGAGGCGCGCCGCCGGCGGGCCGGCAGAATCCGCGTTCTCCACGCTCGTGGGGCTGGAGCTGCGGCCTCGCCGCCTGCGCGAGGCCGCGGCGATGTGGCAGAAGATCACCGACGAGGTCGGCGACGAAAAGCGTGACTCGCTCTGGTCACACCCCGACCTCCTTCCCGGTTCCGAAGACATCGACGACCCGACCGCGCTCATCGCGAGGCTCTCCGGACCGGATGCCTCGGCCGACGACATCGACCAGGCGATCGAAGACCTGCTCAACGACGACCGCGACGATCGCCCGCACGAGGCCGACGACGGCACCGCGGAGGACCCGAAGCGCTGACTGTCGGCCGCCTGTGGATGGCGCGCGACGCCGAACCACCGGTCGGGGCACCATTGCGTGCATGGTCCTCAGACTCGATCCCCGCCTCCCGCTGATCTGGCGCACGCCCCAGAGCCTCCAGTTCGGCCTTGACCATCCTCGCGTGGTGCTCGAGGCGGTCTCCGCCGCCGATGAGAGGGTGATCGCGGCGCTCGTCACGGGGGTGAGCGGCCCGGGGGCCCGCATGATCGGTCGATCGGCGGGCCTGGACGACCCGGCCTTCGACGCCCTGATGCGCGCCCTCGCGCCGGCCCTCGAACGCCCGGCCCTCGAACATCCGGTCCAGAGGCCGTGGCCCGCATCGGCGCTGGTCAGCGGCGAGGGAGAGACCACGCGCCTCATCCGCGCCATGCTCGAGACCGCCGGGATGGCGCTGATCCCCGATGAGCAGGACGCCGAGCCGGAGATCGCGGTGATCGTGGCTCACTTCGTGATCGAACCGGAGGATCACGGCAGGTGGCTGCGCCGCGACATCCCCCACCTCGCCGTGGTGATCGGAGACGAGACCGTGCGCATCGGTCCGATCATCCGACCGGGAACCGGACCCTGTCTGCACTGCCTGGAACGCCATCACACGGACGCCGATCCGGCCTGGCCCGCCATGGCCTCGCAACTCTGGCATCGGCGCAGCGGTCTCGACTCCTCCCTCGTCGCCCACGAGGTCGCCTCGACCGTGGCGCGCCTCGTGCTCGCACAGCGGGTCGTGCACCGCATCGAACCGCTGACATCGATCGAGATCGATGCGGCGACGGGCGAACGGATGCTGCGGGAGTGGCAGACTCACCCGGACTGCGGCTGCGCCTCGCTCTCCGCCTGAGCCGTTCGCGGCACGACCCGCCTTGCCACCGCAACGGCACCGATGGCGAACAGCACCGCGATGCCGAAGCTGCCGGCGAAGGCGAGAGAGCCGCCGCCGGAGGATCCCGACCGGTCAAGAGCACCGAAGACGACCCCGGTGAGCGCGAGGGCGATGGCGGCGCCGAGAGAGTCCGAGATGGACAGCGCCGAGCTATTGAAACCCTGCTCCGCAGTGCGAGAGAGACCCAGGGTCATGACGCTCGTGCGCGGGTAGACGAGCCCCATGCCTCCGCCGCCGACAACCCAGCCCAGGATGATCACGGCCGGATTGAGATGAAGGGCCGCCGAGGCGAAGGCGACCATCACCGCCGCGAGCACCAGCCACATGCCGACGCTCATTCCCGTCGCCGGGCGCAGGCGATCGCCGAGGTGACCCTGGAGCCAGGAGGTGCCCGACCACGCCAGCGCCGATCCGGTGAGCGCGAGCCCGGCGAAAGTGGGCGAGAAGTCGTAGCGCTGTACGAGGAGGTAGGGAAGATAGACCTCTGCCCCGAGGAACGAGGCAGAGGCGAGGCCGCGCAGCAGGATGACGGTGGGCAGTCCTCGGCGGGCGGTGAGCGTTCCGCGCGGCAGGAGCGGGCGCACCGCCCCCACAGCAAGCAGCAGCGCCGCGAGCGGAACGAGAACGGCGGCGAGCCCGCCGATGTCGACCGACAGGTTGACCACGAGCACCGCGATCGCGGCGAGCACGGCCCAGCCGATGCGACCGGGGTTCCACGCGGCCGTGCCGGGTTCCGGCGGCTGAAGCCGCAGCATCCGCGCCGCCGGAGTGAGCATGACCACGGCGACGACCACGAGCCCCACGACCCCGAGGAACACCCAGTGCCAACTCCAGAGTTGGGCGACGAGGCCGGCGATGAACGGCCCGATGAGCGAGGGCACGATCCAGGCGGCGGCGAAGCTGGCGAAGATGCGCGGCATCAGCACCGGCGGATAGAGGCGGGCGACGACCACATAGAGCGCGACGGTCATCGCGCCACTCCCGAACCCCTGCACGAGACGACCCGCGACGAAGACTCCGATGGTGGGCGCGCTTCCCGCCACGAGCAGACCGAGACCGAAGAGCGCAGCGGACACGTAGAGCGGCAGCACCGGTCCCGAACGATCTGACCAGTTGCCGGCGATCACCATACCGATCACGGCGGTGGAGAGCGGACCGGCGAAGGCGAGGGCGTACAGGCTTGCGCCGTCGAGATCCCGGCTGATCACCGGCATGATCGTGGTGACCGCGAGGGATTCGAAGGCCGCGAGGAAGACGAGCGCGCTGCTGCCGACGGTCACCCAGAGATAATGGGCGCCGAAGATGCCCTCTCTTCCGGCGCGCCCGGTTCCCGCCAGCCGGCTCATGCGAGTCCGGCGAGAAAGCGGGACGCGCGGCGGTCGGGTCCGCGGCCGGACGAGCCGGACGACCACGACAGGTGCAGGCGGCGGCGGGCGCGCGTGATGCCGACGTAGAGCAGGCGACGCTCCTCTTCGACGGCTCGTTCCGTCTTCGCGTAGGTGATCGGCAGGTAGCCGTCACTCAGCCCAACGAGGTAGACGGTGTCCCACTCCAGCCCCTTCGCGGAATGCAGGGTCGCGAGGGTGACCGCGGCCATCGTCGGCTCATGCTGGCTGGCCGCGCGCTCGAAGAGCTCGTCGACGAACGACCGGAGCGACGTGCCGTCGGCGGATGCCTCGGCCAGCCCCATCACCGCGTTCAGGGATTCCCAGCGATCCCGCACCGCCCCTCGCACCTCGGGTGCATCCTGGGTCCAGCCGAGGGACCGCAGCACGTCGCTGACCGTCTTGAAGAGGGGTTCGCGCGTCGCGCCGACCACCGCGCCCTTCAGCATCATCAGCGCCTGCTTCACCTCTTGCTGTTCGAAGAAGCGGGTTCCCCCGCGCAGTTGGAAGCTCACCCCGGCGTCGGCGAGGGCCGCTTCGAGCGGCGCGGACTGCACGTTGATGCGGAAGAGGATGGCGATGTCCTGCGGACGAGCCCCACCCGCGATCGCCGCGGCAACCTGGTCCGCGATCGCCCGGGCCTCGGCGACTTCGCTCGGAAAGCTCGTGACCGTTGGCGTGGCCTTCGCTGCCGCCTCCGGGGTGCCGGTCGAGGCTCGAAGGGCCAATGCTCCGGGACGACCGCGCATCAGCTGGTTCGCCAGGCCGACGATGGGCGGGCTCGACCGGTAGTTCTGTTCGAGCCTCACGACCGCTGCCTCGCGAAAGCGAGTGGGGAATCCGAGGAGGAAGTCGGCGGATGCGCCGGCGAAGGAGTAGATCGTCTGGCTCGCGTCGCCGACGACGCAGAGGTCCTGCCGGTCGCCGAGCCAGAGATCGAGAAGCGACTGCTGCAGCGGCGAGACGTCCTGGTATTCATCGACGACGAAGAAGCGGTATTGCTCGCGCACCTGCTGCGCGACCCGCGGTTCGGCTTCGATCATGCCGGCGGTCGCGAGCAACACGTCCTCGAAGTCGAGCTGGCGGCGCTCATCCTTCACCGATTCGTAGGCGCGGTGGATGGCGACCATCTTGTCGGCGTCGAGGGCAGAGGGCAGCACGCGTTGAGGCAACACCGCCGCGTACTGGTCGAGCGTGAGACGCGACACCTTGCGCCACTCGATCTCCGCCGCGAGGTCGCGGAGCGTCGCTGTGTCGAGTTTGAGTCGGAGAGTCTCCGCGGCCTGGGCGATCACGCGGCCCTTGCTGTCGAGCAGCCGCGGCATCTGGCCGCCGATGACCTCCGGCCAGAAGTGGCCGAGCTGGGAGAGGGCCGTTGCGTGGAAGGTGCGCGCCGCGACACCGGTGGCCCCGAGCTGGCGCAGCCGTCCCCGCAGCTCCGCCGCAGCGCGGGAGGTGAAGGTGAGGGCCATGACCCGGTCGGGGGCGTAGACCCCCGTCGCGACGCCATAGGCGATGCGGTGGGTGATGGCGCGAGTCTTGCCGGTGCCGGCACCGGCGAGCATGCACAGCGGACCGAGCAGGGTCTCTGCGGCGATGCGCTGCTCGTCGTCGAGGGCTTCGAGCAGTGATTCGGCGGAGCTCACCACTGCCGGTGGTCGACGATGGGACCGCCATACCAGTGCTCGATGATCGCCCGGGCGATGGAGGTGTGGCCGGGAAGGCCGATGTCGTGGAGGGATGCCGCGAGCTCGTCCCGGCTGAACCAGCGCAGATCGAGGATCTCCGCGCCATCCGGCGTGAGGATCGACTCAAGGGCCGGATCGACCCTGGCCATGAAGCCGAGCATCAGCGAGGCCGGGAATGGCCACGGCTGCGACCCCAGATAGACGGGATCGACCACACGGATGCCCGACTCCTCGAACACCTCGCGCGCGACCGCACTCTCGAGCGACTCCCCCGGCTCGACGAACCCGGCGAGGAGAGAGTAGCGATTGGCCGGCCACATCGCGTTGTGGCCGAGCAGGATTCGGTCTTCGGCATCCACGATCCCCACGATGATGGCGGGGTCGGTGCGGGGGAACACCTCGCGCCCGTTCTCGGTGTCGGTGCGCACCCAGCCGCCCTGGCCGGAGACGGTCGCCATGCCGGTGCGCGGGGAGAAGCGGTGCGAGTCGTGCCAGTTCGCTAGCGCGAGCGCGGCAGTGAACAGTCCGGCATCGCGATCGCTGAAGGTGCTGCCGAGTGCTCGGAGGTCGCCCCAGCGCTCGGACTCCGGCGACGCGAAGGACTCCGCGGCGGCGTCGTCCACGATCACGGCGACCACCGGGTCACCCGGCGAGTCCGATCCGAGCGATCGTCCGAGGTACAACCGCAGTGCGGAGTCGATTTCGGCGTGGTGGGGGAGAAGATCGAGCGCGCCACTCGGGTCGAGCAGTGCCTTGCCCTTCCAGAGCACGAGCTGAAGCATCCGCGGATCGCGACGAAGGGTTTCGAACAGGTCGGGGTCGCTGCGCGAGAGATAGTCGCGATCGAGGCCGTGGCGTGAGAGCGGCAACGCCGACACGGGGAGGGGGGACAGGTAGGACGGCGAACCAGCGTCTGTAGACACAGGGTCGATTGACATGGGGCACCAATCATCGAAGGGGGCGGGAAAGGCGTGGCGTTCGGCACCGGCCGCCGGAGGACGACCTACCCTGTGAGGTATGGCCAGATCCCATCTCACTCTAGCCGCGCTCGCAACCTCGGCTGTTGCCGGACTCGATGTCGCTGAGGCCAGTGGTTTCGGGTCGGGTACCCACGGCGATTTCGAGTCGGCGCTGCTGACCACACGCGATGGCGCGCACTGGATCATCCGTGTTCCCACCTCCGAGCGCGCCGAAGCCGAACAGTCGGCAGACCTCGTCTCCCTGCGCGCGCTGAGCACCGGCGTGCGCGCGCGCCTGCCGTTCGCCGTATCGAGCTACGCGGGCCAGACGCCCATCGGGGGCACCCGTGCCGTCGTCTACGACTTCGTCTATGGATCTCCCGTCGACCTCGCCGCGATCACCGATGGCAGCCCCCTCGCCCCGTCTCTCGGTCGCGCCATCGCCGCGATCCACACCCTTCCGACCAGCTTCGTCGCGGACGCCGGTCTTCCCGTGCTCAGCCCCGCGGAGATCTTGCGCTCGACGATCACCATCATGGATCGGGCGAGCGCGACGAACCTGGTGCCGGCCGCGCTGCTCGGTCGATGGGAGAAGGCCACGGAAGACGGTCCGCTCTGGCAGTTCGCCCCCACCGTGATTAACGGCGGACTCTCGGCTGAATCCTTCCTCAGCTCCGACGAGGAGGTCACCGGCCTGCTCGGCTGGCAGTCGCTGAGCATCGGGGATCCGGCGCGCGACCTGTACTGGCTCCTCGGCGCGAGAGGCGGATATGTCGCCGAGGCTGCCTTCGATGCGTACAACGAGGCGCGCGGATCGAGTGACCGCCAGGTGAAGCATCGCGCGATGCTCTATGCCGAGCTCGAGATCGCCAAGTGGTTGCTGCACGGCACCCAGGAACGCAGCACCGAGATCGTGGATGACGCGGTGCAGATGCTGCACGGCCTGGTCGACACCGTGCAGAACGACCTCGACCAGACCCTCAGCCATAACACCATGCCGGTGATGGCCGTCGATGAGGTCGAGGCCATGCTGGATCGCGACCAGCGCTCCTGAGCCTGCCGCGGCGTTCGGAGCGGTCTCCCCTCGCCCCCCCCCCCCCCGAATCCGCCGCTCCCCGGATCGACTCGGGAGTTGTTGCGACTTTTCAGTCGTTGAAGTCGTAACAACTCCCGACTCGATTCGCTCGAGCACTCGAAAGGTGAGGGCCTCGATCCCGAAGCGCCGTAGCGTGCCTGCCGCGGCACGGATCGCCTCGTTAGCCGTTGCTGCCGCCCGCGCCGCCGGCTCCAGTCCCGCCGGCACCGCCCAACCGGCCGCCGATGCCGCGGGTACCCTCCGAGACGCTGGTCGCCGCGATGTCTCCGGTGGAGCCCGTCGCGCCGATGACCGTGACCGCCTGGCCGGCCTTGAGGTCGGACACACTGGCGGTCGAGGTCTTCGTCACGCGGGTGCTGTTCGAGATCGTCACGGTCTTCTGGGTTCCGTCCTTGGCCTTCACGACCATCGTGGTGCCGGAGATCGAGACTATGGTGCCCGAGGTGAATCCTCCGCCGGCGAATCCCGCGCCGCCGGCACCGCCGGTCCCGCCGTTGAGGCCGCGAGGGAATCCGCTCGCCGCGGCGCCCTGGGCGGATGACGATGACGCGGTGGCGTGTCCGATCAGCACCCCTCCGAAGACCCCCACCACCAGCACCGCGATGAGGGCGAGCGTCGGCGTGAGCCACTTGCGACGCGCCGTTGGCGTGGCTGCTCCCGCCGAAAACGCAGGAGATTCGCCGGCAGGAGCGGGGTTTGTCGGCGGAATGGTGTCAGTCATGGCGAAAGTCCTTCGTTTTGGGTGGGATGGGGTGGGTCAGATCGCGCGGAGGGCCTGGATGGGTCGCATCGCGGCGGCGCGCGCCGCGGGATAGACCCCGAAGAACACGCCGATGGCGACGGAGACTCCGAGCGCCAGCGGGATCGAATACGACAGCACGACCGGTTGCGTGCCGTTGACCGGGAACTGTGCCCCGATCAACGCGACGATGACACCGAGCACGCCGCCGAGCAGGGTCAGCGTCGCCGCCTCCGCGAGGAACTGGCCGAGGATCGCCCCGCGAGTCGCCCCGAGAGCCTTGCGGATTCCGATCTCACGGGTGCGCTCGGTGACCGTCACGAGCATCACGTTCGTCACCCCGATGCCCCCGACCAGCAGGCTGATCGCCGCGACGGCGCCCAGGAGAACCGTGAAGCTCGCCGCGCTGGTGGCTGCGGTCTGCAACAGGGAGCCCTGGTTGATGATCGTGTACGGCTCATTCGCCGTGGTCGTTCCGAGAAGCTGGTTGAGCATCACCTCGACCTCGCCCTGGGCCGCCGTGACCGCATCGGCGCTCTTCGCCTCGACGGTCAGCGAACTGACCGCGCCGTATCCCGTGAACGAGGCCTGGATGCGGCTGATCGGAGCGATGATCACCGAGTTCGGGTCGGTGAATCCCACGCTGCCCTGTTGGGCGAGGATTCCGACGATGGTCAACGGGGTTCCCCCCACGGTCACCTGTTGGCCGAGGGGCGAGCCAGAGGGGAACAGCTGGGTGGCGAGCGTCTGCCCTATCACCGCAGTCTTCGCCGACGCGGTGACGTCGGCCGCCGTGAACGCCGAGCCCGCTGACACCGAATTGGTGCCGACCGTGAAGTAGGCGGGCGTCGTCCCGATCACCGAGATGGAGGTCTCGGAGGCTGTCGAGGAGGCCACGGTGAGGCTGCCCGCCACCTGCGGGATCACCTCCTTCACGTGCCCCAGTTTCGCGGCCTGGATCTGCGTGCCGACCGTCGTGGTGATCTGCTTCGTCGAGCTTGCGCCGCTCCCCCCTCCCGTCGGGCGCACGGTGAGGGTGTTGGTACCCAGTTGCGAGATGGCGGAGTTCACGGTCTGGGCGGAACCATTGCCCACCGCGAGGAGCAGGATCACGGAGGCGACACCGATCATCACGCCAAGCAGAGTGAGGATCGATCGCAGCTTGTTCGCCGTGATGCCGCGGAGGGCGGAAAGGATCATCTCGGCGACGCTCACGGTCGCACCCCCGCAGCGTGGATGCGCGCCGAGGTGCGGTCGGCCACGATGAGGCCGTCGCTGAGGGTGATGACCCGGTGGGACTGTTCGGCGACATGAGCCTCGTGGGTGATGACGATGATCGTTCGCCCCTCGAGCGCCAGCAGGTTGAACATCTCGAGGATCTCGTCGGTCGAGGTGCTGTCGAGGTTTCCGGTCGGTTCGTCGGCGAGCACGAGAGTCGGGGAGGTGACGAGAGCCCGGGCGATGGCGACGCGCTGCTGCTGCCCTCCCGACAGCTCCTGCGGTTGATGGCTGGCGCGCGATCCGAGACCGACAGCCTCGAGGGCGTCGAGGGCCCGCTCCCGGCGTTCCGCCCGGCCGACCCTGGCGTAGACGAGAGGCAGTTCCACGTTCGCGAGCGCCGACATCCGCGGCACCAGGTTGAATGACTGGAACACGAAGCCGATCTGCTGGTTGCGGATGCGGGCCAAGGCGTTCTCGTCGAGTGTCTTCACGTCGTTGCCTGCAAGCGTGTAGGTACCGGATGACGCGACATCCAGGCATCCGAGCACATTCATCAGGGTGGATTTGCCCGATCCTGAGGGTCCCATGATCGCCACGTAATCGCCTTGCGCCACGTCGAGACTGACGCCGCGAAGTGCGTGCACCGCGGCATCCCCCGTGCCGTAGACCTGGGTGATGTCGGCCAGCTGAACGACGGGATCCGCGGCGCGGTCATCGGAGAGCGACATCAGTTTCCTCCCCGGTTGCCCGTGCCGCCGGTCCCGCCCGTACCGCCGCCGAATCCGCCGCCTCCGGTACCCGTGCGGGTTCCGAAACCGCCACCTCCGCCGCCGAACCCGGTGCGACCCGTGCCCGCGGTGCCGGTCGTCGTGGGGATGACCACGCCGAGCGAGACCGTCTGGCCCGCTTTCAGACCGGTGAGGACCTGCGTGCCCGCGTTGCCGACGATGCCGAGGGTCACGGTGACCGGGGTGACCTTTCCGGTGCTGCCGACGACCTTGACACTCGACACTCCGTTCGCGGTGGTGATCGCGGCCGCCGGAACGTAGAGCGCATCCGCCGCAGAGCTCTTCGTGGTGATCGCGACCGACGCCGTCTGGCCGAGCCGCAGGCCGGTGGGGATCGAGGCGAGGGTGATGGTGGTCGCATAGGTCACCACCGAGTTGCTCGTCGTCGCGGTCGGTGCGATGGCCGTGACCGTGGCGTCGGCCGTCTCCCCCGGCACGGCCGGGAAGGTCACCACCGCCTTCTGGCCGACGGTGACGGCGGCGATGTCCGCCTCGGCGATGCTGGCGCTCACGGTCATCGCCGAGACATCGGCGATCGTGGCAAAGCCCGCGCCAGACGCGGAGCCCGACGAGGAGCCAGACGAGGAGCCCGACGAGGAGCCCGACGCGGAGGTCGACCCGGAACCCGCGGCCTGCCCGACCGAACCGCTGAGCGAGACGACCAGTCCCGCGATCGGAGAGCTGAGAGTCGCGGCCGCCAGATTCGCCTCATCCCTCACGAGGTTCTGGGAGCTCGTCGTCACCTGGTCGAGAGCCGTGGCCACCTGCTGCTTGGCACTGTTGACGCTCGAGACCGCCTGGGCCGCGGAGGTGGTGGGAGTCGACGGCGCGGACTCGGTCGCGGTGAGCGACGCCACCGCGTTGGCGTATTGCGACTTGGCCTGCGAGTACAGCGTCGAGTCGTTGTTCACGGTCTGCTGCAGCGGCGCCGTCTGCAGCGTGCCGAGCACCTGGCCGGCGGTGACGCTCTGGCCCAGCGAGACATTCACCGAGGCGATCGTGCCAGAGACGGCGAAGGAGGCGGTCGCCTCCGACACGGGTGCCACCGATCCGCTCGCCGTGATGGTGTTGCTGACCACGCCCTGCTGCACCGTTGAGGTGAGCTGGGTCGCTGTGCTCGAAGAACCGGCCACCGGGAACACGAAGAAATACGCGCCGACGAGTGCGCCGATGATCACCACGGCGAGCACGATGTTGATCACCACGGGTTTGCGAATTGTCATTTTCGCAAACTGGTCGCTCAAGCTATGAAAGCTGTATGAGCAGGCTGAGTGCGCTGCGAACGTTTCTGAGAGAACGCAGAGAAGGGTGGCGGCGACCCCGACGAGGTTCGCTCGGTGTTGCTCAGGCGGCTCGGCGCCGCTGTTCGATCGCGACGAACCTGCCGGAGCGTCGGATGCGGATGCGGAGCGCCAAGCGCCCCGACCGCGCAAGCACGACAGCGATGACGATCGCGGCGATCGCCGGCATCACTCCGGCGACCGTCATCGCGGTCTGCACCCCGAATCGGTCGGCGATGGCGCCGCTGACCGGTCCGCCGAGAGCCTGGCCGCCGAGCATCACCATGGAGTACAGGGACATCACCCGGCCCCGGATGGCACGGTTGGTGGAGAGTTGGACGATCGATTCGGCTCCGGTGGCGAAGAGCAGCCGGGTGACACCGATGCCCATGAGGAAGACGAGGAAGAGCGGCTCCCAGGGTGAGTTGCCGGCGAGCACCAGCGCGAGGCCGAAGAGGCCGGCGGCGAACATGATCGTGCGCAATCTCACGTTCATCCGCCGCGTCGACAACACGGCACCGGTGAGCGCGCCGACCGCCGCAGCGGAGCTGTAGAGCCCGTAACCCGCCGCACCGGTCTGATAGACGTTGTCGGCGAAGGCGACCAGCAGCACGGGCAGGGTCATTCCGAAGGTCGAGACGAAGGCCAGCATCACCATCGGCCAGAAGATTGTCGGCTTGCCGATCACATATTTCACGCCCTCGCGGATCTGGCCCTTCGACCGGTTGGCCCGTGGCGAGGGCAGCAACTCGCGCACCCGCATGCAGCCGAGGGTCACCACCACCACGATGGCCGCGACCGCGTTGACACTGATCGACCAGCCAGAGCCGACCAGGACGATGAGCACGCCGCTGATCGCCGGACCGAGCAGACCGCCGAGGTGGAAGATCGACGCGTTCAGGCTGATGGCGTTGCGCAGGCGGCGATGCCCGACCATCTCATTGACGAAGGCCGAACGCGCGGGACCCTCGACGACGGCGACCATCCCGAGCAGGAAGGCCACGCCCCACACCTGCCAGACCTCCACTATTCCGGAAATCGTCAGGGCGCCGAGGACCGCACACAGGAGCGCCGTCGTTGACTGGGTCACCATCATGAGCCGCCGCTTATCGACCCGATCGGCGATGACGCCGCCCCAGACGCCGAAGAGCAGAACCGGAGCGAACTGCAGGAACACGGTGACTCCGACGAGAGCGACGTTGTGTGTCAACTCATTGACGAGCCAGTCGGTCGCGATCTTCTGCATCCAGCCAGAGGTGTTGGAGAGCACCTGCGAGATCACGTACAGGCGATAGTTGAAGACCCGGAGCGAATCGAAGGTGTCGCGCCAGCGTGGTCGTTCGAGAAGCACCGGGATCGGTTCGGTGGGCGGGATGGCGGTAGACGTCTCGGTGGTCACGCGGAAAGGGGTCCTGCACTGCTCGACAAGGTTTCGTATGGTCGCCCTAACGCTACGGCGGGGTGCAGTCATTCGGGAATAGAATCGAGACTATAAGTCCCATTCGATTTATCAATGACATAGTCGACGGCCCCGGAGGTGCGGATGTTCGACCCGGTGCTGCTCCGCACCTTCGTCACTGTGGCGGAGACGCTCAATTTCACGGTCACCGGCCAGCTGCTCGGCCTGAGCCAGCCGACGGTGAGCCAGCACATCCGCAAGCTCGAGGTGGCCGCTGGTCGAAACCTCGTGCTGCGGGACACCCGGGAGGTGCGGCTCACGGACAACGGCGACGCGATGCTCGGCTTCGCCCGATCGATCCTCGCCGCGCACGACCAGGCCTCGAGCTACTTCACCGGCTCCGCGATGCGCGGTCGGCTGCGCTTCGGATCGGCCGACGATCTCGCCCTCACCCAGCTGCCCCAGATCCTGCGTGACTTCCGGCAGCTGTACCCCCACATCAACCTCGAACTCACCGTGAACCAGAGCGGATTCCTCACCCGTCGGCTGCTCGCGGGCCAACTCGACCTCGTCTTCGTGAAACAGGAGCCCGACATCCCGGGAGGTCGCCTCGTGCGCCGCGACCGGCTGGTCTGGGTCGGGCATCGAAACCTCAGTCTCGAAGCCGGCCAACCCGTGCCGCTCATCGCCTATCAGGCACCGAGTCTCAGCCGCACCGCCGCGATCACCGCTCTCGAGTCGGTCGGACGCACCTGGCGCATCACCTGCAATGTGCGGGAGATCAACGGAGTGCTCGCCGCGACCCGTGCCGGAATCGGGATCGCCGCCTTCCCGCAGAGCCTGATCCCTCCCGACCTCGTGCAGCTTCCGAGCTCGTTCGCACTGCCGGAGCTCGGCGACATCGACTTCCGTCTGCTCGACAACCCGACATCCGCCCGCGAACCGATCGACGCCCTCGCGGCCGCGATCGTGGCGAGGCAGAGCCAGGTCTCGCCGGGTCCCTGACCAGCCGGCGCGCTCACGCGGCCCGGTGCGATCGTCAGCGGGCGACGGTACGCCAGAGCGCGACGAGCTCGTCGCGGTCGTAGATGCGCTCGGGACGGATGATGCGGTCCTCGGTCACGTAGTAGAACACCGCGTCGATCACGAGGGGGTCGATGCCCTTCCACTCCGCGAAGGCCTGGCGGTAGAGCGCGAGCTGCAGCTGCTTCGACTCGAGGTCCGCCGCATCCCGCGGCGCTTTTCCGGTCTTCCAGTCGACCACGCGATAGCGCCCGTCGATCCGGTAGACCGCGTCGAGTTTGCAGACGATCACCTCGCCATCGAGGATCAGATGGATCTCGATCTCGACCTCTTCGGGGGTGAGCGTCGCGAACTCGGAGCGCTCGAAGGTCTCCCGGAGCCCGGAGAGCCCGTCGGGCTCGACCCGGTCGCCCGGCACCGATTCGTCGCCGTCGAGCTCGATCGCGACGGCATCCAGCTCCTCCGCGGTGCCGTGGACCCCGTAGCGCTGCTCGACCCATTCGTGGAAGAGCGTGCCGAGCCGGGTGGCACGGTACGGCCGCTCCGGCATCGGACGGCGCAGGGATGCCGCGACCCCCGCCGGGTCGCTCACGAAGTCCTTGAATCGGGATGCCGAGACCCGGGTGGGCAGGTCGACGACCCCGGCCGCGTCGATGCGCCGCTGCCGCTCCTCGAGCAGGAGGGTGAGCTCGACTCCCCACGAGCCCTCGGCTCCCGGCACCGACTCGCGCACCAGGCGAGCGGCCGCTTCGACCGCGTCGCGGCGACCACCGAGGGGATCCATCGGCCAGCGGAACAGGTTCGCCTCGTCGCCAAGGGGATTGTCCGTGTGCTCACTCTCGAGCGGCAGTTCAGCGATCACTCCCCCGGCCTCGAGCTCCCGAAGGAAAGGGCTCGGACGGCGTGGGCTGGACTGGGTCGCCCAGAAGGATGCCGTGAGCAGCAGGGAGTGCCGCGCGCGGGTGACGGCGACATAGGCGAGGCGGCGCTCCTCCTCGTCGTGACGCTCCCGGACTTCGGCCCTGAACACCGCGCGGCTGTCGAGGAG
Source organism: Frigoribacterium sp. UYMn621 (assembly GCF_040549525.1). Classification (NCBI taxonomy): domain Bacteria; kingdom Bacillati; phylum Actinomycetota; class Actinomycetes; order Micrococcales; family Microbacteriaceae; genus Frigoribacterium; species Frigoribacterium sp. UYMn621. Next base: position 194,589 of record NZ_JBEPTM010000006.1, on the reverse strand, counting down.
TTCCTTGCGAGTCGTGGCCGTCGTCCAGTCGAAGCGCGGCAGCTCTCTGGCATCGCCGCGGAAGTCGTAGGGCAGCATGCCGAAGCCGAGCCATCCGTTCGATCCCTCGCGAGAAGATCCCGGAAGCTCGCCCTCGACGAGGCGGGGAACCACCACGAGATCCCACTCCAGGCCCTTCGACCCGTGGATGGTGAGCAGCTGAACCGTGCCCGGCTCGGGGTCTTCCGGGCGCGGCGCGAGGTTGTCGCGCCATTCGGCCTCCCGGAGCCAGGACAGGAAGCCGCCGAGGCTGGCCGACTCGTCGACGGCGAGATAGCCGCCGAGGGCGTCGAAGAAAGCCTCCATGGTCGCGGCTCCGAGCGATCGGGTCTCATTGGCCGCGACCTCGATGTCCAGCATCAGATCCTGCTCGACGAAGGTGACGAAGTCGAGCAGGTCGAGCCCCGCGCGCGCCCGCAACCGGGCGAAGGTGCGGCCGGCATCCCTCAGGCGGTCGAGGCCCACCGCGCTGAACCGCTCGAGCTGGCTGTGCCCGGGGCGCGCAGTCGCGATGAAATCGAGGGCGTCGACTATCGACCCGCCCTCCGATTCGGCGACGGATGCCCGCAGCGCCTCCTTCACATCGTCGTCGAGGGCGCGCTGGGCATAGTCCCTGTCCCGCAGCCAGGAGGCGACCCGGCCGAGACCGTGCAGGTCTTTCGCGCCGAGGCGCCAACGCGATCCGGCGAGCAGTCTCACCAGCTCGGAGCCGGCGGTCGGGTCGTTGACCACGGCGAGGGCAGAGACCAGGTCGGCGATCTCGGGCTCGGCCATGAGGCCGCCGATGCCGAGCACGTGGAACCTCACCCCGTTGCGCCGCAGCGCCTCGATGAATGCGCCCTGCGTCTTTCGTGCACGAAACAACATCGCGGCAGTGGGCGGAGTAGTGCCGTGAGGCACGTCCAGGTGCTCCCGCAGCCACCGGGCGGCGGCTTCCGCCTCCTCGGGAAGGGTCTCCTCCACGATGACACGCACCGGTACGGCGGTTGCCGAAGCCCCGGCCTCCAGCCGATCGACGCCGGTGCGGGCCGCAGCCCCTGCGCTGCGGAAGGGTTCCACTATCGCGTTGGCGACGGCGAGGATGTCGTGCCCGTTGCGCCAGGACGTGGTGAGCGCGAACTGTGCGTCGGCAGCGGCGTGGAACTGGCGGGCGAAGCCATCCAGATTCGCGGCGCTCGCCCCCCGCCATCCATAGATCGACTGATTGGGATCGCCGACCGCCATGACGGGCAGCCCGGCGAAGAGTTCGGAGAGCAGCAGGGTCTGCACCACGCTCGTGTCCTGGTACTCGTCGAGCAGAACGACCCGGTACTGCTCGCGGAGTTCGTCGGCAATCCGCGGAACGTCACGCACGACGGTGAGGGCGAGCGAGACCTGATCGGAGTATTCGACGAAGCCACGGCGTACCTTTGCCTCGTCGAACCGGGCCACCAGGTCGACGAGCACGGGAAGCGCCCCGACGGTGGAGGCGAGCACGGCGACGTCCTCGTAGGCGCCACGGCCGCCCGGCGGCAGGTCGACGAGCCCGGCGAAGCGGGAGGCGAAGCTCGTGACATCCGTCGGGTCGACCAGGTTCTCGCTCATCGCGTGGGCGAGGGTGAGCACCGCCTTCGTCACGGTGTCGACGCTCTTGCCGAGGCCCGGCAGGCGGTCATCGGTCGACGCGATCACGACAGTGCGGGCCAGCTGCCACGCGGATGCCTCGCCAAGCACCGGCCCGTCGCTCTCCCGGCCGAGCAGGATGGCATTGTCGCGATAGATCCGGTTGGAGAAGGAGTTGTAGGTCGCCACGTTCGGCGGATCGAACTCGTCGTAGTCCTCGGAGAGCAGGCCGGCGTGATGCAGCTGGTCGATGCGCTCCCGGATGCGCACCGAGAGCTCCCCCGCGGCCTTGCGGGTGAAGGTGAGTCCGAGGATCTGCCCCGCCGCCACCCGACCGTTGGCGAGCAGCCAGAGCACCCGGTTCGCCATGGTCTCGGTCTTGCCGCTGCCTGCGCCGGCGACGACCAGCGCCGGGGCGAGCGGGGACTCGATCACCCGGCGCTGCTGGGCGGTCGGCCGAGGGCGGCCGAGGGCATCCGCAATCTCGTCCGCCGATACGTACGGCGCCTCAGTCACTGGCAACCGACCTCACGCGATGCAGCTTCTTCGTACCGACGTCGAAAGAACCCCAGGCGTCCAGGTCGAGGGCACCGTCGAAGGCCGCGGCCGCCATGCCGATGGCCGCCTGGCGAATGCGGGTGCGGAATCCCTCGAGCTCTTGCTCGTCGAGCGGCGCCTGGCTGCCCTCTCGATAGAGCTTGCCTCGGGTTCCCTTCTTCACGAAGAGCAGCTTCGCCCCGCCCGCCCGGTGCTCACCCAGTTCGTCGAGGAATTCGTCGAGAACGCCCTGCACATAGGCGAGCTGATAGGTGCCGAGCTGCGGATGCGCGTCGATCTTCGGCTGCGGCACGATGGGATTGCCCGTCTTGAGGTCCACGATCACCACCGAGCCGTCGGCCGACCGCTCCACCCGGTCGATCGACCCGTTCACTGTTGCCCGATCGATGTCGATCGAGAACCGGCTCTCCGCCCCCACCAGGATCTTGCCATCACGGGCGAAGTCCACGAGGTACTCCGCGACCCCGGCAGCAAGGATCCGCGCTGCCCGCTTCTGCTGCTCGGCGAGCCACGGCGACTCGAAAGCGAGTTCCCCCCAGCGACCCTCGATAGCGCCCCAGACCGCATCAACGGTCGGATCGGTCGCCGTCTCCATCGCCCAGTGCACGATGGTTCCGAGCCCCATGGCTGTGCTCGACTGGGTGCCGGACACCGAGTCGATGAACCAGTCCACCGGCGAGTCTTCGAAGGCCTCCAACCGCGAGGGGGAGACCGGCACCTGCTCGTCGGCGGCGAAGACGGGATCCGCCGTCGAGACCTCACGGAGCCCGTGCCAGTCCTCGGGATCGGCGCCGGGGATCCGCTCCCGGGCCAGCCGGGAGAGAGCGGATGCCGCGGCCGCGCGCTCCGCCGGGGTGCGCCGGCTCGTCGCGAGCTCGCGCCGGAGGCGGCCGGTGAGGGCCCGGAGCGAGAGCGGTCGCAGTGCTGCGGTTTCCACGGTCTCGGCGTCGCCCGGTGCCAGGGAGAAGAGCACGCTCGCCGATTCGTCCTCGTTGTCGACGGCGGCGAGGATGACCTGACGGCGCGCGCGGGAGACGGCGAGCGCGAACATCCGCAGCTCGTCGTCGCGCACCTGTCGTCGCTCGTCGAGCGACACCTCCCCGAGGCCGGTCATCACCCGCACGAGCTCCTGCGGGTAGAGCAGCGAGCCGCGAAGGCGCAGGTTCGGCCAGACGCCATCCTGCAGGGCCGCGACGACCACGACGTCGAACTCCAGACCGACGGTTCCGGAGGGGGTGGTCACGAGCACGGCGTCGGCGAGCGATTGCGGAGAGAGGGTGTCTTCTGGCACCTCCGCGTCGAGCACACCGTCGAGGAACACCTGTGCGGCGGTGCCGGGCTGTCGCTCGACGAACCGCTTGGCCGCGGTGAAGAGGGCGACGACGCCGTCGAGATCACGATTGGCCTCGTCGGCGGCGATACCCTCGCTGGTGGCGCGGGCGAACCACTCGGGTGCGAGACCGCTGCGATCCCAGGCCAGCCAGAGCAGCTCTTCGATGGTGGCCCCCTCCGATCCCGCGACGCCGATGGCATCGAGGGTGCGGGCGAGTCGATCGGCGTTGCGTCCGACGCGATGGTCGATGGTGGCGAACCGGCCCGGCGCCCCGAGCGCTTCGACGAGAAGCTCATCACTGGATCGCGTGCCGGCCCCGGCCAGTTCCTCGGCCCGGAGGGCGAGACGCAGCCGCCGCACCGCGAGTTTGTCGAGACCGCCGAACGGGCCGAGAAGAAGCTCCGCGGCGATCGACGGATCGAGCGGGGTACGGCCGATTCCGACATCCACAACGGTGAGAAGTCCCCGGGCGGCGTGGTCGTCACGAAGCGCACGACCCCCCACCGAGGTGCGGGTCGGCACCTCGGCGAGCGCGAGGGCCCGGGCGATCTGGGGCACGGAGGATCCACTGCGCACGACGATCGCCATGCGGTTCCACTCGACCCCGTCCAGCAGATTCCGCTCTCGAAGCTGTCTCGCGATGGCAGCCCACTGGCGTGCCGGACTCTCGGCGAGAACCTTCAACACCGGCGCGAGAGGGGCTCCCGCCGCAGCGGACCTCTGAGCGGCGGAGAGTGCCTCTCGCTGACCGAACACACCGGAAGTGCCGATCCGATCGGTGATGCGCCGGGTGAACTCCCTCAGCGCCGGCTCCTGCCGGTGCACCGTCGACAGGGTGAGGGTGGCGAGGTGGGGCAGGCCGAGCAGGATGCCGAGGCGGGCGAGAGAGTCCGGCTCCCCCCCGCGGAAGGCGTTCGCCGCGACATCCGGATCCCCCAGGGCGATCACCGACACCCCTCGGGCGGCGAGGGCGGCGAGCAGCCCGATCGTGGAGCGGGTGGCCTCCTGGAGGTCGTCAACGATCACGAGGCGAAGCCGATCGACAGCCGCACCGCCCTCCCCCCGCCCGAGCGCCGCGATCGCGAACTGCACGAGCTCCGTCGAGTCGAGCTGGTTGGATCGGGAGCTGCTCACGACGGTGAAGTAGTCGGCGAAGAAGTCCGCGGCGGCGACCCATTCGGGCCGGTCTCGCTCCACGCCGAGTGAGCGGAGACGCTGCGGCGAGACACCGTACTCGGTGGAACGCCCGAGCAGTTCGCGAAGCTCGGTGCGGAATCCGCGCAGGCATCGAACCGCCGGGCCGAGCTGGTCGGGCCAGGACGGACCCGATCCGTCCTCGAGGTGGCCGTCGACGAGTTGGGCGATGTCGCTGTCCTGGTCACCGCCGGTCGCCAGGCGCGGCGCCTCGACCCCGGCGGCACGAGCGGCGTTGCCGACGATCTCGAAGGCGAGGGAATTGACGGTCCGGGCGATCGGACCGTTGGTCGGCACCCCGATCCGCAGCGCCAGGATGTCGCGCAGCCTCGTCGCCGTCGTGCGGCTGGACGTGAGCACGAGAAGCTCCTCCGGAGCGAAACCGCGGTGCGCCACACGCTGGGCCACCAATTCCACGAGCGTTGCGGTCTTGCCCGAACCCGGCGCGCCGATGACGGCCGCCGAGGCGGCGTCTGGAAGGTCGAGAACCGTCTGTTGTGACGCATCGAGGTGGAGCGGTGCGGTGCGGGAGGACGGCGCCGTCGCCTGCCGAAACCCCCTGATAGCCATCGACCCACGGTAGCGCGGCCCGGCGACATCACCGCGCCAGTGCGGTCGCGCCGTTGCGCCCAAAGAGAACGGGGAGATTCGAGCCACCCCAACTGTCGTAATCTGTGCACGTGGACATACGAATCGGCATCACCAACAGCCCCCGTGAGATCAACCTCGAATCGTCGCAGTCGGCGGCGGATGTCGAAGGCATCGTCACCGCGGCTCTCGCCTCGGACGCGAAGTTCTTCAAGCTCGTCGACCAGAAGGGCAACGTCTACGTCGTTCCCGTTGCGACCTTCGGCTACCTGGAGATCGGTTCGGAAGAGTCCCGTCGCGTCGGTTTCGTGGCCTGACCGATGGAACTGCTGTTCGTGACGCTCGGCGGGGCCATCCTCGGCCTCGCGGCGCGGTACGGCGTGCCGAAGCGCGACACGCACGGCGCACTCCTCGTTCCGGGGATCGGTGCGGTCGTTTCCGCCGTGGTCTGGGCCGCCCTCACCTGGCTGGGCTGGAGATTCGACGGCGGATGGATCTGGGTGGTCAGCCTCGTTGCGGCGGCAGTCGTCGCCGTTCTGGCGAGCGTGTTCCTCGGGCGCCAGCGCACGGAACAGGACGCGGAGCTGCTCTCCGCTCTCAGCCGCGCCTGAGCGCGGCTGCCGCCGACTCAGGCGGTCAGGCCGAGGGCATCCATTCGTCGCGTGTGTGACGCGATCAACTCGGTGAAAGCCGGCTCGAGGCGGGCTTCATCGCGCTGCGTGTGACCGATGTTCGTGAGCGAGGACCGGGCGATCAGCAGGGTGTCCCCCACGAGCCGTCGTCCCCACATCGCCAGCCGGGACGCGAGCTTCGGGTTGGCATCGATGGCCGACCGCAGCTCGTCGACGAGCATCGCGTGCCCGTCGTCCCCGGAGAGCAGCGGGATGATCCGTGCCCGGGCGTCGGCGGAGAGCCCGGCCGCGAGCTGCACCTGGAAGTCACCGAGCAGTCCGGCGGTGAGATAGGCCGTCACGAGCATTTCGTACCAGTCGGCCCCGAGCGTCGTGTGGGCGTACTCGTCGATTCGGGCGGCGAAGGGGGCCATGGCCGGGCCCGGCTCGTGTCCGAGTCTCTTGATCTCTGCCGCGAGGCCGTGATGCTTCGCCAGCGCAAGGGCCGCCACGCGGCTGACCGCGACCTTGGAGTCTGCGGTCGGCGCCACACTCACCGCGCGGCTGAGAGTCTCGAAGAGGGCGAGCTGCACATAGGCGGCCTGCCCGAGATACGGGAGAAGCTCGGGAGTCAGTTCGGCGAGGTCGACGCGGTCGACCTGCGCGACGGGCTCGCGCCGCGGTTTGAGGCGGGGAGCATCAGTGCGCCGGGGACGTCGAGAAAACAAGGAGACCACGGGCACAGCCTATCCGCGACAGGCCGCTGACCGCCGCGAAAGCGCTCCCGGGGCGACAGGCGGCTAAACTGGTGGTAATGCCTCCCATTTCTGGTGGAGGCTCAGCACGCCCCAGGTCAAAGCGGGCGTAGCCGCTTTTTAGACAGGGCATCATCATCACTACATTTTCAGATCTCAACATCGACCAGGATATGGTCGACGCTCTCGCCACGAAGGGCATCATCTCGCCCTTCCCGATCCAGGTGCAGACGATCCCCATGGGGCTCGCCGGCCAGGACATCATCGGACAGGCCAAGACCGGAACGGGCAAGACGCTCGGCTTCGGACTCCCCCTCCTCCAGTCGCTCGGCCTCAACCCCGAGCCCGGCGTCAAGGCTCTCGTCGTCGTGCCGACCCGCGAGCTGTGTGTGCAGGTGGCCGAAGATCTCGTGCTCGCGGCATCCAACCGCGGCACCCAGGTCGCCGCCATCTACGGCGGCAAGGCCTACGAGGGCCAGGTCGAGCAGCTCAAGGCCGGCGCACAGGTGGTCGTCGGAACCCCCGGTCGCCTCCTCGATCTCGCCAGCCAGCGAATGCTGTCGCTCAAGGACGTCAAGGTGATGGTGCTCGACGAGGCCGACAAAATGCTCGACCTCGGCTTCCTCTCCGACATCGAGAAGCTCTTCGCCCAGACCAGCCCGACCCGCCACACCATGCTCTTCTCCGCGACGATGCCCGGCCCGATCGTGGCCCTCGCGCGGCGCTTCATGAACCGGCCCATCCACATCCGCGCGACGGACCCGGACGAGGGCCGCACCCAGGCCAACATCAAGCACGTCGTCTACCGCGCCCACTCGATGGACAAGGACGAGGTCATCGCCCGCATTCTTCAGGCCGAGGGACGCGGCAAGACCGTGGTCTTCACCCGCACCAAGCGCGCCGCGGCCAAGCTCGTCGAAGAACTCAACGACCGCGGCTTCAACGCCGCCGCCGTGCACGGCGACCTCAACCAGGAGCAGCGCGAGCGTGCCATGGCCGCGTTCAAGGCCGGCAAGAAGGACATCCTGATCGCCACCGATGTCGCGGCTCGCGGCATCGATGTCAATGACGTGACACACGTGATCAACCACACGATCCCGGACGACGACGACACCTACCTGCACCGTGCCGGACGCACCGGTCGCGCGGGAAAGACCGGCATCGCCGTCACCTTCGTCGACTGGGACGACATGCACAAGTGGGCCGCCATCAACAAGGCGCTCGACATGGGCCAGCCGGAGCCGGTCGAGACCTACTCCTCGTCGCCGCACCTCTTCACCGACCTCGACATCCCCGAAGGCACCAAGGGTCGCCTCGCGTCCGCCGGCCCCGTGCGGGCACGCGAGCCGCGTCCGGCCGACAGCGACCGTGGTGGTCGCTCGGGTGGTGGCCGGGACAGCAACGGGGACCGCAGCCGCTCCGGCGATCGTGGGGGACGCTCCGGCGACCACGGCGGCACCGGGCGCAACTCGGGCCGCCCAGCGGGAGCCACCGGCGGACGTCCTCCGCGCGAGGGATCGACCGACGTCGTGCGCGAGAGCGCCGAGGGCGGCGGAACCCACGACGGCACCTCGCCGACGCGTCGTCGTCGCACGCGTTCGCGCCGTGGCGGTGCGGGAAACACGCCTCCCGCCGCCTGAGCATCGGGGTCTGAACCGGGGGCCCCAGAACCCGGGCGTCAGCCGCGGTAGGGCGCCGAGCCCGAACCGGCTGCCACGATTCGCTCGAGCGCCTCCGGCTCGGTGCTGTTCTCGGCGAGACGGTTGGGCTTGCCCTCGCCGTGATAGTCGCTCGAACCGGTGACGACGAGGTCGTATTTCGTGGCGAGCTCGTAGAGGCGCAGCTTGCCATCATCGGTGTTGTCCCGGTGGTGGATCTCGAGCCCGACGAGGCCCGCCGCCACCAGCTCAGCGATCGCGCGCTCCTCGATCACCCGGTAGCGTCCGTGGGTGGCCGGGTGCGCGAGCACCGGCACTCCCCCGGCCGCGACGATCATGCGAACGCCCTCGAGCGGGGACGGGGCGTAGTACTTCTCGTAGTAGCCGCTGCGCCAGTGCAGGATGCTCTCGAAAGCGGCGCTGCGGTCGCTCACGAGACCCTTCGCCACGAGGGCGTCGGCGATGTGCGGCCGCCCGAGCGTTCCACCGTCCACCGACTGGGCAAGCACATCGGCCCAGGTGATGTCGTAGTCGACGGCGATGCGCTCGACGATGCGCTCGGCACGGTGCATGCGTCCGTCCCGGATCCGCGCGGTCTCGGCGATGATCGTCGGGTCGGCCGGGTCGAAGAGGTAGGCGAGCATGTGCACGCTCGCCGGGCCGTAGTTCGTGCTCAACTCCATGCCCGGGATCACGGTCAGGCCGGTTCCGGATGCCGCGGCGAAAGCCTCCTGCCATCCCGCGGTCGAGTCGTGGTCCGTGATCGCCACAGTGCCGAGGCCGGCTGCCACCGCGGCCCGCACGAGCTCTGTCGGCGTCTCGGTGCCGTCGGAGACGCTGCTATGGGTGTGCAGGTCGATCAATCCGGGCATCCTGCAACTCTATTCCCGTTAGGGTTGGTGACGATGTTCCGCCGCCTGCTCGCTGCCCTGATCCTGCTCGTGGGGGCAGCCGGGGTGCTCATCCTCGGCTGGCCTCAGCTCTTCTCGCTTCACCGGGCCCCCGGAGTAACGCAGCTCGTCTCGTTCCGCGCTGCCGGAGCCGCGGGTGGCGTCGTCATCCTGCTCTTCCTGGTGGTTCTCGCCGCCGCCAACCCGCGTTTTCGACGGCTGGGCCTGTCGCTTTCTGCGCTCGCCCTCGTCTTCGTCCTTCTCAACGCCGCTGTGCTCTCCAGCCGTGGCTTCGGAGTCGACGCCCTTCCTGCCAGGGCCGGTGCCGACGTCACCGTCGTCTCGTGGAACACCCTCGGCGGCGCTCCGGGGGCTGCGGTGATCGCAAAGCTCGCCATCGAGTCGGATGCGGATATCGTCTCGCTCCCCGAAACCACCGAGCAGACGGCGACCGCTGTCGCCGTGCTGATGACCGCGGCGGGACTCCCGATGGTGCCGCATACCGTGGCGCACGGGCACATCTCCAAATCGCGCTCGACCTCTGTGCTCATCAGCACCGCCCTCGGGGCCTACCACCTGGACGAATCCGCCGGCTCCACCGGCACCCTCCCGAGCCTCGTGATGGTGCCTGACAGCGGATCCGGTCCGACCATCGTGGCGGCCCACCCGGTGGCACCGCAGCCGACGGAGCTCGAGAACTGGAGGTCAGACCTCCACTGGCTCGCGGGAGCGTGCCCCGGCGGAAACGTGATCCTCGCCGGCGATTTCAATTCGACTCTCGACCACCTCGCGGGCTTGGGCACCGCACCGGGCACCACCGTCGGCGCGTGTACGGATGCCGCCCTCCGCGCCCATTCCGCTGCTGTCGGCACGTGGCCGACATTCGCTCCCGCCCTCCTCGGCACCCCCATCGACCATGTGATGACGACCGCGAACTGGTCGATCGTGGGCGTGCGAGTGGTCGAGAACCTCGACCGAGCGGGAAGCGACCACCGACCGATCGTGGTTCGGCTGCGGCCGGCCGGCTGATGCTCAGTTCACGTCGGCCCGAGCTCCCGGTCTAGTTCGAGGCGGCAGCCCGATTCGCCGCGATGACCAGTTCGCCCATGGTGCGGGCGCGACGGGCGGCACGCGGGTCGCCCGCTGCCGCCTGCACGATGCATCCCTTCATCAGGATGAGCCACGACCGGGCGAACTCCTCCGGCTCGGTGAGACCGGCTTCGGCGGCGAAACCGGCCACGATGCTGCTCACCGTGGCGAGATGTGCGAAGCTCGCGCGGCCGAGCGGATGATCCGCTCCCATTTCCAGAATCACTTTGACAAAGGTGCAGGCCTCGTAGTCTTCACGCTGGAACCAACCGTCGAACACCTCGAAGATGGCGAGCAGTCGGTCCTCTGGCTGGTCGCAGAGGGATCGCACCCCGCTGTCGATGATGCCGAAGGTCCAGTCGGTCTCGCGGCGCTTCAGGATGGCGAGAACGAGGTCGTCTTTCGTGGGGAAGTGTCGGTACAGCGTTGCCTTCGCGACTCCCGAGGCGAGAACCACCTCGTCCATCGCGACATCCCGGATCGCCCGCCGGCAGAACAGCCGGTAGCCGGCGTCGATGATGCGCTCGTGGGAATCGGCGAATGCGGGAGCCCGGACGGCTGGTGTCGCGGCCGCGAAGACCGGGCTGGGGGCGGCGATGGACATGGTTTCACTCCCGAACAGGCCTGCGGGGTCTGAGCAAACCTGGGTGCGCGCCACGTGCGCGTGCATACTCGCTCGATCGTAGTGCGTCAAGGACTTCGGCGAGTCGTAGACAAGACAGTGCAGTCTCTGTTTGGATGAGGCAAGCCGGGTCAGAGGTGACGAAGGCACAGGCAGGGGCAGGGGCACAGCAATGAAGAGTTTCGAGGATGTCCTCCACAACTTCGACACGTCGCAAACGGCGATCGACACTCAACTCGACACTGCGACCATCGTGCTCGACGAGTCGGTGTTGCCCGCGCCGGTCTCGTCCTTCGAACACGTCGCGCGCTCGACGGCGAGTCGTGAATCGCTGGTTCCGCCCAAACCCCTGTGGCCCTTCGGGCTTCGCACCCATCCCCACCGTCAGGCCAGCTGAGACCCAGGGTCTTTCGCCGCTCTTCGTCGCGGTGACGGAAGGCCGCGGTGGAGAATGGATGCATGGCTGACAAGAATGTATCCGCGCCCCGCGCCACCTCGAACCGCTCGACCGTGCCGGTCTCCGACACCTTCAAGCAGTTCATCTCGAGCGAATGGGCCGAGCATACCGAGTCCGAACCGCGCCCCCGTGAGCAGGCGGAGTGGGCGGCGGCACGCCGGGCCCGCGTCTCGGCGCTCTACGCGGGAAAACGTCTGATCATCCCCGCCGGTGCGGCGAAGGTGCGCTCGAACGACACGGACTACGCCTACCGCGCGCACTCCGCCTTCTCCCACCTCACCGGCTGGGCTGGCGACACCGTCGCGGGCAGCGTGCTCGTGCTCGAGCCGACGGAAGAGGGACACACGGCGACCCTCTATTTCCGAAAGGCGGCCGGACGCGACTCCGACGAGTTCTACGCCAACCCGGAGATCGGCGAATTCTGGACCGGCCCGCGCCCCTCCCTCACGCACGTCGCCACGGACCTCGGCCTCCTCACCGCCGACCTCGCCGAATTCGGCCGGGTCCTGGACAGTGTCGACTCCGGCACCATCATCCTGCGCGACGGCGATCGGGATCTCACGGACCAGATCGATGGTCGTCGACTCCTCGCGGCCGATGCCGACAGCCTCGAAAATGATGCGGACACCGAATTCGCCCGCGACCTCTCCGAACTGCGCCTGGTGAAGGACGCCTATGAGATCGAGCAGATGCGGAGAGCGGTCGCGGCGACGAAGAAGGGATTCGACGACGTGATCGCGGATCGTGACGCGATCATCGCCCACGAGCGGGGTGAGCGTCTCGTGGAGGGCACATTCAACCGCCGTGCCCGTGCCGAAGGCAATGCCGCCGGCTACGACACGATCGCCGCTTCCGGTCCGCACGCCTGCATCCTGCACTGGACGCGCAACGACGGCCCGGTCGTGCCAGGCGACCTGATCCTGATGGATGCCGGGATCGAACTCGACAGCCTGTACACCGCCGACATCACCCGCACACTCCCCGTGAACGGCGTCTTCGCCGAGACCCAGCGGCTCGTCTACGAGGCCGTGCTCGAGGCCGCCGACGCCGCATTCGCCATCGTGCGCCCGGGAATCCGCTTCCGTGAGATCCATGCGACGGCCATGGCGGTCATCGCCGCGAAGACGGCGGAGTGGGGTTTCCTGCCGGTGAGTGCCGAGGAGTCGATGAAGCCGGAGAACCAGTTCCACCGGCGCTACATGGTCCACGGCACCTCCCACCACCTCGGCCTGGACGTGCACGATTGCGCCCAGGCGCGTCGCGACCTCTATCTCGACGGCGTGCTCGAGCCCGGAATGGTCTTTACCATCGAACCGGGCCTCTACTTCCAGCCCGACGACCTCACCGTGCCGGAGGAGTTCCGTGGCATCGGCGTTCGCATCGAAGACAACATCCTCGTCACCGAAGCGGGTGCCGAGAACCTGTCCGTCGGCATCCCTCGCACCGCGGATGACGTGGAGGCCTGGCTGCGCTGATCAGCCCGCCGCACAGTGCGGCCTCTGATCCACGATGCCCGCTGCACGCCGGGCGATGGCGGACAGTCCGGGCCGGCATGCCGGCCCATCCGGACCGCATTCGCCCGCCTGAGGCGGGGCGAGCCCTCAGGACGTGCGCGAGAGCACGTCCTGGGCCTTCGTGAGCAGGTTGGGGTCGACGATGATCTCGTAGCGGCTCGCGAGCACCTGGTGGGTTGAGGTGAAGTCACGGGTGCGACGCGTGACGGCGGTCGCGGCGATTCCGAAGAGTGCTCCAAAACCGGCGCCGATGATGAGCGCCGCGATCACGTACTGCAGAACAGTGCCGGTGCCACCGAACGTGAAGAGCACTCCGATGAAGAGGCCGAACCAGGCGCCGCTCGCCGCCCCGGCGCCCGCGGCACGTCCGTAGGTGAGCTTGCCGGTGACCCGCTCGACGGTCTTCAAATCGCTGCCGACAATGGAGACCTGCTTCACCGGAAAGTCGGCCTTGGCCAGTCGATCGACCACGGCCTGGGCTTCGAAGTAGCTGTCGTAGGTGCCGAGCACGTCGCCCTTGGGAAGGGTCGGGATGAGACGGCCACGAGGTGCGAGGGGGCTTTGGTTGGTCATGCCCCCATTATCCTCTCCCCCCATTCGGAAGGTCTAAGTTAGACCTGTGAGCGCCGCAAGAGTCTTCGTCGCCCGACTTGCCGGGTGCTCCGTTTTCGACCCCGCCGGCGACAAGGTGGGCCGAGTTCGCGATGTGCTCGTCGTCTACCGCCAGAAGGAGCCGCCGCGAGTCGTCGGACTCATCGTTGAGGTGCCCGGAAAGCGCCGGGTATTCCTGTCGATCGGGCGCGTCACGAGCTTCGGATCCGGCCAGGTCATCACCACCGGACTGATCAATCTGCGCCGCTTCGAACAGCGTGGCGGTGAGGTGCGCGTGATCGCCGAGATGCTCGGCCGCGAGGTGACCATCATCGACAAATCGGGCAGCGCCACGATCGAGGATGTGGCGATCGAAGAGAGCGGTCCGGGCGAGTGGGCGGTCAGCGAGCTCTTCCTGCGCCGGCCGAAGACCAGTTCGTCCCCCTTCGCCAAGGGCCAGACCGTGTTCTCCCCCTGGGCGGGGATGCGGGAACGATCGACCGGGGAGGCCCAGTCCGCCACCCAGCTGCTCGCCACCTACGAAGACCTGCTGCCCGCCGACCTCGCCAACGCGATGCTCGACCTTCCGGAACAGCGGATGCTGGAGGTCGCCGAGGAGATGAGCGACGAACGCCTCGCGGATGTGCTCGAGGAGATGCCGGAGAGCGAGCAGGTCGACATCCTCAACCAGCTCGACGACGACCGCGCCGCCGATGTGCTCGACCAGATGCAGCCGGATGACGCTGCCGACCTCATCGCGCAGCTCAGCGACGAGCGGGGCGAGGTACTGCTCGACCTCATGCAGCCGGAAGAGGCCGAAGACGTGCGCATGCTTCTCGCCTACGCGCCCGACACCGCCGGTGGACTCATGACCCCGGAGCCGATCATCGTGTCGGCCGACGCGACGGTCGCGGAGGGCCTTGCGCTCATCCGGCGCCACGAGCTCGCGCCGGCGCTCGGCGCGGCGGTGTGCGTGACGCTCCCGCCCTATGAGCCGCCCACCGGCAGATTCCTCGGCATGGTGCACTTCCAGCGGATGCTGCGCTACCCGCCGATGGAACGGCTCGGCACCCTGCTCGACCAGAAGCTCGAGCCGGTGAAGGCGAGTGCCTCCGCCGCAGAGGTCGCCAGGACCCTGGCCAGCTACAACCTGGTCTCGCTTCCCGTTGTCGACGACAACCACCGACTGGTCGGGGTGGTGACCATTGACGATGTCCTCGACTACCTCCTGCCCGATGACTGGCGAAGTCACGACGACGATCCCGCGCCGGCGAATGCCGACACCAGCACCATCCCCGTAATCGCTTCTGCCGGAAGGAGGTCGCCAAGTGGCCCGTCGTTCTGATTCGCTCGATACGCCCAAGGGCCTGCGTAACCGATTCGTGCCGCGCATGGGTGGGCGCGACCGGGTAGGACGATTCTCCGAGGGATTCGCCCGCGCCATGGGCACCTCATACTTCCTCGTGGGAATGACCGCCTTCGTCGTCGCCTGGTTGGCCTTCAACAGCTACGCGCCGACCGGATCGCAGTTCGACCCGATCAAGACGAACTTCACCCTGCTCACGCTGATCCTGTCGCTGCAGGCCTCGTATGCCGCGCCACTCATCCTGTTGGCCCAGAACCGCCAGGACGACCGCGACCGGGTGCAGTTCGAGCAGGACCGCCAGCGCGCCGAGCGCAATCTCGCCGACACGGAATACCTCGCCCGCGAGGTCGTCTCGTTGAGGCTGGCCGTGCGAGAACTCGCCTCGAAAGACTTCATCCGCGCCGAGCTTCGAGCACTGCTCGAGGAGCTCGAGAAGGAGCGCAAGCCCGACGGGGCCGCCGGTTGAGCGTCGCGAGTGGCCTCGACGAACGAGTGCGTGACGCGCTCTCCCGGGTGATCGACCCCGAGATCCGCAAGCCGATCACGGAACTCGACATGATCGGCGGCGTCACGAGCGGCCCCGATGGCGCCGTCACCGTCGGGCTCACACTGACGATCGTCGGATGCCCCGCCGCAGACACCATCGAACGCGATGTTCGAGAGGCCGCGGCATCGGTCGACGGGGTCACCGCCGTGACGGTAGATGTCAGCATCATGACACGGGAGCAGCGCACCGCTCTCACCGAGAAGCTCCGGGGCGGGAGGTCGCGCGAGCTGCAGTTCGGACCGCAGACTCTCACCCGGATCATCGCCATCACGAGCGGCAAGGGCGGCGTTGGCAAGTCCACGATCACCGCCAACCTCGCCGTCGCTCTCGCCGCGCGCGGACTGGCTGTCGGGCTCGTGGACGCAGATGTCTTCGGGTTCTCGATCCCGGGCATCCTCGGACTCGCCGGGGCGAAGCCCACGAAGGTGGGAGAGATGATTTTGCCGCCGATCAACTACGGCGTGAAGGTGATCTCGATCGGCATGTTCGTCGAGGACAATGCCGCGGTGTCCTGGCGCGGACCGATGCTGCACCGCACGATCCAGCAATTCCTCACCGACGTGTATTTCGGTGACCTCGACGTTCTCCTCCTCGACCTCCCGCCGGGCACCGGGGACGTGGCGATCTCGCTCGGCCAGTTGCTCCCCCACGCCGACGTCATCGTGGTCACCACACCCCAGGGTGCCGCGGCAGAGGTCGCCGAACGCAGTGCGACCGTCGCGCGCCAGACCGGCCAGCGCGTGATCGGAGTCATCGAGAACATGTCGGGACTCGTTCAACCCGACGGCAGCGTGCTCGAACTCTTCGGTTCAGGAGGCGGTGCGGATGTCGCGGCACGGCTGTCGGCGGGGCAGGAGCAGGCCGTGCCTGTGCTCGCCGCCGTGCCGCTCAGCGTCCCGCTGCGCCAGGGTGGGGACGCCGGGGTGCCCATCGTGCTCTCCGACCCACTGGACCCGGCATCCGTGGCGATCCTCTCGGTGGCCGAACAACTCGCGCGCGGCGGTCGTGGACTCGCCGGGCGCAAGCTCGGCTTCACCGTGAGCTGAGCCACCGTGGCGGTCGAGCCGCTGGACCTGGGGCGGCTCAGACCTCGCGGGTCGGCGCCTGGCGGTATCCGTCGCGAAGGCTCACGACGATGGCGGAGGCGATGCCCCACACGGAGAGAACGGCGATGGCGGCGGGAACGATGACGGCGTACATGATGACCTCGGGCTACAACTGCGGATGATTGATTGTCTCCATTCCACACCCCTTCTCTCTGAAGCACAATCAAATAGAAATGGACTGACTGTGTAGTCTGGCTACATGGATGTGCATCGCCTCGAGCTGCTCCGAGAACTCGCCGAGCGGGGAAGCATCACGGCCGTCGCCCTGGCCACCAACCGCACGGTCTCGGCGGTCTCGCAGCAGCTCAAGGTGCTGGAACGCGAGGCCGGCCTGCCCCTCACCGAGCGCTCGGGGCGAGGCATCGTGCTGACCGGAGCCGGCCGGATGCTCGCCCAGACCGCGACCGATGTCGCGATCGCCCTCGAGCGCGCCGACGCGGTCTGGAAGGAATTCACCCTCTCCCCCCGCGGCGAGGTCACGCTCACCACCTTCCCGACCGGCGGCCAGATGCTGCTGCCTGGACTGCTCGACGCGGTCGCCGAGATCCCCGATCTCACGCTCGTCGCGAGCGATCAGGATCCGCTGCATCCCGACTTCGCCGATCTCACCCCCGACTACGACATCGTGATCGCCGACGCCCCCGGTCTGATGCCGTCCTGGCGCGAACGCGGCCTCGCCGTCGTGAAGCTCATGGACGAGCCACTGGACATCGCGCTGCCGGAGGGGCATCCCCTCGCGGCCAAAGCGAGCCTCTCGGCGAAGGACCTCGTGGACGTCAGCTGGATCGGTGTGCCCCTCGGCTTCCCCTACGACCGCATCCTGCGCCAGCTGGAGGCCATCACCGGCGTTCCGGCCACCATCGGGCAGCGATTCCTCGACAACGGCATTGTCGAGGCTCTGGTGGCGACAGGGCACGGCATCGCGATCCTGCCGCGCTTCACGACCCGCGACCACGAGAACGGGCTCGTCACCCGTCCGCTCGCCGGCATCCGATCGACCCGGCAGATCTCGGCCCTGATGCGCCCCGACCGGGCCGAGCGCCCGTCGGTGCGCCTGGTCGTGCGCGCCCTCCAGGAGGTGGCGAGCGGCGTCGCAGCACAGCACCAGGGGTGATCCCCACCCCGAGGGTCAGAAGGCCGTACTCGGCAGGTCCTTCTCGTCGTCACGGATGGCTCGCACGATCCGTTCCGCGACCGCCACAGGATCGAGGCCCGCGGGAAATGCCGGTGCGGTGCCGGCGATGGCTCGGGTCGCAAGGCCGGTCTCGGTATGGCCGGGCCGAGCATCGAGCACCCGGATGCCCGATCGCCGCAGTTCGCGTGACGAAGCCTGCACGAAAGCCGCCAGAGCGGCCTTCGAGGCGGAGTAGGCGGCCAGTCCAGCCGTCGGAGACTCCGCGACGATGCCGCTCAGCGTCACGATGAACGGCTTTCCGCCGGCCGCTCCCGAGGCCGCCAGGTGGGGGGTGGCCTCACGGATGAGCCGCATCGGCGCGAGCGCGTTGATCTCGAAAAGCTGCCGAAGGGTATCGTCGCGCACTTCGCCCGCCGGGCCGAATGCCACGACCCCGGCGGCGATGACCATGCCATCGAGCCGGCCGTGCGCTGCGAGCGCGGCCACGACGATCGCTGCGGCTGCCGCCTCGTCGGTGAGATCGGCGACAAAGGCATCGGGACCGCTCAGTCGCTCCGCACGTCGCCCGGCGCGAATGACGGTCGCGCCCTCCGATTCCAGCTGCCGCGCGAGCTCAGCGCCCAGCACACCGGACGCTCCGACCACCAGCACAACCGCACCGTTCACATCGCTCATGGCGCGATCCTAGATGGCCGATCTGGGATGCCGCCTGAGGAGTGCCCGGGTGTAGGGCGCGATGCCCGCAGTCGGCTTCAGGTGGCTTCCGTGTCGAACGGTGCCTCGACGACCGCTCCGCCCGTGCTGCTCTCGGCCATCAGCCGTTTGCGCTTCGCATAGGCGGATTCGCCGTTCGGCTGCACGATCGTCAGGGGGACCTCCGGGCGATCATCCGAGTCCTCGAGAAGGGCCTCGCGGATGATGCGGCGCGGGTCGTACTGGCGGGGATCGAGCTTCTTCCAGTCGACGTCGTCGAAATCCGGGCCCATCTCCTCGCGCAGGCGCTCTTTCGCGCCATCCGCCAGGTCGCGCACGTTTCGCACGAGGCGCCCCAGCTGGGCCGCATAGTGCGGAATCCGCTCCGGGCCAAGCAGAAAGACCGCGATCACGAGGATCACGAGGAACTTATCGATAGTCAGGCCGCCGAACACTCGTTCAGACTAACGCTCCCAGCCCCAAACCCTCCCTTACGCTGGGCTGTGAACGAGGAGCAGAATTGGCAGACAAAGAGTCGAGCTGGAAGTTCGCGGAGGACTTCATCGTCGAACGCGAGCACATTGCGCAGGCGCGACAGCATTCGATCGAGCTGGGAATCGATCCGGTGAGTCCGGCGATGGGCGCGCAACTCGCGGTCATCGCGGCAGCGACGGCGGCGACCAACATCATCGAGATCGGCACCGGGGTCGGCGTCAGCGGGCTCTGGTTGCTCTCCGGCGCGCCCGAAGCCACACTCACCTCGATCGACTTCGAGCTGGACTACCAGCAGTCCGCGAAGAAGGCATTCCTCGAGGCTGGCGTGCCCGGCAACCGGGTTCGGCTCATCGCCGGGCGTGCCATCGACGTGCTTCCGCGCATGAACGAACAGTCCTACGACGTCGTGCTGGTGGACGCCGACCCGCAGTCGGTCATCCAGTACGTGGAGCACGGCCTTCGGCTCGTGCGCACGGGCGGCACCGTTCTGGTTGCGCACGCTCTTTGGCGGGGCCGGGTCGCCGATCCGGCGCAGCGCGACGACACCGTCACCGGGTTCCGCTCGCTCCTGTCGGAGATCGCCGAATCCTCCGCGGTGATCAGCGCACTGTCACCGGTCGGCGACGGACTTCTCCAGCTGACCAAGCTCTAGAGAGCCCGGCCGGTGGTGTGACGAACGGCCCTAGCTGGCCGCGGCGACGACCCCGGCTAGTGCGTCGTGCAGTTCCTGCGCCTCGGCATCGTTGACCGAAACGACGAGGCGACCCCCACCCTCGAGCGGGACGCGCACGATGATGAGGCGACCCTCCTTAACAGCCTCCATTGGTCCGTCTCCGGTCCTCGGCTTCATGGCTGCCATGATGGATCCCCTTTCGTGGAATGACTTCCCATTATCCCGTAACGGGGCGTTAACCCGAAAACGGGGGCTCCCCCCGCCTCGTTACGGGGGTGTCCAGTCGTAGCCGTCGACCCACCAACACAGCGAGAGCTAGGCGAACTGGCCCACGATGCAGGCGACAACGAGCGCGACCCGGTAGGGGACGGATCGAGGCTGGGCAATGGCCCCGAGCAGGGGAAACATCGGCACGAGCAACCGGAACGTGCTCGTCTGCGGAAAGAACACGGCCAGGAGGTAGAGCGCATAGCTCGCCGACCAGAAACGCAGGTCGGGTCCGAGTCGGCGAACCGCGGGAAGGAACAGCGCAGCGGCGAATCCGACGACGAGAAGAGCAAGGGCCACGAGGGGGACGGCGCCGAGGTGCCACAGCTCGCCCCAGAATCGCGCGGCCTGCAGCCATGGCGCGAAGGGCTGGAGCTCGAGGTAGCCGATGTACGCAGACCGCCAGGCGAGTTCGGTGTCGGTGTAGGCAGAGGGGGATCCCGTGACCGCCCAGGCCACGAGGGGCCACGCCAGGCCCATGACGACGCTGAACGCGGCGAGTCCGGCCGCGAGCATCCGCTCCCTGACCGGGAACGGATCGCGGGCGCGGGTGAACCATCGGTACCCGAAGTGCAGCGCGAGCGCCAGCGCGAAGGCGAGCCCGCTCGGCCGCGTGAGCGACATGATGGCCACCACGGGAAAGAGCACCGCATACCGGCGTTCGAGAAGGAGGTAGAGCGCGAGAGCGAGGAAGAAGGCGTGCATCGACTCCGCATAGGAGACCTGCAGGATGGGCGAGAGCGGAGCGACGCACCAGAGCACGACGGCGAAGAGCGCGGTCGCCGCGGGGAGTCGCAGGAGGAAGAGCCGGTAGATCATGAGCGCGGTGAGCAACGAGAAGACGAATGAGACGGCGACCGACACCGGCTCCCACGGAAGTGTTGTCAGCGCCATGACACCCCGCACCAGCATCGGATACGCCGGAAGGAAGGCCCAGGCGTTTTCCGCGACGTGTCCCGAGGCGGTCAGCGGGAGCGTCGCCGGATAGCCGCTGACGGCGACGATGTGGTACCAGGTGCTGTCCCAGAACTGCGCGAACTGGAGGTAGCCCGGATTCGCGCCCGACCAGGGATTCGGTGCTTGGCGTGCCGCGAAGTAGAGCAACAGGCCCGTGCTGACCAGTCGTGAGGCCGCCCACACCGCGACAACCTTCACCCACCACGGGGTGAGGCGGTACCGCACGCGGAGGGAGGGTGACGTCGATCGCTGCCCGGCGGTCAGCGCTTCTGGAGCCACGCCCGCAGACCCCGCTCGCATTCCGTGATCTGGTGCACCGCGACGCGCTCATCATCCGCATGGGCGAGGAGCGGATCTCCCGGCCCGTAGTTGACCGCCGGGATGCCGAGGGCAGAGAAGCGCGCGACATCCGTCCACCCGTACTTCGGTCTCGCTTCCCCACCGACCGCGGTGAGGAACTGCTGGGCGAGGGGAGCATCGAGGCCGGGGCGAGCGCCCTCTGCGCTGTCGGTGACCGTGAGGTCGACTCCGGCGAAGACCTCGCGGAGGTGGGCCTCTGCCTCTTTTGCACCCTTGTCGGGGGCGAATCGGTAGTTCACCGTGACGACGCATTCGTCGGGGATCACGTTGCCCGCCACTCCCCCGCTGATCGCCACGGCATTGAGGCCCTCTCGGTAGACCAGGCCGTCGACCTCGATCGATCGAGGCTGGTAGGCGGCGAGGATGTCGAGTATCGCGGATGCGGCATGAATCGCGTTGATCCCAACCCAGGCCCGAGCGGAGTGGGCCCGCCTCCCGGTCGTGCGCAGCTCGACGCGCATCGTGCCGTTGCAGCCGCCCTCGATGAGGGAATTGGTCGGCTCACCGAGGATGGCGAAGTCCGCGGCGAGCAGTTCGGGACGGTGGGCCGCG
Source organism: Frigoribacterium sp. UYMn621 (assembly GCF_040549525.1). Classification (NCBI taxonomy): domain Bacteria; kingdom Bacillati; phylum Actinomycetota; class Actinomycetes; order Micrococcales; family Microbacteriaceae; genus Frigoribacterium; species Frigoribacterium sp. UYMn621. Next base: position 172,937 of record NZ_JBEPTM010000006.1, on the reverse strand, counting down.
AGTCGGCCGAGCCCGTTGAGCTCGGAGGCCACCTCCTCGTTGTCGTACCAGATCCAGGTGAGATCCACCGCGGCATCCGTGAGCTCTGCGGCGAGTTTGAGCTGCACCGCCACGCCGGCCTTCATGTCGACTGTTCCCCGACCCCACAGGTAGTCGGTGCCGTCCTCGGTCTCGAACCGGGTCGGCAGGTTTCCATTGAGCGGGACGGTGTCCGTGTGTCCGGCGATGACCACGCGCCGGGCGCGACCGTGGGTCGTGCGGGCGACCAGCGCATTGCCATCCCGGGTGACCTCGAGGTGTTCGAAGGGGGCGAGAGCGGCCGCGATGGCCTCGGTGATGGTGCGCTCACCGCCCGAGACCGATTCGATATCGCAGAGCTGCCGGGTGATCTCGATCGACGATGCCGCCAGGTCGATCACGGGAAGGGTCGATTCGGCGGTGGGCATGCGGTCAGTTTATAAGTCCCCCTCTCGCTAATCTTGAGGCATGACTGATCGAGCAGCCTGGGGCTACGGACTCGCGACCATCGCCGGCGACGGCACGGTGCTCGACACCTGGTTCCGCGCGCCGGCCCTCGGCTCGTTTCCGGCCGGGCGAGACCCCCACATCGCCCCCGCCGACTTCGCCTCGGTCGTCGGCCGCGACGCGCGTCGCAACGTGACCGTGGACTTCGTGATGGTGCAGATCGACCTGGATGCGCCCCCCGCCTCCACGCCGGACGCCTACCTGCGCCTCCACCTGCTCAGCCATCTGGTGGTGAAGCCGAACAGCATCAACCTCGACGGACTGTTCGGCCACCTGCCGATCGTCGCCTGGACGAACGCCGGCCCGGTGCATCCGCACGACTATGCGGACCAGCGACTCACTCTGCAACGGCTCGGGATCTCCGCGCACTCGATCGACAAGTTCCCCCGCCTCACCGACTACGTCTCGCCCGACCGGGTTCGGATCGCGGATGCCTCGCGCGTGCGTCTCGGAGCCCACCTCGCGCCGGGCACGACGGTGATGCACGAGGGCTTCGTCAACTTCAACGCTGGCACGCTCGGGTCATCCATGATCGAGGGCCGGGTCTCGCAGGGTGTCGTGATCGGCGACGGTTCGGATGTCGGCGGTGGCGCCTCCATCATGGGCACCCTCTCCGGCGGCGGCACCGAGCGGGTGACGGTCGGCGAGCGGGCGCTTCTCGGGGCGAACTCCGGCATCGGAATCTCGATCGGTGACGACTCGGTCGTCGAGGCCGGGCTCTACCTCACGGCGGGCACGAAGCTCACCGTGCTCGGGGACTCCCCGCGCACAGTGAAGGCCGTCGAGCTGTCGGGTGTCGCCGGGCTCCTCTTCCGACGCAACTCGCTCACCGGGGCCGTCGAGGTGCTCGCACGCAGTGGTCGCGGCATCCAGCTGAACGCCGCCCTCCACGCCTGAAGGCTCGACAGCGGGCCGTCGCGGACCGAACGGGCCGGCACGCCGGCCCGGGGTGTCCGCAGACGCCCGGGTTCGACGCCGGACCCGTCTAACGCGCGGGCCAGTCCCGGCGCGGCTCCCCGACGTAGAGCTGCTGAGGACGACCGATCTTCGTGGAGGGGTCGTTGTTCATCTCGCGCCAGTGGGCGATCCAGCCGGGCAGGCGTCCGATCGCGAACAGCACGGTGAACATGCGCGGCGGGAATCCCATCGCTTTGTAGATCACACCGGTATAGAAGTCCACGTTGGGGTAGAGCTTGCGCTCGATGAAGTAGTCGTCGGCGAGAGCGACGGCCTCGAGCTCCTTGGCGATGTCGAGCAGGTCGTCCTTCACCCCGAGGGCGGCGAGCACCTCGTCGGCGCTCTCCTTCACGAGCCTGGCGCGCGGGTCGAAGTTCTTGTAGACCCGGTGACCGAAGCCCATCAGGCGGATGCCGTCTTCCTTGTTCTTGACACGCTCGACGAACTTCTCCACGGACTCGCCGGATTCCTTGATCTCGCCGAGCATCTTGAGCACCGCCTCGTTCGCGCCGCCGTGAAGCGGCCCGTACAGGGCGTTGATGCCGGCCGAGATCGAGGCGAACATGTTGGCCTCGGTGGATCCGACCAGTCGCACCGTCGAGGTGGATGCATTCTGCTCGTGGTCCTCGTGCAGGATGAGCAGGCGCTCGAGGGCCCGGGAGACGACCGGGTTCACCACGTACGGCTCGGCCATGTTGCCGAAGTTGAGCTTGAGGAAGTTGTCGGTGAAGCTCAGTGAGTTGTCCGGATAGAGGAATGCCTGGCCCAGCGCCTTCTTGTGCGCATAGGCCGCGATGATCGGCAGCTTGGCCAGCAGACGGATGGTCGAGAGCTCGACCTGCTCCGGATCGTGAACGCTGAGCGAGTCTTCGTAGAAGGTCGAGAGCGCCGACACCGCGCTCGAGAGCACCGACATCGGGTGCGCGTTGTGGGGAAGCGCGTCGAAGAAGCGTCGAAGGTCTTCGTGAAGGAGGGTGTGGCGACGAACCCGGTCCTCGAAAGCCTCGAGCTCTGATGCGGACGGCAGCTGCCCGTAGATGAGCAGCCAGGCGACCTCGAGGTACGTGGAGTTGGCCGCGACATCCTCGATGGCGTAGCCGCGGTAGCGCAGGATGCCCTTGTCGCCGTCGATATAGGTGATGGCGCTCTTCGTTGCTGAGGTGTTGACGAAGCCCTGGTCGAGCGTCGTGTACCCCGTCTGGCGGGTGAACGTGGAGATGTCGATGGCCGAGGCACCATCGACGCTCGTCACGACCGGGAACTCGGCGGTGCCGCCCGGGAACCGGAGGGTGGCCTTGTCGGCGGCAGGGTCATTTGCGGCAGCATTCACGACTACAGCCTAATTGCCCCACCGCACACCCTCGGTACGCCCGTCGACAGCGCTATCCACCAAGGAACCGAGAGAGCAGTTGGAGGAAGGCGCTAATTTCTCGATGCGGCCAGCCGACGGACGGCGGAATCGATGGCGGCGTCGGTGGCCGTGAGCGCGACGCGCACGTGCTGCGAGTTCTCCGCGCCGTAGAACGTGCCGGGCACGACGAGGATGCCGAGGCCGGCCAAGCGATCGACCGCGGCCCACGCGTCGCCCCCCGCCGTCGCCCAGAGGTACAGGCCTCCCTCGCTGTCGTCGATGCGGAAACCGGCGGCCTCGAGAGCCGGTCTCAGCCGGTCGCGTCGCGCGCGATAGAGGGCCTTCTGGGCTCGCACGTGGTGGTCATCGCCGAGCGCGGTGACCATCGCGGCCTGGATCGGCGCGGGCGGAAGGGTGCCGAGATGCTTGCGCACGGTGAGCAGCTGACCGATGAGCGTGCTGCATCCGGCCACGAATCCGGCCCGATAGCCGGCGAGGTTGGACTGCTTGCTCAGCGAATAGACGCACAGCACCGAACTGCGATCGTCCGCGATGACCCGGGGATCGAGGATGCTCGGGGTTGCGACCCGGTCGAATTCGTCGCTCCAGCCGAGCTCCGCGTAGCATTCGTCGCTCGCGATGACGGCTCCGAGTTCCCGTGCCCGGGCGACGGCCGCGGCCAGCTGGTCGACAGAGAGGACTCGACCATTCGGATTTCCCGGACTGTTGATCCAGATGAGCCGAGTGCCCTCCGGCCAGTCGGCCGGATCGTCGCTCGAGACGACGGTCGCCCCGACCAGCGCTGCACCGACCGCATAGGTGGGGTAGGCGAGGGAGGGCTGCACAACGGTGTCATCGGGCCCGAGACCGAGCCAGAGCGCGAGGCCGGCGATGAACTCCTTCGAGCCGATCGTCGGAAGCACATTCGCCACGCCGAGATCGTCGACACCGCGACGGCGACCGAACCATTCGACGATCGCCTCCCGCAGCGCCGGCGTTCCCGCGGTGAGGGGATAGGAGTGGGCATCGGTCGCCGCGGAGAGCGAATCCCGGATCAGAGCGGGAGTCGGGTCCACCGGCGAACCGACGGACAGGTCGATCAGCCCCTCCGGATGCGCCTTCGCACGGGCCGCATAGGGCTCGAGAGCATCCCAGGGCCAATCCGGCAGGCTGAGCGCCATTGTCAGGCCGCGGGACCCTGGGGCGGGAGAGCGTTGATGATCGCGTGGTCCTTGTGGATGACGCCGACCTTCGCAGCTCCGCCGGGCGAACCGACCTCGTCGAAGAACTCCACATTGGCCTTGTAGTACTCGGCCCACTGCTCGGGCACATCGTCTTCGTAATAGATCGCCTCGACGGGACACACCGGTTCGCACGCACCGCAGTCGACGCATTCATCGGGGTGGATGTAGAGCATGCGGTCGCCCTCGTAGATGCAGTCGACGGGACATTCGTCGATGCACGCTCGATCTTTGACATCCACACACGGGAGGGCGATGACGTAAGTCACTGTCGGTTCGGTCCTTTCGATTCAGGCCTTGATCCAAGCCTATCCCGCGAAAACGTGCCGAAATTCGGCCACGCGAGAGCGAGTCCGGCGATGGCGAGTGATCCATAGGTGAGGGCATACCCGGCCGCGTTCGCGGGCACGAGAACGGACCCACCGGTCGACCTCACCGAGAGCACGCCGACGGCCAGCAGGAGCCCCAGCGCGGCGCATCCCGCCACCACTCGGCCGGAGAAGACGATCCGCAGGCCGACCAGGAGACTGGCGATGATGAGCAGCGAGACGACGATGCCCACCGGAGCGGTCAGGCCGAAGATCTGCGGGGCGAACTGATGGTTGACGACGGTGATCCCCCCGAGCGCCGCACCGACAAGGGCGGCGATGACCCAGGCGAAGATCTTCACCGACAGGCCCTGGTCCGTCCATGCCACCATGCCGGGAGCCTCGGTGCGCAGCCGGGTGAAGCCCTCGACGCTCTCGATCGCCCGACTCGGGCCGCTGGACAGCGAGAAGCGCCCGCCCTCCACCACGATCTGGGTGCGGTGCGCGCCGAGTGCCGCCGTCTTGCGATCGAGCACGCTGGAGACATCGACGCGCAGGGCCGAGCCCGTGGCATCCGCGTCCACGATCCAGAACGGCACCCCCATGACCTCGGCCGCATGACGTGCCGCCGCGTGGGCGCGCACGTGATCGGGATGACCGTAACCGCCGGTCGAGTCGTAGCTGATCACGGCACCCGGCTTCACCGCATCGATGACCGTCGCGAGGTCGGCGGCGACCTCCCCGAAGTCGGCGGCGCAGAATGCGTCAGCGGCGAGCGACTCCGCCGGCTCTGCGCCGGCCGGCCCCCAGCGCATGCCGGAATCGGTATACCGTCGCGGCTCACGCTCTACCCAGCGAGCACCCGGCTCCCCGAGGAAACGGTGATCGGAGACCCCGAGGGCCGTCATCGCCCCGGCCAACTCCGCAGTGCGCACCTCGGCGAGGCGCGGTGCGTCTCCCTCGAGCCCGGGCAGGTCCGCCGGGATGACCTCGCCGAGCTCGCCCCGGGTGCAGGTGACGACGGTCACCTGCGAGCCGCGCTCGACCAGCAGGGCGATCGTTCCGCCGGTGGTGATGCTCTCGTCGTCGGGATGCGCATGCACGAAGAGCACGCGCTCGAGGGGGAACGGCTCGCCGTCAAGAAGGTCTGATTCCACCAGCCGAATTTACCCCAGCGGGGCTGAGCCCTCGCACAGGCTGACCGCTCGCGCAGGCTGAGCCCTCGCAGAGGGCGGAATCCCGCGAGCCCACCGGATCTAGTAAGGTTAGCCTAACCAAACTTTTGAAGAGGATCCTCTCGTGTTCGCAAACTTTCTCATCGGCCTCCGCGAGGGCCTCGAGGCCGCGCTCGTCGTCGGTATCCTCGTCGCCTACGTCATCACAATCGGTCGCCGCGACGTACTGCGACGCATCTGGGCCGGCGTCGGCCTCGCCGTCGTGCTCGCGCTCTCCATCGGCGCGCTCCTCACCTTCGGCGCCTACGGCCTGAGCTTCGAGGCCCAAGAGGCCATCGGTGGCACGCTCTCCATCGTCGCGACCGGTTTCGTCACCTGGATGATCTTCTGGATGCTCAAGACGGCCCGCAATCTCAGCGGCACCCTGCGATCAGACATCGACCGGCACCTCAGCGGCGCCGGCTGGGGACTGGTGCTCGTCGCGTTCCTCGCGGTGGGACGCGAGGGCATCGAAACCGCCCTGTTCCTCTGGGCGGCGGTGCAGGCCACCGGGTCGACCACCTTCCCTCTGCTCGGAGCCGCGCTCGGCATCCTGGTGGCCCTGGTGCTCGGCTACCTGATCTACCGGGGGGTGCTGAGCATCAACCTGTCGAAGTTCTTCACCTACACCGGACTGTTCCTGATCGTCGTCGCGGCGGGGGTGCTCTCCTACGGAGTGCACGACCTGCAGGAGGCCAGCATCCTGCCCGGGCTCGGCGCACTCGCCTTCGACGTCTCGTCGGCCATCCCGCCGGCCAGCTGGTACGGCACCCTGCTCAAGGGCAGCATCAACTTCTCCCCCGCGACGACGTGGCTCGAAGCGATCGTCTGGACCCTCTACGTCGTGCCCGTGCTGATCCTGTTCATCCGCCGCATCCGCGGCGCGCAACCGACGAAAGCAACCCCGAACCCCGGCACCCCGAACCCCGTCACCGAAGGAGCCCGATGACCTCGCGCCCGACTTTCCGAACCCTCTTCGTCACGGCGACGGCCGCAACCGCCCTGCTCGCGCTGAGCGCCTGCGTGCCCAACGCCCCGGCATCCTCGTCGCGTGCCGCAGCAGGCACGAGACTCTCGGTGGTCAGCAGCAGCTCGGACTGCGCCGTCTCTGCTGCGACGGTCCCGAGTGGTACGGTCACCTTCACGATCACCAACTCCACCGACCAGGCAACCGAGTTCTACGTGCTCGCCGACGACGGCCTGCGCATACTGGGTGAGGTCGAGAACATCGCGCCCGGTGCTCCGCGCACGCTCACGGTTCAACTCGCCGCAGGCACGTACTTCACCACCTGCAAGCCCGGAATGGTGGGCGACGGCATCGGGCGCGCCACCTTCACCGTGACCGACTCCGGCAACCGGATCCGGCTCACCGGCGATGAAAAGACCCAGACCGCCGCCGCCGCCTACCTGGCCTACGTCAAGAACCAGGTCTCGCAGCTCATCCCGGCCACCGCCGCCTTCCTCGACGCCTACCTCGCGGGCGACACCGCGACGGCCCGCTCGCTGTATCCGGCCGCGCGAGCCTTCTACGAGCGCATCGAGCCGGTGGCGGAGTCCTTCGGAGACCTCGACCCGCAGATCGACTTCCGCGAGGCCGATGTGGCCGAAGGCGCCCCCTGGACCGGCTGGCACCGCCTCGAAAAGGACCTGTGGCCGCCCGTCGCCGCCGATAACGGCGGAACGAACTACGTGCCCCTCACCCCTGCCGAGCGCTCCACCTTCGCCGCGAAACTGGTCACGAACACCCAGCAGCTGGCGGATGCCGTGAACGCCACGTCCTACACGGTGAGTGCCGCCGCGATCTCGAACGGAGCGATCGGCCTGCTCGACGAGGTCGCGAACGGCAAGATCACCGGTGAGGAGGAGATCTGGTCGCACACCGACCTCTGGGACTTCCAGGCCAACCTCGAGGGCGCGCGGGTCGCCTACGAGGGAGTGCGCGACATCGTCTCTGTGAAGGACCCGAAGCTCGTGACGCGGATCGATACGCAACTCGCCGCGCTGGAGAAGCAGCTCGCCGCCTATGGCTCCCTCAGCACCGGTTTCCCCTCCTACAACGACCTGAGCAGCACGCAGGTGCGCCAGCTCGCCGACGGGGTGAACGGGTTGAGCGAGCCGCTCAGCACGCTGACCGCCGCCCTGCTGAGATAACCGACCGATGGCCAGGACATCGCCTACGGCTGGAGTGCCGACCGAATCGAAGGGACTCTCCCGGCGCGGCCTGCTCGGCCTGGCGGGAGCCGGCGTGGTCGGAGCCGGTGTGGGAATCGGAGCGGATCGCGCGGTCATGGCGAGTGCCGCGACCGGCGACCCGGCGGCTGCCGCCTCCTATCCCTTCTACGGTGCCCACCAGTCGGGAATCACCACGGCCGCCCAGAATCGCCTCCACTTCGCGAGCTATGACGTCTCCGGCAGCAGTCGCGCCGAGCTGATCGGCCTCCTCACGGACTGGACCTCCGCGGCCGCACGGATGACCGCGGGCAGGGCCGTCGGCGAGGGGGCGACCGAGGGGCCGTATGACGCTCCCCCGGATGACACCGGCGAGGCCCTCGACCTCCCCACCTCCGGTCTCACCATCACCTTCGGATTCGGACCCTCCCTCTTCGATGACCGGTTCGGGCTGTCGTCCCGTCGCCCCGCGGCGCTGGTCGATCTGCCGCATTTCTCCGGCGACGCACTCGAGGAGTCCCTCGTCGGCGGCGACCTGTGCATCCAGGCCTGCAGCGACGACCCTCAGGTGGCGGTGCACGCCATCCGCAATCTCTCCCGAATCGCCTTCGGGCGGGCATCCATCCGCTGGTCCCAGCTCGGCTTCGGTCGCACCTCCTCGACCACGCGGGCGCAGGTGACCCCACGCAACCTGTTCGGCTTCAAGGACGGCACGGCCAACGTGAGGGCGGAAGACGGCGCGATAGTCGACGATCACATCTGGGTACCGGCGGGAGACGGTGCGGAGTGGATGACCGGCGGTTCGTACCTCGTCTCGCGCAAGATCCGCATGACCATCGAGACCTGGGACCGGGCCGCCCTCCGCGAGCAGGAGCGCGTCGTCGGCCGCACGAAGAGCCAGGGCGCCCCCCGCAGCGGAGGCACCGAGTTCACGGAACCGGATTTCGCTGCGGAGCAGGACGGCGAACCCGCCATCGATGCTCATTCGCACGTGCGCCTCGCGCATCCCACGCAGAACGACGGCGCTGTGCTCCTGAGGCGCGGGTACAACTTCGTCGACGGCAACGACGATCTCGGGCGTCTCAACGCCGGGCTGTTCTTCATCGCGTTCCAGCGGGATCCGCGCACCCAGTTCGTGCCGATCCAGCGGAAGCTCGCGGGCAACGACGCGATGAACGAATACCTCCGGCACGTCGGATCGGGCATCTTCGCCGTACCGCCGGGCGCACGCGAGGGAAGCTTCGTCGGCGCCGCCCTCTTCAGCTGACGCTACTTGCCGTCACCCTTGGTGACGGTGTAGTTGAGCACGAATCCCTTGTCGTCCTTGATCTCCACCACGGCGACATTCAGGGTGTCCTTGTCGCCGACGAGGGCTCCCCCGTCGGCGGTGGTCTCCGTGAGGGTCTTGCACTCGAAGCCTGCCGAGGTGAGGCTGGCCAGCACGTCGTTGATCGCCGTGCTGTCCGCGGCGCGCACGCTCACGTTCCAGATCTTGGACTTCGCGTCCCCGACGCCGGCGCCGGAGAGCACCTCGCCGGAGGCGAGAGGAACCTCGCTGGGGAAGTCCTTCGGCACGCTCTTGCCGGGAACATCCACCTTGCCACCGGTGACATCGTGCACGAGGTTCTGCACCGAGCATCCGGCAAGCGCCGGGCCGGCGAGCAGGGCGATCACGATGGCGATCGGAACGGTGAGGCGCTTAACCGAGTGAGACATGCGGCCCAGCCTAGGGCCCGGGACATATCTCGACAATACGGTCTCGATACGCGCCCGAGACGGCGCTACTCGACCACCAGACGGTGGTCGAGTAGCGAACGACAGCGAGCGTATCGAGACCGGCTACGCGTTCTGCTTCTTCAGGCGGGAGACGCGGCGGGCGCGGTCGCCCGCGGCCAGCTCGACCTTACGGATGCGCACGAACTCGGGGGTGACCTCGACGCACTCGTCCTCGCGGGCGAACTCGAGGCACTCCTCGAGAGTCAGCTTGCGCGACGGGGTCATGCGCTCGAACGTGTCCGAGGTGGACTGGCGCATGTTGGTGAGCTGCTTCTCCTTGGTGATGTTCACGTCCATGTCATCGGCACGCGAGTTCTCACCGACGACCATGCCCTCGTAGACCTCCTGGGTGGGCTCGACGAAGAACGACATGCGCTCCTGGAGGGCGACCATGGCGAAGGGGGTTGCGACACCGGCGCGGTCGGCGACGATCGAGCCGTTGACACGGGTCGTGATCTCACCGGCCCACTGCTCGTAGCCGTGCGAGACGGCGTTGGCGATGCCGGATCCGCGCGTGATCGTGAGGAACTCTGTGCGGAATCCGATGAGTCCACGCGACGGCACGACGAACTCCATGCGCACCCAGCCGGTGCCGTGGTTCGACATGCCCTCCATGCGGCCCTTGCGCGAAGCGAGGAGCTGGGTGATGGCGCCGAGGTATTCCTCCGGGGCATCCGTAGTCAGGTGCTCGAAGGGCTCGTGGATCTTGCCGTCGACGCGCTTGACGACCACCTGTGGCTTGCCGACGGTGAGCTCGAAGCCCTCGCGACGCATCTGCTCGACGAGGATGGCCAGGGCCAGTTCTCCACGACCCTGCACCTCCCACGCGTCCGGGCGTCCGATGTCGACGAGCTTGATCGAGACGTTACCGACGAGCTCGCGGTCGAGGCGGTCCTTGACCATGCGGGCGGTGAGCTTGTGGCCCTTCACCTTGCCGATCATCGGGCTGGTGTTGGTGCCGATGGTCATCGAGATGGCGGGGTCGTCGACCGTGATGGTCGGCAGCGGGCGCACGTCGTTGGGGTCGGCGAGGGTCTCACCGATGGTGATGTCCTCGAAGCCGGCGACGGCGACGATGTCACCCGGTCCCGCGGACTCGGTCGGGAAGCGGTCGAGAGCGCGCGTGATGAGCAGCTCGGTGACCTTGACGTTGTGCACGGATCCGTCGTGCTTGACCCAGGCCACGGTCTGGCCCTTCTTGATGGTGCCATTGAAGACACGCAGGAGGGCGAGGCGGCCGAGGAATGGCGAAGCGTCGAGGTTCGTGACGTGAGCCTGCAGCGGGTGCTCGTCGTCATAGCGCGGCGCGGGAATGTGCTGCAGGATCGCGTCGAACAGCGGCTCGAGGTCGTCGTTGTCGGGAAGCGAGCCGTTCTCCGGCTTGTTCCAGCTCGCGGCGCCGTTACGGCCGGACGCGTACACGATCGGCACGTTCAGGATCGCGTCGAGATCGAGGTCGGGGTAGTCGTCGGACATGTCACTCGCGAGGCCGAGGAGCAGGTCCTGGCTCTCGGTGACGACCTCATCGATGCGGGCATCCGGGCGGTCGGTCTTGTTGACGAGCAGGATGACCGGAAGGTTCGACTCGAGCGCCTTGCGCAGCACGAATCGGGTCTGCGGCAGCGGACCTTCACTGGCGTCGACGAGGAGCACGACGCCGTCGACCATGCTGAGACCGCGCTCGACCTCTCCACCGAAGTCGGCGTGACCGGGGGTGTCGATCACGTTGATGGTGATCGGTCCGTCGGTCGCGTGCACACCGGAATACGACACCGCGGTGTTCTTCGCGAGGATCGTGATTCCCTTTTCGCGCTCGAGGTCGTTCGAGTCCATCGCGCGCTCTTCGAGGTGCGCGTGGGCGGCAAAGGAGTTCGTCTGGCGCAGCATGGCGTCGACGAGGGTGGTCTTTCCATGGTCGACGTGAGCGACGATCGCTACGTTGCGCAGGTCATTACGGGTGGCGATTGCCATAGGTATACGTCCAGATTTGTCTCGAGAAGGAGGGAGGCCACGATCGTTCAGTGACGGCAGAATCACGTCGGTGGTGCTCCGCACTGCACAGTCTACCGTGTGCGGCCCCGGTACTACCGATTATCAGCCGGTACTACCGTTTATCAGCCGGCGACCAGTCCCAGACATTCCACAGCAGGTTCGGCGACAGCGGTGACGGGGCCACCCCTCTGACGTGATCGTTGAAGGCAGTGACCGCCGGGAACTGATAGAGCGGCACCCCGTATGCATCCGCCCAGACCCGGGCGTCGATCTTCTGCAGGATGGCGCGCTGCTGGCTGCGGTCGGCGGTGGCGCTGAGGGAATCGATGAGGGCATCCACGTCGGGGTTGGCGTAGAAGTTGTCGTTGCCCACCGGCGAATCGCTGAGGAAGGCCGCGGATACCGCACTCACCGCCAGGCTGGAGGGCCGCAACGCGTACAGCGAGGCGTCGTAGGCGCCGTCGGTGCCAAGCAACTGCCGCCAGTCGGTGCTCGAGCAGTCGGTCACGGTGAAGCCAGCGAGGGCGGCCGAGTCCCGGATCGCAGTGTATTCGGCGACTCGGCGAGGATTCGAGGGGTCGAACAGGATGCAGACCTGCGGGCCGACGACCCCGGCCTGGGCGAGCAGCGTCTTCGCTCCCTCGATATCCACCGTGGCGTAGGCGCTCGATCCGTTCGCCCGCACGGATGTCGCATACCCCTGCTCCCCCGGGAGGAAGACCTGCGACGAGCGCAACCTGGCCTCTTCCTGCAGCGGCACGATCAAGTCATCCAGGATCTTCTGGCGAGGCACCGTCTTCAGGAACGCGTTGCGCACGACCGGGTCGTCGAAGGTCCCGTTTCGCGAGTGCGAGAACTGCAGGTCGAGGTGCTCGTACGGACCGTCGGAGCCGCTCAGCACCGTCGCGTTGTCCACGGAGAGCAGTGCCTTCGCGACATCCGCGCTCGGCTGCGGGGAGATCACGTCCACCTGGCCGGCACGCAGCGCAGCCACCGCGGCGAGCGGATCGGTGATGAACCGCAGCTCGACGCGTTCGAACTTCGGGCGGTGGTCGCCGCTGTAGTGCGGGTTGGCGGTGAGGGTCGCCCCCGTCGCGGTCAGTCCGGTGAGCGTGTAGGGGCCGGTGCCGATGACGAGGCTCTTGTCTTCAGGCATGGTCGTGAAGTCGAAACCGGTGTCCCAGAAGCGGGCGATCTTCGAGAGCTTCGCGGTGTCACGCTTCTGGATCGCCGTGACGAGAGCGTCCTCGGCCCGAGTCGCCCCCTCCACCCCCAGGGCTTTCTGCGCCACGACATGAGCGGGAAGGCCCACCCCGAAGACGAGCTCCCAGTCCACGAACGGATGGTCGTAGGTGAGCGTCAGCGAACGGTTGTCGTCGCCGATCACCGGTGTCTTCGTCACCAGTTGCAGGCCGTTGCCGCTGAAACCGTCGAAGTGCACGACACCCGCGGGGAACGGCTTCGTGTAGCGCCCGGTGTCGGGATCGGTGTAGCTCTCATTGTCGAAGCCGGGGGTGTTGAGCGCTCCCGAATTCGCCGCCCACGACAGCAGCAGGTCGGCCCCGTCGACCGCGGCGCCGTCCGACCACTTCACGCCGTCGCGAATGGTGTATTTCACCCGGAACGGCTGCTTCGACACGACCTGGTACGTGCCGAAGGACTCATCCTTCTGCAGCGCCGGACGATTGTCGTAGTAGTTGAACTGCGAATTGGTGGCGGTGACGATACCGGCGTTGGCGGCGACGTTGCCGAACGAGGTCTTCGCGTTATAGGACGAGAAGGCCTGGCTCACCGCGACACGCACGGTGCTGCCCTTGGTCACCGTCGCGGTGCATCCCGAGAGGGCGATGCCCGCCACCGCGAGGACGAGGAGTGCGGCTACCAGTGACTTGCGCATCCGATCCATCGTAGCGATCGGCTGCGCGGCGCCCGACAGTCCTCAGCCCTCGTGCACTACTCGGAGGATCCCGCTCGCAACAGTTCGCGCCGGGTCTCGCGGCGCTCACGCTGCAGGATGGGGTCGGGAAGCGGAACCGCGGCCAGCAGGCGTTGGGTGTAGGGCTGCTTCGGGTTGCGCAGGATCTCGTCGCGGGTTCCCACCTCCACCAGCTTGCCCTGGTGCATCACTGCGATGCGGTTGGCGAGCACGTCGATGACGGCGAGGTCGTGGGTGATGAAGAGGCAGGCGAACTGCATTTCGCGTTGCAGGCCCTGCAGAAGTTCGAGCACCCTGGCCTGCACCGACACGTCGAGCGCGCTCGTGGGCTCATCCGCGATCAACAGCTGCGGCTTCAGCGCGATCGCCCGGGCGATGCCGACACGCTGCTTCTGCCCACCGGAGAGCTCGTGGGGAAAGCGCCCGCGATAGGCGCGCGGCAGTTCGACGCTGTCGAGCAGCCGCTCGACCTCGTTGAACAGCGCCTGGCCCTTCATCTGCTTGGCGAGGAGAAGCGGTTCGCCGATGCTGTCACCGACCGGCATCCGCGGGTTGAGGGACGAGGCGGGGTCCTGGAAGACGATGCCGGCCTTCTTGTGCAGCTGGCGGATCTCGTCGCGGTTGGCCTTCGAGATGTTCTGGCCGGTGACAGTGAGGGTGCCCTCGGTGATCGGAAGCAGCCCGATCGCGGCGCGACCGAGGGTCGTCTTGCCCGAACCGGACTCGCCGACGAGGCCGACGACCTCGCCGGAGTGCACCTTCAGGTCGACGTGATCGACGGCACGGAAGGCCGGCACTCGACCGTGCTTCGGGTACTCGATCACCACATCGTCGAAATCGAGCACGACCGGTCGGGTGTCCCGCGCGGCAGCGACCCGGGATGCTTCGACAGCGCGGTCGTTGATCGAGATCCGCTCACGCGCGTCTGGCGTCTCGGCCGCAAGAGCCGCGGTCGTGTCGATCTCTGCTCCCGCGCGCTGTCCGAGGTGCGGCACCGCGGCCAGAAGTGCCTTGGTATAGGGATGTTGGGGGTTGGAGAAGATCTCGAGCGCCGTTCCCGTCTCCACGATCACGCCATCCTTCATCACGGCGATGTAGTCCGCGATGTCTGCCACGACGCCCATGTCGTGGGTGATCAAAAGGATGGCGCTCTTGAGCCGGTCGCGCAGGCTGCGAAGCAGGTCGAGGATCTCGGCCTGCACCGTCACATCCAGGGCGGTCGTCGGCTCGTCGGCGATGAGCAGCGTCGGGTCGCAGGAGATCGACTGCGCGATCATCGCACGCTGGCGCTGGCCGCCCGACAGTTGGTGCGGGTAGGAGTTGAATGCCTTGAGCGGATCCGGAAGCTCGACCATGCCGAGCAGCTCGATCGCGCGCTTCTTCGCCTCCGACGGAGCGATGCCGTAGTGAACGCGAAGGGTCTCGATGATCTGGGAACCGACCGTGTAGACGGGGTTCAGCGCCGTCATCGGCTCCTGGAAGATCACCGCGATCTCCCCGCCGCGGATGCGTCGCATCTGGTTCGCGCGGATGCCGGTGATCTCCTCGCCATTCAGCTTGATGCTGCCCCGGATGCGGCTGTTGGAGGGCAGAAGATCGAGAAGGGCCATCGATGAGGCGCTCTTGCCCGAACCGGACTCACCGACGAGTGCGAGCACCTCGCCCGGCATGATCCGGTAGTTCATGTGGCGGGCGGCCGGCACCCACTGGTTGTCGACGCCGAAGTCGACATTGAGATCGGTCACCTCGAGAACCGGGGTGGCAGCATCCGTCGAAGCGGTCGCGGGGGTCGCGGTCATGAGTGTGCCTTTCGTGCAATACGTGCGCCGGAGTTCCGGGATGGGGCTGTGTGGGGATTTCGAGCCGGGCCTGAGACGATGGGGATATGCCCCAGTTGCCCGGTCCAGAGCGAGAGACCATCGCCTCCCGCTTCAATCGCACGATAGCGATCGGAGCCTGGGTGATCTCCCTGACCATCGCCGTGTCGCTCTTCTTCATCAATCGACCGGAACAGCTCGCCTACCTCGTGCCGCTGGCTCTCGTGAACCTGCTGGTCTGGGAGGCGCTCTGGCGACCACTGCTCGTGGTGAGTGACGAGGGCGTGGTCGTGACGAATCCATTTCGTGCCGTGCAGGTGCCCTGGAACGCCCTCGTGAACATCGACACGAAGTTCGCCCTCACGCTCTTCACTCCCGGACGGAAGATCGAGGTGTGGGTTGCTCCGTCGCCCGGAAGATCGTTCGGATACCGCAGTGCGGCTGTTGCCGAGCGCGAGATCCGTCGCACAGCGCCACACAGCACCAACAAGGTGCGTCCGGGTGACCTTCCGTCGAGCGAGTCCGGCGCTGCGGCCGAGGTGGTGCGATCGCGCTGGGAGCTGCTGCAGGTATCCGGGCAGATCGAGGCCGGTGTCGCCGACTCCACCACGGTGACGACGCGCTGGCACTGGTACTCGATAGCCGCTCTCGCTGCGCTGCTCGTCGCCTCGGTACCGGCGCTTCTCATCGCCTAACCGGGCGATTCGCCGGTCGGTCACTTCGTGCCGGGGTCGATCAGGTCGCTGTCGTCGCCGGCACGCACGTTCTCGTCTTCGGCGATACTCGGGCGTTCCTCCTGCATGCGACGCAGCTTGAACCGGCGGTGCCGCGGGTCGAAGGCATCCCGCAAACCGTCACCGACGAAGTTGACGAGGAGCGCGAGCGACACGATGAACAGCGCGGGCCACCAGAACAGCCACGGTCGGGTCTGGAAGGCCGACTGGTTGTCCGAGATCAGGTTGCCGAGGGAGACATCGGGTGCCCGGATACCGAAACCGAGGTAGCTCAGCGCCGTCTCAAGAAGGATGGCGGATGCCATGATCAGCGTCGCACTCACGATCACCACGCCGAGGGCATTGGGGAGGATGTGGCGGAAGATGATCCGCGCATCGGATGCCCCGGCCACCCGGGCCGCCTCGACGAACTCGCGCTCGCGAAGGGAGAGGAACTCGCCGCGCACCAGTCGCGCGATGCCCATCCAGGAGAAGAACCCGAGCATGATCGCCAGCGTCGGCGCTCCGAATCCACCGAAGGCGTTTCCGACGACGGCACCGATGACGAGGGCTGGGATCACGATGAAGACGTCGGTGATGCGCATGAGGATCGCATCGGTCTTGCCGCGATAGTAACCGGCGATCGCCCCGACGAATACGCCGATGAAAGTAGCGATCGAGCCGAGCACCACCATCACCAGGGCTGAGTTCTGGATTCCCCGCATCGTCATGGCGAAGTAGTCCTTGCCGATGCGATTCTGCCCGAAGGGGTGATTGCCGATCTCGATCCCGGTGCCGCCGAGCCACTTGGGCAGCAGCGACATCGTCGGTGCGCCCTGGTTCTGCTGGTCATTGAGATCGGTGTAGCCGTACTTCCACCAGCCGTGGATCGGACCGAGTCCGATAGCGGAGATCGAGAAGATCACGATCAGGAAGACCAGGACGAGAGCTCCGACAGCCACCTTGTTGCCCATGAACCGCTTGAAGATCAAACGACCCTGGCTCTCGGGCGGCTTGTTCTCGGAGATGATGGCCTCTGCGGCCAGTGTGGTCGATTCGTCGTTGGACATCAGCGAACCCTCACTCTCGGGTCGAGGGCCGCGTAGGCCAGGTCGGCAAGGAAGTTGAAGAGGATCGCCATACCGGCGATCACGATGAAGTACCCCATCACCGGGTTGAGGTCTCCGCGGCCGAGGCCGGCGAAGAACAACTGGCCCATACCGGGGATGCCGAAGATCGATTCCGTGATGATCGCCCCACCGAGCAGGGCCCCGACGTCGAAGGCGACGAGGGTCGTGATGGGAATGAGCATGTTGCGGAACGCGTGGCGCACGACGACGGTGCGCTCGGGAAGGCCCTTGGCACGGGCGGTGCGCACGTAGTCCTGGCCCATCGTCTCCAGCATGCCGGCGCGGGCGTAGCGCGTGTAGCTGGCGAACGAGATGAGCAGAAGGGCGATCGTCGGAAGCAGGAAGTGGGTGAAGGTGTCGATCCCCGACTCCCAGACGTTGCCACCCAGGTTCGGCGTCTGGTTGCCAACGGTCGCGATCGGGCGATTGTTGGTGTCGCTGAGGTACAGCGGCCACGACTGCATGAAGCGGTCGAGCAGCACCAGTCCGCCGGAGAGCGCCGCCGTGATCGCTCCGACCCGTATCGACTGTCCGCGGTCGTAGCCGCCCATCAGGAAGCCGGTGACGACACCGACTGCCACGGTGACGATCGCGAGGATGACGAGTGTGCCGGCGGAGGAGATGTTGAACAGGCCCTGCAGGCTGAAGTAGGCGATCATCGCGACCACCACGTTGATTCCGGCCGTGATGAGCGCTCGACGGTTTCGGAGCCCCGCGACGAGCGCGGTCGTGCCCACACCGATGCCCCCGGCGAGCATGAAGATGCCGATCGGCCCGAGGCCGGGGTGCAGCAGCCATCCGGACAGGGAGATCGCGTACAGGACGATCGCCGAGATCACGGCGGTTGCACCGCCCACGATGAGTCTTCGCCTCATCTCGCCGCCGATAATCGATTGGACGACGAGCCCAAGCACCAACCCGATCGCTATCACGACCCCGATCGCGATGATCGGCTTATCGAGGAAGTCATTGAACCCGATGGCGATGAACTCCTTGAGGAGCACCGCGATGAGGAACGAGGGAAGCGAGAAGAGGAAGAAGCTCGTGAAGGTCACGACGTTGTCGAGTCCGCTGTACTGGCGAAGGGCGGTGATGATGCCGAGAGCCAGACCGAGGATGATCGCGAGGATCAGTGCACCGGCGACGAGCTGCACGGTCGACTGCATCGCCCGGGGCAGGATGTCGATGACTTCCGCGTTAGAGATGGTCTGTCCGAGGTCGCAGGAGTTCGCGAGGGGGATGAGGCACTTCGCGGCGCCGCCGATCCAGAGGAACCAACGCAGCGGGGGCGGGACATCCAGCTGCAGGGCCTGGATGCGGGCCTGGATGAGCTTCTGCTTGTTGAGAGCGTTGCTCTGCAACAGGTCATCGAGGGGGTGCGCCGAATACGCGGTCAACATGTACATGATGAACGACGCCGCGATCAGCACGAGGACTGAGACGAGAATTCGCCGCAGGATGAAACTCACCATCGAATAGGTACCTTGCTGGTTCGGTTATCCGGTACGGAAGGCTTCGTCGCCTCCCCGGCACTGGAAATGTTACGGGGGTCCACGGTCCGTTTGTGACGGACGGGCCTGAAGAATCTTACCCACGCCACCAGGGATTCGCCCGGCGGCGTGAAAGCGGTGACCTGCGGCTCGTCGTGTACCGAGAGCCGCAGGTCACCGTGGTGGTGCTACTTACCCTTGACGGTCCACTCCCAGAAGTTCCAGAATGGGCCGGTCTGGCCGGCGAAGTACGTGTCGACACCGGTGATGCGACTCGTTACTCCGGTGATGCCGGGCAGCTGGAACAGAGGAAGACCGTAGGCGTCATCGAACGCCTGCTTGTCCATCTTCTGCAGGATCGGATCGATCTTCTTGGTGTCGAGGATCGACTGGGTCGAGAGAGCCAGCTTGTCCGTTCCCTTGTAGGCGTTGTAGTTTCCGCCACCGTCGGTCGACCAGATCTGCGGGACACCGGCATAGCCGAAGCCCGGGTTGATCCAACCGAAGAGAACTGCGTCGTAGGTTCCGTCGCCGAGCTTCTTGCTCCAGTCGGGCGATCCGGCATCCACGATCTTGAAGCCGGCCTTCGTGGCCGAGGCCTGGATGGCCTGGAACTCATCGACGCGGTTCGGATTCTTGGTGTTGTACATCAACTTGATCGTCGGGGTCGCGCCGGCGAGGAGCGTCTTGGCTCCCTCGATGTCGACCTTGTCGTAGGCGGAAGAACCGTTGCCCTTGACCGAGTCGGCGTAGCCGGACTGCTGCGGCAGGAACTGCTCGGAGTCGAGCACCTTCGCCTTGGGGTCGACCGGCGTGACGATCGCGTCGAGGATCTGCTGGCGCGGGATGGTCTTGAGGAACGCCTCACGCACCTTCGCGTCCTGGAACACCGGGGCGTTGAACGACAGGTCGAGATGGTCGTAGGACGCCTGGGCTCCGACGATCACCTTCGCGCTCGTCGCCTTGAGGGCGGTGAGCGTGTCGGCAGATGCCTGCGGGTTGATCACGTCGACCTCGCCGTTCGCAAGTGCGGAGACCTGCGCGTTGGCGTCCGGAATGTTGCGGAGCACGATCTTGTCGACCTTGGACTCATGGTCACCCGTGTAGTACTTGTTCTTCACCAGGGTGAGGGACTGGGTGGGGACGAAGTCGGAAACGACCATCGGTCCGCTGGAGACGAGAAGCGACTTGTCGGTCGGCATCGCCGTGACGTCGTATCCGCGGTTGACGAACTCGGCAGCCTTCTGCAGTGTCGGGTCGGCAGCGGCCGGCTTGGCCGAGTCACCCTTCGGCAGCTTCTTGAGCAGCGCGGTGAGGTCGGCCGCACTCTTGAGGCCGGCCTTCTCGGCGACGACATGAGCCGGCTGCGAGATCGGGGAGAAGATCGCGTAGTCGA
Organism: Frigoribacterium sp. UYMn621; assembly: GCF_040549525.1. Lineage (NCBI taxonomy): Bacteria > Bacillati > Actinomycetota > Actinomycetes > Micrococcales > Microbacteriaceae > Frigoribacterium > Frigoribacterium sp. UYMn621. The sequence continues at coordinate 152,922 of NZ_JBEPTM010000006.1, read as the reverse complement.
CGTAGGGGTCGGTGTACTTCATCGTCATCGAGAGGTCGTCGGAGCTGATAACCGGGAAGGAGGGCCCGTTGAGGGCGACGGTGCTTCCGGCGGTGGAGAAGTAGTTGGTACCGGAGGTGACGTCACCGTTGTCGTTCGTGGTTCCGGAGTCGTAGAAGCCGGTGCTGATCGCCCAGGTGAGGGCCATGTCATCCGCGGTGATCGGCTTGCCGTCGGACCACTTGAGGCCCTTCTTGAGCGTGTACTTGACGGTCAGCGGCGAATCCGACGTCTTGGTCAGAGTTCCGAATGACTTGTCGTAGATGACCTTGAACTTCGGGTCGACATAGTAGAAACCGCCGGTGGTCATGTAGGACACGAACCCGTTGGTGTCGAGGTTGCCGTCCGGAGTGTTGTAGTTGAACGACGTGAAGTCGTTCACCGTGGCCACCGTGACGGTTCCGCCCTTTGCTGTGGTGGGGGTCGGCGTACCGGATGTTGTGCACCCGGCGAGCGCGAATGCCGTGGCGCCGGCGATGGCGACGACTGCGATCGCATTGCGCGCCAATCTTCCTCTGATTTTCAATTTTCCTCCTGTGCAAGATGAGCAAACGGCAGCACGATCCTGAGCGTTTTGCCGCGCTAGATAGAAGAACCCTAAGTAGGGGGTGCTCCCCGAGCCAAACTGTAGAGGCAAACGTTACACAGTGGTAACAGACCTAACAAATTGTTGCGCTCGGGGAAGATTCATTGCGCGATCGCAGGAGATTTCGCACAAATATTGCGATTCCGCGGTGTCTCAAAGTGTGAACTGACCGAATGGAGGGCGTAGCATCGAAACCGTGCCAGCGCCACCTTTGTCGGATTCCACAAATTTCGACCCGGTGGATGGACCATCGCAGCGGCGGATCAGGGGCGAGATCGTTCTCGTGCTCGGCCTGTCGCTCGGCGCATCGGCGGTCTATTCGATCGTGTCCCTCGCCGACAGTCTCACGAGACCCACACCCCTCTCCCAGCAGGTGCAATCCCTCAATAATTCGCTCAACACGCGGGCGATTTTCGACTTCATCTACCAGTTCCTCGCCATCTTCTTCGATCTGGTGCCGGTCGCCCTCGTCTGCTTCCTGCTGTGGCAGACGGCGCGACCACACCTCGCCCGCCTCGGGCTCGCCTTCGACCGTCCTGGCCGTGATTCCCTGCTCGGGCTGGGACTAGCGCTCCTGATCGGGATCCCCGGCATCTTCGTCTACCTGGGAGGCAAGGCCCTCGGTATCGGCGTGACGGTGTCCGCGTCCCCTCTCGACACCTATTGGTGGACCATCCCGATCCTCGTGCTCTCGGCCCTCCGCGCGGGCCTCCAGGAAGAGCTGATCGTCATCGGCTACCTCTTCGCCCGGTTGCGCGATCTGGGCTGGAAGACGTGGCCGATCATCCTGTCTGCCGCGCTCCTCAGGGGCACCTACCACCTGTACCAGGGCTTCGGGGCCTTCGTCGGCAACTTCGCGATGGGCGCGCTGTTCGGCTGGCTGTACACCCGCTACGGCCGGGTGCTCCCCCTCGTGATTGCACACTTCGTGATCGACACGGCGATCTTCGTGGGGTACCCGTGGGCGGCATCCGCGTTCCCGGGGTTGTTCGGCGTCGCGCAGTAGCGGCAGGAGTCCGTTGGCGAGCCTCGTCCCGGCAATGTCGCCCTGCCCGACCGCACCTCCAACCCGACTGCAGCTCCAGCCGGACTGCAGCTCCAGCCGGCCCGCACCTCAGGTCGGACTGCAGCTCCAGCAGGACTGCAGCTCCAGCCGGACTGCAGCTCCAGCCGGACTGCAGCTCCAGCCGAGCCGCACCTCAGGCCGGGCGTGCGCGGACATTCCGGGCCAGCGTGCCAGCCCGGAATGTCCGTTTACGCCCCGGAAGCGGTACTACGGTCCTGACGGGACACATCGCCAAGCCGGAGCTCACTCCGCCGGGGGGCCGTCGATCGCTCGACGAGCGGATGCCTCGGCGATCCCCTCGAGCACGCGGAGGTCCTTCTTCGACCGGCGAGTAGCCGCGCGGTGCGACTTCACGACGTCCGTCGTCACCCACTCGGCGAGGAATCCCCACGGCGACGAGCACATGAGCAGCCAGTCCCGGCGGGAATCCCAGCGGGAATTCTCTACGAGGTCACACGCGAAAAGCGCGACGCCCTCCGGCGAGGTCGAGACTCCGACCGTGGCGAGCACTGACTTCTGCACTACCGGCACCACGCGAATGCCGAGCTCCTCGATGAAACGGGCGCGCGCGACATCCGCAAGCACCTTCTCTCCCCCATCGAGCAGGGGCGCGCTGAGGACGAAATCGCGAAGCTCGCGATCGGTCCAGCGTGTGGTTGACATGACACTTCTCCTTCGAAATCGGTTCAGAACGGCAAGAACTGGCGGGGTCGATACCCTGACGGGCTACGACTGCCCCACGAGTTCTTGGTCTGGCCGACCGAGAGCACGACGAAGGGCACCCTGGCGGGTGTAGTCCGTTCGCGCGAGAAGTTTCACGTCGGAGAGGTTAGCAGCGCACGGGCGCTCCGGGAAGGGGTGCCCGGTCCCGATACGTTCGCTGGCGCTCGCTCCTCGACCAGCAGGACTCGCTCGGCGTCGATACGTTCGCTGGCGCTCGCTCCTCGACCAGCAGGCGCCCTACTCGAAAGCCTCCGGTGGCGGGCAGGCGCAGACCAGGTTGCGGTCGCCATAGGCGTTGTCGATGCGACGCACCGGCGGCCAGTACTTGGAGCGGATGAGGCTGCGTACCGGATAGACGGCCTGCTCACGGCTGTACGGGTGGGTCCACTCCCCCTCGATCACGGACTGCGCCGTGTGCGGGGCGTTGTGGAGGGGGTTGTCGGCGAGCGGCCAGGTGCCGGAGGCCACGGCATCCGCCTCGGCTCGGATGGCGATCATCGCGTCGATGAAGCGGTCGATCTCGTCGAGGTCTTCGCTCTCCGTCGGCTCGACCATGAGGGTTCCCGCGACCGGAAACGACATCGTCGGAGCGTGGAACCCGAAGTCGATGAGGCGCTTGGCCACATCGTCGACCGTGACACCGGTCGCCTCGGTGAGGGGACGGAGGTCCAGGATGCACTCGTGCGCCACCAGGCCGTTGTCGCCCGCGTAGAGCACCGGGAAGTGATCGCGAAGGCGCACGGCCACATAGTTGGCCGCGAGGACGGCGGCGCCGGTCGCCTCCCGGAGGCCGTCGGCGCCCATCATGCGTACATAGGCCCAGCTGATGGGCAGGATGCTCGGCGAGCCGTAAGGGGCCGCGGACACGGGAGGACCCGCGTGCAGCTCGCGCTGCGCCATCGGATGACCGGGGAGGAACGGCGCGAGGTGCGCCTTCGCCGCGACCGGGCCTACGCCCGGCCCGCCGCCACCGTGCGGGATGCAGAAGGTCTTGTGCAGGTTGAGGTGCGAGACGTCCCCGCCGAAGTCGCCGTAGCGGGCGAACCCGAGAACTGCGTTGAGGTTCGCACCGTCGACGTAGACCTGGCCGCCGGCATCATGCACGGCCTTGCAGATCGTGCCGACCTCGTGCTCGTAGACGCCGTGTGTCGAGGGGTACGTGATCATGAGGGCGGCGAGGGAATCGGCGTGCTCGGCGATCTTCGCACGGAGGTCGTCGACATCCACATTGCCGAGTTCGTCACAGGCCACCACGACCACACGCATGCCGGCGAGCACCGCGGAAGCCGCGTTCGTGCCGTGGGCGCTCTGCGGGATGAGACACACCGTGCGCTGGCTGTCACCGCGGGAGCGGTGGTAGCCGCGGATGGCCAGAAGACCGGCGAGCTCGCCCTGGCTGCCCGCGTTCGGCTGAAGGGAGACGGAGTCGTAGCCCGTGACATCCGCAAGCCAGCTCTGCAGCTGGTCGATCAGCTGGAGGTAGCCCTCGACGTCCGATTCGGGGGCGAAGGGGTGGAGCCCCGCGAATTCGGGCCAGGTGACGGCCTCCATCTCGGTGGCCGCGTTGAGCTTCATGGTGCACGATCCGAGCGGGATCATGCCGCGATCGAGTGCGTAGTCGTAGTCGGCGAGATGCTTGAGGTAGCGCATCATCGAGGTCTCGGACCGGTGGGTGTTGAACACCGGGTGCTCGAGGTAGGCGCTGCGGCGCTCGAGGTCGACCGGGATCCACTCGAGTTCATCGGGCACGGTCTCGTCGGCGAGAACCTCGCCGAGGATGCGCGCGATGGCGCGCACGTCGTCGAGGGTGGTCGTCTCGTCCGCCGACAGCTGCACGTGATCCTCATCGACGAGATGAATGAGGTATCCGGCGGAGTGGGCCCGCTCGACGAGCCGAGAGGCCTTGGTCTTGGTGTGGAGCGTGATCGTGTCGAAGAAGTTCGCCGATTCGACAGTGTGACCGGCCTCCGAGGCCGCCCGCGCGAGCACCCGCGTGAGGCGGGTCACCCGGGTGGCGATCTGCCGCAGGCCCTGCGGGCCGTGATAGACCGCGTACATCGAGGCCATGACGGCGAGGAGCACCTGGGCGGTGCAGATATTGGAGGTCGCCTTGTCGCGGCGGATGTGCTGCTCGCGCACCTGGAGCGAGAGGCGGTAGGCCGGATGACCGGTGGCATCCTGCGAGACTCCGACGAGGCGTCCGGGAAGCTGGCGTTCGAGTCCGGCCCGCACGGCCATGTAGCCCGCGTGCGGCCCGCCGAAGCCCATCGGGACGCCGAAGCGCTGGCTCGTGCCGACCGCGACATCCGCGCCGAGATCGCCCGGGGAGGCGATCAGGGTGAGGGCGAGCAGGTCGGCGGCGACGACAGCGAGGGCACCCGTGGCCTTGGCGGCGGCGATGACCGAGCTCGGGTTCCAGACCCGGCCGGAACGGCCCGGGTACTGCACGAAGATACCGAAGGCTTCGGGAAGCTCGATCGCGTCGCGGGGAAGCTCCGCCAGGTCGAGCACGACGAGGTCGATGCCGACGGCGGCCGCACGGTTCTCGAGCAGCGCGAGGGTCTGCGGAAGGGAATCCGAATCGACGATGAAGGTGTTGCTCTCGAGCTTCGAGGCGCGACGAGCGAGCATCATGCCCTCGACGACTGCGGTGCCCTCATCGAGCATCGAGGCGTTGGCGGTGGTGAGGCCGGTGAGGTCGGTGACCATCGTCTGGAAGTTGATGAGCGCCTCGAGACGCCCCTGGGAGATTTCGGGCTGGTAGGGCGTGTAGGCCGTGTACCAGCTCGGGTTCTCCAGCACATTGCGCTTGATCACGGCCGGGGTGATGGTGTCGTAGTAGCCGAGACCGATCATCGAGCGGTTGACGGTGTTCTTGCGGGCGAGCACCCGGAGTTCGGCGAGCGCTTCGCGCTCGGTCGCCGCGGGCGGCAGCACCGAGTCGGCGGCGGCGCGGAACCCGTCGACGTGGATGGATGCCGGGACAGCGGCGAGCACCAGCTCATCCACAGTTTTGTAGCCGAGCACGCCGAGCATCGCTGACTGGGCCGCGGCATCCGTTCCGATGTGGCGCTCGGCGAAACCGCCGGCGGCCAACAGGTTCTGCGTGAGCAGGTCGACGCCGGCCACTACTCGCCCACCAGCGCGGTGTACTCGTCGAAGCTCAGGAGCGACGGAAGTTCGGTGAAGCTCACCTTGATGAGCCAGCCTTCCCCGAAGGGGTCGCTGTTCACGAGTTCGGGATTGGCCACAACGGCGTCATTCACCTCGGTGACCGTGCCGTCGACCGGGGCGAAGAGCTCGCCGACCGACTTCGTGGACTCGATCTCGCCCACGATCTTGCCGCTCGCGACGGTGGCTCCCACCGTGGGCAGATCGACGAAGACGACATCGCCGAGCTTCTCCGCCGCATAGGCGGTGATGCCGACGATAGCGATGTCGCCCTGAACATCGAGCCACTCGTGCTCGGCCGTGTAACGAAGGGTGTTCTGTTCAGCCATGACTATTTGGCCTCTCTCTGATAAAAGGGAAGTGCGGTGACGGATGCCGGTACGCGGGTCCCGCGCACATCCAGAAACAGTTCGGTGCCGAGTTCATGCACAGCGGGATCGACGTAGGCCATCGCGATGGGGTACCCGAGGGTTGGGCTGAGCGCACCGCTGGTGACCACTCCCACCTCCGTGCCGTCGGCGTCGAGCACCAGGTAGTCCGCCCGACCGGCACGCTTGCCATCGGCCCGCAGACCGACGAGAACGCGAGCCCCTTCGGCCGGTCCGGTTTCGACCGCGGAACGACCGACGAAGTCGCCCTCCTTCTTGAGGTTGACGACCCGACCGAGGCCGGCCTGCACGGGGAAGGTGGCGAGACCGAGTTCGTGCCCGTACAGCGGCATCCCCGCCTCGAGGCGCAGGGTGTCGCGGCTGGCGAGGCCCGCCGGCACCAGTCCGCTGCCCGCGCCGGTCTCGGCGATCGCCCGCCACAGGGCGGTTGCGGCATCCGGGGCGATATAGAGTTCGAAGCCGTCCTCGCCGGTGTATCCCGTGCGGGCGACGAAAATCTCGTGCCCCTCGAACTGTCCAGGGGTCGACCAGTAGTACTTGAGCTCGGCGAGTCCGGCGACGACGATGCCCGGCACCTGGCTCAGGATCTCGAACGATTTGGGCCCCTGGATGGCGATGAGCGCGATGTCGTCGCTCTCGTCGAAGACCTCGCAGTCGAATGGCGCGGTGCGCTCGAGCAGCTCGGCAGCGACCGCCTCGCGATTGGACGCGTTGGCGACCACGATGAAGCGGTCCTCGCCCGTGCGGTAGACGACGAGATCGTCGATGATCCCGCCCTCCCGGCCGAGCAGAAGACTGTATTTCGCCTGGCCGATGGCGACGGCCGAGATCTTGCCGGCGAAGGCGTAGTCCAGCGCATCTGCGCTCTCCGGCCCCAGCACCACGATCTCGCCCATGTGGGACAGGTCGAAGAGGCCGGCTGCGGTGCGCACGGCGTGGTGCTCGGCGAGGTCACTCGAGTAGCGCACCGGCATCTGCCAGCCGGCGAAGTCGGTGAAGCTCGCGCCGGCCTCCACGTGGACGCGATGGAGCGGCGAGTATCGTTCTTCGGTCTTCTCGGTCACGTTCTTGTCTGGCACGGAGTTCTCCTGGCGCGCGCGGGCTGCGGATGAAACTCCCCCTCTGTCACGAGCCTGAGAGTTTCACGCCGGAGCGCTTTCACCTTCGGCGGGATGGCGAACGTGAGAGTCCGGTCATCCACTTTCCAGAGTGGCCAGTTCGATGCGGTACGTAGACCTGAGAGATTGGCGGGGAGGCTTGCTCCTTCGGTGCCCGACCGGGGTCGGGCTCTCCCGCATCGCGTGTGCGGCCCAGTTTTCGATTGTGGGGCCAGCCTAGCAAGGGAACAGTGCAGCGTCGCCTCGGGGTCGACCGCCCGCCGTGGTCAATCGCTCGGTATCGTCAATCGCTCAGGCCGAGCCCGTAAATGAGGGATGCCGCGATGGTGGGGATCGCGACCAGCGCACCGAGCACCAGGGCGACGATCGCGAGCAGGGTGTTGGGCCGACCGCCTCCGCGCCGAAACGCGAATGCACCGAAGGCGATACCGAGCACCCAGGGAATGCCGAAGAAGAACACTCCCTCGGTCTCGTACATGTAGCGCAGCCGGGCACCCTGCAGGAAGAGCCCCAGCTGTTCAGCCCCGCCGAGGAGCAGGGCGGCCGCTGCCGTCGCAGCGCCGAACACGACGGCGAGGATCGTGAGGGCACCGACCCTCTCGCCGCGCGGAGAAGGACCGGCAGGTCTCCGGGCGATCACGAACGAGCGAAGAAACAGCACCAGTGCGGTCACGGTGAGGGAGAGCGCGATACCGATCGCGTACACCTGCTCGACCGGGGCATTCGGCGGGAATTCCGAGAACCCCACGATGTTGACGACCCCGGCCACGAGCAGGCCGAGCGCGACGAGGCGAATGAGGGTGACACTCTGGCCGGTCGCCTCCCGAACTGTGGGCGCAGGGGCGATCGGCGAGGTGGCCTCGTTCGTCATGGCCTCAGGCTATTGCCCTGCTGCGCTGCCCCGGTGCCCAAGTGCCCCGGCGTTCAGGGCGGAGATCCGGGCGACACGCCGCGCTGGGAAGCGCCCAGGCGGCGTGTCATCCAACGGATCCGCGGTCGGCTACTGCCGTGTCCCTCGCGGGGCTACGCCTCGCGGGGCTACGCCTCGCGCGACTTCGGAGAGCTGTCGAGCGTCTTGGCTGGGTCGTTCTCCACGACATCGCCCAAAGCCTCGTCGATGCGGCCGAGCAGTTCGGCGGGGATGGCGACCCCGGATGCGACGACGTTCTCCTTGACCTGCTCCGGACGGGATGCGCCGATGATCGCCGAGGCGACATTCTCGTTCTGGAGCACCCAGGCCACGGCGAGCTGCGCGAGCGACAACGACAACTCGTCGGCGATCGGCTTGAGCTTCTGCACGCGGCCGAGCACGTCATCCGTCATGAAGCGGGAGATCATGTTCGCGCCGCCCTTCTCGTCGGTGGCCCGGCTTCCCTCCGGAAGCGCGGCCCCCGGAGCGTACTTGCCGGTGAGCACGCCTTGCGCGATCGGCGACCAGACGATCTGCGAGATGCCGAGTTCCTTCGAGGTCGGCACGACCTCTGCCTCGATCACCCTCCAGAGTTCGGAGTACTGCGGCTGGTTGGAGATGAGCTGAACCCCGAACTGCTTCGCCAGGGCGGCGCCCTCACGAAGCTGGTCCGCAGTCCATTCGCTGACCCCGATGTACAGCGCCTTACCCTGGCGCACGACATCCGCGAAGGCCTGGAAGGTCTCCTCCAGAGGCGTCTCGTAGTCGAAGCGGTGGGCCTGGTAGAGGTCGACATAGTCGGTCTGCAGGCGCTGCAGCGATCCGTCGATCGACTCGAGGATGTGCTTGCGGGACAGCCCCACGTCGTTGTGGCCCTTCGGACCGGTGGGTCCGAACACCTTGGTGAAGATCTCGAGCGACTGGCGGCGCTGGCCCTTGAGCGCTTCGCCGAGCACGGTCTCGGCCATCGTATTGGCGTAGACGTCCGCGGTATCGAAGGTGGTGATGCCGGCATCGAGGGCCGCGGTGACGCAGGCCTTCGCGGTGTCGTTCTCCACCTGCGAGCCGTGGGTGAGCCAGTTGCCGTAGGTGATCTCCGAGATCTTGAGGCCTGAGTTTCCGAGGTATCTGAATTCCATGAATTCAACCCTACGCTCGCCCGTCGAGGGTTCTAGTCCTCCTCAGGCCACGGTGCGATGAACGATTCCACGGCCGAATCCATCAGTTCGATGAGTGCCTCGAGAAGGCCCTCCATGGTGGTCGATCGCAGCAGGGCGATCTGGTCGAGCTCGCCGATCGGCGCGATCGCGGCGAGTTGCCAGGCCGCGGCCGCTGGCTCGTCGGAGATCTCGACATCCGGCGACCAGAGCTGGTCTCCCGACTCGCTCGCCAGCCTCAGGGTTCGGCGCACCGCTTCCTCCGCCCGTACCCTCAATGGCATCAACTCGTCACTCCACACGAGCTCGGGGATGTCACGCACGCGGGCCGCCGGATGAGGATCCTCCTCGAGCCATTCGAGGATCTCGATGCGACGCTCCCCCTGCGCGACGAGCACGACGAAGTCTTCGGTGGCATCCAGTTGCTGGATCTGCGCGACGGTCCCCACCGTGAAACGCTGCTCCCCTCCGCCGACCTCCTGGCCACGTTCGATCAGCACGACCCCGAACTCCGAGGGCTCGTCGGACAGGATGCGGGACAGCATCACGAGGTAGCGCTCTTCGAAGACGCGCAACGGCAACGGCATGTGCGGAAACAGCACGGACCCCAGGGGAAACATCGGAAAGTCGGTCACCTCTACAGGCAACCACGAAGGCCGCCGATCGACTAGAGAGGGCAGCCTGTGAATCCGCCCGGGGCCCGGATTTGTACCCGGGCGAGCGCAATCGGGGCACAGCTGGGGCTGTCCCGCGTTCGGGGGGTGTTCTATCCCCTAGGATCAGACCCAATGGACACCCCGACCCATTACGAATTGCTGTGTGTGACCCCCGAAGCCACAGCCGATGAGATTCGTAACGCCTACCGCCGACTCATCCGGCTCTACCATCCCGACGTCTCCGGAGCCGCCGGCGAAGCGATGACGCTTCGCCTCAACGAGGCCAAGCGCGACCTCCTCGATCCGGCCCTGCGGGCGCAGTACGATCGCGCTCACCTGTACGCCGGAGCCGGGGTAGGCGGGGGTGCCTCCCGCTCCCCCGCGGCCCCGACCACCTCGGAGTCACGTGTCCACGACGACTGGCGCCCGCCGACGCGTGCCGCCGGTCCGAGGGTGTCGGCCTCGACGAACCGCGCACGCTATCGGGCGTGGATGATTGTCTCGGTGGCGTCGATCGCTGCGATCGTCACCATCACGGCCGTGGTCTTCGCGTGGAGCTACTCCGGCCCCCTCGGCCTGACGACTCCCCGCGTCATCCCGCCACTGGTGATCGCGGTGGGCTGGATCGTCGGCGGTTTCACTCGACCGTCGAGGTTCTTCGTCGCGATGCTGGCCTTCGGCAGCGTGCTCTGGCCGCTCGTCGCGATGGGCGTCACGCCGTTCTCGGTGCTGTCCGATTCGATTCCCCCGGTGATCCTCGCCGCGCTGACGATGCTCGGGATCTCAGTGCTCGCCCTCCGCATCTCCGCGCCCCTCGCGACCCGACTGTCGCGGTATCGGGCGGCCTCGGCCTGACGTCGCGGCGCGAGGGAAGCGCTTCGACTCAGTCGACGGATCGGATGTGCGCCCCGGGACCAAAGACCCCGGTGGCACCCCCGCGGCGGCGTAGCGTCGAGAACTGATGCCGGCCCTCGAGACTTCGGTACTCGAGGAGGCACCCGCATGACCGTCGGAAGCTCGATCCGTTCGCTCCTTCCCAGTTGGCACGACTATCGCGCCGTGAAGCGCACCTGGCGCGGTGACATCGTGGCCGGCATCACCGTGGGGATCGTCGCACTTCCGCTCGCGCTCGCCTTCGGGGTGAGCTCCGGCGCCGGGGCGGAGAGCGGGCTCATCACGGCGATCATCGCCGGCGTGGTGGCCGCGGTGTTCGGCGGTTCGAACATCCAGGTCTCCGGGCCGACCGGAGCCATGGTGGTGGTGCTCGGACCGGTGGTGGTCGCCCACGGCGCGGGGGTCGTCGCGCTGGTGAGCCTCGGGGCCGGAATCGTGGTGGTCGTGGCCGGCGCGCTGCGACTCGGTCGAGTCGTCTCCTACATCCCCTGGCCGGTGATCGAGGGCTTCACCCTCGGCATCGCCGTCATCATCTTCCTGCAGCAGGTTCCCCCGGCGATCGGCGCCACGGCCGGCAAGAGCAGCAATGCCGTGGTCGCTGCGGTCGAGTCCTTCGCCTCCGTGAAGGCGGAGACCGTCGCCTGGGCGATCGGTGCCGTAGCGGTCGTTGCCGTGGTCATGATCCTCGCCCCGCGCATCCATCCGAAACTGCCCGGCTCCCTGATTGCGATCGTGCTCGTCTCGGTGACCGCCTCTCTCGCCCACCTGCCCCTCGCCCGGATCGGGGCGTTGCCGAGCTCCCTGCCCGCGCCGACGCTGCCGGCCATCGATCTCGCCACTCTCGGCTCCCTGGTCGGGCCCATCTTCACGGTGGCCGCGCTCGCGGCGATCGAGTCGTTGCTCTCCGCGCGGGTCGGTGCCGCCCTCGCGGACACCGGCACCTACGACCCGGATCGGGAGTTGGTCGGTCAGGGGCTGGCATCAGTGGCATCCGGATTCTTCGGGGGGATGCCCGCGACCGGCGCCATCGCCCGCACCGCGGTCAACGTGCGCTCCGGCGGACGCACCCGGCTCGCGGCGATCATCCATTCCTTAGTCCTGCTCGGCATCGTCGCCCTGGCCTCGGGAGTGGTGTCGGGAATCCCCCTCGCCGCACTGGCCGGAGTGCTCATGGTCACCGCAACCCGCATGGTGTCGGTGGCGACGATGCGCAGTGTCGTCGGTTCCACCCGCTCCGACACCGTCGTCTTCGTGCTCACCGCCCTGATCACCGTGTCATTCGACCTGATCGTGGCCGTGGGCATCGGCATCGCCGTCGCCGCGTTCTTCGCGCTGCGCACACTCTCGAAATCGGGGGGTGTGCACCGAGAGCCGCTTCCGACCCCTGCCATGCCCGGTGACGAGCACATCGCGCTCTTCCGCTTCGAGGGCGCCCTCTTCTTCGGCGCTGCCGAGCGCATGCTCGAACAGGTGACGCAGATCACCGGAGTCGACGTCGTGATCCTGCGGCTCTCGCAGTTGCAGGTGATGGATGCCACGGGGGCGCGCGTTATCACCGAGATGATCCACGGTCTCGAGCGCCGCGGCATCACCGTATTGGTCAAGGGCATTCAGGAACGACACCTGCAGCTGGCGACCCGGGTGGGAGTGATCAGCTCCCTTCGTCACCAGAAACACCTGTTCGACGATCTCGACGCGGCGATCGACCACGCCCGCAGTCACGTGCGGGTCAGAAGCTGACCACGAAACTCGGGACGCCGACGGCAGCGGATGTCACCGGGGCGCCGGTGTCGTTCACGACGTGGTCGAGGGTTCCCGCTCCGAGTTGCACCGTGAGCAGGTCGTGCAGTTGCACGCCCGGGGTCACCGGCACCTCGAATCCCCGCGTGGCGTGGATGGTGGGGTCGACGTTGGTGAAGATGTAACTGCCGCCGCCCCACAGGGTGTGGGTCTTCACCGAGTCGGCGACCTTGTAGCCGGCCCAGCCGAGCACCCCGTCATGCTGCCACGCCGCCTGGTTCGGGGCGTCGTAGGGGAGCTCGTTCTGGAAGAACACCGTGGTGCCACGCTCGCCGTTCCAGATGACGTTGTACTTCTGGAAGTGCTCGGAGAAGAGGCCGGTCGCGGTGACATTGCGCCCGTTGATGACGACCCCGGTGTCCGAGGTATTGGACGTCCAGCCGACCCCCTGGCCGTGGTCCGCACGCCAGGCCCAGATGTTGTCGAGGAGCACGTTGTCGCTGTTGACCTGGAGGGCGACGGTGGCCTTGCCCACGTGCGGGCCGCCGATCCGGAAGTACACATCCTGGATGGCGGTCTGGTTGCGCGCTCCAGTCCGGCGCTGGTTGTCCGACTCCGCGTCGTGGTCGCGCCAGTGGCTGTCGCGCTTCGTGCCGATCTGCAGCAGCACCGGGGAATTCACCGCGCCGGCGTCGATCATGAGACCGGCGACATCCACTCCGCTGACGTCGGCGACGGCGAGCGGCACCGCACCGTTCATTGCGGTGAGAGTGGCGACGCCGAGTCCGAGCACCACGGTGTTCGCCCGCTTCACCGAGATGGTGCGGTCGATGTCGTAGACGCCGGGGGTGAACAGCAGGTTCTTACCGCGGGCGAGCTGGTCGTTGATCGTGCGCACCGGAACTCCGGGTGAGGCGACGAAGAAATCCGTGAGCGGGATGGCACGGCCCGCCGTCGGCGCACTCTGCCAGCTGGTTCCGACCGAGTCGGTGCGACCGTCCGGAACGAAGACGCTGTAGCGGTTCTTCGCCGTGTCGAAGAAGAGATACGGCTTCTCCCGGCTCACGGCGGTGGTCGCGAGGGTGGTGTAGGTGGGGTCGGGGAAGGCCTGGGCCGGCGCACCGGTCACTCCGGAGAACACCTGGTTCCAGACGCCGTTCGACCACGAGCCGATGGAACTGTTGCGCACCAGGAATTGCTGTTGCGAGCCGTTGACGATCGCGCCGGCCCTCGAGTCGGCCATGAACCCTCCGCTGGCGAACTGTGGCCCGGCGGTGCAGTAGTCCATGAAGGTGAGGGTGCCCCCGGTCACGTCGACCCGACGCATCGGCGCCGCCTGCGACACCGCCCAGAACTCGCCGGATGACCGGCAGTCCGTTCCCCCCGCGACATTGATCGTGAGGTTGGAGACCGATCGCCAGAAGTTGTCGAGCGCGCTGCAGTTGTCGGCGGTGAAGCACCGGTTGTAGACATCCACGTGCCCGTTGATGGTGACATCGCCTGGCGAGACCCCGAGGCCGGCAACCTCGGTGTAGTAGCCGACCTGGAAGACCAGCGGATCTGTCACGGTGCCGTAGACACCCGGCTTGAACAACAACGCGAAGCGCGCCGTGCCCATCTCGTTGTCGACCTGCTGGGCCGCGATGGCATCCACCGTGGCCTGGATCTGGCTCTGCGGCATGCTCGGATCGAAGATCTTCACGTTCGGCCCGAAATCGACGACGGCGGATCCGCCCGAGGGACGACCCTGATCGGCGAAGGCCGCGGGCGCGAACGCCGCACCGGAGAGGGCGATGGCCAGCGAGACGACGATCGTCGCGACTGTCCGCGCCGCGCGATGGACTGCGCGGTGGGTGGGGGAAGGGATGATGGCCATGGCGGAGTTCCTGCTCTCTTCGTTGAGGCGGGCGTTCGGGCGCACGATGATGGGAATCGTACGTTCGAAGCTGGCGTTGGTCAAGGTGCGCCGGCAGTCGGATTCGCGCCGCCCACCTAGGCTCGGAACGTGCCTTCATCGCCCTCAGTCCACCATTCCGTTCCCCGCACCATCGGGCGCCTGCTGCTCGCAGCCTTCCTTCTTCTGGCCGGGGTCAGCCATTTGACCTTCAGTCGCATCGCCTTCCGCGCCCAGGTTCCGCAGTGGTTGCCCCTCGACTCCGACTTCGTGGTGCTCGCCTCCGGAATCGTCGAGATCGCCCTCGGGCTGTGCCTCGTGCTGCTCAGCCGTCAGCGGGTGATCGTCGGAATCGTCGTGGCGCTGTTCTTCCTGCTCGTGTTCCCCGGCAACATCTCCCAACTGGTCACCCACACCGACTCCTTCGGGCTCAACACCGACCTCGCGCGTGGAATCCGCCTGCTGTTCCAACCGTTGCTCGTCGCCTGGGCTCTCTGGAGCACGGGTGCCTGGCGGTGGATCCGACGTCGTCGCCAGGCGACGTCATAGGGGATTCACCGTGACGACCTGGAGGTTCTTCATGCACACAAAGAACTCTCCCTCGTCGGCCATTCGGAGACATCAAGAACGGATCGTCGGACTGCCTGCCGCACACCGTCCGTGGCCCGAGCGGCACACTAGCGTTGAGCCATGACCGACCGCCAGCATCTGACCCGCGCGCTCTGGACACTGTTCGAGCCGATCCATGCCGTCGCATACTTCGCTCCCGAGGTGCGCGAGGCGTTCGCCGCCGTGGGACTCCCCCGCTACTGGGACGGCTACTTCGCCGGCCGCGCCGCCCCCCTCGGAGCCATCGGAGCGGCACCCGTCACAGCCATCTTCAGCGGATTCGCACCCTCCCTCGTCGAGCGGGCACTGCCAGCGGTCTGGCAGACAGTGACTCCGGATGCCGCCCTCGAAGCCCGCTCGATCGGTGCGGCCGCGAGTCTCCGCGGCCTCCTTCCCGACTCCGGGGCGGTGGCTCGCGCCGCCGACGCTCTCTCGGATGTCGCCGCACGAGCCGACACGGTCGGGCGCCCCCTCGCCGCGGCCAACCGCGCGCTGCCGAGCGAGCCGGATCCCTACCGTCGGCTCTGGCAGGCGACGGCGACACTCCGCGAGCATCGGGGCGACGGCCACGTGATCGCTCTCGTCGCGGGTGAGATCGCCGGACTGTCGACCATCCTGCTCCGGAGCGGCCTCGACCTCGACGCGACTGCCATGCAGCGCTCACGAGGCTGGTCGGACGACGAGTGGCAGAGCGCTCTCGGCGATCTGACGCGGCGCGGCCTCATCGATGGCGATGGCCGCACCACCGTTCAGGGCACGGCCGCTCTTGCCACGGCGGAACACCTGACGAACACGCTCGCCCTCGGGCCCGTCGCGCACCTCGACGATGCCGGTCTCCGCGAGCTGGCGGTGCTCCTCCGGCCCCTGGCGACCGCGGTCGGCACGCTGTTCCCCTACCCGAATCCTATCGGGATGCCCGAACCGTGGGATCCGGAGTCCGACCCACTGGCCGCGCGGATCCCGCGGGAACCCCGGGCCTGACGGGCCAGGCGGGTCAGGCGGGTCAGGCGGGCCAGGCGGGTCAGGCGGCGCGCACCTCGAGCGCGCCCGGCCGCGCGCCATCCGCTCCGAATTCGATGCGACGGTTCGCGACCTTCTCGCTGAAGAATCGATCGTGGCTGACCACCACGATCGCTCCGGGGAAGTGGAGCAACGCCCGCTCCATCACCTGGGTACTGGTGAGGTCGAGGTGGTTGGTCGGCTCGTCGAGCAGCAGCACGGATGCCCCGGACAGCAGGCACTGGGCCATGGCGACCCGCGCCCGCTGGCCTCCCGAGAGACTGCCGATGCGATTCTTGAGGTCGGCTTGCGAGAACTGGAACATGTCGAGGAACCTGCCGACCGACTTTCGGGTCGCCGTCAGGGCGAGGCTGTCGGGGTAGGCGTTGACCGCGTGGGTGACGGTGTCGCCGTCGTCGAGCGCGGCGAGCACCTCGTTGTAGGAGACGACCTTCGCGCCCGGTGACCAGGCGACGGTGCCGGCATCCGCCTTCTCCTCGCCGGTGAGCACCCGAAGCAGAGTGGTCTTGCCACTGCCGTTCGCGCCGCTCACCACGATGCGATTGCCGCGCCTGATCTCGAAGGACAGCCCCCCGAAGAGCGCCCTCTCGCCATAGGACTTCGCGAGTCCCTCGACGCGGCAGAGCACGTCTTTCACGTGCAGTCCGCCGTAGATCTCGGTGATGATCTGGTCGACGGGCCGCGGTGCGCGAGCCTTCTTGATCTGGGAGAGCTGCCTGTCGAGGCCGCGACTGGCCGCCTTTGCTGCATCGCGACGGTCGGCGATGCCTTCGGCCTCGAAGGCCAGCAGCTCCGACTCGTGCTGGAACTGGGCCTCCAGCGTCTTCAGCCGGAACTGCTTCTGGATGATGTACTCGCCGAAATTGCCCGGGTACTCGTGCAGGTGGTAGTTCTCGATCTCGATGATGCGGGTCGCAACCGCGTCGAGGAATGTGCGATCGTGCGAGACGATGACGGCGGCTCCGTGGAACCCGCGGAACCACGCCTCGAGCCATTCGACTCCGGCCACGTCGAGGAAGTTGGTCGGCTCGTCGAGCAGCAGCACATCCGGGTCTTCGAGCAGGATCTTGGCGAGGGCGGCGCGGTTGCGCCAGCCCCCCGAGAGGTCATCGATCGCGCACACCCGGTGGGCCTCGGTGAAGCCGAGGGTCGAGAGCGCGGTGTCGATGCGGCGGCGGTAGTCCCAGCCATCCAGCCGGTCCATCTCACCGAACAGGTCGGACTGGCGGTGGATGAGCGGGTCGAGGTCGGCGGTGGGGTCCGCCGCGATCGCGGCGTCGATCGAGGCGAGTTCCGCCTCGATGGCGGCGATCTCGGCGAAGAGACCCTCGAGCACCTCGACGATCGTCGCGGTGCCGTCGAGCTCGGAGAATTGCGAGAAGTAGCCGATGCGGGTGCCCGGTTCCACCGCGACCGTTCCGGCATCCGGGGTCACCTGTTCGAGGATCAGTTTGAGGATGCTCGTCTTGCCGGAGCCGTTGCGTCCGATCATCCCGACGCGGTCTCTGCCGTCGAGCCGGAAGAACGCCTCGCGCAGAATCGGCGTGTTCTCGAAGCGGAGTTCCACGTCGTTCAGTCGAACCAGGCTCATGCTGTCCTCTCCAGGGGCCGGTGGAATCGCCGGCCGCAGGGAACTCTAGCCGCTGCGCCCGAGTGCGGCTGCTGCTGGGGCGGTTTGCGGCGCTCCTGCCGCCGCGGAGGGGCAGAAAGTCCCTGTTCGGCCTCGCTCGGCGCGCGTAGCGTCGGAACATGACCACTTCTGCAGCCCTTCTCATCGACGCCTTCGGTCGGATCAGGGACTCCGTGCACCGTGCGGCGAAGGGAATGACCCCCGAACAGCTCTCCGCGCGCGTCGATGACGGCGCCAACTCCATCGGATGGCTGCTCTGGCATCTCAGCCGCGTGCAGGACGACCACATCTCGGAACTGGCCGGCACCGAACAGGCCTGGACCGCAGACGGATGGTCCGAGAAATTCGGTCTGCCGTTCGAAGTCGGTGCGACCGGCTATGGCCAGACCTCCTCCGATGTCGCGAAGGTCGCGGGAATCGCCTGCGACCGGTTCGTCGGATACCACGACGACGTGCACGATCGCACGGTGCGCTATCTCGGCACCCTCTCGGACCTCGACCTCCAGCGGATCATCGATCGTCGCTGGACGCCGCCCGTCACGCTCGCCGCTCGGATTGTCAGCGTGATCAGCGACGACCTCGAGCATGCCGGCCAGGCGGCCTTCGCGCGAGGAGTTCTGGAGCGTAGGACTGCGCGCTGATCTGGTCGGGCTGCGCACGCTTCTCGGGTGCGCGAGGGGGATCTTCTGCCATGCTGTGCCGCTCGGCGGTCACGGGGTCGTGACGATCGCCAGACCGGTCGATGCGGAGGCGTCGGAGATGCCGCCGACGTTCGTGAGGTGCGAGAAGCCCATCGCCGTCATGCGCGACACCGCCGCCGCTGCGCGGGAACCGGAGTGGCAGTAGACCAGATATGTTCCATCGGTCGGCAGCTGCTTCACCTGGCTGTCGAAGGCGGGAGACTCCACATCAACGTTGACCGCGCCGGAGAGGTGCCCCTGCGCGTATTCGCCCGGGGTGCGGACATCGACCACAACGGTCCCCGCGGTCATCGCTGCGGGCGCGGGGGACGGAGTCGAGCAGGCCGCCAGCCCGAAGGTGGCGGCGAGCACCAGAGCGAGCGATGCGAGCAATTTCTTCATGGGACAACTTTCCTGAGGTGGGGAGGGGACTCTGAGGAGGCGTTCGGCGTGTGATCCTCGTCGAGGATCGGGCGAGTCGGCGAGACGGTTCTCGGGAACAGCGGGCGGCAGGTCGCGCAGACCTCGCCGTCGATCCCGTCAGCAGATGCTCGATTGAGGCTGGCAGTCGCCCGTCGCTCGCTCGCCAATCGTTCGCGCAGTGCCCAGACCAGAAGCACGAGCGCCGCAGCCGCAACCACCGGACGCGTGACTCCCGTGAGCAGGGGCTCCACCGTGCGGGCGTCTGTGGCGAGGAAGAGTGCGATCAGACCGAAGCCGGGCCAGCGCGTGTCGCACAGGGTGGCATCCGCACCGATCGGTGTTCGGAAATAGCTGGCGATGACCAACCCGATGAGGAGCGAGCCGATGGCGAGGGCCGGAATCGCCCACCACACACCGGGAGAGGAAAGACGCCCGTCCGCGACCTCGACGAGACCCGACGCGAGCATCAGCCCGCCGAGAGCGACAATCGCGACGCCGGTGGCAATCATCCGGCGCCGGGCCGTCCACCCCCGCAGGTCACCGAACATGCACGGTCACCTCATCGGTCGCCGGTTCGAGATCCGGAGTGCGGACCGGGATCCGGCACGAGTTCTCACGCGAGAGACGCGCATACAGCGCCCAGCCGAGCAACAGAATGGATGCTCCGGCCAGGTAGGGCTGAACGGGCTCGAAGATCTGCAGCGCTCCGGTCGTGCCGAGGGCGAGGAGCACGATCTTGTTGCAGACCGGACAGCCGACGGCGAAGAACGTGATCATCCACCCGGCCACGCCGAGGCGGCTGTCAGACCGGCGGGGAGCGGCGCCGTCGGGATAGGCCACGTAGGTAGCCGTGACCAGTCCCGCGAGAACCGCGCTCACGACCAGAACCGGCCAGGCCCACGCGGTCGGCGGCACCTGCCGGGCGAAGAACGGTGTGTCGATGAGATCAGTCGGGATCGCGATGAAGAGAACCGTCACGGCCGCGGTTACGGCGGCCGTGGCCCAGCGCCGAATCCCCCAGCGACGAATCCCCCTAGGCACCTCGCTGAGAGTGACCATCCGCCGGCCTCCCGTTCCCCATGTCTGGTGTGCGATTTGTCTGGTGTGCGATCGAAAATCATCGATACCCTATGGGGTATTTCTTATACCGTAGGGGGTATCCTTGACACAAGCAAGTCAGCACAGAGTCCTCACCACCCGGGAGCACCGAATGGGAAACGTCAGCACGTTCTTCGCGAAACCCTTCGCGTACCTCAGCGCCCTCCCGGGGAGGGAGTCGCCGAAGGGTGGCCGCCTCGCCTTGCGGCGTTCTGAAGGCCCGGTCGTGGCCTCCAACGGACGAGTCGGAACGGCGGCCAGAACGTGACCTCCTCATCCACCCCGGCAGATGACCTGCGCAAGACCATCAACCGCCTCCGACGAGCTCAGGGCCAACTCTCCGCTGTCATCGCCGCCGTCGAATCCGGTGCGGATTGCCGTGCCGTGGTGACCCAGCTGGCCGCAGTCTCGAGCGCTATCGACCGCGCCGGTTTCACCATCATCTCCTCAGCGATGAAGGAATGCCTCGTCGACTCCGACGAGGGCGCCCGCGCACTGAACGTCGCTGAGCTCGAAAAGCTGTTTCTCACCCTGTCCTGACACATTCCCCCCTGGCTGTGCCGGAAACTATCAACAAGAAAGTAGGAGTTCGTGATGTTCATTCTTGAATTCCTCGGATCCGTCGCCGGCCGTTGGAGCCGCGCCATCGCCGGCCTCGTCCTGATCGTTCTCGCCATCGCTCTCGGCGGCTGGTGGTGGCTTCTGGCCATCGTCGGGGGCGTCTTCATCGCTGCGGGGGCCTTCGACTTCTGCCTCCTGGCACCGCTGGCGAGCAAGCCGCTGCAGGGAAGAAAGTTCAGGGACTCGTTCTGAACCCGAACTCCCCGCAGCCCGGATCCGGCGCGGTCACCCCACTGCACCCGACGGCAGCCACCTCCGACGCCCCCGTCGACCCGCCCGCGCACGCTCCCCTTCAACGCAAGGTCGTCGGGGTGCTCGTCGCGGGCCAGATCCTGGGCGGTATCGGCATGGGTGCCACCCTGTCGCTCGGCGCCCTGCTTGCGGCCCAGCTCTCCGGCTCGCCCGCCTGGTCGGGCATGGCCGCCACCATGAGCACCCTGGGTGCCGCCCTCGTCGCGGTCCCTCTGGCCCGGCTGGCCCAGAACCGCGGACGCCGGCTCTCCCTCGCCACCGGCGCACTCGTCGCCGGCACCGGAGCGGTGCTCGCGATCACCGCGGTCGCCGTCGATACCTTCCCGCTTCTCCTGCTCGCCCTCATGCTGCTCGGCGCCGGCTCGGCGACGAACCTGCAGGCGAGATTCGCCGCGACCGACCTCGCCAGCACCAGGTTCCGGGCCCGCGACCTGTCGATCGTCGTCTGGTCGACCACGATCGGAGCGGTGCTCGGCCCGAACCTGTTCGGACCCGGCGAGGCGGTCGGCCGGGCACTGGGACTGCCCCCGATGACCGGCGCGTTCGCGTTCTCGCTGCTCGCCACGGTCGGCGCCGCGACGGTCTACACGGTCGGACTCCGGCCCGATCCCCTGCTCACCGCGCTCGCGTCCCGTGGCGTGAGCGCCTCGGGCCCGCGAGCCAGGGGAGGCCTGGCCATCGTGCGCACCAACCGCTCGGCCCGCTACGCCGTTGCGGTGATCGCCCTCAGCCACGCGACCATGGTTGCGCTCATGTCGATGGCACCCGTCCACCTGCGCGAGCACGGTGCGACCCTCACCGTCGTCGGGCTGACCATCAGCCTGCACGTCGCCGGAATGTACGCCCTCTCCCCCGTCTTCGGTTGGCTGGCCGATCGACTCGGGCGCACCCCCGTCATCCTCACCGGCCAGGCGCTGCTGCTCGCGGCACTCGCGCTGTTCTGGCTGGCCGGCGACTCCAGCACCGCGATGACGGTCGGGCTGATCCTGCTCGGCCTCGGCTGGTCGGCATCCGTCGTCGCCGGGTCCGCCCTGATCGCCGAGGCCGTCGGTGTCGGCGACCGTGCCGCCCTGCAGGGCTTCTCCGACCTGTCGATGAACGCCGCCGGCGCCGTTGGCGGCGCGTCGGCCGGACTGGTGCTCAGTGCCGTGGGCTATTCCGGTCTCGGCCTGGCCACCATGATTCTGGCCGGCATCATCGTGGCATGGACCGTGGCGCGCGCCGGCCGAGCGCGGTCGTCGGACTGAGACCCACTCAGGCAAGCACCGCGCGTACCGCGACGTAGACGGCGACGAGCAGTACGAGAACGGCAAAACCGCGCTTGAGGATGGCATCCGAGAGTCCCCTTCCGAGCCGTCCCGCCACGAGGGATGCCACCATTGCGGAGGCTGCGAAGGCTCCCGTGACGCCCCAGTCGATCGGCACTCCACTGAGGTGGGCCGTGAAACCGGCGATGGAGTTGATGACAATGATCACGAGGGACGTGCCGACCGTGACGCCCATGGGCAGCCCGAGAACCAGGGTGAGCGCCGGCACGATGAGGAAGCCCCCACCGACCCCGAGCAATCCGGTGAGGAAGCCGACGACGGCGCCGGTCGCCAGCGCCCGAGGCAGGCACCTTCGCCAATCGGTGCCACCGCCGGGCAGCGCACAAGGACCATCCACCGCCTTCGTCGTGAGGAACATCCGCACGCCCGCAACGACCATGATCACCGCGAAGGCCCCGAGCAGAACCCGCGGGTCCAGCAGGCGGTTGACCATCGCACCGAGATAGGCGGTGGCCACTCCGGCAGCACCGATGATCGCGGCGAGGCGCCAGTTCACGCCGCGACGAAGTCGCGGGATCACGGCGACCGCGGAGGCGGCGCCGACGACTATCAGGGAACTCGGGATCGCCTCTGAGAGGGGCAGACCCACGCCGTAGACCAGTGCTGGCACCGCAAGGATCGATCCACCCCCGCCCACCAGGCCGAGCAGTGCGCCGACGAGCAGCCCCAGCAGCAGCGCCGTGATGATCACGTCGTGAGGGGCGCGACCGTGGGGAGCCCCTCGGCGACCCACTCGAGCATGCCGCCTGCCATCGTGTGCGCATCGAACCCCGCGACGGTCAGTTCGGCCGCGGCACTGGCGCTCCGGCGGCCGCTGCGGCAGACCAGAATGACCGGTCGCGCCGGATCCAACACCCGGTGACTGTGAGGTACCGCCCCGAGCGGGATGTGGACGGCCCCGTCGATGATGCCCTCGGCGAGCTCTTCCGTCTCGCGGACGTCGACGATCTGAGCCCCGGCCCGCCGGGCGAAGACCTGCTGCGGTGTGAATTCCATTATGAGTTCCCTTCTTGCGTTGCGGAGGAGCGGAATCTCCCCCAGAGAGCCGCGGAGATCCAGACGAGCGCGAACGCGCCGATCAGGACCGTTCCGAGCGGATTGAGGTCGACGTGGGTGAGGAGATCGAATGCCCCTCCGCCAACCCTCAGATTCGAGAACATCGACACGAGGCCGATCCCCCCGACGAGGAATGCGACGAACACGGACACCACGGTCACGAGCAGGTTGTAGTACAGCTTTCGCAGTGGATCGACCGATGCCCATCGATAGACGCTGTTCATCAGGATTCCGTCGGCGCTGTCGAACAGCACCATCCCGGACATGAAGACGATCGGAAGCACCAGGACCGCGTACAACGGCAGCCCGGGCGTCAGCGCGCCCGAGACGACGAAGATGCTGATGGATGCGGCGGTATCGAGACCGAGCCCGAAGAGCACACCGATCGGGAACATCTTCCAGGGGGCGTCGACGAGCCTCGACATCGGTCGAAGGATCCGGCTGATCACACCCCTGTTTGCCAACTGTCTGTCCAGCTCACCCTCGTCCAGCTCGCGCGCGTCCAGCCGCCCGGAGCGTACGGCGCTCAGTACCTTCCGCAGACCGATCACCGCCGGCACATTGAGAACGCCGAGCAGGATGAGGAATCCGCCGGAGAAGGCCGATCCCCATACGCCAGCGATCTGTCTGAGCGCGGAGCTCTCGTTTGTGAGACTCCCACCCAGTGCGCTGATGCCGAGGGCGAGCAGCCCAACGGACACCAGAACGACGGTCGAATGCCCCAACGCGAACCAGAACCCCACGGTGACCGGGCGGCCTCCGGCGCCGACCAGTCGTCGTGTGGTGTTGTCAATCGCGACGATATGGTCGGCGTCGAAAGCGTGACGAACCCCGAGAAGGTAGGCACTGACGGCCAGGCCGAGCATCACGACGGCATTGCCGCCCGATCGGCCCAGCTCCGGCAGAACGACGAGGAAGAGCGTCCCCCAACCGATCGCGTGCAGGGTCACCACGACCACAGCCATACCGATGTGGCTTCGCTTCTCTGTTGGGCGCATAGCCACTCGGAGGGCCGTCACAGTGGTGCCTTTCGCAATGTCCGCCGCGGGGTTTGAGGGCTTGTCAAACGGTCTGTTCGGCCATCGGGACTCCGGCCGATGCCGCGGCGTCGAAGGCCGCGTCGATGTGGACGACGTCCCGTCCCGCACGCTGCAGCAGGCTCGCCGCAACTCCGGCGCGGTAGCCCGAACCGCAGTGAACCCAGATCCGTCCCGCGGGAATCTCGTCCATCCGGGAAAGGAGCTCGTGCAGGGGCACGTTAATCGAGCCCGCCAGCCGGGAGGCGGCGAATTCGTCGATGCGGCGCGTGTCGAGCAGCGGCTCGCTGTCGGCCCGGTCGCGCAGCATCTCGTCCCAACCCACGCGGGGATAGGAGGCGACCGCGGCATCGGGAGCGAGAGCGTGCGGCTCCGTACCGATTGCGGCATCCGGTGAATCGATGCCGATCCGCGAGAGATCCCGGATGGCGTCCTCCACATCGCCGCGGGAACCGACGAGGGTGAGCGGCTCGTTCCACGGCAGTACCCAGCCGAGGTAGGTGGTGAAGTTGGAGCCGTTCCCGTACTCGAAACTCACCGCGCCCGCGAAGTGGTCGCTGGAGAATGCGACCCGGTTTCGCAGGTCGACGACCCACTCGCCGTCGGCGAGCCTTCGGGTCAGTTCTGCGGCCTCCACGGACTCCGGGACCTGCACGTTCGAGGCGGCTGGACCGGTGCTGTTGGCGGGGGCCATGTGTGCGTAATACGACGGGTAGGCGGTGAGATTGGCGATGAGGTCACGCACGAAGTGCTCCTCATCGGGATCGGTCAGGGCATGGTTGGCCGTGAGCTGCTCACCAATGGTGGAGGAACCGGCGCCGGTCGCGGGGCCGCTCGAGCAGAAGGAGCCGAATCCGTGCGTGGGAAAGAGTGCGGCCTCGTGCTCGGCCTCATGCACCAGCTTGCGCACCGACGCGTACTGGTCGTGGGTGAGACCGATCGTGTCAGAGGCGGCGACCAGGTCGGTACGCCCCACCGACCCGAACAGCAGGCTTCCGCCGGAGAACACGGCCTCGGTCGTGCCGTCGCTGACGATATAGGAGACGTGGGTGTGCGTGTGTCCGGGCGTGGCAATCACGGTGACCGTCAGGTCGCCGACCCGGATGACCTGCCCATCGGTGACCGGCTCACGCTCGAATGCCACCGCGTCGGCCGCATTGACCAGATATGTGGCACCGTTGGCACGCGCAAGGGCGAATCCGCCGGTGACGTAGTCGTTGTGCAGATGAGTCTCGGCGACATGGGTGATGGTGACTCCGGCATCCCGCGCCGCCGTCTCCACTCGGTCAACGTCACGCTGTGGATCAATGACGAGCGCGACCGAGCCGTCGTGCACCAGATAGCTGCGATCTCCCAGTTGCGGGGTTTCGATAACGATGACGTCCATGGTCGGTATCCTCCGAGTCGTTGTTTCGTGGGTCTTTGTCTGGCGGGTGGGCACGCTCCGACTATACCCCCTGGGGTATTTTTTCGATAGGGCCGCCCGCGGGGCGACTCTGCCCCGCTGTCTCCACCAGCTATGGACAACAATACCCCCGGGGGTATATTATAGCGGCATGGCTACCAGCGACATCACTAAAACGACCTTTGACGACACCATCACCGACAACAGCATCGTGCTGGTCGATTTCTGGGCGGCCTGGTGCGGGCCATGCCGCGCGTTCGCGCCGACCTTCACCGCCGCCTCCGAGAAGCACCCCGACATCGTTTTCGCCAAGGTCGACACCGAAGCGGAGCAGGAGCTCGCGGCGGCGGCCGGCATCCGCTCCATCCCGACCCTGATGGCATTCCGCGACAAGATCCTTGTCTTTTCGCAGCCCGGAGCGCTGAGCAGTGCGTCGCTGGACGAGCTCATCTCCGGAGTCCGCACGCTCGACATGGACGAGGTGCGTGCCAAGATTGCCTCCCAGAAGGTCGCTTCTTGAGCGAGGCGCCAGCGCTCGATCCAGCGCTCGATCACGAATAGCGGGCCGACCAGAAGGGTGCGTCGATGAGCAGCAGCGAGTCGTTTCTGATTGTGGTCGGCGTGGACGGTTCGCCGTCGTCGCTGGCCGCCGTGGACTGGGCCGTCACCGAGGCCCGGCTTCGCGCCGGGAGGATTCGCCTCGTCAGCGCCTGGTACTACCCGCCGCTGGCGTCGGAGGTAGGGGACGGAGTCATCGACGACACCTTCAAGAAGCACGCCGAGCAGACGCTGGCGGAAGCGCTCGCGATCGTCGCCGACCAGGGAATTCCCGTCTCCGGATCAGTCGTCGAGAAGGCGCCCGCGATCGCGATGCTGGATGCCGCGAGGGATGCCGACCTGGTGATCGTCGGGTCCCGCGGCCGCGGTGGGTTCGCCAGCCTCCTGCTCGGATCGGTGTCCTCACAGGTCGTGCACCACGCCAACTGCCCGGTGTTGGTCCTGCGGACGAAAGCCGTTTCGGATTAGGTCGCGTTGCTCAAGCTGCTGGTGAGCCAGTAAAGGGTTGCGGCGAGGCGTGGTCCGGCGTGGTGGTTGCCGGCGAGTTTGTCTGATCCCATCGCGATCCCACGCCAGTGATTGAGCGTGTTGAAACATCGCTCGATGACGCTGCGGCGGATCGCGTGGTCAGGCGGCAGCACTCCCTAGGCGGGGAAGTCGCCGGCTCGCAGGTCGTCGACGAGGCTCGGGTGGGTGGGCTCCCAGCCGAAAGTATCCCGCGTCCAGGCGCTGGTCGCCGGCTGGTCCATGGCGAAGATGGTGCCGAGCGGGCCGAAGGTCTCGGCCGGAACCTGCTGAACGGGCACGCCGAGCTGCTCGCCGATGATCGTCGCGAGCGACAGCATCGTGTCACCCTCGTCGCCGACGGCATTGACGGCCGTGCCCGGCTCGCCCTTCTCGATCATGAGGCGGAAGAGCGACGCTGCATCGCGACGGTGCACGGCCGGCCAGCGCTGACCGCCGTCGCCGACGTACGCCGAGACGCCCGACTGCTGCGCCGCGGCGATCAGGATTCCCGCGAACCCGTAGGCGACGTACCGCTCGTGCACAGAGCGAGGCAGACGCACGGCGCAGGTGCGGACATCCTGCGACGAGAGGTCGAGGATGCGCTGCGCGTTGATACCGCGGCCGCCGACGGGGCCGGTGGTTGCCATCGGGTCGCGCTCGGTGGCGAGACGACCCGGTGAAAAGGTCGTACCCGACACGATCGAGAACGCTTTGCCGGTGTCGACGAGCGCTGCGCCGATGGTGTCCATGGCGAGGCCCTCCTCGGAGATGCTGCGCTCAAGGTCGGAGAAGTCGTTGCTGAAGGCGAGGTGGATGCTCGCATCGGTGGCGCGAGCCGACGACGTCAGGATCTCGAGGTCACCGAGACCTCCGAGCACGGCCGTACCACCCGCAGCCTCGACCTTGCGGGCAGAGGCCGCCGACCGCGCGAGGCCGAGCACCTCGTGCCCGTGGGCGACCAGTTCTTCGACGACGACCGACCCGATACCGCCGGATGCTCCGGTGACAAAAACGCGCATGAAGTACTCCCTAGTGATGCGACTGATGTCCCATCACTGTAGCACCGCGATGCGACTCATGTCGCATCAGTATGATTGTGGGATGGCCCGATGGGAACCGGATGCACGCGAGCGCTTCGTCGCCGCCGCCCTGGAGCTTTTCACCGACCAGGGCTACGACGAGACGACCGTCGCCCAGATCGCCGAGCGGGCAGGCCTCACCCGCAGCACCTTCTTCCGCCACTTCAGCGACAAGCGCGAGGTGCTGGCTGCTGGTCAGGAGACCCTGTCGCGGTTGTTCGCCGAGGGGATCGCCGGGGCGCCCGCCGGCGCCAGCCCGCTCACCGCCGTCGCGGCCGGCCTGGACAACGCCGCCAGCGCCATGACCCCGTTCAACCGGGCGCTCGCGCCGCGCCTCGAGGCCGTCATCGCGACGAGCAGCGAGCTGCAAGAACGCGCCGCCCAGAAGCAGGTTGGCATGGCACTGGCGATGTCCGATGCGCTGCGGGCTCGCGGGGTCGACATCCGCGTGGCGTCGACCGCGGCCGAGCTCGGCCTGCTGGCGTTCAAGGAGGCGTTCACCGAGTGGATCGCCGATGGGCCGGAGGACGAGTCGGATCTCGCCGTGCTGCTCCGCGAGGCCCTCGAACGGCTGCGGTCTGCGGTCGCGCAGCTCGGCTGACTCTGCGCCCGGCCGGCCGAACTCCCAGGGATGGCTATGACGCCGCTGTTAGCAACACACCCTTGGGCTATTCCTCGTGGAGCAACCCCGCCAGCGCGTCCATCCCGCCCGCGAAGTAGGCGACCCAGCTTCGACCCGTACGGCCGGCGGACTGGGACTGCACCTCCCAGCGGGCGCGAATCTCATGGACGGCCAGGCGAGTAGGGTCATCACCGCCCGAAAGGCATCCCTCGTCCGAAGCCGAGGCCGAAGCCGAAGCCGAGGGCAGACGGCGGATCGCACGCCGCGCCTCTGCGAGGGCTACCGCCGCCCCCTCGTGGTACTTGACCGCCGGAACGGGGCCACGGGATCCCGCCGACAAACAGAGCGACTGGCCGCCAGTCGAGGCGGCCAGTCGTTCGAGGGCCTCGCTTTCGCGGACCCCTACTGCTTCGAGAGACAGCGCAGGTGAGTGCATACGCACCCGGCTACTTGCAGGTGCAACGCTGCTCGGGCGGAACATCCGCCATGACGCTGTCGACGTGCTCGCCGCAGCCAGCCCAGGTGATCTTGCCGCAGATGTTGCAACGAACAGCACTACACATGAATTACTCCTCAATCAGGGTGACGGAAATGGATCGGCGCATGCGGAGCCTCGGTCTAACGGCCGAGCAGCCGAGCGAAGAAGCCACCGGTCGAGGCCGCCTTTTCGTGGCCCTGACACTGCTGGGCGCGGGGAACACCCTTCATGACCTGGTCCACGTGCTGGCCGCACCCCGCCCAGGTTGTCTTCCCGCACACTCGGCACGTTACGGCTCTGCACATTGCTGATTCCTTTCGATGTACATGCACTGTTTCAGTGCACTCTTCGACCACTATACCCCGGGGGGTATAGTTTTCACCATGAGGTCACAGGGAAACCGTGATCGTCGAGCGGTCGATGATCATTCTCTTCGCCACACCGACGGTCAGCTGCGCCACCGATGCCGCACACTGAAGCCGGACCCTTTTTCAACCACCCCGGAGTGACCGAATGAACAGCAGTGCCCTTCAGCCCGAAGTCGAAACAGAAGAATCCGCTGCCGAAATGAGGAAGATCCTCAATCGCCTTCGACGCGCGCAGGGACAACTCACCGCGGTCATCGCCGCCGTCGAGAATGGCAGCGACTGCAAGACTGTCGTCACCCAACTCGCGGCGGTGTCCAGCGCTCTCGACCGCGCCGGCTTCACCATCGTTTCCTCGGCAATGCGCCGGTGCGTCACCACCCCGAACGACCCGGACAACTCACTCACCGTCGACGAGCTTGAAAAGCTCTTCCTCACCCTCGCGTGACCCCGCCCGACGTGATCAACCGCCAACTCCTCATCCACGTTCTCGGAGACACCCCCGATGTCGTGGCGGCGGCTTTGCGAAGCGCGCGGAACGCCGCCGCCGAACTCGGGTCGGATGACAGCGTGCAGGTCGTGGTGCAAGGACCTGCCGTTCGGGCACTCGCCGCCGACAGCGCCCTCGCGGACGCTGTGACTGACAGCCTTCGTGATCCGCGCGTGGTCGTCCTCGCGTGCCAGAACAGCCTGCGCTCTGCTGACCTGACCCCGTCCGATCTGCGGCCCGGGGTCCAGACCGTGCCATCCGCTGTGGCCCACCTCGCCGAACGACAATGGCTCGGCGCGGCGTACGTTCGGATCTAGCCGCAGTCCCTGCGCGGCAGGGACTCCGGGGAAGCAGCCAGCGTCACTGCGGGGCACGCTTCGCGATCTGCATCCTGGAGTTCGGCCTCCGTGAAGATCTCAGGCCGTGCAATCGAGAGTTCTGCCTAGTTGTTGAAGCGGAACTCCACCACGTCGCCATCCTGCATCACGTAGTCCTTGCCCTCGATGCGGGCCTTGCCCTTCGCGCGAGCCTCGGCGATCGAACCGGTGTCCACCAGGTCCTGGAAGCCGATGACCTCCGCCTTGATGAAGCCCTTCTCGAAGTCGGTGTGGATGACACCGGCCGCCTGCGGGGCCTTGGCCCCCTTGGGAATGGTCCAGGCCCGCGCCTCTTTCGGACCGGCGGTGAGGTAGGTCTGCAGACCGAGGGTGTCGAAGCCGACGCGGGCGAGCTGGGTGAGCCCGCTCTCCTCCTGACCGGTGGAGGCGAGGAGCTCCGCGGCATCCGCAGGCTCGAGGTCGATCAGCTCGGATTCGAGCTTCGCGTCGAGGAAGATCGCCTTGGCTGGAGCCACAAGTGCCGCGAGCTTCGCGAGCGCCGAGGCATCCTGCAGCACGTCTTCGTCCACGTTGAACACGTAGATGAACGGCTTGGTGGTGAGCAGGCCGAGTTCCTGGATGAGCGAGAGGTCGATGCTGGATGACGAGAGCGGCTTTCCTGAGTCGAGGAAGGCCTGCGCCTCGACCGCGGCCGCGAGCACTGCGGGCTCGGTGCGCTTGGTCTTGACTTCCTTCTCATACCGGGGAACTGCCTTTTCGAGAGTCTGCAGGTCGGCGAGGATGAGCTCGGTGTTGATGGTCTCCATGTCGGAAGCCGCATCGACCTTGCCGTCCACGTGCACGACATCCGGGTCGGCGAACCCGCGGATGACCTGGGCGATGGCATCGGCCTCGCGGATGTTGGCGAGAAACTTGTTGCCAAGACCCTCACCGACGGAGGCACCCTTGACGATGCCGGCGATGTCGACGAAGGAGACGGGGGCCGCGAGGATGCGCTCGCTGCCGAACAGCTCGGCGAGCGCGTCGAGCCGCGGATCCGGCAGGGTCACGACGCCCACGTTGGGCTCGATGGTGGCGAAGGGGTAGTTCGCCGCCAACACCTGGTTCTTGGTGAGTGCGTTGAACAGGGTGGACTTGCCGACATTGGGCAGTCCGACGATTGCGATAGTGAGAGCCACGAGGCTCAATGGTACCGGTGCGTCATCCCAGCACCGCGCGGAAGCAGTGCGTGCGGTACGGCAGCTCGAAGGTCTCCCTGCCCGCGAGGGCGGGATCGGATGCCGCGAGCTCGCGCACCGCGGAGAGCACCGCCGCGCGCACCTCGTCCGTGGCCGTGATGATGTAGCTGCGGGAGGCGACGAGGTTCACGAGGGACTCCACCCCGATGCTGTTCGCCCACTCGAACTGGGCCTCCTCCAGCGCGCCGAAGGGCTCCCCGACCGAGATGTCACCCGCGATGAAACGCTCCGCGTCGCTGGACCCCATGATGTCGCTGAGCCGATTCACCCAGCCAACCGACTCATCCCGGATGTTCCACACGAGCCCCAGCGTGCCGCCCGGTCGCAGCACACGCGCGATCTCCGCGGTCGCCGCCGGGCGGTCGACCCAGTGCCAGGCTTGCGCGACCGTCACGGCATCCACGCAATCATCCGGGAGCGGGATCGCTTCGGCCGTGCCGCCGAGCGCCTGCACCGTGGGGAGCGATTCGACGAGTCTCTGCCGCATCAGGGGATCTGGTTCGACGGCGATCGTGGCGAAGCCGCGCCGCACGAGAGACCTCGTGAATTTGCCCGTGCCCGCCCCGATGTCGAGCACCGTTCGAGCGTGCGCCGGCACGAGCCAGTCGACAGCCGCATCCGGATAGCCGGGGCGGGCGCTGTCATACGCCCCCGCCGCCCGGCCGAAGGAACTGGCGTGCTCCGAGGTGCGATTCTCGTCCATCGCTCGAGGCTAGTCCCGGCGGTTGCGGAGCTCTGCCAAGAACAGGCCGATTCCCTCCGGTAGCAGCTCGAAGCCGATCGACCGGCTCGGATTGACGACGATTCCCGCACCGGGCGGGATGGATGCGAGGAGGGAGCGACCGACGATCGAGACGCCGAACGCGGCGAGACGCCCGAACTCGGCGATCTGGTCGTCGTGGGTGAACACGGCGAGCATCGAGACTCCGCCGATGTCGAACAGCACCGGCTGCAACTGGTCGAGGTTGTCGACGATCTCGGTCGCGCTCGGCACGATCACCGGGCTCACCGCGAGCGACTCGAGCACCTGAGCCGTGGTCGCCCGCCCGGATTGGGCGAGCACGATGGTGCGCTCGAGATCGGTGGGGTCGCGCACGTCGGGCATCAGTTCATCCTAGGCAGCGCCGCTCGTCCCTGGCAGCGCCGCGATGCCGACCCCCAGTCGTGCGGATCGCCGCCGTCGCTCCCGGGGCGTGGTCGGAGGAGCGTGAGACGATGCGATCATGCCTCTTGACTTCACCGCGATCGACTTCGAGACCGCCAATTCTTCGAATGCCTCGGCCTGCTCGGTGGGACTGGTGAAGGTGCGCGACGGCCTGGTCGTCGACCGGGTGGCTTGGTTCATCCGCCCTCCGGCCGGGTTCGACCACTTCACCGAGTGGAACACCCGCATCCACGGCATCATGGCGCCGGATGTCGCGGAGGCCAAGCTCTGGAGTGAGCAATTGGCCGACCTCGTGGCCTTCGCCGACGACGACTTCCTCGTCGCCCACAACGCCGGCTTCGATATGGGAGTCATCTCGGGCGCGTGCCGGGCCAGCTTCGTCGACATCCCCGACTTCCGCTACCTCTGCAGCCTCCAGGTCGCGCGCAAGACCTACACCCTCGACTCCTACCGGCTGACGGTAGCCGCAATGGCTGCAGGCTTCGAGGACTTCGCCCACCACGATGCCCTCGCCGACTCCGAGGCCTGCGCCGCGATCATCGTGCACGCCGCGAATCGGCACGACGCGTCATCGATCGAGGAGCTCGCCAGCATCACCGGGTGCCGCATCGGCGCGATCGGGGCGCGATCGGCGGATTCGACCCCCCTGTTCCGGGCCTGACACCGCGGCGCCCGGCCATTGTCGGGGCCGGCTGACAGACTTGCCGCATGGATCCCATTGCAGCCCTCATCATCGGCCTTGTCGTCGGAATCGTGCTCGGCGCGGTCATCGGGCTGCTGTTCGCGCGCACCCGAAGAGCGGATGTCCCGGTCGGCGTCGATCCCGCACTCCTCGCCTCCCAGCACGAACTCGCCCTCGGGGCCGTTCGGGCGGAGGAGGCGACCAGGAGGTCACAGCTCGGCTCCGAACTCGCCGCTATCCAGGCCACAGCGGTCGCGCTGAAGGAGCAGGTCGCCGCACAGCAGGAGCAGTATCGCGAGCTGGTGGACCGCCAGCGTCGGGATCAGGCCGCCGAAGCAGAACGGCAGCAGCGGGAGAGCACGGTGCTCCAGGCCCTGACCCCGGTGCAGGAGTCCCTGCGCAGCATGCAGCTGAAGGTGACAGAGCTCGAGACCCAGCGCAGCCTCCAGCACGGCCAGCTGACGCAGCAGCTCCGCAACGCCACGGAATCGGAGGAGCGCCTGCGCAGCACTGCGGAATCCCTCGCCTCGGCACTCCGCAACAACGCCACCCGCGGAGTGTGGGGAGAGACCCAACTGCGCAACGTGGTGCAGGCGGCCGGCCTCATCGAGCGGGTCGACTTCGATGTGCAGTCGAGCATCTCCTCGGATGCCGGATCCGGCCGACCGGACATGGTCATCCACCTGCCAGGCGGGAAGAACATCGCCGTGGATGCGAAGGTGCCGTTCACCGCCTACCTCGAGGCGAGCCAGATCGCCGTCACCGCGACGGGCGAGGAGGGGGCGCGGCGCGAGGCCTTCATCAAGCAGCACGTCCGGGCGGTGCGGGCCCACATCGATACCCTGGGCAGCAAGGCCTACTGGGCCGGGCTCGAAGCCTCCCCCGAGCTCGTGATCGCGTTCATCCCGAGCGAATCCCTCGTGGCGTCCGCCATGGAGGCGGACCCCGGGATCATGGATTACGCCTTCTCGAAGCGCGTCGCGCTCTCCTCCCCCGTCACCCTCTGGTCGGTGCTGAAGACCGTGGCCTTCAGCTGGCAGCAGGACGTCGTGACGCAGGAGGCGAAGATGCTCTTCGAGACCAGTCGCGAGCTCTACGGGCGCCTCGCGACCCTCGCGGGCCACATCGAGAAGCTCGGTCGCTCCATCGAGAGCACCGTGAAGAACTACAACGGTTTCGTCGGTTCGCTCGAACGCCAGGTGCTGCCGTCCGCTCGCAAACTCAACGTGCTCGACGAGTCGAAGGTGCTCGGGACCCACGCCGAGATCGAGGAACTGCCCCGCGATCTCAGCGCGTTCGAACTCGTCGCAGAGCTCGAGATCGTGAGTGCTCTCGAGGCGGGGCCGGGCACCGACTGACGCTGCGTTAGAGCCACTTCTCCGCGAGGTGGTCGGCGACGACACGACGGATCGTGCCGGAGCGGCCGCGGAGCACGATGCTCTCGGTACGGATGATCGGACCCTTCTTGCGCACCCCTCCGACCAGCTGGCCGTCGGTGACGCCGGTGGCCACGAAGTAGGTGTTGTCGCTCGTCACCAGGTCGTCGATCTCGAGGATGCGCTCGAGGTCGTGCCCGGCATCGATCGCCTTCTGGCGCTCATCGTCGTTCTGCGGTGCGAGCCTGGCCTGAATGAATCCCCCCAGCCCCTTGAGCGCGCACGCCGTGATGATGCCCTCCGGCGTGCCGCCGCGGCCGACGCACATGTCGATGCGGGCGTCATAGCGGGCCGCGTTGATGCCGCCGGCGACATCCCCGTCGAGCAGGAGGCGCGTGCCGGCGCCCGCCTCGCGGATCTCCTCGATCAGCTGCGCGTGGCGCGGACGGTCGAGAACGGCCACGACGAGGTCCGCGACATCCTTCTTCATCGCCTTCGCGAGCGCGCGGATGTTCTCACCGATCGGTTTGCGAAGGTCGACGACCCCGTGCCCCTCGTGACCGGTGACGATCTTGTCCATGTAGAAGACGGCGGAGGGGTCGTACATGCTTCCGCGATCGGCGACGGCGATCATCGACAGCGCATTCTGCCGGCCCGCTGCCGTGAGGGAGGTGCCGTCGATCGGGTCGACGGCGATGTCGCAGGCCTGCCCCTGGCCTGTGCCGACATGCTCGCCGTTGTAGAGCATCGGGGCGTCGTCCTTCTCGCCCTCGCCGATCACGACGAGTCCGTCGAAGTCGACGGTGCCGAGGAACTTGCGCATCGCATCGACAGCGGCGCCGTCGGCGGCATTCTTGTCGCCTCGCCCGATGAACGGCACGGCCCTGATCGCGGCTGCTTCGGTCGCTCTCACCAGCTCCATTCCCAGGTTGCGGTCGGGGTGCAGAAAGATCGATCCGGTGTCAGTGTTCACCCGTCAAGGCTATCGAGCGGCGGTGATCGACGTCGCGCGGAGGTAGTCGAAAGATCCCGGGTTCTTTAGTTCAATAGACTCGGGGTCACACCAGACCCACACGCACCGCGCGCACGAAGGAGATCTCCATGCCCATCGCGACCCCCGAACAGTACGCCGACATGCTCGACCGGGCGAAAGCCGGCGGCTTCGCCTACCCGGCGATCAACGCCTCGTCGTCGTCGACGATCAACGGCATCCTCCAGGGACTCACCGAGGCCGGCTCCGACGGCATCATCCAGGTCACAACGGGCGGCGCGGACTTCTTCGCCGGGCAGAGCGTAAAGGCCCGCGCATCCGGGGCCCTCGCCTTCGCGGCCTTCGTCACCGAGGTGGCGAAGAACTATCCCGTAACTGTCGCGCTCCACACCGACCACTGCCCCACGAATGCGCTCGACGACTTCCTCCTGCCGCTGATCACCGCCTCCGAGGCCGAGGTCGCTGCCGGTCGCGGTCCGATCTTCCAATCCCACATGTGGGATGGATCGGCCGTGCCCCTCGACGAGAACCTGCGCGTCGCCCAGCAGATCCTGCCGCGCATGAAGGCGATCAACTCGATCCTCGAGGTGGAGATCGGGGTCGTCGGCGGCGAGGAAGACGGCGTCAGCCATGACATCAACGAGCACCTGTACACGACGCTGGATGACGCGATCGCGACGGTCGAGGCACTCGGCCTCGGCGAGCAGGGCCGCTACATCGCCGCCCTGACCTTCGGCAACGTGCATGGCGTCTACAAGCCCGGCAACGTGAAGCTGCGCCCGGAGCTGCTCGGCGAGATCCAGGCCGGCATCCAGTCGAAGTACGGCACGGGAGCCAAGCCTCTCGACCTCGTCTTCCACGGCGGATCCGGCTCGACCGACGACGAGATCGCCCTCGCCGTGGCGAACGGCGTCATCAAGATGAACATCGACACCGACACCCAGTACGCCTACAGCCGCTCCGTCGCCGACACCGTGCTGAAGAACTACGACGGGTTCCTCAAGGTCGACGGTGAGGTCGGAAACAAGAAGGTCTACGACCCGCGCTCCTGGGGCAAGCTCGCGGAGTCCGCCCTCGCCGCGCGGGTGGTCGAGGCGACGAAGCAGCTGGGATCGGCCGGCCACTCGAAGGGCTGAGCCGCACCGCACGCGCCACATTCTCCCAAGCCGGGCGAGTGCGGACACCACGGGCCAGCACGCCGGCCCGGAATGTGCGTACTCGCCCGTTTTGCTGGGCGCGTGGCTCCGCGAGCTAGCCCCGAAGCTTGCCGAGGTACGCGGAGAACGCCGGGTCGGACTGCAGCAGGATGACCACGAACACGAGAGCCACGATGGTCGCGAGCACTCCCCCGGCGATCGGCACCCAGAACGCGATGCGGCCGTGGCGCAGCATCCACACCGTGCCGAGCACGGTCACGACGAACAACGCGAAGGTGATGATGTTGAGAGTGTCGCCGAGGCTGGCGGTGAGGGCGGTCGGCCTGTAGTCGCCGATGCCCTGGGTCAGGTAGAACTGCGTGGCAATCGTCGCGAGGGTGTCGCGAATCGCCAGTTGAGCGATCACGTTGATCGTCGCGTAACCGAGCAGAGCCGCCGAGAGGATGAGGTCCCAGCGACGCGGCCGGCGCCCGGCAGGCGGTGGGGACGTTCCGACACGAGCGGAGGCATCCGGCGGGTTCGGAACCCCCGGGATCGTCGGCGGCACGAGAAGGGGTGACACCGGCGGCAGGGAATCGGCGATGATCTTCGCCTGCTCCTGCGGGGTGGCGTATTCGCCGTACTGCGGCCGCGGACGACGCTCGCCGTATTTCGGCAGCTCCGCCCCGGGCTGCTCGGTCACTTCTGCTGCCAATCGAGCTGGCGGATGCGGCCTCCGAGCCCCCGCGCGTCATCCTGGCCGTTCGCGTCCTTGCGCAACTCCTTGGGCAGCGAGAACATGAGGTCCTCCTCCGCGGTGACGACCTGGCTCACCGAGCCGTAGCCGGCATCGGCGAGATCGTCGAGCACTTCCTGCACGAGCACTTCTGGCACGGATGCCCCGGAGGTGACGCCGACGGTCGTGACACCGTCGAGCCACTCCTGCTGGATCTCGCTCGCGTAGTCCACCCGGTAGGCGGCCTTCGCGCCGTTCTCGAGCGCGACATCCACGAGTCTCACGGTGTTGGAGCTGTTGGCGGAGCCGACCACGATCACGAGTTCGGCCGATTCGGCGACCTTCTTGATCGCGACCTGGCGGTTCTGGGTGGCGTAGCAGATGTCATCGCTCGGCGGATTGTGCAACCGGGGGAAGCGCTCCCGCAGCAGCCGGACGGTCTCCATCGTCTCGTCGACGCTCAGGGTGGTCTGGCTGAGCCAGACGAGGTTGTCCGGGTCCGCGACCTCGAGGGTCGCGACATCCGCGGGGCTGTTCACCAGGGTCGTGCGATCCGGGGCGTGACCCATGGTGCCCTCGACCTCTTCGTGACCGGCATGGCCGATCAGCAGGATGTGGAAGTCGTCGCGGGCGAAACGCACGGCCTCGCGATGCACCTTGGTCACCAGCGGGCAGGTGGCGTCGATCGCCTCGAGATTGCGCTCGGCCGCTGCCGCGACGACAGCGGGGGAAACGCCGTGGGCGGAGAAGACGATGTGTGCCCCCTCCGGCACTTCGTCGACCTCGTCGACGAAGATCGCGCCCTGCTTCTCGAGGGTGGAGACCACGTGGATGTTGTGCACGATCTGTTTGCGCACGTAGACCGGCGACCCGTAATGCTCGAGCGCCTTCTCCACGGCGATGACCGCCCGGTCCACTCCTGCACAGTAGCCGCGCGGTGCCGCGAGCAGCACCCGCTTCTCTCCCGCGACGGGGATGTCCCGTAGCCTGTTGCGTACCGCGGGAACGCGCGGCATATTCAGGCTGACGGCCTCGCCGTTGGTAATGGTGCTCACCCTTCAGATTCTACGTGGGGTGCGCTGGCGAGGTACTGGGAGGGCTGCTCGTGACTATCGATCCGGGGCCATCCACCGTGGACTCCCCGTGGCCGGTCGCCCTGCTCTCCGCGAAAATCAAGGGCTGGATCGATCGACTCGGAGCCGTCTGGGTCGAAGGTGAGATCACCCAATGGGGGCTCTCTGGGGGCAACGTCTACGGCAAACTCAAAGACCTCGATGCCGACGCGACAGTGGGATTCACCGTCTGGTCGTCGGTGAAGGCGAAGCTGCCGACCGACCTGAAGCAGGGCGACCGGGTGGTGACCCTGGTCAAACCGAACTACTGGGTCAAGGGCGGCTCGCTCACCATGCAGGTGTTCGAGATGCGCCATGTCGGCCTCGGCGACCTGCTCGAGCGCCTCGAGCGCCTCCGCCAGTCGCTGCGCGCCGAGGGGCTCTTCGACATGGATCGCAAGAGGCCGCTTCCCTTCCTTCCCGGGTGCATCGGGCTGATCACCGGCAAGGATTCGGACGCCGAGAAGGATGTCTTGCGCAATGCCCAGTTGCGCTGGCCCGCCGTGGAGTTCCGCGTGGTACACACGGCGGTGCAGGGCGATCGTGCTGCCGCCGAGGTCACTGCGGCGTTGCGCACCCTGGATGCGGATCCCGATGTCGACGTGATCATCGTGGCGCGCGGGGGAGGCGACTTCCAGAATCTCCTCGTCTTCAGCGACGAGACCCTCGTGCGCACCGCCGCGGCCTGCGTCACGCCCATCGTCAGTGCGATCGGGCACGAGGCCGACCGCCCCCTGCTCGACGACGTCGCCGACCTGCGGGCATCCACCCCCACGGACGCGGCGAAGCGGGTCGTGCCGGATGTCGCGGACGAACTTGCTCGCGTGCAACAGGCTCGCGCGCGCATCGGCAACCGCATGACCTCGCAGGTGCGCACCGAGATCGACCGTCTCGAACAGCTGAGGTCACGACCGGTGCTCACCGCATCCTCCTGGATCGTCGACTCCCGCGCAGAAGAGCTCGGTCGCTACGTCGGCCGGAGCGCCGAACTCATCGAACGACTGCTCGAGCGCTCGCACGGCGCCGTGCTCGACCTGCGCTCCCAGCTGCGGGCCCTCTCCCCCCAGCGCACCCTCGACCGGGGATAC
Source organism: Frigoribacterium sp. UYMn621 (assembly GCF_040549525.1). Lineage (NCBI taxonomy): Bacteria > Bacillati > Actinomycetota > Actinomycetes > Micrococcales > Microbacteriaceae > Frigoribacterium > Frigoribacterium sp. UYMn621. Next base: position 113,459 of record NZ_JBEPTM010000006.1, on the reverse strand, counting down.
GCCATCGCCCAACTCCCGGGAGGCGCGGTGCTGAGGAGTTCTGCGGATGCCGTTCCCGGCACTCCCCTCCTTCTCACCCTCGCCGACGGCTCGGCTTCCGCAACCGTCACTCCCCCACCGGATGCTCCCGGCGCGGCCGGTTAGAATCGACCCGTGGCATCCACTCCCTCCACTTCTCCCGCTTCGACTCCCTCCGCTTCCGGCGGGGTTTCTGAGCTGTCGTACGAGCAGGCGCGCGATGAACTGATCCGGGTGGTGAACGAACTCGAACAGGGTTCATCCACCCTCGAGCAGTCGCTGGCCCTGTGGGAGCGCGGCGAAGCCCTGGCCCGCCGTTGCGAAGAGTGGCTGATCGGCGCGAAGGCGCGGCTGGACGCTGCACGCTCTGCACAGCTGCCTGACGCCACCAAGGGCTGACCCTGTGGCCGCCGAAAGGAATCGCCCTCCCCGCATCGTGGCGGAGCTCGGTCGACCGGAGACCCCGGAGGAGACCGCCGCCCGCAAGGCGGAGAATTCGCGCAAACACCGCGCAAACCAGACCCTGCGCAACCTGGTTCTCGCCCTTCTGGCCTCCCTCGCCGTCGTGTTCGTGCTCGTGCTCGTCGTGGTGCGTCCCGATGGTCCACCGCGCGCAGCGGTCGACTACCGGGCCGATGCCACGGCATCCGAGCCTCAGGCCGGGCAGGTGCTCGCCGCCCCCGCGCTGCCCGCCGGGTGGAGCGCGAACGACGACGGGCTCACGACCGGCTCCGATTCGGTGCTCGCCTGGAGGGTCGGATTCATCACCCCGTCCAACCAGTACATCGGCCTCGTGCAGGGCATCGACGCCAATCCCACCTGGGTGGCGAACGAACTCGCCAATGTGCGGTCAACGGGCTCGACCTCCCTCGGTGGGCACGACTGGACGGTCTACGACCGGCGCACCGACCAGGACACGGGAAACTACGCGTACTCGCTCAGCACGGTGATCGGGTCGAGCAGCGTCGTGCTGCACGGCACCGCACCCACCACGGAATTCACCACCCTCGCCACGGCGGTCGCCGCCCAACTCGACGAAGGAAGCCGATGAACAGCGCCGATCAGCCCCGCACCCCCACCCAGGCCTGGGCCGAGATGACGCGCGGCAACAAGCGTTTCGTCGAAGGCGAGCCGAGTCATCCGCGTCAGGACGTGGAGCGTCGCGAGCAACTACTCGGCGCGCAGACCCCACATGCCGCCCTCTTCGGCTGCAGTGACTCTCGGCTCGCCGCAGAGATCATCTTCGACAAGGGCCTCGGTGACCTCTTCGTGGTGCGGAACGCCGGCCAGATCATCTCCGATTCGGTGGTGGGCTCCCTCGAATACGCGGTGGCCGTGCTGCATGTCCCCCTGATCGTGGTGCTCGGGCACGACGAGTGCGGCGCAGTGCGGGCCGCAATCGACTCGCAGGTGCCGGATGCCGCGCCCCTGCCCCCGCACATCCACCACCTGGTCGAGAAGATCTTCCCCGCCGTCAAGCGGGTCGCGGCCGGCAGCGAGGATCCTTCCGCCGCCCCCGATCCGACCGAGGTGGGGCGAGAGCACCTGCGCGACACCGTCGCCGAGCTCGTGCAGACCTCGGAGTTGATCAGCGACGCGATCGCCGCCGGTACGCTGGCTATCGTCGGCGCGAACTACCGACTGCTCAAAGGCATGGCCGTACCCGACATCATCGTCGGCGCCGTCTAGGGCCCCACCGACCACCCGCACACCGAAACAAGGGACGCACAACGCCGTGACTGAATCCGAGTACCGCATCGAGCACGACACGATGGGCGAAGTCCGCGTGCCGGTATCTGCCCTCTACGGAGCCCAGACGCAGCGCGCGGTCGAGAACTTCCCCATCTCCGGAAGCGGACTCGAGCCGGCACAGATCGTGGCACTCGCACGAATCAAGCGTGCCGCCGCGATCGTCAACCTGGAGCTCGGCATCCTCGCGGAACCGGTCTCGCAGGCCGTGGTGCTCGCCGCGGACGAGCTGATCGCCGGCCGTCACCACGACCAGTTTCCAGTCGACACCTACCAGACCGGCAGCGGCACCTCGTCGAACATGAACATCAACGAGGTGCTCGCCACTCTCGCCACGAAGTTCGCGGGAGCCCCGGTACACCCCAACGACCACGTGAACGCCTCGCAGTCCTCCAACGATGTCTTCCCCACCTCCGTGCACGTCGCCGTGACTGGCGCTCTCCTCGGCGACCTCGTGCCAGCCCTCGATCACCTCGCCACCGCGCTCGAGGCCAAGGCGGAGCTGTGGAAGACCGTGGTCAAGTCCGGTCGCACCCACCTGATGGATGCCACCCCGGTGACGCTCGGCCAGGAGTTCGCCGGCTACGCCGCGCAGGTGCGCTACGGAATCGAGCGCGTGCAATCGACGATCATTCGCGTGGCCGAGGTGCCCCTCGGCGGTACCGCTGTCGGCACGGGCATCAACACGCCGGCGGGCTTCTCGCAGAAGGTCATCGCCCTGCTCGCTTCCGACTCCGGCCTTCCGCTCACCGAGGCGCGCGACCACTTCGAGGCGCAGGGTGCCCGGGATGGCCTCGTCGAGGCATCCGGAGCTCTTCGGGTGATCGCCGTGAGCCTCACCAAGATCTGCAACGACCTGCGCTGGATGGGCTCCGGCCCGAACACCGGACTCGGCGAGCTCAACATCCCCGACCTCCAGCCCGGATCATCGATCATGCCGGGCAAGGTGAACCCGGTGATTCCGGAGGCCGTGCTGATGGTGGCCGCCCGGGTCATCGGCAACGATGGGACGATCGCCTGGGCCGGCGCATCGGGATCCTTCGAACTCAATGTCGCCATCCCGGTGATGGGCACAGCGCTGCTCGAGTCGATCCGCCTGCTCGCCAACTCCAGTGTCGCCCTCGCCGACAAGACCGTCGCCGGTCTCGTCGCCAACGTGGAACACGCCAGGGCACTCGCAGAGTCCTCTCCGTCCATCGTCACCCCCCTCAACCGGGTTATCGGCTACGAGGCCGCCGCCAAGGTCGCGAAGAACGCGGTAGCCAAGTCGATCACGGTGCGAGAATCGGTGATCGACCTCGGCTTCGTCGAGCGTGGCGAGGTCTCGGTGGAGCTTCTCGACAGCGCCCTCGACGTGCTCTCGATGACGCGCCCACCCGCGCGGTCCTGAGCGTTCTCGCGATCCTTCAGACAGCTACGGGGTGTCGGCCTTCGAGATCGACGTGCCCTCGAGGTTCAGCACCGCGCGCTTTCCGACGGGGGCACCGAGATCGATCGGAATGAGCACCGAAGACGACTTGTCCCTCGCCGCTGTGAGATCGCAGGGTGTGGCCAGAGCCTTGGAGTCGAGCGATTCGCCTACCGGGCGACCGTAGTAGACCGCAAGAACGATGGAGGTGCCCGATTCCACAACGAGCACCTGCTGCGGAGTGCAACGACTGTCGGCCCGCACCTGCACCACGATGTCCGCCGTGTCGAGGGCGGTGAGCCCGACTGCCGGGTAGGCACCGATGTATCCATCGGTGCCACTCGGGTGCGGCCGCGCATACGTGTCGAGCCCGAAGAGATAAGAAGGGCTCCGGTTCTTGGCGTTCACGGCCTGGTAGCGCAGCGCGGGAACCCGGGTCAGCCCGGTCGGAGCGGTGTTCACCGGCACGAACACCCGGTTGACCACGGTCGGGTCCGGAGTGCCCCAGAGCACACGCACGGGATCCGTGATGGTGCGCACGTTCACCTGCGTGCTCGGGTCGAAGAGCCCGACCGCTAGTGACGCTCCCCCGAGGGCGAGAGCCGCGAGAGCGACGCCCGCAGCGAGACGATGGATACCGATGATCACCGGCCCGGGCTCGCCCCCGGTCAGTTCCCGGTGGCTCCAACCGGTGAGGGCACGCCATTGGGAGCGCGGGGCCACGAATCCCCAGAGCGTGAGAATCGTGAGCCCGCCGAGCACGACGACGAGAGGCAGGTTCACCCTTAGAGCCTAAGCTGTCTACCCCGCGTCATCGTGCCCGCCGCTGTGGATCGCGGCCCCTGATCAGGCCAATTCATTCGATTCGAGCATCTCGGTGACGAGGGCTGCGATCGCGGATCGCTCCGACCTCGTCAGGGTGATGTGCCCGAACAGTGAGTGTCCCTTGAGCGTCTCGATCACCGAGGCGACGCCGTCGTGGCGGCCCACCCGGAGGTTGTCCCGCTGGGCGACATCGTGGGTGAGCACGACTCTCGAGTTCTGGCCGATGCGGCTGAGGACGGTGAGGAGCACGTTGCGTTCGAGGGACTGCGCCTCGTCCACGATCACGAACGCATCATGCAGGGAGCGACCCCGGATGTGGGTGAGCGGCAGCACCTCCAGCATGCCCCGCTCCACCACCTCGTCGAGAACATTCTGGGAGACGACGGAGCCCAGCGTGTCGAAGACGGCCTGGGCCCACGGGTTCATCTTCTCCGAGGCATCGCCGGGCAGGAAGCCGAGCTCCTGGCCGCCGACCGCGTACAGCGGCCGGAACACCATGATCTTCTTGTGCTGCTGCTTCTCGAGCACCGCCTCGAGCCCGGCGCAGAGCGCGAGAGCCGATTTGCCGGTACCGGCCCGCCCGCCGAGGGAGACGATCCCGATCTCCGGGTCGAGGAGCATGTCGATGGCAAGGCGCTGTTCGGCCGACCGGCCGTGCAGGCCGAAGATGTCGCGATCCCCCCGCACGAGCCGCATCTCCCCTCGCGCGGTGACGCGACCGAGCGCCGATCCGCGATCGGAGTGGATGACGAGGCCCGTGTTGATCGGAGTGTCCCCGATCTGCCGAGTGGTGAGCTTCTCGGTGTCGTAGAGCTTCGCCATCTGGTCGGATCCCAGGGTGACGTCTTCCATGCCGGTCCAGCCCGAGTCGACGGCCAGTTCCGCGCGGTACTCCTCCGCGGCAAGCCCGATCGACGCTGCCTTGACGCGCAGCGGAAGATCCTTCGAGACGACAGTGACATCGAGTCCGTCGTTCGAGAGGTTGAGCGCGACGGCGAGGATGCGCGAGTCGTTGTCGTTGAGCTGCAGGCCGGACGGGAGCACCGACATGTTCGAGTGATTGAGCTCCACGCGAAGCGAACCGCCGTCGCCGACCGCGATGGGAAAGTCGAGGCGTTCGTGCTGCACGCGCAGCTCATCGAGATTGCGCAGGGCCTGGCGCGCGAAGTACCCGATCTCCGGGTCGTTGCGCTTTCCTTCGAGCTCCGAGATCACGACCACCGGAAGCACCACCGCGTGTTCAGAGAAGCGGAAGATGGCCTTCGGATCAGACAGCAAGACCGAAGTGTCGAGCACATAGGTGCGCTCGGCTTGCTTGGCGCTGGTGCCGGTGGCTCCATCACTCTGAGAACGGCGTGCGGGGCTGGTCTTGTCGAAAGTGGCCACGTGAGCTCCATCCCCGGATGCGTATCAGCATCCGGAACTAGTCCTCGTGACGGCCACCACACGTTTCGAGACGAACTTGCGTGGCCGTCTCGATCAGGCGCCATACCTGATAGCTCGTACGCTACGGGCGCCGCCTTCGGCTTTCCCGAGCGACACGCCCGGCGACGTGTTACGCGAAGATTAACGTTTGACGAACCGCCGGACCCCGTCAGACGGTGATGGCCGAGGCATAGCTGGTGAAGGCCCCGCGCAGCGCGTCGAAGCTGTCTTCATCGGTCGACACGTGGGGGCTCAGGCGCACCGTGCCGCCCCGCACGGTCACCGTGATTCCATGGTTGAAGAGGGATGCCGTGAGCATGGTGAGTTGGTCTGCGGCCGGTTCGAGGACGACGATCCCCGCCCGCTCGTTCTCGGCCCGGGAGGAGGCCACCGGCACCGCGTACTCGTCGGCCAGGTCGATGACGCGGGACACCTTCTCCGCCAACAGTGCACTGATCGCCGATACTCCGACCGACCCGATCTCCTCCAGCGCCGCGGCGAAGCGAGCCTGGTCGATCGGACTCGGGTTGCTGATGCTGTAGGCACCCGCTCCCTCTGCGGGCGGGAGGACACCGTCGAGGGGGAGGTCCGGTGAATCCGTGGCGCTGAAGCCACTGAATACCGGGGTGAGCCGGTCAAGGGCACGATCGCTCAGCGCGAGGAAGCCGGTGCCCCATCCGGCCCGTGCCCATTTCTGACCGCCGCTGGCGATCACATCCGCCACCCCGTAGGGGGCGTCGACCACGCCGAATCCCTGCATCGCGTCCACGATGAGCAGGCGATCACCGATCACCTGGCGAATCCCCTCGATGTCCGCGAGATAGCCGGTGCGAAAGTCGACGAGGCTCACGGCGACAGCGACGATGCTCGGGGTGAGCCGGTCACGGATCACACCGGGCGTCACCGGACCGCCGGCGGTGTCGAGCCAGTGCGGCGCGAGCACCGAGAGCGAGTCCGCCGCGCGCACCGCGGCGAAGGGGAGGGACGGGAATTCCGCCCCCGAAAGCAGCACTCCCCCGGTGATGCCGAACATCGCGTGCATCAGACCTGAGCTGGTGTTGGGCTGGAAGACGACCTGGTCGGAGGCAAAACCGATCAGCTGCCCGACCGCAGCGCGCACGCGTCGGTCCTGCTCCTCGAGGCTCGCCAGGCTGCCGAAACGTGAGCGGCGCAGCAGCTCGACCTGCGCCTGCTCTTCTTCGATTGCGGCGCGACCCAGGGGCCCGACCGAGGCGAAATTGAAGTAGCCGGGCTCTTCGGTGAATCCGGAAATGAAGTCATCGATGGTCATCGGGTATCACTAACTGCCGAAGCGGCGCTGGCGTCGGGCGTAATCGCGGAGGGCTCGCAGGAAGTCGACCTCGCGCAGGTCCGGGCCGAGCGCCTCGACGAAATAGAACTCGCTGTGGGCGCTCTGCCAGAGCATGAAGTCGCTGAGGCGCTGTTCCCCCGAGGTGCGGATGACGAGGTCCGGATCGGGCTGGCCACCGGTATAGAGGTGGTCACCGATGAGCTCCGGCGTGAGGATCTCGGCGAGGGCATCGAGGGTGCCGCCCTCCTCTTCGTGCTGGGTCACGATGCTGCGCATGGCATCGGCGATCTCCCGTCGACCGCCATAGCCGACCGCGAGATTGATATGCATCCCGGTGTTCGAGGCGGTGCGGGCCTCGGCATTCTTCAGTGCCTCGATGAGGTGCTGCGGCAAGCCGTCGACGGATCCCACGTGCTGCACCCTCCAGTCGCGGAAGTGTGAGAGGTCTTCGGCGAGGTCCGCGATGATCTGGAGCAGCTCATCCAGTTCGGCGGTAGTCCGTCCGGTGAGATTGTCGGTCGACAGCAGGTAGAGGGTCGCGGTCGCGATTCCGAGGTCGTCACACCACACCAGGAACTCACGGAACTTCGCGGCTCCGGCACGATGCCCGTGGGCGGCTGTCTCGAGCAATCGTTGGCGCGCCCACCGCCGGTTGCCGTCGAGGATCATGGCGATGTGCTTCGGCCGTTCCTGGGTGGCGAGGAAGCGACGGATCCGGTTCTGGTAGAGACCGTAGAGGATGCCTCGTCCGAGGGGAACTTCCCGCTGTGCCACACCAATACGCTAGTGCACGAGCGTGCGAGTGCTCCCATCTCACCGGCAGAGGGCGTCACTAAACTGGGGCCTCATGGCAAAGGAATCGGATCAGGGACCACTCGACTCGGCGCTGGATGCCGAAGAGGACGGCCCCGACCTTCCGAACATCCCCCTCCTGGATGATGCGCTCGCGTCCCGTGCCGCGCTTCTCGAGCGCAAGCCCACCTGGCGCGGCTGGATCCACACGGCCACCTTCCCGCTCGCGATCGTGCTCGGTGTCGTGTTGATCGTGCTCGCCGATGGAGTGCCGGCCAGGGTGTCGAGCTCCGTCTTCGTGCTGTCGTCGCTGCTGCTCTTCGGAGTTTCCGCGCTCTATCACCGCGTCAATTGGAGCGATCGCACGAAACGACTGCTCAAGCGGATGGATCACGCCAACATCTTCCTGCTGATCGCCGGGTCGTATACCCCCATCACGGTGCTGGCCCTCCCGCACGACAAGTCAGTGCTCCTGCTCTGGCTGGTCTGGATCGGCGCCGGCCTCGGAATCGGATTCCGCATCTTCTGGATCGGCGCGCCGCGCTGGCTCTACGTGCCGCTCTACCTGCTGCTCGGCTATGCCGCGCTCGCCTTCATCGTCGACTTCTTCCAGGCCAACGCCGTGATGATGTCCCTCATCCTGCTCGGGGGTGTGTTCTACACGATCGGCGCCGTGATCTACGGGTTCAAGCGTCCGAACCCGGTGCCGGGAGTCTTCGGTTTCCACGAGATCTTCCACGCGCTCACGCTGCTGGCATACCTCTGCCACTGGACCGGCATCTTCCTGGTGGCCACGAACCCGCCGGTTTTCTAGGGGCTGGTGGGCTTCTAGGGACTGCCGGGCTTCTAGGAACTGGTGGGAGGCTGCTCCGAAGCTGCGGCATCCCGCTCGGCCTCGAGCTGCTCACGGATCTCCCCGCGGTAGCGCACCCGACGCACCCGACGCACCATGTCGATGCAGAGCAGCACCACTGCGGCGGCCACCAGGAAGGTCGCGGCGAAGCCGACCCAGGTCGGGGTGACCGAATTCTCATCGAAATTCGGCTGGGGTGTCGGCGTCGACGCGAGCATCACGATCGCGGTGTACAAGCCGCTCATGCGCTGAGATCCTCTGCGGGTATCCCGGAGAACAGATCGGTCTCGGGCAGGGGGGATTCCACCCGCGACAGTGCCAACTGGAAGTCTTCGAACGGCCACGCCTGTCGCTGCAGGTCGTTGGGCCAGAAGAAGAAGGCGCTGTCGGGCGCGACCTGGCTGGCGTGTGCGCGCAACGCCGTGTCCCGTGCGTCGAAGAAGTCGCCGACGTGCACCTGAGTGGTCGTGAGCACGGGGCGGTCCTTCATCCGCTCCCGGAACTCCTCCATCTGGGCCAGCTGCGGGGTCTCCGGGGCATTCACGAGGAGGAACTGGTACATCGCCTCGATGCGCGGCGCATTGAAGATGCGGTCGAAGTAGACCTTGGAGATCTGCCAGGGTGCTCCGGCATCCGGGTACCGCGATGCATCCGCGGCCGCCTCGTAGGCGTACAGCGAGATGTCGTGCGTGCGGATGTGGTCGGGGTGCGGGTAGCCGCCTGTCTCGTCGTAGGTCACGAGCACCTGCGGCCGGAACTCGCGGATGATCTTGACGAGGGGCTCAGCCGAGATCTCGAGCGGGATGAGCGCGAAGGAGTTCGCGGGCACCGGCTCGTCGTTCTCGGGCAGCCCGGAGTCCTGGTAGCCCAGCCAGCGGTGTTCGAAGCCGATCGCCGCCTGGGCGTTCGCCATCTCGATGCGCCGGAGGCCGGCCATGTCACGGTTCGCCATCGCCGTTGACTCGAGGGCTTCGTTCTGGATGTCGCCGCGTTCGCCGCCCGTGCAGCTGACCACGAGCACCTCGGTCCCGATGCTGCGGTAGTGGGCGTAGGTCGCTGCGCCCTTGCTCGACTCGTCGTCGGGATGGGCGTGAACGGCAAGCAGGCGCTGAGTCACCGAACTCCTTGTGTTTGTGGGGAAGGCACGGGTGGGGAATACGCAGGGTGGGCGGATACCCTTGGACTACAAGAATAGGCGTGCGGGGATGTGACATGACTGCGATAGACGAGGATGCGCTCGAGGTGCGTCCCTCTGCGGTGCCCGAGTCCGCTGGCCTCGCCGCCCGGTACGGGCGCACGCCCGCGAAGAAGCGCCGGGATCGCCTCGTCTATCTCATCGCCGGCGCCCTGGCGGCGATCGTCGTGATCGCCTGGGTCATCTGGGCGGGACTCGACCAGGCCGGCAGCACCCTGGACGCGGAGGACAAGGGTTCGACCATCGTCAACGACCGCACAGTGAGCATCAGCTACCAGGTGTCGATGCCGGTGGGCCAGACGGCGAGTTGCGCCCTTCAGGTGCAGAACGAAGCACACGGGATCGTGGGCTGGCGCATCGTGAAGGTTCCGGCCTCCACGCGGTACACCACGTCGTACACCGACACCGTGTTGAGTTCAGAGCGGGGCGTCACCGGCTTGATCTACCGGTGCTGGCTGACCTAAACTGAGGCTTACTGATCAGAGACCGGCCCCACGGCCGGTCTCATTTGCGTTTTTTAGGGAGCACATCGTGTCTACCGAGACCTGGCTGACCCAGGAAGCATTCGACCGTCGCAGCGCCGAACTCGAACAGTTGTCGACCACCGGTCGTGTCGATATCGCCAAGAAGATCGAGGCCGCTCGGGAAGAGGGCGACCTCAAGGAGAATGGCGGCTACCACGCCGCCAAAGAAGAGCAGGGCAAGATGGAAGCCCGCATCCGGGTTCTCACCGAGCTGATCCGTCACGCCAAGGTCGGCGCGGCCCCCACGAGCAACGGAGTCGTGCAGTCCGGCACCGTCGTGAGTGCACGAATCCTCGGCGACGAGAGCACCTTCCTGCTCGGCAGTCGTGAGATCGTCGGGGAAGACAGCGACCTCGACGTCTACAGCGAGGGAAGCCCACTCGGCGCCGCCATCCTCGGCCATTCGGTCGGCGAGACGGTGTCGTATACGGCGCCGAATGGCAAGGAGATCAGCGTGCAGATCGACAAGGTCGAGACCTACCTGCCCTAGGTCTCGATGCGCGCCGAAGACGGCGCCGCTCGACCACCCTGCACGACGGGCCGCAGCGTCAGAAGTCGACGCGAGGCTCGTAGCCGGCCTCGATGAGGTGACCGAGCACCCGTTGCACGTGTTCCGGACCCCGGGTCTCAATGCTCAGCTCGATCTCCACGTCGCTGATCAGCGCGTTCCGCCCGTGCCGGGTGTGCAGCACCTCCACGACGTTGGCATTCGCCTCCGAGATCAGTTCGGCGATGCGGGCGAGTTGGCCCGGACGGTCGGGCAGCATCAGTCGAAGCTTGAGATACCGATCGGATGCCGCGAGCCCGCGGGAGATCACGCGCTCCATCACGAGCGGGTCGATGTTTCCGCCGCTGAGGATCGCGACGGTGACGCCGGCATCCTTCACCTGGCCGGTCATTATCGCGGCGACGGCGACCGCGCCGGCGGGCTCGACCACGAGCTTCGCCCGTTCGAGAAGAACGAGCATGGCACGCGCGATGTCGTCATCCGTCACGGTGACGATCTCGTCGACGGCATCTTTGATGATCTCGAAGTTGAGGATGCCCGGCTTGTTCACCGCGATACCGTCGGCGATGGTCGGCAGGATCTTGATGGCCGTGGAGACGCCGTTGAGGATCGAGACGGGGTAGGGAGCGGCGTTCTCGGCCTGCACCCCGATGATGCGGACACTTCGACCCTGGAGCGCGAACTTCTGCTTGAGGGCGCTGGCGACTCCGGAGATGAGCCCGCCGCCGCCGATGGGCACGATCACGGTCTGGAGGTCGGGAACCTGGTCGAGCATCTCGAGACCGAGAGTGCCCTGGCCCGCCACGACATCCGGGTGGTCGAACGGAGGGATGAATACCGCTCCGGTAGTGGCCGCGAATTCCGCCGCCGTGCGCAGCGCCTCGTCGACGGCGTGTCCGCGGAGCACAACCTCCGCACCGTAGTTGCGCGTGGCCTGAAGCTTCGGGAGCGCCACTCCGACCGGCATGAAGATGGTGGCGGAGATGCCGAGTTCCCTGGCGGCGAAGGCCACACCCTGGGCATGATTCCCCGCCGAGGCAGCGACGACGCCGTGGGACTTCTCCTCCTCCGTGAGCCGCGAGATGCGGTTGTAGGCGCCACGGATCTTGTATGAACCGGTGCGCTGCAGATTCTCGCACTTGAGGTAGACGGGAGATCCCAGCAGTTCACCGAGGAAGCGTGAGCTCTCCATCGGGGTGATCTCCGCCACGCGGGAGACGACGGACCGCGCCGATTCGAAGTCAGCGAGGCTCGGTCCCGCGAGAGTGAGCTCAGGCATTCTTCACGGCCTGGCCGAGGCTCGGATCCGGGGTCGTACGCCACTGGCCGCTCGCCACGAAATTGACCATCACGTTGAGGGTAGCGACCACCGGTACGGCGAACAGGGCGCCGGGGATGCCGGCGAGGAATCCGCCGGCCGCGACGGCGAAGACCACGGCGAGGGGATGCACCTTGACCGCCGTGCCCATGATGAAGGGCTGCAGCACGTGACCCTCGATCTGCTGCACGGCGATCACCACGGCCAGCATCAGGAGCGCCGCGAAGGGGTTGAGGTAGACCAGCGCGATGAAGATGGCCAGCACCCCGGAGAACAGTGCACCGACCACCGGGATGAAGGATCCGAGGAACACCGCGATCGTGATCGGGATCACGAGGGGGAAGCCTCCGAAGAAGAGTCCGATGATCCAGGCTCCGAGTCCGATGCCGACGGCGTCGACGAAGGCGACCAAAATCTGCACGCGAACGAAATTGGTGAGGGTGACCCATCCGGCCCTGCCGGAGCCGTCAACGGCGAGACGCGACTTGCGCGGGAACAGGCGCACCACCCAGGCCCAGATGCCCTTCCCGTCGATCAGCATGAAGAGTGTCGCGAAGAGGGTGAGGAGCAGTCCCGCCAGAACGTGGCCGGCGGTCGTGCCGAAGCTGACCGCGCCGGAGACCAGCGCCTGGCTGTCCTTCTGGAGCGCGGACCCGGCCTGCCCGAGGTAGCGGTTGATATCGGAGTTGGTGAGATGCAGCGGCGAGGCGAGAAGATATTGCTTGAAGTCGTCATAGGCCTGGATGCTCTGCTTCTGCAACTCGGGGAAGCCGCTGCGCACCTGCAGCACGACGAGCACGACGAGACCGGCGACCACGGCGATCAAGCCGATTTCCGCGAGAGCGATGGCCAGCCACTTGGGCCAGCGGTGCCGGACGAGGAAGTTGACCAGCGGCACGAGTAGTGCGGCGAGCAGGATCGCGATCATGAACGGCACGACTATTTCACGCAGCGTGATCACGAGGTAGATGAACAGACCGATCACCGCCGCGATCGCGAGCATCCGCCACGACCAGGATCCGCCGATCCGGATGCCGGCCGGCAGGGTCGCCTCCGCCTGCTCTCTTGCCGTGGTCGCCTCTGCCGACGCGATCAGCGCCGGGGTGCGTTTGCGGGGACCGAACGTCATCGAGTCAGTCTATGCCGGTGTACATGCGTAATTTAGTATGCGTTTCAGCCGTCGACGCCGCTCACAGAGACGGCGTTGCCGCGCAGCCGCACTCCGACGCTCTGCCCGGGCTCCGGATGCTCGGACACATCGTGCTGCACCGAGACAAGGGTGCCGTCGGAGAGCGCCAACCGGGTGCGGCGGAGGGAGCCGAGGAAGCTCGATGCCACGACCTTCGCCGCAATGCTGCCGGGCGTCGCCTGCGGCACGAGCAGGAGATCCTCCGGCCGCACCAGGGCGAGCACCGGCCCGCTCATCGCTGGTGACCCGAGCACCCCCAGCGTCTCGCCGTACAGGGTGACCCGCCCGTTCGACAGGGTGGCGGGCATCCGGTTGCTGAGGCCGACGAAAGCCGCGACGAAGGGCGTTGAGGGGGTGGTGTAGAGCTCCTCCGGCGTGCCGATCTGCTCGATGTTGCCGTCGCGCATCACCGCGACCCGGTCGGCAACCGCGAGGGCCTCCTCCTGGTCGTGAGTCACGAACAGCGTGGTGATTCCGAGGTCGGTCTGGATGCGGCGGATCTCGTCGCGCAACTGCACCCGCACCTTGGCATCGAGGGCAGAGAGCGGTTCGTCGAGCAGCAGCACACGCGGCCGGGTCACCAGGGCACGGGCCAACGCGATGCGCTGCTGCTGTCCGCCGGAGAGTTGATGTGCGTAGCGGGCCGCGAGGTGGCCGAGGCCGACGAGCTCCAGGCTCTCCGCGGCGCGAGCGCGGCGATCGCCGGCCGCGACCTTACGCATCCGCAGCCCGAACTCCACGTTCTCGACGGCGGTGAGGTGCGGGAAGAGCGAGTACGACTGGAAGACCATGCCGATGTCGCGCTTGTTCACCGGCACGTCCACCACGTCGACCCCGTCGATGAGGATGCTGCCGCCGTTCACCTGCTCCAGGCCGGAGAGGGCGCGAAGCGCGGTGGTCTTGCCGCAACCCGAGGGGCCGAGCAGAGCCACGAACTCCCCCGGTCGCACGGAGAGGTTCACCCCGGTGAGGGCGCGGTGGCCGGCATAGTCCTTCACGACATCGATGAGCTCGACTGTTGCGCCGCCGGTCGAGGCGGAGGGGGAAGGGGAAGTCATGAGGCCTTCTTCACGGAACGGGTGCGGCGGTCGGATGCGAGACGGCCGATGAACAGGAGCAGAACGAATGCGAACCCGAGAGCCAGCAACGAGAAGATCACGGCAACGAAGGGGTCACTCTTCGAGATCTGCACGAGAGCGGTCTGCAGGTTCACGCGGTTGAGCAGCGAGGCGATGGTGAACTCGCCCAGAACGACCGCCACGGTGATGAATGAGGCCGCCAGGATTCCCCGGCGCAGGTTCGGCAGGATCACCCGCCACAACACGCTCCCCCAGCCGGCCCCGAGCGAACGCGCAGCCTCGGAGAGCGTCACGACATCCACGGCACTCAGGTTGGACTGGATCGCCCGGTAGGCGTAGGGCAGCACGGTGACGCCGTAGGCGAAGGCCAAGGTCCAGATCGAAGATCCCGCGAGTCGTGCGACCACCGAGTACACGGGCGCGAGCCCCACGACCATCACGATGGCGGGCACCGTGATCGGGATGATGCACACGAACTCGAGCACGCGCCGGAGTCGCGGAAACTGCAACTGCACCAGGATCATCGTCGGCAGCAGGATCACGAGGATGATCACGACGGTCACCACTGCGAGGAGAAGGGAGTTGCCGAGGCCGGTGAAGATCGCGGCGTAGGTGACGGTCGCCGTCGGGGAGAAGACACCGGCCCAGTGGGAGAGGGTGTAGCCGCCGGCAAGATTGCGCAAACTGAACTCGAACATCGCGAGAATCGGGATGGCGAAGACGACGCCGACGACGGCGAGGATCACGGTGCGCGCGACCGGCCCAGGGGCTGCACCGACCGGGCGGACGCCGCTCACTGCTGCCACCTGGTGGTGCGTGACTGCAGGGCGGAGTAGCCCCACATGAGCACCACCATGATTACGATCATCCCGAGGGCGAGCGCACCGGCCATGTTGCTGCGTCCGAGCACGGTCTCGCTGATGAGCGCCGCGCGGATCTGCAGCGGCACGATCTGCGCCCCCTGGCTGATGAGCGCCGCCGCCGTGGCGTACGACGAGAAGGCGTTGGCGAAGAGCAGCAGCAGGCTTCCGAGGAAGGATGGTGCGAGCACGGGTCCGGCGATACGCACCCAGTAGGTGAGGCGAGTTCCGCCGAGTGTGGCGTTCGCCTCGGCCCACTGCGGCTTCAGCCCCTCGAGCGCCGGCATGAAGGTGATGATCATGAGAGGCACCTGAAAGTAGATGTACGGCAGCAGCAGCCCAGGCACCTGGTACAGCCAGACCCCGTTCGAGAAGATGTCGATCCCGAGGCCCCGCAGAAACACGGTCACGAAGCCCTGGATCCCGATCGTCGCGATGAAGGCGAAGGCCAGCATCACGCCGCCGAACTGCGCGAGCACACTCGCCGCGGAGTCGACCATCGACCGAAGCGCGCCCTGCGGATTCATGCCGAGGAGGGCGTAACAGACGAGCGCGCCCACGACGGCGCCGACGACAGCGGTCACGGCGGAGACCCAGAAGGAACTGGCGAAGGTCTTGAGGATGTCCGGGGCGAACAGCGCCGCGACATTGGCAAGGGTGAAGTGCCCCTGAGCGTCGAACAGCCCGGAGAGCACCGCGAGCACCGTGGGGATCGCGAGGAAAAGAAGCACATAGAGCGCAAACGGCGTGAGGCCGAGCACCGAGGGCGACACGGAGACGAGCCGCCGCGCGCGGCGCGGCGGACTCGTCTCGACGGTCACAGCGATGGGGTGGTCATCGAGGTGGGACTTTCCGGTTGAGACGGCGCTACTGGGCGATCGCCGCGGCCCACTTCGCGGTGAGCAGTGCGCCCGCGCTGGTGGTCTGGGCATCGGTCGGCGAGACGAACTGTGACGGCATCTTGCCGGCGACGGCCTGGGCGCTCTTGTCCGTCGTTCCGGCCTTGTCCATCGCGGCGATCTGCACCGGGAACGCGCCGGCGGCCAGGTAGAGGTTCTGCACGGTGGGGCTGTACACGAACTCCTCCCAGAGGCGGGCCGCCGCGGGGTGCGGGGCATCCTTGTTGATCGCCTGGTTGTAGTAGCTGCCGTACGCGCTGCCCGGGAAGACGACGGTCTTCCAATTCGGGGTGGTCGCGGCCTGGGCCAGGTTGTTGTAGCTCCAGTCGAAGACGACCGGGGTCTCGCCGGAGGCGATCGTCGCCGGGGTCGGGTCGAGCGAGAGGAAGTTGCCCGCCTTGCTGAGCTTCTGGAAGAAGTCGACGCCCGGCTGGAAGTCGTCGGCGGAGCCGCCGTTCTGGATGGCCGCGAGTCCGACCGCCGCGAAGGCCGCTCCGGCCTGGGTCGGGTCGCCGTTGATGGCGACCTTGCCCTTGTAGGCGCTTCCCAGCAGGTCGGAGAGCTTCTTGGGCGCCGTCTTGATCACCTTGGAGTCGTAGCCGACCGACATCAGTCCGGTGTAGTCATTGACCCACAGTCCGGTCTTCTCCTTGTTGGCCTCGGGCACGTCCGCCCAGGTAGAGACCTTGTACGGCGCGAACTTCGCGGTGCTGGCGAGGGCGACGGCGGGGCCGAGGTCGAAGACATCCGGGGCCGTGTCCTGGCCGGCGAGGTCGTCGGCGGCCTTGATCTCCTCGGCGCTCGAGCCGTCGGGGTTCGCGGAGTTGACGGTGATCTTGGGGTACTTCTTCTTGAATGCGGCGATGATCTTGCCGTAGTTGGCCCAGTTGTCTGGCAGGGCGATCACGTTGAGGGCGCCCTCCTTGTTGGCTGCCTTCACGAGCCCAGCCATGTCGCCGAATGCCGACACACTCGTGGCGGTCTTCGCGTCCACGGCACCGGATGCTGCGGGGGTCGGCGTGCTCGAGCACGCGCTGAGAGAGATGGTGATCGCGGCGACTGCTGCGATGCCGACGATGGTGCGCCTGTTGAACACTTTTCCTCCATTGGGCCGTTCGGCCGCCTGCGCTGTGAGCAGACAGTGGGTGCCGCCACGACCTCTGTGGAGGCTAGGCAACGACACTGTCCGCCTTGGGTCCCGTCGGTAAACGAGAGACTAACGACGACCATACGGCACCCAAACAGAACGGCGAAAGGTCGCCGGGTCTCGATAGTGTCAAGGCGTGCGAGAGTGTGTGAGAAAGTGAGCGACCGCGAGGTTTCCGCTGCCCAGGCCCGCCGCATCGCACTCGGCGCGCAGGGATTCGGGCGGCCGCGGCCGGCCGATCCGGGCGTCCGCCAGCTCAATTCCACGATCGACAGGCTGGGGCTTCTGCAGCTCGACTCGGTGAACGTGCTCGAGCGCAGCCACTACCTGCCACTGTTCGCCCGGCTCGGCTCCTACGACAAGGCCGACCTCGACCGCCTCACCTTCGGGCGAAAGGGCAAGTTCGTCGAATACTGGGCACACGAGGCCGCGATCATCCCCGTCGAGACCTGGCCGCTCTACCGCTGGCGCATGGATGCGAACCGGGAGCGGTATTCGACGCCCGGCAGCTGGGTGGCCGAGAACGGCCCGATGCTCGACTGGTTGCGCGCGGAGCTCGGTGCTCGCGGCACGGTGGCCGCGAGCGAGATCGAGCACGATACCGGCAAGGGGGCCGGCGGCTGGTGGGGCTGGTCAGAGGTCAAGACCGGACTCGAATGGCTGTTCCGTTTCGGCGAGGCGGTCTCTGCGGGGCGCTCCCGGTTCGAGCGCCGCTATGCACTCGCATCACAGGCCCTTCCGCCCGCCGTCTTCGAGCGGGAGGTGCCTCGGGCCGAGGCCATCCGCGAACTGCTTCGACTGTCGGCACGCGCCCACGGAATCGGCACACTCTCCGATCTCGCCGACTACTACCGCATCAAGACCGAACCGGCACGGGCGGCTGTGCACGACCTCGTGGATGCCGGGGAGCTCGAGCCCGTGACGGTGCCGGGCTGGAACCGGCCGGCCTTCCTGCATCGCGAGGCCCGGATCCCGCGACGCATCGAGGCGGCGGCGCTGCTCTCCCCCTTCGATCCCGTGGTCTGGGAGCGCGCTCGGGCGGAACGGATGTTCGGGTTCCGCTATCGCATCGAGATCTACACGCCCGCCCCCCAGCGCGTGTTCGGCTACTACACGCTGCCGCTGCTGATCGATGACCGGCTGGTGGGCAGGGTCGACCTCAAGAACGATCGGCAGAACCGCGTTCTGCGCGTGCAATCCGCCTGGTCCGAGCCGGATGCCCCGCCCGCGACGGTCGACAGACTCGCGATCCTGCTGCGCGAGACCGCCGCCTGGCAGGGGCTCGAGCGCATCGAGGTCATGGCGAGGGGCGACCTCGCGCCCGCGCTCGCTGCAGTGCTGGGAGTGCAACCGATGACCGCGGCCTGACCGTCCCGACGGATTCCGTTCCTCGGGCACGTGGTTCGCCCCTGTTCCTCCGCGTCAGGTGTGGTCCCCCTCGAGCGGCAACACCCCTGACGAAGGGGAACATCGGCCTCAGCCGACCGACCGGCCTTGAGCCGTGCCTAGAATTCGCCACCGATCTTGTGGAGGCGGGCGACCCGGTCCTCGATCGGCGGATGCGTGCTGAACAGGCGGCTCATGAAGCCCGGCTTGGTCGGGTCGGAGATCCACAGGTGCGCCATGGAGGAGTTCTGCTTGCGCATCGGACGGCCGTATTCACCGAGCTTCTGGAGCGCACTGGCCAGGGCATCCGGATTCCTGGTCGTCATCGCGCTTGTCGCGTCGGCGAGGTACTCGCGTTGACGCGAGATCGCGGCCTGCACCCCGGCGGCGACGAGGGGCGCGACGATCATCGCGGCGAGGCCGAACACGATGACGATGGGGTTGCCACCGCCCCCGCCGCCATTGCGGTCGTTGCCGCGCCCGCCGCCGAAGAAGGCGAAGCGCAGGAACAGGTCGGCGATGAAACCGATCGCCACGACCAGGCCGAAGACGATCATCGACACCCGGGTGTCGTAGTTCTGAACGTGGCCCATCTCGTGGGCCATCACACCCTCGAGCTCCGAATCGTCCATCAGATCGAGCAGTCCGGTGGTCGCGGCCACATACGCGTGCTCGGGGTCGCGCCCGGTCGCGAACGCGTTCGGCGCCGGATCGTTGATGATGTAGACCTTCGGCATCGGAAGGCCGTCGGTGATCGACAGGTTCTCCACGATGCGGTAGAGACGCGGATTGTCGGACTTCTGGATCTCCTGGCCACCCGAGATCGAGATCGCCAACCGGGAGGCGGCGAAGTACTGGATCGTGGCATATCCCACCGCGATCACGATCACGGTGATCGCTATCGATGGGCTGTTGTACACAGAGGCGGCAAGCGCCCCAAGCCCGCCGATGATCAGCAGGAACAGCAGGATGATGAACACCGTGTTGCGTTTGTTCTTCGCTATTGCGCGATACATGAGTGGCTCAGTTCAAGGAGTCGGCAGGGGAAAGGTCTCGGCACGCTCGCTGGCGCTCGCTACTCGACCTGATCACGGGCGCTTCGCGCCGCGATCAGAACTGGACGCGAGGCGGCTCCGCGATGGCCGCGGAGTCCGCGACCTCGAAGAAGTCGCGCTCGGTGAAGCCGAGCCCGCGCACGAAGAGCGTGTTCGGGAAGGTCTTGATCTTGGTGTTGAGCTCGCGCACGCCCCCGTTGTAAAAGCGGCGAGAGGCCTGGATCTTGTCTTCGGTGTCGACGAGTTCGCCCTGCAGCTGCAGGTAGTTCTGGCTGGCCTGGAGCTGTGGATACGCCTCCGCGACGGCGAAGATGCTCTTCAGGGCGCTCTGCACGTGATTCTCTGCCACGGCCGCATCCGCGGGGGTCGACGCGCTGATCGACTCTGCGCGGGCTTTGGTCACGGCCTCGAAGACGCCGGACTCGTGGGCCGCGTAGCCCTTGACCGTCTCGATGAGGTTCGGCAGCAGGTCGGCACGGCGCTTGAGCTGCACCGTGATGTCGCTCCACGCCTCGTCGACGCGCACGTTGAGACGCACGAGACCGTTGTAGGTCGACCACAGGTAGATGCCGATGATGACGACGAGTACGACGATTATGCCGACAACGATAAGGGTATCCATGACCATTCTCTCGAGAACTGGATGCTGCGAAGCGGCGAACCGCAGGACGAGATAACTATATCCGCGAGCGATTCAGCCCCCGTCTTTTTGGAGCACACTCGGAGCGAACATCGGGTCATGACAGGCTCTACTGTCAGCACAGTCACCGGAAACCATGAGGAGCACGGATGTCGCAGGATGCCCGCGAAGCGATCGAACGGCTCAGCAGGACGGTCGTCGACTTCCCGTCGCCCGGAATCGTCTTTCGTGACCTCAGTCCGGTCTTCGCGGACGGCCCGGCCTACACCTCCGTGATCGACGCCCTTCTCGCGCCGTTTGCGGGACGGTTCGACGCCCTGGCCGGCATGGAGGCACGCGGCTTCGTGCTCGCCGCCGGGGCCGCCTATGCGACGGGGCTCGGCTGCGTGATGATCCGCAAGCCGGGCAAGCTGCCCCGTCCGGTGATCACCGAGGAATACGAGCTCGAATACGGAACGGCGACCCTCGAAGTGCATCCCGACGAGCTCGCCCCCGGCACACGGGTGCTGCTCCTCGACGATGTGCTCGCCACCGGGGGCACGCTCGCTGCCAGTTGCCGCCTGGTCGAGCGCGCCGGCTGGCGCGTCGCCGGCATCAGCGTCGTGCTCGAGCTCGGTGATCTGCACGGAACCGACAAGCTTCCTGATCGTCGAGTGAATTCGCTGCTCACCATCTGAGCGATATTCTGGGCGAGCGAGGTTCGACCTCCGAGAGATTGGCACTCATGGCCTCGACACCCACACCGCAACGCGCCCCCGAATCACCGCGCACCACGGGGGCTTTCCGCCGCTGGATGCTGCAGGGGCTGACCGAGCGCTCCGGGTCGCACCAGGGTCCTCACGCGCAGGTCGCCGAGAAGACGCGTGGACCCGAAGCGCCGACCCGGAGTGCACGCGAGCTGAGCCGGCGGCCGAACTCTCAGACGCCGAGCACGCGATCCAGGTAGGGGTTCGTGAACACGCGGTCCGGGTCGAGTCGGTCACGCGCTGCCACGAAGTCGGCGTGATGCGGATAGACCGCGGCGAGTGATTCCGCGTTCTGGTAGTGGATCTTGCCCCAGTGTGGTCGCCCCTGGTAGCCCCGCATGATCTGCTCGACGCCCCGGAAGTACTCTTCCGGGTCGTCGCGGAAGTAGCGATGCACCGCAATATAGCCGCTGTCGCGCTGCGAGGCCGTCGAGAGCCAGTTCTCGTCGGCGGCGGCGACGCGCACCTCAACCGGGAACGATATGCGCCAGCCGCGGGAATCGATGAGCGAGCGGATGTCTCGCAGCGCATCCGGAATCGCCGCCCGCGGGATCGCGTACTCCATCTCGCGAAACCGGGTGGTGCGCGGGCTGACGAAGACCTCGTAGGAGTGGTCGGTGTAGGTGCGGTTTCCGTAGACGCGGGTGGCGAGGCGGTTGATTCCCGGGGTGAGTGCCGGCGCCACCCTCCCGACGTTGCAGAGCAGGGCGAGCACGGCATTCGAGAGCACGCGGTCTTCCACGAAGGCGGCCACCGGGCCGACGGGGTGCCGTTCGGCATCCGCGGGCAGCCGGGTGTTGGACTTCGTCATCACACCGTCGGTGTGGGGCCACCAGTAGAACTCGAAGTGGTCGACGGCGGCCACCCGCTGTTCGAGTCCGTCGAGCACCTCGTCGAAGCCGCCGGGGCGTTCGACGGCATGCAGCAGGAAGGCCGGAACGCATTGCAGCGTGAGATCGACGAGGATGCCGAGTGCGCCGAGCCCGAGGCGGGCGGCGGGCAGGAGCTCGGGGTTCTCGGTCTCGCTGACGCGCAGGATCGAGCCATCCGCCGTCACCATGGTCACCGCCACGATCTGGGCCGCGAGACCGGGGTAGTGCGCACCGGTGCCGTGGGTGCCGGTCGAGGTGGCTCCGGCGATGGTCTGCCGGTCGATGTCTCCCATGTTCGGCAGGGCGAGCCCATAGGGACCGAGCAGTGCGGGCAGTCGGTGCAGCTTGGTTCCGGCCGCGAGGGTGACCCGGTTGCGCGACAGCTCGACGCCGAGGAGTCCGTCGAGGCGTGACACGTCGACCTGAAGGTCCTGCGCGCGGGCGATGGCGGTGAAGCTGTGGCCGGAGCCGACGGTCTTCACGGTGAACTCGCGCTCTCGGGCGAAACGCACGATCGCCGCGACTTCGTCAACGCTCGACGGGCTGGCCATCATGAGCGGACGCACCGACTCCGAGCGACCCCAGTTGCGCCACATCGTGCCCGGGGTGATGCCCGCGATCACTGTTTCGACTGTCACCATTCACCCCTCAGCGTGACTCTACTGCGAGCGCGTTTCGAATCCCTCACAGGAAGGCCTTGCCCTCGCCGCGGTAGGTTGGCGCCGACTCGACGATGCGATCCCCGTCCACCAGCACGAAAGCATCGAGATGCTCACTGAGTTCTCCCGCCTTCGTGTGCCGCAGCCACACCCGGTCTCCGATCTGCAGCCGGGCGGCGGCCTCTCCGGTGAGCGGGGTCTGCACCTCTCCGGCCATCTCATTGGAAACCATGTTCGTGCCCTCTGGCCAGGCCACGACGGGAAGCCGATCGACCCCCGGCGGACCGGATGCGACCCACCCGCCCCCGAGCAGCGTGGCCATCTGCGCCGAGGGCTTGCGCACCACCGACAGCACGAAAGATGCGGCGGGCGCGGGAAGGAACTGTCGGTAGTGGTCGAAGAGATGGGGGCCGAACAGACCGCTGCCCGCGGCGATCTCGGTCACCGCCGGCTCCGCACTCGTCGTCTCGAGCGAACCGGTGCCGCCTCCGTTGACGAACTCGAGGTCGGCAAGTGATCGCACCGCCGCGACGGCTTCCGCCCGGCGACCGGCGAGCTCGCTCGCCGAATTCTTCTGGATCCAGCGCACGGCCACCCCCCGCGCCGCGCTCGCCGGCTCGTTGACGAGCCCGGCGATCTGGCCCTCGTACGCCATCAGTCCGACCAACGCGAATCCGGGGCGGGCGACGATCCGCTCTGCCAGAGCACGGGCATCGTCAGCGGTGAACACCGGGGAGCGGTAGGTGCCGAGATGGCCGAGCACCTTCGGATTCCAGGACGCGTCGAGCTCGAGGCAGACTCGGATGCGCTCGCGGTGTGCGGGAGGGACCACGGCGTCGATGCAGTCGAGCTGGTCGACGCTGTCGACCATGAGGGTCACCCGCGCGGCAAGCAGCGGATCGAGCGCGAGTCGCCGGATCGACGCACGGTCGACGCTCGGATAGCCCACCACGACGTCGGTGATGCCCTCGTGCCGGGCATCCCCCTCCGCGAGCCAGAGCGCCTCGGGAAGGGTGTACGCGAGCACTCCCGAATAGCCGGGAAGAGCGAGAACCGCGTCGATCACCGTGCGCACCCGCACCGATTTCGACGCGACCCGGATGCTCGTGCCCTTCGCTCGGCGCAGCATGTCGACGGCGTTGTGGGCGAGGGCGGGCACCGAGATCACGCCGAACGGGGGGTCGAGTTCGGCTGTGGCGCCCTGGAGCGAGGTCCAGTATTCGGACGGACGGAGCCACGGGGAGTCCGTGGGCGGCACGAGAGACAGCGGCATCAGCGCACCGATCGGATGGGCAGGACGGCGAGTGCGCCGAGCAGGGCAGCCAGCGCGGAGAGCACGAACAGCCCCTGGAAGCCGGCGAGGGCGGCGACCACGAAGGCTCCGATCAGCGGCGCGATCGCCTGCGGCACGGCGGTGGCGATGTTCATGATGCCGAGATCCTTGCCGCGGGTGTGGGCGTCGGGCAGCACCTGCGTCGCCAGCGCCTGGTCGACGGACAGGAAGCATCCGTAGCCGAGACCGAGGATGCCGGCCGCGACCATCGCGACGCCGAGCAGGGGCACGAAGGCGAGCATCAGCGCCGCAACGCCCTGGAGTGCGGCGGCAGCGAAGACGAATGCCTTGCGCCGGCCGAGCCGGTCGGAGAGCCGTCCGAGCACCAGCGAGGCCAGCACCACGAAGATCATGTAGATGAGGATCAGGACGAGCAGCACATCGTCCGCGTGCTCGACTCTCAGGCCGTCCTGCAGAAAGTAGAGCAGCAGGGAGGTGCCGAAGGCGTTGCCGAAGTTGACGAGGATGCGGCTGGCGAGGGTCCATCCGAAATCCGGATACTGTCGCGGGCTGATCCAGAAGCCCGCGATGAGGCCCTTCAGGGTGAGCGGCGACCTCGCGGACCGCGGGAGCACCGCATCCGGGATCCGCAGCACGAAGGGAAGCACCAGCAGCACGAGCAACACCGCGACGAGGGTGTAGCCCGCCACCTGGCTGAGCACGAGCACCACCACGAGCAACACGCCGAGGATGGTGCCGATCGCCTGCGGGGCGGAGATCCATCCCGAGACGAATCCGCGCTGCCCCACCGGCACCTGGTCGGAGATCACCGCGGTGAGGGCGGCGGTGAGCACGCAGAATCCGATGAGGGCAAGGGACCAGAAGATGCCGATGCCCACGAGCGACTGCTGGAGGCCGAGCAAGACGAGCGCGGCAGCGAACACCAGCGCGCCCCCGAGAATCCAGGGTCGGCGGCGGCCGAACCTCGACGTCGTGCGGTCGGAAAGGGCACCGGTGAGCGGAAAGGTGACGAGTGCGAACACCCCGGCGATTCCCGAGACGATGCCGAAGGCGACCACCTTGTCGACCCAGTAGGTCGCGCTCAGTTGCGCTTCGACCTGGGCGGGCAGCAGCAGCTGGATCGGCGTGAGCTGCGCCATCCAGACCCCGAGCCAGGCGATGGCGAAGAGCGCGATCCATCCGCCGGAGACCTGCCGTTTCGGCTCGCCGAAGAGCTGCACCGTCGAGTCGGTGGTCGAACGGTCGAGGGCCGGGGTCGTCATCGGGCGTCCGCATTCCTGACGGCGAGCGGCATCCCGACGGCGAGCGGCATCTCGACGGCGAGGGCGCCGATCGTGTCCGCGGCGAAGTCCATCAGGCGTCCGGCGGCGACATCGTCGCGATCGGCGAGCCAGGCTATCGTCAGCCCGTCGGTGATCGCGATGAGAATGCGCGCGAGCTGTTCGATCGGCATCGTCCACTCCATCCCGGTGAGCTCGGCACCGCGCTCGAGCAGCACGCGGGCGGTGTGGAAGTAGCTCGCGTACTGCGCCAGAGGCAGCGCCTCAAGGCCCGGTGTCCGCAGCGAGTACTGCACGAGCTCCTGCATCGCCTGCTCCCGCGAGGGATGTGCCTTCAACAGGTCGAAGTAAGCCTGCAGCCCGGCTCTGACTGCCGAGCGGATGTCCGCATCCCGGTCCAGCGCCTCGAGCGACACGCGCTGCTCGTCCTGCACCACGAAGGCGATGAGTTCGCGGATCATCTCGTCACGGGACCGGAACGCGTAGTGGAAGCTCGCGAGCGACATCTCGGCCTCGGCGACGATCGCCCGGGTCGTCGCGCCGTGCACGCCGTCGCGGTCGATCACCCGCAGGGCGGCCCTCACGAGGGCGGCTCGTCGTTCTGCGGAACTTACCCGGGCCATGTACGGTCCTCTCTCTGGGTCACTCGTCCCAGTCGCGTGATTTGAATCATGGCGGGGATCCCCGGCCGCGTCAATATCCGATCGGCTCCGGGGCAGCGACGACTGGATCGGTCGAGCGGATGATTGCTCACTTCCATTACCGCGCACAGATAATTGACATCGGAGAAGATGCCATGCTGAATGGACTCACAGTGCAGCCCTCACACTCGAGCGTCTCCCCCCGTCCGTTTCGCGATCGCGGACCGTACGCACACCGTCGAGGTCTCCTGACGGTGCTTGCCGTCACCGGCTACGCGCTCCAGTCCGTCCTGGTTCTGGGAGCTGCTGCGGTGCCGCCCGATGCCCCGGGTGCGGCGGATTCGGCAGATGTGGCGATTGCCGCGACCACCGCCCCGACTCCGAGCCCCTCCCCCTCACCGCCTGCGCCCCCCTCACCGCCTGCGGCACCCCCACCGTCTGCGGCTCCCTCCCCGTCTGCGGCTCCCTCGACGTTCAGCTTCAGCGCCCCCGGGTTCTCGCCCACGAATGCCGTGCGGCTGAGCGGCACAAAGGACGAGGGAAGCAGCGTCGTGATCTCCCCCCGCTCGGCCCAGGGCAGTCCCTTCTGCACCATCCCGGCCTCCGACGACACCGAGTTCGAGTGCACCGCAGCCGTCGCGAGCGGCGCGTCGATCACCCTCATCGCGGTGCAGACTCTCGCCGGCGTGGCATCCGCACCCCTGTCCGCCACCGTCGACGTGCTCGGAGCGCCCACCATCGACGGCGCACCAGACTCTCTGACGACCGGTCTCGTCTCCGGCTATGGGTTCGCGGGAAGCACGGTCACAACGGTCGTGGACGGCGGAGCGGACGGATGCTCGTCCGTCGCGACCGACTCCGGCTACTGGTCCTGCGCGCTCACCGTGCCCTCCGGGTCCTACGTGATCCGGGCGAGGCAGTCTCGCGCCGACCTCGGTGGCGGTGCATCGTCGTCACTGTCCGGCTCTCTCTCGCTCGTCGTGGACAGGGATGCCCCCGCACGAGCGGTGATCATGTCACCGGTGGCCGGCAGCCAGGTGACCGGCACCCAGGTCGTCGTCTCGGGAACCGGCGAGACCGCGGCACCCGGACTCGCCGGCACGGCGGACGTCTACCTCGACAACCTCCCCGCCTGCCAGTCCGCGATCGTCGGCGGCACCTTCAGCTGCACTGTCGGCAGAGTGCCGAAAGGGGCACACAGCCTCCTGGTGATCCAGCGCGATGCCGCGGGCAATTACAGCGCGCCGAGCGCGCCGATCACCGTCACTTTCGGTTCACGCGGCGGAGCCGCGGTTCCCGCTCCACCGGCAGCGCCACGGCCGCCGGGCGCCCCCGCCGTGCCGAGTGTGCCGCCGAGCACTGCGCCGCCGAGCGGGAGCCCCAACCCGCCCCCTTCGGCTCCGCCGGTGCCTCCGGCGGGCTCCATCGACAACTGGGGCACGCCGACGAACTTCGGTGCCATGCTCCCGACCCTGTCGAGCAGCGTCAGCTCTGGCAAGCTCGCATTCGCCCCGCTCCTTGCACTCGCTTTCGTGCTGCTCATCGCACTACCGCTGAGGCTGCTGGCCGGAGCGCTTCGCGGACGCATCCGGATGCCGTCGATGCAGTTCACCGGTCGCAATCGCACGCGGCCCTCGGCATCCACCCCCGTCGCCGAGCCCACACCGCTGAACCCCTGGATCATCGGGGCGGTTCCGCTGGCGGCAGCGGCGGCTCTCATCGTGATCGCCGGCGGGGTGGACGACCAGGTGCGCTATCTGAGACTCAGCGTCGCGGTGGTGATCGGCCTGGCCGTGCTCAACCTGGTCGGGGTCGCCGTTGCCACCCGATGGGGCTCGTTCGCGCAGCACGTGAGTGGCCGGCTGCGGTTCGTGCCGCTGCTCCTCTTCGCGGCGGTTCTGGCCGCGGTGCTGTCCCGGGTCTCCGGCATCCATCCACCCGTGATTGCGGGCGTGCTCATCGGGGTGGGCTTTTCGAGCACCGTCGCTTCCCGAGCGCGCGCGATCGTGAGCCTGGTGGAGATCGGATCGGTCACCACGCTCGCCGCCGGCGCCTGGCTGCTTCACGGCCTGTTCGGAGCCGCAACAGGCTTTTGGGCGCTGTTGGCCGCCGAGTCCCTCGCCACCATCGCACTCGCCGGACTCGGATCGGTCGTGGTACTCATTCTCCCGATCGCCTCCCTCCCTGGACGAGCGGTGTTCGAGTGGTCGCGACCGGCCTGGCTGGCGACCATCACCGTGGCGGCGCTGTTCGCCTCCGTCGTGATGCTCGGCGGCGGCGACGCCTCCTTCCCCATGATCGGGGCGATCCTCTGCGCCGGTGCCTTCGCCGCCCTCAGTGTGGCCGTGTGGGGCTGGTTGCGCTTCGTCGAACCCGGAGCGAGCGAGCTGTACGACTAAGCGAGCGCCTCCGCCAGCGAGGGAGGGTTCGAACCGGGGCGCGACACCGTGATTGCGGCACAGGAGACGGCGAACTCGCCGATGTCGGCCAGGACGGACCGGTCGAGGGCGTTGCCGTCGGCGAGCGCGGCAGCATCCACTCCCGAGAGCAGAAGAGCCTGCAGCTTCTGCACGACCGCACTCATGAAGGAATCCCCCGCACCGATGGTGTCGGCGACGGTGACCCGCCGGCCCGGCACGCTCACGCGATCGGTCGCGGTCGCCAGCAGCGCCCCGGATGCCCCGAGCGTGACGATCGCGAGCGTCGCGCCCATCGCAAGGAGACGGTCGACCACCGCGTCGGGAGTCAGCTCGCCGAACAGCCAGAGGGCGTCTTCGTCGCTCACCTTGACCACGGTGGACAGCGCGGATAGACGCTGCACGACGGCCAAGGAGTCGGTCCTCGAACCGATGATCGAGGGGCGGATGTTGGGATCGAAGGTGATGAGCGCCCGGCGCTCCGCGGCAGCCCGGAGCAGGGCCTCGAGTTGGGATGCGCCGGGCTCGAGAAAGGCGGCGATCGAACCGGTGTGCACTATCGCGCCCTGATTCACGATCGAGCTGTCGGGCAGGTCGGCAACGAAGCCCAGTGACCAGTCGATCAGGAACTCGTAGCTCGCCGATCCGCTGTCGTCGAGCGTGGCTGTGGCGGTGGAGGTGCGCCCCTGAACGATCGACCCCGGCACGAGCGGAACCCCCGCGGAGGCGAGGTAGTCGGCGATGACGACACCACGGGCGTCTGTGCCGAGGTTCGTCAGCAGCTGCACCGGGCAGCCGAGCCTGGCGAGGCCGACGGACACGTTCATCGGCGATCCGCCCGCATGCTCGTCGAGGCCGCCCGGGGAGGCGACCACGTCCATGAGCGATTCACCGATCACGAGCACGCCAGCCAAGGGAGAGGGAGAGTCACGGGTCATGCGGTTCATCCTTTCGTGGGAGTGCGAGTGCCGACGGCGATCGGTGACAGCATCGTGAGCCGGGATCCGCCTCCCACGACCAGTTTTCCCAGCCTCGCGTTGAAGTCGTAGCCGTGGCTGCTCGCGAGGTGTTCGTCGAAGGCGGCCTGGTCACGATAGGCCTCGTAGACGAATACCGTACTGGGTGAATCGACGCGATGGTGCGGGTCGAACACCAGATTGCCCGGCTCGGCTCGCACTCGTTGCGCGAACTCCGCAATGAGGTCCGCGACGAGAGCGTGGTTGCCTGCTGTGGCAGTGAATTCGGCATACAGCGCGATGGTCATGTGGCCGCGTCGCCGGAGGCTGGGCCGACCGAGCCACGAACGACGAGCCGCATCGGCAACACGACGGATCGCGGAGCCGTCGCCCGGGCGGTGTCCGCAGCGTCGGAGGCGATCTGCGCCACGAGGTTCTCGACGGCGGCCTCTGCCATCGCCTCGATGGGAAGGTCGACGACCGTGAGCCCGGGGGTGAGCACCGGGGCCCAGGGCGCATCATCGAACCCGATGTACGAGATGTCGACCCCGACGGTGAGTCCGCGCTCCTTGGCGACGCTCAGCATCGCGAGCGAGACGTTCGCATTCGAGCCGAGGATGGCTGTGGGCGGGTCGGCAGAATCGAGGATGCTGCGAACGGCCTGCCGGGCGGTCTCTCCGCCGTCCGCGGCGAACCAGACCCAATCCTCACCCACCGGCAAGCCTGCGGCAGCCATGCCCTCGAGATACCCCTCGGTTCGGTCGTGCAGTGTGGAGACGAGACCGTCCGGCCTAACGGAGGTCTGGCCATGGATGTTCGCGGTCACCACCACAAGGCCGATCCGCGTGTGGCCATTGGCACGGAAGTGATCGAGCGCATCCCGCGCCCCGGTGCGGTTGTCGGCGGAGATGCTCGGCAAGTCGAGGGAATCCAGTGTGCGGTCGAGCAGCGTCACCGGCTTGCCCTTGAGCGCCTCGGGGCTGATGAATCTCAGGTCGTGAACCGCGCTGGGAACCAGGATGACGCCATCGACCTGTTTCTCCAGCATGACGCGCATCGAATCGCGCTCTGCCGAGAGGTCTTCGTTCGTGTTGGAGACGAGCACCTGGTAGCCCTTGCGGTGCGCGGCGTCGATCACCGCACGCATGGCGAGGTCGAAGACACTCAGCCCCACCTCCGTGATGATGAGGCCGATCGTCTGGGTCTTGCCGGCCCGCATCGAGCGGGCGAGGACGTTCGGCACGTACCCCAGGGTCTCCGCGGACCGGCGCACCTTGTCCCGGGTTTCGGAATTGACCACACCGTAGTCCGAGAGGGCGCGGGAGGCGGTCGCACGAGAGACACCCGCGTGCAGGGCGACATCCCTGATCGTGAGGGGGGCTTCGTTACCCGATTGTTTCATGAAGGATTTCCTGTGCGTTTGACAGCGGCGTTGAACGGTGTGATGATCATACCCACATCAGCGAGATCGATCTCATAAAACTTCTGAGATCGATCTCATGTCCTCGTCGAACTTCACAGCCCGGCCCGTGCCGGTCCCCCCGCAGTCAGACGAATCGATGCCGTGGATTGGCACAAGCGGTCCGCGACCATGCACTCAAAGGAGAGTTACCAATAATGAACCGAATCGTCAAAACTGCGGGTGTCTTCGGGGTCGCGACGACCCTCTTGCTCGGCGCAGCCGCGTGCAGCTCCACTTCCGGAACCACCGGCACCAGCGGGGCATCCAAGACCCTGACCATCGCGTTCGTCATGGGCGCGGAGGCGGATCCCTTCTTCAAGGCGATGAAGGTCGGCGCCGAAGCCGAGACCGCCGTCAAGAAGGCGAAACTGGTCTGGCAGGGCGATCCCTCGGTCTACTCTCCCGCGACCCAGATCCCCATCGTCGACCAGGTGCTGGCTCAGAAGCCCAGCTGCCTGGTGCTCATCCCCACCGACCCGAAGGCGCTGCAGGCGTCGGTCACCAAGGCGAAGGCCGCCGGTATCCCGGTCGTGAACGTCGACACCCACGTCGAGAACCTGAGTGACGTCGTCTCCTTCATCACCGGTGACAACAAGCAGGGTGGCGAGGCCGCTGCGGATGCGATGGCCAAGGCGATCAACTACACCGACGGCACCAAGTACCAGGTCGTCGCCGGACTCACCTCCGCCACCGCCACCACCAACGTCGACCGCCTCGAGGGCTTCAAGTCGCAGCTCGCCTCCAAGTACCCGGGAATCGACCTCGTCGACACCGCCTACTCGCAGTCGCAGGCCGCCACGGCCAACAGCAACGTGAGCAACTGGCTCACCAAGTACCCGAACCTGAGCGGCATCTTCGCGATCGATGGCACCAACGCCACCGGCGCGGCATCCGCCCTTCAGGCCAAGGGGCTGACCGGCAAGGTCGCCCTCATCGGCTACGACGCGTACCAGACCAACGTCGACCTGATCGGCAAGGGCGTCTTCACCGCGCTCATCGCCCAAGACCCGGCCGAGGAAGCCCGCCAGGCCGTCGACACCTGCGTCAGGTACATCGAGACCAAGTCGAAGTCCGGCATCACCGCCGCTGTGACGCTGCCGAACATCCTGCTCGACAAGTCCACTTCCGCTGCGGACCTCAAGAAGTACACCTACGTGCAGTAGGTAGCCACCACCCCTCGCCCGGTGCCGCGAGACTCTTTCGTCCGCGGCACCGGACGATTCCCCCACTCTGTACAGTGCAGTGCACGCAACGAAGCGAAGGGCAGATCGTGCCAACCAGTCAAAGAACGGCAGAGTCTCCAGTGGCAGCGACCGGCGGTCCAGCCGGCCCGCTGACCGGGCGGATCGCTCGCATCTTCTCGAACCAGCAGACCATCCTGCTGCTGGTGCTCGTGGGCATGATCATCCTGTTCTCGGTGTTGAACCCGGTGTTCTTCACGACGGATGTCTTCGGCAACATCCTGCTCGACTGGGGACCGATCGCCCTCATCGCCGTCGCAGAGACCTTCGTCGTCATCTCGGGGGGAATCGACCTCTCCGTTGGCGCCACCCTGGGATTCGCCGGAGTCATCGCTGCTTACGCGATGCAGGCAATGACCGGCGCGGGTCTCCCTGACGGCCTCGCGATCTTCCTCGGCACCCTTGTGGCCGCGGCGGTCGGCATCGGTGTCGGGCTGATCAACGCGCTCCTCATCAACCGCGCCCACCTCGTGCCGTTCATCGCCACTCTCGCCACCCTGGGTGCCGCGGGCGGGATGTCCATCGTGCTCACCGGCGGAGCGCCGATCGGCAATGGCCCGCCGTCGGCCATCTCCCTCAGCGTGCCGTGGCTCGGTCCGCTCTCCTGGCCGGGGATCGTCGTGATCATCATCGTCGTGATCACCGGCCTCTACCTCCACAAGTCGCGCTTCGGGCGCTACACCTTCGCCATCGGCTCCAACCCCTTCGCTGCCCTTGCCGCCGGAATCAACGTGAAGCGCCAGATCACCAAGATCTACGCACTCTCCGGCTTCCTCTCTGGACTCGCCGGCATGTTCCTCTACCTCCGGCTCGGGTCGGGCGCCCCGACCTCCGGAGCCGGCAACGAGCTCGATGCGATCGCCGCCGTGGTCATCGGTGGTGTCGCCCTCTCCGGCGGAATCGGTCGCATGACCGGCACGGTGCTCGGCTCCCTGATCCTCGCAACCGTCACCAGCGGTCTCATCATCATCGGCGTCGAGCCGAACTGGAAGCAGGTTGTGGTGGCCATCCTCATCGCCGCCGCCGTCTCGCTCCAGGCACTTCGTTCGAAGGGAAGAACCTCATGACAGACAGCCCGCTTTACGAAGTCCGCAACATCTCGAAGAGTTACGGCAGCGTCGTCGCCCTCGAGAATGTGAGCCTGCAGGTGCGCGCCGGCGAGGTGCTCGGCCTCGTCGGCGACAACGGCGCCGGCAAGTCGACCCTGGTGAAGGCTCTTTCCGGGGCTCATCTCCCGGACACCGGAGAGATCCTGCTCGACGGCATCCCCCGTCGCTGGAAGAGTCCGCACGACGCGCTCGAATCGGGGATCGAGACCCTGTACCAGGACTCGAGCCTCGCCTCGCATCTCTCCGTGTCGTCCAACGTGTTCCTCGGCCGGGAGCTCACGGCTCCCGGCATCCTCGGAAAGCTCGGTTTCCTGGCCCAGAAGAAGATGGACTCCCTCGCTCACGCCGACCTCGAGCGCGTCGGCATCGCGGTGCCGGCCTCCAACCGCCCGGTGGCGCAGCTCTCCGGTGGACAGCGCCAGGCCGTGGCCATCGGACGCGCAGTGTCCTGGGCTCGCAAGGTGATCATCCTCGATGAGCCGACAAACCACCTGGGGGCGCGACAGGCCAAAGAGGTGCTCGAGGTCATCCGCGCGGCCAAGGCCAAGGGGCTCGGAGTGATCTTCATCTCGCACACGCTTCCGCACATCCTCGAGGTCACGGACCGCGTCGTGGTGCTGCGCCTCGGAAGGGTCGTGCACGATGCGCCGACGTCGAGCTTCACCGTCGACTCCCTGCTCGGCACGATCACCGGCCTCATCACCGAGGCGATCCCGACGCTCGACTCGTAGCTCGACCCGTAGCTCGACTCGTAGCTCGACGGCGGTGTTCAGTCGCTGAGGCCGAGTACCCGCTCGAGATAGGCGTTGCGAAAGCGATGCTGCGGGTCCAGCCGCTCGGCGAGCGCCGCGAATTCGGGCAGCCTCGGATAGAGGGGCACGACATCCGCCGCCGTCATGGTGTTCACCTTGCCCCAGTGCGGGCGGGCCTCGAACGGCGCGAGCGCGGCCTGGATCTGCGGGGCCAGCCGGGCGACAGCCTCCGGTTGGTTCTTCCAGGTGAAGTGGATGGCGAGGCTCGGGCGCCCGTTCGCGGTGCTCAGCCACAGCTCGTCCGCTGCAATGGTGCGCAACTCGGTGATGAGCAGGTGCGGCGCGATGGACTCACCGAGCACGCGGACGGCCGCCAGGGCCTCCGGTGCCGTGCGGCGATCCACGAAGTACTCGGTCTGCAGTTCGTCGCCATTGCTCGGCGTCGAATCGAGCCGGAAGTGCGGCAATCGCTCCGACCACGGGCCGGGGATGCCTCCCTGCACTGTCGTGTTGCTCTCACCCTCGACCAGCGAGACCTCCGCCGCGGACGCCGTGGCCCCGAACAGCGTCGGTGGCATCGATCCGGAATCCCCGGGCGCCAGTCGCGTCTTGAACCACGCGCTCTGCAGGTTGTCACCCCGCCAGTCGGTGAAGAGACTCACGCTGTAGGCCGCCGCCGTGATCTGCTCGAACTCGGCAAGCACCCGATCCCAGGGCAGATCGGTGTAGACGTCCTGGCGCACCTCGAAAGTCGGCTGGATGTCGAGGCTCACGCGGGTGACGATGCCGAGCGCACCGAGAGAGACGACCATCCCCTCGAACTGTGGATCGCTACGGTCGACCTCGAGCAGCTCTCCCTCCCCGGTCACCAACTGCAGGCCCGCGACCGCGGTCGAGAGGTTTCCGAGGGCGTTGCCGGAACCATGGGTGCCGGTCGCGACCGCGCCGGCCACCGAGATGTGGGGCAGCGAGCCCATGTTGTGCAGGGCGAAACCCTGGTCGGCGAGCCAGCTCGCGAGCACCCCGTAGCGGGTGCCGGCGGCCACCGACACGGTCATCCGTCCGGTGTCGAGTCGCGGCTCCGGCTCGCGGTCAACCAGCGACACGAGAGTGCCGGCGGTGTCGGCCAGGTCGTTGAAGGAATGACGGGTGCCGAGGGCCCGGATGCGCGGACTCGCCACCACCAGCTCCTGCACCTCTTCGACACTCCTGGGACCGCGCAGTTGCGGCGCGCCGAAGCGGTAGTTGCCCGCCCAGTTAGCGCCGGTGTCTCCCACGGCTCAGCCCCGGGGCACCGCACGCACGCCCAGCGTGCGGTACAGCTCGGTCAGCTGCGCCGGCTCCAGCTGCGCCGGCGCGCCGGTGAGCGGGTCGTTACCGCCGCCTGACTTGGGGAAGGCGATGACGTCGCGGATCGAGTCCGTGCCGGCGAGGAGCGAGACGATGCGGTCGAAGCCCATGGCGAATCCGCCGTGCGGGGGTGCCCCGAAGGCGAACGCCTGCAGCAGGAATCCGAACTTCTCCTGCGCCTCCTCGTGGGAGATGCCCATCACCTGGAATACGCGCTCCTGCAGTTCACGAGTGTTGATGCGGATGCTTCCGCCGCCGATCTCGTTGCCGTTGCAGACGATGTCGTAGGCCCAGGACAGTGCGGACTCCGGGTCGGTGTCGAAGCTGTCGAGGTACTCGTCCTTCGGAGAGGTGAAGGCGTGGTGCACCGCGGTCCAGGCGCCCGCGCCCACAGCGACGTCGCCACTGGCGACTGCATCGCCCGCCGGTTCGAAGAGGGGAGCATCGACGATCCAGGTGAAGGCCCAGGCCGTCGGATCGATCAGCTCGAGGCGCGCCGCGATCTCGCCGCGAAGGGCTCCGAGCAGTCCGCGGGAGGCCTTCACCGCGCCGGCGGCGAAGAAGATGCAGTCTCCCGGCTTCGCGCCGGTGTGGGCCGCGAGGCCCTCGCGCTCCGCCTCGGAGAGGTTCTTGCCGACGGGACCGCGCAGCTCGCCGTCCTCGCCGACCAGCACATAGGCGAGCCCCTTTGCACCGCGCTGCTTGGCCCATTCCTGCCAGGCATCGAGGGTGCGGCGGGGCTGGTCGGCGCCACCGGGCATGACGACGGCCCCCACATACGGCGCACGGAATACACCGAACTCGGTGTCGGCGAAGTAGTCGGTGCACTCGACGAGCTCGAGCTCGAACCGCAGGTCCGGCTTGTCGGATCCGTAGCGGCGCATCGCCTCGGCGTAGGTCATCCGGGCGATCGGGGTGGTCAGTGTGACGCCGATGGTGCCCCACATCGCCGAGAGCACTTCCTCGGCAAGCGCGATAACGTCGTCCTGCTCCACGAAGCTCATCTCCACGTCCAGCTGGGTGAATTCCGGCTGGCGATCGGCGCGGAAGTCCTCATCGCGGTAGCAGCGGGCGATCTGGAAGTACCGCTCGAAGCCGCCGACCATGAGCAGCTGCTTGAACAGTTGCGGACTCTGCGGAAGCGCATAGAACGAGCCCGGCTTGAGGCGGGCGGGCACCAGGAAGTCGCGGGCGCCCTCTGGCGTGGAGTGCGTGAGGGTGGGGGTTTCCACTTCGATGAAGTCACGGTCGACGAGCACGTTACGCACCGCTGCCGAGACCTTCGACCGCAGCTTGAGCGGGTAGGCGGCGGACTCCCGACGCAGGTCGAGGTAGCGGTAGGCCAGCCGGGTCTCCTCGCCCGGTTCGTCATCCAGCTGGAAGGGAAGCACGTCGCTCGCCGCGAGCACGGTGAGGCTGGTCGCCTCGACCTCGACCTCACCGGAGGCGATCGCCGAGTTCACGTTGCCCTCGGGGCGCTCGCGCACGATGCCGGTGATCTTCACGCAGGATTCGACCCGCAGGCTGTCCGCCGTGGCGACCTGAGCGTCACGGAAGGTCACCTGGGCGATGCCAGAGGAATCCCGGAGATCGATGAATGCCACGCCACCGTGGTTGCGGATTCGCGCCACCCAGCCGGAGAGTGTGACTTCGTTGCCGGCATCCGATCGCTGGAGGGCGGAGGCGTAGGTGGTTCTGTACATGGGTATCCCTGGGCTGTCGGTGG
Organism: Frigoribacterium sp. UYMn621; assembly: GCF_040549525.1. Classification (NCBI taxonomy): domain Bacteria; kingdom Bacillati; phylum Actinomycetota; class Actinomycetes; order Micrococcales; family Microbacteriaceae; genus Frigoribacterium; species Frigoribacterium sp. UYMn621. The sequence goes on along the minus strand of NZ_JBEPTM010000006.1, from coordinate 76,772 downwards.
TCGCGAGACCGACTACCAGCCTAGGACACTGGTCACCGCGCGGCTCGCTCCCTCCTCAGCGTGACCAGCCGGCGGATGCCACCGATCGCCGCAGCGGACACCACACCGAAGCTGATCGAAGCCGCAAGACCGAGGAAGGGGCTGGAGAGGAAGAGCTCGCCCGCGGTCACCGCGACGCCTACATGGTAGGCCGTGTAGATCGTTGCGGAGAGCAGTGAGAAGACGAGATATCGCCGCACCGGCAGGCCGGTCGCGCCAGCGGTCATGGTGACCGCGACGCGCACGAAGGGCAGGAATTTCGCCCCGACGAGGATCACTCCGGGACTGTGCTCGATGCGGGCGGATGCCCACTCGAGGCCCCGCTGCGCTCTCGCCCCCCGCATCCAGACCCACCTCCTCGGGTGGATGGAGCGGCCGATCAGGAAGGCGATCCCATCTCCCACCATGGTCGCCGCGGTCGCCACCAGCAACACCACGAGCGGGTCTGGTCCGTGCCCGGAGGCTCCGAGAGCCGCGAGGGTGACCACCATCGTCTCCCCCGGCACCAACGGAAAGAAACCGTCGATGACGAGCAGCGCGACGAGGGCCACGAGCGCCCAGGGCGACCGGGCTACGGCGAAGACCACATCGGTGAGGTCACTCACGGGTGCCCTCCGCCCGCTCTCTCATCAACCGGCGAAGTCCCCCCTTCGGCGGCACCTCCACGGGATGCGGCCAGCGCGGCTCCGTCCAGTCGCCGAGGGTGACCCGCCGGATTTTGCGATGGAGCAGCGGCACAACCCAGTCGTGCACCCACTGGCCCTGGTCGGCCAGCCAGCGGGAGGTCGATCGTGATTCGAGCGCATCGAACTGCTTCGGCGTGATCGAGTGCCGAACGGCGAGTACGTCGAGCACCCGGGCGGCGAGGAGCTTGTGTCCGAACTTCGAGAGGTGCAGGCGGTCGGCAGACCACATCCGCCGGTCTTGGTAGCCGTCGAAGGTCCAGTAATCCACGAGAGTCGCCCCGTATTTCTGCGCGATCCGGCGCACGCCCTCGTTGTAGGCATGATTGCGACGGCGGAACAACCAGACGACCGGATACAGCGGGACGTCGTATCCCGTGAACAACAGCAGGGTCGCTCCGGTCTCGGACAGCGCCTTCACGAGCCTCTCGTAGTCCTCGAGGATGGATCGGATCTCCGTGCCCGGGTCGAGCACGTCGTTCCCGCCAGCGTAGAGGGTGATGAGGGTCGGATGCAGCCGCAGGGCTGCGTCGAGCTGATCGGTGACGACTTCGCGGATTCTCTTGCTTCGCACCGCCAGGTTCGCGTACCGCCAGCCGGGTTCTGCTTTCGCCAGTTTCTCGGCGACACGGTCGGCCCAGCCGCGCACGCCGTTCGGCAGTCGCGCATCCGGATCCCCGACACCCTCGGTGAACGAGTCCCCCAGCGCGACGAAGAGACGCGCCGAGGTGACATCCTCCCCCACTCGCGGTGTAGCGGGCGTTCTGGTCACCGTCGCAGAAGGAGCGCGTGCTGCGCGATCGCGAGTTCGAAGTGATGGATCAGCAGTTCACAGACCACGGGCCAGGTGCGGCCCTGCACGCTCTCGAAAGCCGCCTCGCCGAAGGCCGCGCGCTTGGCGCCGTCGCCGACGAGGTCCACGACCCGGCGGCGCAGTTGGCCAAGGTCGCCGGGCGTGTACAACCAGCCGGTGCGCGAAGAATCCACCAGGTCGACCGGGCCGCCGCGACCCGTCGCCACTACCGGCACTCCGGATGCCATCGCCTCCTGGATGGTCTGGCAGAAGGTCTCGAATTCTCCTGGATGCACGAACAGGTCGACGCTCGCCAGTGCGGTCGCCAGCTCCTCGCCGCCCAGGAATCCGGTGAAAAAGGCCGTCGGCAGCAGTGCCTCGAGCGTTTCCCTCTCTGGGCCGTCACCGACGATGACCAGTCGGGTGCCCTCGATACCGGCGAGTGCGGCGAGATCTTCCACCTGCTTCTCGACCGCGAGTCGTCCAACGAAGCCGATGAGGGTCTCACCGTTCGGCGCCGCCTTCGCGCGGAACGCGGCGCTGCGCTTGCCGGGGTGGAACCGTGTCGTGTCGACTCCGCGACCCCACAGCTCCACCCTCGGAATGCCGTGCAATTCCAATTGCCGTGCCGCGGAGAGGGAGGGGGCGAGAGTGCGCGTCGCCAACTGGTGGATCGAGATCACCCGCTGCCAGGCCCATGCTTCGAGAAAGGGGAGACCGTACTTGCCGAGATATCCCGGCACGTCGGTCTGATAGACGGCGACCGTCGGTATGCCCAGTTGATCGGCCGCCCGCATGGCTCGTCGCCCGAGTTCGAACGGCGAGGCGAGGTGGACGACGTCGGGGGCGAAGTTCGCGAGGATGCGGCGAACCTTCGAGACGCCACCGACGGCGAGGCGCACATCGGAATATCCGGCGACCGAAACGGATGGCAGCCGCACGACCCGCACGCCGTCTCCGCGATCGACGTCGTTCGCGTCGACTGCCGAAGGGGCTATCACCAACACCTCGTCGCCCCGACGGACGAGATGCTCGAGAACACGCTGCAGCGAGTGCGTGACTCCGTTGACGAGGGGAAGGTAGGTCTAGGCGACGATCGCGATCCTCATGCTTCGACGGTGTCATCCGCCTGTGGTCAGCGATCTGCTTGTGGGTGTCTGTCAGCCAAGGGCCAGGTGAACTCTTGGGTTCAGTCGGCCCCCATCGGCCGTGGTCAGTGATCTCCGCCGAGGTTGCCTGCAAGGCGCGTGTGCATCGCCGTGCTGGCGAGGTTCATCCCCGTGATGCTCACGGTCTTGCCGTGCCGTTCGTACTTGTCGGTGATCCCGTCGAGAGCCGCGACGGTGGAGGCGTCCCAGACGTGTGATTCGGACATGTCGATCACCACTCGCGCGGGATCGTCCGCGTAGTCGAACTGGGTGGTGAGGTCGTTACTCGAGGCGAAGAAGAGCTCTCCGATCACGGCGTAGTGTGCGATGGCGACGCCGTCTTCTGTCGTGAGGGTCCGTTCGACGGTGACGAGATGGGCGACCCGACGGGCGAAGGCGACCATCGCGACGACCACTCCGACCACCACGCCGATCGCGAGATTGTTGGTGAGCACCACGACGATGACGGTCGCGACCATCACCATCGTCTCGCTTTTCGGCATCCGCTTCAGCGTGGACCAGCGCACACTGTGCCAGTCGAACGTGCCGACGGACACCATGATCATCACGGCCACCAGAGCCGCCATCGGTATGGTCGCGACGACGTCGCCGAGGCCGACGACGAGGATCAGCAGGAATACTCCGGCGAGGAAGGTGGAGATGCGGGTTCGGGCGCCGGAGGCCTTCACGTTGATCATGGTCTGGCCGATCATCGCGCAGCCGCCCATTCCACCGAAGAGTCCGGACAGGATGTTCGCCGCTCCCTGGCCCAGGGTCTCGCGGGTCTTGTTGGATCGGGTGTCGGTGATGTCATCGACGAGCTTGGCCGTCATGAGGGACTCCATCAGGCCGACCAGAGCCATGGCGAGCGAGAAGGGGGCGATGATCGCGAGGGTCTCCCACGCGATCGGAACGTGCACGATGAACAGCTGCGGGAGGCTCCTCGGCAGTGCTCCCTCGTCTCCGACCGTCGGGACTCTGATGGCGGTGACCACTACGGCGAGAGTGATCAGGATGATGGCCACGAGGGGCGCCGGCACGACCCTGGTGAATCGCGGCATCACAACCATGATGGCGATACCGGCCGCGACCAGCGGATACACCAGCCAGGGCACCCCGATCAGGTTCGGCAGTTGGGCCGAGAAGATCAGGATCGCCAGCGCGTTGACGAAGCCGACCATGACGCTCCGGGGGATGAATCGCATCAGCTTGGCGACGCCGAGCAGTCCGAGAACGATCTGGAACAGGCCCGCCAGAATCACGGCCACGATGAGGTAGTCGAGACCGTGTTCCCGCACGAGAGGCGCGACAACGAGCGCGATCGCGCCCGTCGCGGCCGTGATCATCGCGGGGCGTCCTCCCAAGAAAGCGATGGATACCGCCATCACGAAAGAGGAGAACAGCCCGACCCGCGGGTCCACCCCGGCGATGACCGAGAACGAGATGGCCTCCGGGATCAGTGCCATGGCGACAACGAGGCCTGCCAGCACCTCACGGGTGAGGATGCGAGGCGACCGAAGCGCGGTCAATACCGTCGGCTCCGCCCGATATCGCGGAATTGTGGGACGTGTCGATTTTCTGGTGATTGGCATGGTGGCCTCCGGACAGGGGGCTCTCTCGTGAGAGCCGGTGAGTAAGAGTGGTGAGCGCATCGGTGCGCAGTCCCAGCACAGTCGTGTTCGACTGTGGGGTGAGTTCGAGCTGGCGATCAGGAAAATATCGGGCAGCGCTGCAACACTACCCTAACGTAAGGGTTATCTGTAAGGAGGCACGACATGGAACGAGCTGACGCGACGATGCACATCGGCGAACTCGCGGAACGAACCGGCCTATCCCTCCGCACGATCCGGCACTACGACGAAGTGGGACTCCTCGAACCCACCGGCCGTACCGTGGGGGGATTCCGGCTCTACACGCACGACGACTTCAGCCGCCTGATGCTGATCCGCCGCATGAAGCCGCTCGGATTCAGCCTCGAGGAGATGACCGAGCTTTTGCGGATAATCGATTCGTTCGGCAGCGACCCCGCCAGATCTGACGATCCCGGGCAGTCTGACGAGCCCGGGGAGCGCGCGAAACTCGACAGCTTCATCGCCCAGGCCGTCGACCGGCGGGCGAAGCTCGAGCAGCAGCTGGCGATGGCCGATGAGTTTCTGGAGCTTCTGCGCGCGAAGTGAGACTCCCCCGGCGCGCGGTCGACGAGCAGGCCGGGTGCCCCCACAGGGATTAGAACTCACATTCAGGCCTACGCGTGCCGCAGACTACGGGCAAGAACCCCGGAGATTCGGGGATTCCTGACCACTGTCATCACCCGAGAATGGCGTCGTTTTCGCTCCGATGAAAGTCTCCATCCCTCGCGCCGCCGCCCGCGAACCGAACGTTCAACGGTGATGCGCGGAAGGACGCTAAGCCGCTGAAACGGTTGGGACGGGGGTGCGGCCTTCTATGATCCAAGCTCCGCTGGCGATGGACACAAGCACAACGCCGGCCAAGATCCAGGGCAGCCACGGAGCATCTCCTTGACGCACGACAACCCACTCCAGAGTGAGCGAAGTTGCCATGACGACGAAAAGCGCGACTACGTAAACGACGCCCCAACCTCGCGGTCGCACGGGAGATCGTGGGAGCAGTCCCATCCGACGCCTCACGATGTTGAAGATCATGAACAGAACTAACGCAGCTGTGAAAGGGAGGCCACCAAACTGGCGCGGGAGAACGGCAAACGCGATCATCGCGGCGGCGGTGACTACTGCCGGAGCGAGGTATTGCAAGATCTGCAGCGCGAATCGTCCCGTCCCGCTCGAATCTTCGGCATTGCTCACGGCATCCATGAGGCAATGTTACTTTCATCGCCGATTTCGAGATAGCCCCCGGCGCCTCTTTCGGGCTGAACACACTGCTGTCTGGCGAAGAGCTCTGTCTCGAAAAAGGCCGGTCCATCGAGTCGCAAGTCGCTCCCTACGCAGGTAGCTCGAAGAAATCCACCACTGACCCGCCATGAAGCCGAACCGCTTCAGAGTCGCCGTGGGCTCTGCCGCATTGCAGAGAAGGTGGGACCGGCCTCTACGGCGCGCCAGCCCCCAGGGAATCAGTGAAGATCCAATAACGCAACTTGCGCTGCATCAACGATTCCTCCGAGCGGTCACGCACACCTCCACATCGCTCGATCGTTGCAATCGATGCGAGGTTGGACTCGTCGCAGGTCAGAAGCGCCCGCTCAATCCCGATCTCGCCCGCCACCACCAACGACTGACGAAGAATCGCCGTAGCGAAACCACGCCGTCGGAACTGGGGGCGCACGGCATATCCGATGTGACCTCCGACTCGCAAGAGTTGTTCCGAAAGTGCATGCCGGATCGACACCCGACCGACGAGGTCGTTGCCCACGAACGCCGCCAGAAACGTTTCCGGAACCTGCGTTGGCGACAGTTGCTGCCCTAATCGCATCCGCACCAGTGTTTCGAGGTAGTCGGCAAACGCGGCCCCATCCAGGTGCACAAGGAAATCGACGTCTTCATCATTCAGTTCTGCGTGAGCGGCCAACGCAGCGGCTTCATCATCGGCCCGCAAAGGCCGAAGCGTCACGCAATCCAATTCCCCCGTTGTCGCCATGGCTAAACGATAACTCTGCTCTACACATGACCCACCGACGACCATGTCGCTCGCACGACGCTTAGGGTCAGCTCTAGATTCCGAACCCGACTGCTGCTCCGCAACCGGAAAAGCTTGGGGCCTCAGCCCAAGGGGGCCCGGTAGCTGTACCAGCGTTCAGAATCGGGCGAGTGCTTCGCCGAGAAGCCTGTGTCCGTGCGCCTCGAATTCGATATCACTCACCTGGTACGCCCATACAGCCGTGCCGATCGCCTCTCGGAGCAACTCGATCGACCATGGGCATCCGTCACGGGGATCACCCCCGTAGCCGTCGAGGAACGCAGACTCAAGGGACGAATCGCCCTTCCATTGCTGGGTAGCCAGGCGCGCCAGGTCGGTAGCTGGTGGCCGGAATTCGAATCGGCCGAAATCGATGGCTCGAACATGGTTACCGTCAATCAGCCAGTTCCGGGGCTGCCAATCGCCGTGAGTTGGGACGGTTTCGACCGGGCGCGGACGATACGCGTTCAGGACGAGTCGTGCATCAGCCTCCGCATGCACCTCCACTCGATGCTCTCGGTCGAGCCACGCGATCGCCTTCGCCGTAGCCAGATGCTCGTAGTCTTCGTCCAACCGCCGAGCCTGACCGTGCAAGGCGCGCAGCATCGATCCGGCCTGAGCGTGCACGTCTGGATTGAATTCGTACGGAGTCCCCTCGACCAGCTCACCGGTTTGGTACTCGGTGATCAGCACGTTAGCGGCGCGGTCCGCCGCAATGAGCCGCCCCGTGCGATCACGCTCGACAAGGGGGCCGGTATAGGACTCATGCGCGGTGATCTCTCGCGCAATGTGGTGGCCGGCCGGACCGGCCGCCTTCACCACCACGTCTCGGCCGCCATCGCGGACATGCAGCACTTTCGTGTCGACCAACCCCCACGACATGTCATCGACGATCCTCGGGTCCGTGAGGTGCTGCAGGGCGAAGTGCGCCTGCGTTTCATCGAGTAGACCCTCGTCCCACCTGGCAGACTCGTCCATCACACCAGCCTATGCCGCGCACTTCCGGTGGTCCCAGACTCCAGAATGCGTCCACCGACGTATCTGCCCGGACCATTCGTACTTACCGACTGTGCCGCCCGCGAGTCCTACTTCGTGCGGAGAGAAGTTTCACGGTGGTTGTGGTGCGTCACGGAAGACCGACGTTCAGATGCCGGTATCAATTGGGATCTACGGTGTGCTGTGAGAAGTCCCAGATGACTCAAAAGCGGCGGTCAAAGTATGTTCACCACATGTGGGCAAAACGAGGGCACGGGCCCCGGCAGCGACGCCAGATACCGATTTAGCCCCGGATTTCCGGCGCTTTCGACGGTCCGGCGCGGTGCCCCCACAGGGATTCGAACCCTGACTGGGACGATTTTAAGTCGTCTGCCTCTGCCGATTGGGCTATGGGGGCGAGCAGCACCAGTCTGCCAGTCCGTGCACCCGGTCGACCCGCGCGACGAGAGGGAGGCTAGGCCTTGGGGCGCGACGCGAAGGTCTCGAAAGCCTCGCGAGGGGTCTCGCGGGCTTCGATCGACACGACGTCGCGACGGAGAAGGAAGTTGTCCACCCAGCCGCTGAAGACCCGAATCTTGCGCTCCCAGGTGGGGATCGCGAGCACGTGGTATCCGCGGTGCATGAACCAGGCGGGGATGCCCGTGATGCCGATCTTGCCGGACTGGAACGCACCCTCACCGAGTCCGAGACCGGCGACGGCCCCGAGGTTCTTGTGGAAGTAGTCCTTCGGCAGGTCCCCGCGGAGGGTCGCGATGATGTTCTTCGACATCAGCTTGCCCTGGCGCACGGCGTGCTGGGCGTTGGGAACACAGTAGCCACCGACACCGCCACCCGTGAGATCCGGAACGGCCGAGACATCGCCGGCGCCCCAGGCATCCGCCACCACACCGTCGTCGTTGATGACCCGGAGGTCGGGCTGCACGCGAAGGCGACCGCGCTCCTCGATGGGAAGGTCGGTGTTGCGCAGCATGGGGCTGGCCATGACGCCAGCCGTCCAGACGATGAGGTCGGTCTCGAAGGTCTCGCCGGTGGAGAGTTCGATGACGCCGTCGACCGCGGAGGTCAGCTGAGTCTCGAGGTGGATCTGGGCGCCGCGCTGGGCGTAATTCTTGATGACCCAGAGGCTCGTCTTGAGCGACACCTCCGGCATGATGCGCCCCATCGCCTCGATGAGGTGGAAGTGGGTGTCATCGAAGGTGATGGTCGGGTAGTAGCGCAGCAGTGAACTGGCGAGGCTGCGCAGTTCGCCGAAGATCTCGATGCCGGCGAATCCGCCACCGACCACCGTGAAGGTGAGAAGGCGGTCACGCTCGGGGCCGGCCGGGAGAAGGGCGGCTTTGTCGAAGTTGGTGAGCACGCGGTCGCGGATCGCGGCGGCCTCTTCGATGGTCTTGAGGCCGATGGCCTGGTCGGCGACTCCCGGAATCGGGAAGGTGCGCGACACGGATCCCGCGGTGACCACGATGATGTCGTATTCGAACTCCCACGGGTCGCCGATCTCCGGCGTGATCGTTGCGGTCTTGTTCGCATGGCTGATGCCGGTGACCTTCGCGGTGATGATCGTGGTCTTCTCGAGATGACGACGGTGGGAGACCACCGCGTGACGCGGCTCGATCGACCCGGCCGCAACCTCCGGAAGGAAGGGCTGGTAGGTCATGTAGGGAAGCGGGTCAACGATGGAGACCTCGGCCTCACCGGGACGCAGTGAGCCCTCCAGCTTGAGAGCAGTGTAGAAACCGGCGTAGCCGCCGCCGACGATCAGGATTTTAGGCACGTCGGTAAGTCTATGGCCTGCGCCGCGGACCCTTGGACTCACGTAGTCGAATCGCCTCGCGGAAAATGCTCCGCAGCACAAGTATCAGCAACGTCGCAAACACAGCGTAGACCAGAACCGGTATACCGATGTCCCTCAGATCTCCGACCGCGGGCAAGACCCGGCCGAATGGGCTCACCGGCGCCGCGACTGCCGGGGGAATTGGGCGGGGGGACGGGGGCGCAGAACTCGTCGGAGACGGCTCGGTGGTCGCGACGGCCCGGCGATTCAGGCGGATCCAGTTCTTCAAATCGTCGGCCGGATCGGTTGCAACACTCGCCACGGTGGCGCTCACCGCGGCGGATGCATCGAACAGCCCGCTGCCGTAGACGATGGGGTTGCCCCGGGATCGGGCGGTGGCCGTAAGCCGGTTGATCACATTGCCGGCGCTGATCGAGGGGTGGGAGGCCTTGATCAGGGCGAGCACGCCGGCGACGAGCGGAGTGGCGCCGCTCGTGCCCGCCCAGCTGTAATACCCCCCGCCAGGAGCCGCTCCGACGAGCCCTTCGCTGGGGGCGGATACCGAGAGGGTGATGCCCTGCGACGAGGCGTCGAAGCTCGCGGTGCCGTTCTGGTCGACACCGGCGACGACGACGACCCCCGGCATGGTCGCCGGTGCGCCGACCTCCGTTGTGCCGCTACCCCGGTTGCCGGCGGCGGCGACAATGATCACCCCCTTCTCCATCGCGTAGAGGAAGGCATCGTCCCAGCTCGTCGGCCAGTCGAGCGTGTTGCGAGTGAGAGACATGTTGATGATGTCTGCCCCATGATCCACCGACCAGCGCACCGCTTGCGCGATCTGGTCGTCGGAGCCGACGCTGCCAACACCGAAGCCCACTGACACCGAGAGGATCTTGGCCTCCGGGGCCACCCCGAGGATGCCGAGACCGGTTCCGTGACCGTGCCCGGCGAGCAGGGAGGCCACCATCGTGCCGTGCTGGCTGTCGGACCCGATGGGGGTCTGCCCGTTCGCGGAGCCCACCCCCGAGACATCCGTTCCGCCGATCACCGTGCCGGTGAGGTCGGGATGCGATCCGTCGACACCGGTGTCGATCACCGCAATCGTGACGCCCGCGCCCTTGGTCGTGGCCCAGGCCTTCTGCACGCCATAGTCGGCCAGCCAATACTCCCGGTCGCGGATGTTGTCGGCGGATGCCGGAGAGGCGACGAACACGGTCGCCGCGATTGCCAGCACGAGGGTGGCAGCCACCCCGGCGCGGGCCCGTCTCACAGTGCCGCTGGTCACAGTGCCGCTGGTCACGGTGCTTCTAGTCACACTGGCAGATCAGCGGCGACCACTCCGCCTGCTCGAGGGCGAGATCGCCGATGGGGTTCACCCCGGGTCCCGCGGCAAGTGCATGCCCGGCGAGGGCGTGGAGGCATTTGACCCGGAGGGGCATGCCCCCGGCCGAGATTCCCGCGATCTCTTCGACGAATTCGAGACCCTCCCGGTCGGCGAGGTACGCGTGGTGAGCGGCGAGGTAGTGCGCGCCAACGGTCTCGTCGGCGAGCAGTTGCTGCAACTGCGCCATCACACCGTTGGCTTCGAGGGTGGAGATCGCGGCGGTCGCGGCGGGGTGCGAGAGGTAGTACAGCGTGGGGAATGGCGTGCCGTCATCGAGGCGCGGACGGGTCGCCACCACGGTGGGATTGCCGCAGACGCAGCGTGCGGCGATGCCGATCACGTTGCGGGCTGGTCGTCCGAGCTGGCGGGACACCGCGTCGATGTCGGCCGCGATCGGAGCCGCGAAGGGTGGAGTGGTCATGACTGTATCGACTGCCTGTTACTTCGACTGCCCGGAGATGACCGGCGCGACGATCTTGTTGGCCGGGGCATCGGTGAGTCCGGCCGTGAAAACCGAGGAGAGCATGGACTTGACCCAGTCCACCTGGGTGGTCTGCAGCTTGTCGCTGATCGGCTGGCCGTTCGCCGTCGTCGGGGTCGCGGCCGCGGCATCCGTGATCAGGTAGCTGTACTCACCGGGGAAGACGTAGTCGAGGCGTTCGCGAGCGAGCGCTTCGATGTACTTGGGATCGCTCCAGCGCGCCTTCTGCCCCGTGAGGTCTTCCACCGCGCTCTTCGATGCGGCGACCTGGGCCCGCAGGGTGGCGATCTGCTGGCGCTGTTCCACCAGGATGCGCAACGACGGCGCGAGCACGACGATGAACATCACGATGAGCACGAGTGCCGTGATCGCGAACCCGGACAGACGGATGCTGCGCAGCCACTGTCCGGACGGCGCCTCCGCAGGCATCTGCACGGGAACACGCTGCACCGGCACACGCCGCGAAGAGCTGCGGGTGTGCCTGGTGCGGCTGTCCTTGGTCATGTCTCGAGCCTAACCGCGCGAATCCGCCCGGCCCCTCGACACGTCGCTGGTGCTCCCACTCGGTGAGGGAGCGTCAGCCCTTGAAGCGCGGGAACGCGCTGCGACCGGCATAGACGGCTGCCTCGGCGAGCTCCTCTTCGATGCGCAGCAACTGGTTGTACTTGGCGACGCGCTCGCTTCGTGCCGGCGCGCCCGTCTTGATCTGCCCGGAGTCTGTCGCGACCGCGAGGTCGGCGATCGTGGTGTCCTCGGTCTCACCGGAGCGGTGCGAGAGCATGGCCGTGTAGCCGGCGCGCTGGGCGAGGGAGACCGCATCCAGGGTCTCGGTGAGGGTACCGATCTGGTTCACCTTGATGAGGATGGAGTTGGCGGCCCCGAGGTCGAGGCCCTTCTGCAGCCGCGTCGGGTTGGTGACGAACAGATCGTCGCCCACGATCTGCACTTTGCCGCCGAGCTCGGCGGTGAAGTGCTGGTAGCCCTCCCAGTCGTCTTCCTGCAGCGGGTCCTCGATCGACACGAGCGGGTAGTTGGCGGCGAGGTCGGCGAAGTAGGCGGTGAGCTCGAGTGCGGAGAGCTGCTTGTTCTCGAAGTGGTACGAGCCGTCCTTGTAGAACTCGGTGGCGGCGACATCCGTCGCAAGAGCGATGTCGTGGCCCAGCGTGAAGCCGGCCTGCTCGATCGCCGTGGCGATGAGGTCGAGTGCCTCGCGGTTGCTCGACAGGTTCGGGGCGAAACCGCCTTCGTCGCCGAGTCCGGTGGAGAGTCCCTTCGACTGCAGCAGTGACTTGAGGGAGTGGTAGGTCTCCACACCCCAGCGCAGTGCCTCGCTGAACGTCGATGCGCCGAGCGGCACGATCATGAACTCCTGCACGTCGATGTCGTTGTCCGCGTGCGAGCCCCCGTTGATGATGTTGAGCAGCGGCACCGGAAGGGTGTGAGCGTTCGGTCCGCCGACATAGCGGAACAGGGGAAGGTCGGCCGAGTCTGCTGCGGCCTTCGCGACGGCGAGCGAGACACCGAGGATGGCGTTGGCGCCGAGTTTCTTCTTGTTGTCGGTGCCGTCGAGCTGGATCATGGCCTGGTCGATGAGGCGCTGGTCGGTGGCGTCGAATCCCTCGAGCGCCGGTCCGATCGTGTCGATGACGGCCGATACGGCCTTCTGCACGCCCTTGCCGCCGTAGCGCTTCTTGTCGCCGTCGCGCAGCTCGTAAGCCTCGAACGCGCCGGTCGATGCCCCGGAGGGAACTGATGCGCGGGCGACGATGCCGTCTTCGAGAAGCACCTCGACCTCGACTGTCGGGTTTCCTCGGGAATCGAGGATTTCGCGGGCGCCTACTGCTTCGATCAAAGCCACGACGGGACTCCTTAACGTTGGGGGATTTGCGTTCGCCATCCTACTCGGCGGCCCGTTCCCCGATTCGGCAGCCGAGCCCTACTCGGTAGTGAGTGCACGCATCCGGAGGTCGGCAACGGTCGCCGTCGTGGCCGAGACCGTCGCCATCTCGGTGAACCCGGATGCCGCAAGCTGCGCGAGCAGCGGCTTCAGGTTGCGCGGTGCGCGCTCCAATCGCACGCGCCGCCCGCTCTCGATGAGCTCGCTCTTCAACTGCATCAGGACATCGGATGTCACCTCGTTGTCATACACGAGGGCGACGCCTCCCCCGCCCTCCCCCTCCCGCAGCCGCGCGAGATCCACGATGCGTTCGAAGCCGATCGAGAAGCCCGCCGCCGGGACATCCACGCCGAGGAAGCGCCCGATCATGCCGTCATAGCGTCCGCCGCCGCCGAGCGAATAGGGCAGCTCGGGGTGCACGACCTCGAAGATGGCGCCGGTGTAGTAGCCCATGCCCCGCACGAGGAAGGGGTCGAACTCGATGGCGGGCCTCGACGCTGTCTCCGCGAGGCCCCCTCGACCGCCGGCACCGCCGACCGCCTGCCCGATCGCGACGAGCTCCGCCACCACCGCGTCATCCGCGTGCTCGGGGAGTGCCTTGCGGATGGCACGCTCCCCGAACGTGAGGAACTCCGTGGTCTGCGGGCGGCGAAAGAAGGTCTCGAGCGCATCGACCGCCGCGGCATCCACCCCGCGCTCGCGCAGCTCCGCGATTACGCCGTCGTGGCCCACCTTGTCGAGCTTGTCGATGGTGATGAGCACCTGGTCGTGCGAGTCGGGGGCAAAACCGAGAGTCGTCAGCATGCCGATGAGCAGGCGGCGGTCATTGATGCGGATGGTGCAGCCCTCGAGGCCGAGTGCCGCGAGAGTATCGGCGGTGGCGGTGAGCAGCTCGATCTCGGCGAGCGGTCCGGCCTCGCCGATGATGTCGATGTCGCACTGCACGAACTGGCGGTAACGCCCCTTCTGCGGTCGCTCCGCACGCCAGACTGGAGCGGCCTGGATGGCGCGGAACACCGTTGGCAGCTCCGCCCGGTGGCTCGCATAGAACCGGGCTAGCGGCACAGTGAGGTCGAAGCGCAGCCCGAGGTCGGCGAGGTCGAGGGCATCCGTCGCCGCGGCGATGTCTGCCGCGGTGAGGCCTCGCTTGAGCACCCCGTAGGCCAGCTTCTCGTTGTCACCGCCGAGACCGGCGTGCAGGCGGGCGGAGTCCTCCATCACCGGCGTCTCGATCTCGTCGAAACCGTGGGCTGCGAAGACCGAGCGGATGACCGCGAGGACGCGTTCACGCCGCGCCTTGTCGGCGGGCAGGAAGTCACGCATTCCGCGCGAGGGATTTACCGGGCTAGCCATTCCTCGATTGTTCCATGACGGCCAGGTCCCGGATGCGCCGGCCGTATTGGTCGAGAGCCCGCTCGAAGGCGGCGGTGCTGCGCTCGACATCCCTCGTGACGATGAGGTCGTAGTTCAGGCCGTACATCGTGACCACGATGATGCGCACCTCTAGCTCGGCGTCGGCGAGCGGAACACCGAGCTTCACGAGCGCCTCGACACCCGCGCGGTGCCAGCGTTCGAAGGATGCAAGGGTGATGCGGTCGGGAAGCAGATCGCGTGACTCGAGCATGGCCGCCTCGAACTCGAGACGCTGAAGTTGCAGGCTGCGCTCATCGAGCGACAGTCGCCACGAGTTGTGGAGGTTCTCGAGGTGCTGCTCGAGCAGTCCGGTCTCGTCGTCGACGGTGCCGACCACGTGGTTCTGACGCTCAGCTACCGCAAGGATGACCTCGCGAACGAGTTGGGCGCGCGAGCCGAAGTGGTAGACGAGCGTGTAGGTGCTCACGGCAAGGGCCTCGGCGAGAGTGCGGAAGGTCAGGCCGGAGAGCGGCTTGTCGAGGAGATAGTCGACGATGTCCGCGAGCAGCGCGGGCTTGCGATCGAGGTCCTTGGGGCGCGCCACGCGATAAACATAACGCACGTTTGAAGAATTGCGCCAGAGCAGCTACAATGTGGGGATGCATGCGCATATTCGCGCTGTCGATGCACGTCCGGCGCATGCATCAATCGCCTAACACCACCGCAGACCTGTCCGGAATCCAGCAGGTGCGGTGCTCATAAGCAGGGCCGTCGGATCGGGTAATTCGTCGGCCCGTGCCCGAAGCGGCTTTTCACTGCGGAATTCCCAGTAAAACCAGCGGCTTCGGACTGAGGTGCCCCTCTCATTCGGGTTGAGGGGGGCACCATTTCATTTCTCGGCCGGTTCAGCTCTCGGCGAGACGGATGCTGTCTTGGAGTTCCCGTAACGTCCCACGGAGTGCGCGCTCGGCGTCCAGTCCCCTGGCCTTCGCAGTGGAGACGATGGACAGCAACAGGGCACCGAGTTGTTGCTCGTCGATGGGTTGCTCGTCGAGCTGCTGCGTGTCGAATTGTCGGCGATCGGGCACAGCAGCCGCGGCATCCACCTCCAGCCCCACCCTGTGGGCGCGACCAAGGAGCTTGTCAGCGAGCGCAAGGGAGGGCATGCCCTGCGGGATGCCATCGAGCACGCTCGTGCGATGCGGTTTCTCCTCGGCCTTGCGCACGTCCCAGAGGGCGACGACCTCGGCCGAAGTGTCGGCACTCGCGTCGCTGAAGACATGCGGATGCCGCCCGATCATCTTCGCCGTCATGTGCGCGGCGACATCCTCGATGGTGAATTCGCCGGCCTCCGCTGCGAGGTCGGAGTGGAAGATCACCTGATAGAGCACATCACCGAGTTCCTCGATGAGATCCTCCCGCCGTGTCGGCGAGCCCTGGTCGCTCTCGATGGCGTCGACGAGCTCGTAGGTCTCCTCGATCAGGTACTGCACGAGAGACTCGTGAGTCTGCTCGCGGTCCCACGCGCACCCCCCGGGCGCCCGCAGGCGGGCGAGCACGGCGATCAGCTCGTCGAGCTTCGGGTGGGGCGGGGCGAGGGGTTCACTCATGGGTCCATCCTGCCGCGCCCAGCTTCGGCAGGAGGTCACCGGCCACAATGAACTGTGCTCTCCCCCGAAGATCCGGCGACCCGGGCCATCCTGCTGGCGGTGCTCGCCGGGCTGGTGGCGCTGCTGGTCTATCGCGCCGTGCGCAAGGATCGCAACGAGTTCCAGCGCTTCAAGCGTTTCGAACGCACGCGCAACCGTCAGCGGATGATGCGCAAGTGGTTTCTCGATTCCCTGACCATGTTCGGGGGTTCGGCCGTGATCATCCTGCTGCTCGCCGGGCAGTTCGTTCTGCTCTTCCAGCGGCAGGTGGACGGCTGGCCGATCGGCCTCTGGTGGCGTTCCCTGCTCGCCGGCACCGGCGGGCTCGTTCCCGGCTTCGCAACGGGGCTGGCGATCGCTGTCGTGGGCGGCACCATCGCCGCGGTGGCACTCGCACGCCGATCCGAATCCGTGCCGACGATCGGCGACATCGGTGCGCTACTCCCCCGCAACCGCCCGGAGCTGGTGCTCGGAGCGGTTCTCTCGGTGAATGCGGGAGTCGTGGAGGAGCTGCTGTTCCGTCTCGCCGTGCCGGCCCTCGTCTTCGGCGCGACCGGCAGTGCCTCGGCGGCCGTCGTCGGCAGCGTCCTGCTCTTCGGATCGCTGCACTTCTACCAGGGCTGGCCCGGCATCGTGGGAGCCACCGTGATCGGAGCGATGCTGATGGTGCTGTACCTGGCCACGGGAAGCATCCTCGCGGCCATCGTGGCGCACGCCCTCATCGATCTTCGGTCGCTCGTACTGATTCCGATGCTGGTGTTCGGGGTGCAGCGGGTGCGCGCTTAGCGCTGGGTCTGCTCAGCGCCGCCCGCCCGGCTCTCTTCGTGCGCGACCGGGGTGCGCGGCATGGCGAAGGCCGCAGCGACCGTCGCAACCGCGGAGACCGCCACGGCGATGAAGACGGCACCGGATGCCGCCTCGACGCTCGACGGCACCTTCTCGCTTCCGCCGATCGACTGGAAGATCCCATTGGCGATCGCCCCGAAGATGGCGACACCGAGGGCGCTGCCGATCGACCGGGAGAACAGGTTGGTGCCGGTGACGACCCCGCGCTCGTTCCACTGGACGCTCGCCTGGGCGGCGATCAGGCTCGGGGTTGCCACCAGCCCCATGCCGAGACCCACCACGAAACAACTCGAGGCGACGAGGGCGATGCTCGGGGTCTGGCTGGTGAGCGCCAGGACCAGCGTGCCGGTCACAGCCACGGCCATGCCGATGAGCACGGTGTTGCGGAAGCCGATGCGCAGGTACAGCCTGCCGGACTGCGAGGCCGCGATGGGCCATCCGATGGTGAGGGCCGCGAGGGCGAGGCCGGCGACGAGCGGCGGTGCGCCGACCGAACGCTCGAGGTAGGTGGGCACATACGAGGTGAGTCCGATGAGCACCGCACCGACCCCCAGCGAGATGAAGGCGGTGGTGAGCAGCAGCCGGCGAGAGAATACCCAGAGCGGCAACACCGGTTCGGCGGCGTACTTCTCCGCAATCACGAATCCGGCGAGAAGGAGGGCACCCAAGGCGAAGGCTCCGATGCTCTGCGGCGCGTTCCATGCCCAGGCCTGGCCGCCCTCGAGCACGGCGAGGATGATCAGGCTGAGGGATGCCGTGAGCAGGGTGGCTCCCAGGTAGTCGACCCTGTGTCGCGTGCGCTCGATCTTCTCGTGGAACACCCGCACCAGAAGCACCATCGCGAGGATGCAGAGTGGCACGTTCACGAAGAAGATCCAGCGCCAGGAGAGGAACTGCGAGAACACGCCCCCGAGTGTCGGGCCGACGACGGATGACACGGCCCAGACGCTCGCGAGGTATCCCTGCGTCTTCGCGCGTTCGGCGACCGTGTAGATGTCTCCCGCGATCGTGATGGCCATGGGCTGCACGGCTCCGGCGCCGAGACCCTGGATGGCGCGGAAGGCGATGAGAGCCGGCATGCTCCAGGCGAATCCGCACAGGATCGACCCGACGAGGAACAGAGCGACGCCGATGAGGATGATCGGCTTGCGGCCGAGCGTGTCGGAGAGTTTCGCGTACACCGGCACCGAGACCGCTTGCGCGAGCAGATAGATGGAGAACAGCCACGGGAACGCGGAGAAACCGCCGATGTCCCCGACGATCGACGGGACTGCGGTCGCGAGGATCGTGGAGTCGATCGCCACGAGGCCGGTCGTCACCATCAGAGCAATGAGGATCGGGCCGCGCTCGGAACGGAATCCCACGTCGAGGGTCTGGGGCGGAGAGGTCATTAAGTCTGTAAGCGACCGATCGTGCGCTTCATTCCCGGCGGCGTACACTCAGCGGCATGTCCCCCTCCTCAACTTCTCGTTCCTCCGCCTCGAACATCGCCCGCCAGGCGAAGAACAGCCCGATTCTCTCGATGCTCGCGCGCACCGGCTATGCGGTCAATGGCATCCTGCACATCCTGATCGGCGGTATCGCCATCGGTGTCGCGTCGGGAGTCGGTGCCGGCTCCGGTGGTGAGGCTGACCAGTCGGGCGCTCTCGGCGCGCTCGCCTCCGCGCCCGGTGGGGTATTCGTACTCTGGGTCGTCTTCGTCGGACTCGCCGCCCTCGGCATCTGGCAGCTGCTCTCGGCCGCGCTGGTGCGAGAACCGGACGCCACCAAGCGCGCCGCCCACGTGGCCGGCGAACTGGGCAAAGCGGTGGCCTACCTCGCGATCGCCGTCACCGCCTTCACCTTCGCCCGTGGCGGAAGCAGCAACTCCGCGTCGAGCACCTCGAGCTTCAGCGCCACGCTTCTGGCCACCCCGGGTGGGGTGTTCCTGCTCGTGGTGCTCGGTCTCGGCGTTCTCGCGATCGGGGTTGTGTTCGTGGTGCGGGGCGTGCGGCAGTCCTTCGCGAAACGCATCCGGGTGCCGGGCGGCACAGCCGGAAAGGCCGTGATCGCGCTCGGGGTCGTGGGCTACGTTGCGAAGGGGATCGCGGTCGGGGTGGTGGGCATCCTCTTCATCGTCGCCGCAGCGACCACGAACGCCTCGCAGGCCACCGGACTGGATGGTGCGTTGAAGGCCCTGCTCGGGTTGCCGTTCGGCGGGGTGATCCTCGTCGTCGTCGGCCTCGGTGTGATCGCCTACGGGCTCTACTGCTTCGCCCGGGCACGGCTGGCGCGGCTGTAGCCCGAGTTCTGCGAGGAGCCGCGCCTTCGGGACGCCGCGCCTTCGGGACGCCGCGCCTTCGGGACGCCGCGCCCTCGGGACGCCGCGCCTTCGGGACGCCGCGCCTTCGGGACGAAAGGCCCGTGCGCTCCCCCTCTCGCGGGATCAGGATGAAGTGTCATCCCTCAACGATTGGAGATTCTCATGGCAACCTACGACGTCGCACACCGCTCGGCCATTGTGACCGGTGCCGCATCGGGCATCGGTCGAGCGATCGCCCTCGAACTCGCCGCGAACGGCGCCTCGGTCATCGTCGCCGACCTCACAGATGCGCCGCTGGTCACTCTCCTCGAGCAGATCCGAGCAGCCGGCGGCACCGCCGAGAAGATCGTCGGTGATGTCTCCGATCCCGATTTCGCGATCGCCTGCGTTGCGGACGCGAACGCGCTCGCCCCGCTGCGGGTCGCCGTGAACAACGCGGGAATCGGAGGCGAGCAGAACCTGATCGGTGACTACTCCCTCGACGGCTGGCGCCGGGTGATCGAGATCAACCTCAACGCGGTCTTTTACGGCCTCAGGGCCCAGTTGCCGTCGATGGCCGAGAACGGCGGCGGATCGATCATCAATATGGCCTCCATCCTCGGAAGCGTCGGCTTCCCGACATCCAGCGCCTACGTCACCGCCAAGCACGGCCTGCTCGGACTCACCCAGAACGCCGCGCTCGAATACGGCGCGAAGAAGGTGCGCACCAATGCGGTAGGGCCGGGATTCATCCACACACCGCTCGTCGATAGCGCCCTGGATGATGCCACCCAGGACTTCCTCGCTGCCAAGCACGCACTCGGCCGCCTGGGAACGCCGGAGGAGGTCTCGGCTCTGGTCTGCTTCCTCGCCTCGGATGCCGCCTCGTTCATCTCTGGCAGCTACCACTTGGTCGATGGCGGATACGTGGCGCAGTAGCGGTCGCGCAGGAGCTCTCCCGTCTGGAATCCGGCCAGCGCAAGGCGACGCTAGAGCCGCTGTTGCCGATCTCTCGAGCCCACCACCTCACCCTCGAGGACCCCGTGACGCCGCATCCGGTCGCCGATCCCCGGGTGCGAACCCGCGGATCCCACCGGTGCGGTGTCACCACCTTTCCCCTCAGCCGCCAGCCGTCGGCGATCGCCGCCTTCAAGCAGGTGATCGCGGCGTCGAAAGAGGTACGTGTCATCCCACTCCGGGCGTGCACGAGGGCTACGAGTGGCTCCACGCGCTGAGCGGGAGGATTCGGCTCGTGCTGGGTCCCCACGACCTCACCCCTGTGCCTGGCGAGGTTCCGGAGTTCGATACCCGCGTTCCGTACTGGTTCGGCAGTGCCGACCAGGGTCGTGTCGAATACCTGACCCTCGTCAGCAAGCAGGGCGAGAGGATGCACGTGGCGGTGCGCACCCGCGGTGAGCACCGGCGCTGCGCAGAAATAGAGCGGCGGGGCGACTCGTGTAGCAAGGGTGGTGAGTTCGAGAGTGCGGGCGGGTCTCGCACCATCACTCCCGCCGCACGGTCGGCACCGGTGGGCGTCCACCGCGGCGTGGCCGGTGGCGGACATCCACCGATGATGGCGGTGTGAACCACGGCACGTTGTCGATCACCTCGATGCCCCAGCCGTCACGATGAACCGTGTGGTGGTGCTTGATGCAGAGCAGGATCCCGTTGGCCAGATCGGTCGCCCCGTCGTGCGACCACCAGCGCAGGTGATGAGCCTCGGTATGGCTCGGCGGACGTGCGCAGCCGGCCACGGCGCATCCGCCGTCGCGTTCGGCGAGCGCCAGTCGCTGGGCCTTGCTGAACAGTCGGCGCGATACCCCGAAGTCGAGCACCTCGCCCATCCCGTTGAGCACTGCCGGGATGAGGTGCGCGTCGGCCGCGAGGTGACGGGCCGTGCGGGCGGAGATCGGTTGCTCGATTCCGTCGATCTGCGCCTCGCCGAGCCCGCTCAGCAGGGAATCGAGAGTCATGCGCACCACCACCGTGGCCGACGGCAGCGGCACGGACGCGCCGTCACAGGAGATGGCGTGCCGTGCCAGCTCCACGACGGCATCCGCCGCGATCTGGGCAAGAGTGCGGGAATCGGGCACCGGATCGGGGTCGGTTGCGTCGGCATCCGGAGCACCGTGGTCAGACTCGTGAAAGTGCGGGGCACGGATTGCCTGGCCGACCTGTGCGTCGATGGCGGCGTCGAGGTAGGCGGATCCCACGGGATCGAGGTCGAGCCGGTAGCGCTTCATCCCGTTGGCCAGGATGCTGCGCCGCAGGGAGCGACGCTCGACAAGGAGGCCCTCCCGCTGTTCGATGCCGTCCACGTCGAGCGCGTCGCGCCAGCGAGCGGCGAGCGCGCGCACCATGTCCGCCGGCGACTCCAGCGCGAACGTCACGAGTGCGAGCTCGGCGGCGTCGAGATCGTCTCGCTGGGCGCGCGGCGACGCTTGCGTGAGCGCCATGACGATGTGATTTGCGGAGTCGATGGGGATGATTGCGGCGCTGACGGCATCGGCGACGACGGGGAACGCGGGTGGCATCCGCTCACCGAGCAGGGTGACGCGATCCGCGGTGGCCTCGGCGACCCGGCACAGCCGCTGCCCCTCGGCCGCCGTGATGCGACCGACGTCGGCGAGCAGCACGGCCGCGCTGGTGCTGCCGAAACGCGAGGCGAGGCCGTCGGGCCCGAGGCTGGACCGGGACCGCTGCACCACTTCGGCCGCCAGTCGCACCAGCCGGGAGTCGGCGGCGTGCCGAAGTTCGAACCCGCGCTCGAGCGCGCCGAGCAGCGCGGCATCGGTGAGCAGCGCGGCATCGGGGAGCGATGCGGCATCGGGGAGCGATGCGGCATCGGGGGCGCTCTCGACGTCGGTGTCGGGATGCATCGCGGTCGGGGTGTTCATGATCACAGTGTCGTAATGACCACCGACATTCGTGGGGTCAATACTGCCTTTGACCGGCTGTTTCTGTGGATAACCGTGAAGAAGTCGAGATGTGGAGGAGTAGCCATATCTAGGTTGCCAGAGGCCGGGTGCGGGTCGTTCCGAGAGTGATCACGACGAAAGACGAGACGATCGGGATCGCGGCGTCGCGGAATCCGGCCATCGATACCGGTACCCCCGAACGGGCGATAGACGAGTTCCTCTCATAAGACAAGGATGGAGGAGGATCGCCAGCCGGGGCGACCACGTTCGGGGGAACAACGATGTCTGCAGGTCATTCGGCGGCCGGCGAAGCTGCCCGGTATCTGGCCCAGGCCGAAGCGGCCGAATACGCCTCCGTGAAGGCGCGCCAGATGTACCGCAACTACCTGGCCGGAGCCGACGGTGAACGCCGGCTTGCGGACCTGATGGAGCCCCTCGTCGAGCAGGATTACTATGTTCTCGCCGACCGCGCGTGGCCAGGTTCGAGGACGGCGAATGTCGACTTCATCGTCGTCGGGCCATCGGGTATCTTCCTCGTCGATGCAAAGGCGTGGGGGCAGGTGCGCATCCAGAACGGCCGAGTGTTTCAGGATCAGGATGACGTCACCGAACGTTTCGAGAACTTCGCTTCACTGCGCGACGTCACGGAAGCCGCCCTCGCCGAGGTGGGGATCGCTCCCGGCGAGATCCGGGTCGCCGCGATCTTCTTGGGCCAACGGGACATTGACCAACAGATTTTGGGAGCCACCACGACGGGCGCTGGCATCCCGGAGAACGGCGCCGGCGCGTCGGGATCCAGCATCGATCTCGTGAGCGAGGATCGAGCTATCCGGTACCTGCTCGAGCGCGGCACCCGGCTTCGCCCGCTCGAGATTCATGCAGCGCTGACCGCTTTGGAGGTGCTCTTTCCGCCGATCGTTGCGCGCCAGCGGCCGTTTGAACTGACCCTCGTCGAGCCGGTGATAGACGCGCCATGGGACGATGCGCTGATCACGCTCCAAGAGATCGAAGAAGCCCTGCTCAGCAGCATCATGGTGAAGCCGATCGAAGAGTGGATGGCGTTTCTGCATCCCGATCAGGCAAAGCTCGCCCGTCGATCATTCAACGGCCCATCCCGCATCCGCGGCGCCGCCGGCACGGGAAAGACTGTCGTCGGGCTGCATCGCGCCGCCTACATTGCCCGCACCCGACCCGGCACGGTGCTGGTCACCACTTTCGTGCGTACCCTTCCGGCGGTGCTCTCGTCTCTAATGCGGCGGATGGCACCAGAAGTGGCCGATCGTGTCGAATTCTCCGGCATTCACGCCTTTGCCCTCCGACTCCTGCGCGACCGAGGCGTCGGCACCCATCTCGATCCCGCCAAGGCGAGTCTTGCATTCGATCGGGCTTGGCGATCCGCCGGACTGAACTCCGAACTCGTGCGCATCGACAGCGACAAGGACTACTGGCGCGATGAGATCCTGAGCGTGATCAAGGGGCGTGGCCTCACCAAGTTCGAACAGTACGCCGCTCTTTCGCGTATCGGACGAAAGCGCGGGCTCAACGGCACCCAGAGGCATGCGGTCTGGCAACTTCACGGGGCCTATCACTACGCGCTGCGGGAGGCGCAGGTGCACGACTTCGCCGATATCATCCTGCTTGCGGAGCAGTCGCTGAAGAAGACTCCGCTCGAGGGCTACAGCGCGGTGGTCGTGGACGAGGCCCAGGATCTCACGTGCGCCATGATCCGGATGCTGCACAGCATCGCCGGCGACCGGCCCGACGGCCTCAATCTCATCGGGGACGGCCAACAGACCATCTATCCCGGCGGTTACACGCTCTCCGAAGCGAACATCTCGATTGCGGGGCGGGGTGTGATTATGACCAAGAACTACCGGAACACGATCGAGATCGCTGACTTCGCGCTCACCCTGGTCGCCGGTGACGAGTTCGTCGACATCGAGGGATCGCCCTCGAAGGCGGATGTCACCTCAGAGGTCGTGCGGCACGGCGCGCGGCCGGAGGTCACGCGCTTCACCTCACGGGCCGACCACGATCTCTCGCTGATCGACCACGTGCGGAGCCTCCAACGCGCCGGAGTGCCCCTGGGCGACATCGGGATCCTCACCTCCACAACCTTCGCCGCGACCGATCTGCGAAAGGCATTGGATGCCGGCGGTCTCAGGTCGATCGAGTTGCTCGACTACGACGGCACCACCGTCGAGGCGATCAAGGTCGGCACCATCAAGCGGGCAAAGGGGCTCGAGTTCAAACAGGTGCTGGTGGCGCGCACTCCCCCGCGACTGCTCGAGCCGGCGCCCGCCTCGGAGGAGTCGGCCGCGACCGAACGTCGCGAGCTCGATCGGCGGGAGTTGTACGTGGCGATGACCCGGGCGCGGGATGGGCTGTGGGTGGGGGTTGCTTAGGGAGGCGGCCCGCTCGGCTTCGCATGGTCCGTTGCCGATTGCTGATAGGACTGAGCCATGAGAACCGCCGACGAGCAATCCGCCATCCGCTCGGATGTCTTTCGTTGGTTGGACGGAAAGCTCGGGTCTGGGAAATCTGAACTTTCTCGAGAGGAACTCGAGAACTATCACTATGGTCTCGAGCGTCTCCCTCTTCTCGATACCGCCAGAGGCATCCGAAATCCCCAAGATTTTGAATCGACGCTCACGATAATGACGAGCACGAAGAGCCCCTATGGCGACGAGACGATCAGCCATGATGGGTTCGTGCGTTACGCCTATCAGGCGCGAGATGGAGGAGACAATTCCAAGCTCCGAAGGGCGTTCGAGAACGCTGATCCCCTCGTCTACTTTCGCGGCATTCGCCCGAAGGCATTTGTTCCCTACTACCCGGTCTACGTGGTCGCCGACGACACCGCGGCCAGAGAGTTCCTGATCGCTGTCGACGAGACGATGCGGTTCTTCGGCGACCCGCTACATATGACTTTCAACGAGCGGCGATATGCCGAGCGGACCGTGCGAGCGAGGCTGCATCAACCGGTTTTCCGTGCCCAGATCATGTACGCCTACCAGACCACCTGCGCCATCTGCAATCTCAAACACGGTGACCTTCTCGACGCCGCGCACATCATCGCCGACGCTGAAGTCGATGGGTTTGCTCGTGTTTCGAATGGTCTCGCCTTGTGCAAGATTCACCATGCCGCCTATGACAGGAATCTTCTGGGGATCACCCCGGAATACGAGGTGCGGATCGATCGAGACCTCCTGGACGAGATCGACGGACCGATGCTCCGACACGGGCTACAAGACATGCACGGACGTCGTCTGAATACACCGACGAGATTGGCCGATAAACCATCGAGGGAATCGCTTGCTGTGCGGTTCGCAGAGTTCAGTCGGTGATGGTCGCTTGCTCAGGGCGGCCGTGCTCGGCGGCGCGACACTCTGTAATCCTCATTCACTAGGCTCCCCCCATGCTGCGAGGCCGGACCCGACGACTGCTCGCCCTCATCGGAGTGGCGTATGTCGCGGCGTGCCTCGTGATCGGATTCTGGCCGTCTCCGGTCGATCGACCCGTCGATGATTCGCTCGCACGGGTGCTCGCGTATCTCCACTCCGTCGGGGTTCCGGATGTCGTGGACTACAGCTTCGTCGAACGTGCAGCGAACGTGCTGCTGTTCGTGCCGTTGGGGGCGCTGGTTGCGGCGCAGCTGAGTAGGCGGCACTGGTGGATCGCGCTGGGCACCTGCATTGCACTGTCGGGAGTCATCGAGCTCGGCCAGGCGCTGCTGCTCCCGGCCCGTTATGCGAGTTGGATCGACCTGCTCGCCAATTCCGTGGGTGGGGCGATCGGCGTGGGCATCACGATGCTGTTGCGTCGGCGCACTCAGGGCACCACCAGCCGGTGAAGCGCTCGAGCATGACGAGTTCGCGCGGAGAGCCGCAGGCGTCGCAAGGCGGGCTCGGCGGGAGGTCGTCGGTGTGCTCGACGGCTCGGGGTTCGGGGGCGGTCATGAAGGGATTGTACGGCGGGTCTCGACACGGTCGCTGAGCGACCTACTCGACCAGCAAATAGTCGGCCGGCGGGTCTCGACACGGTCGCTGAGCGACCTACTCGACCAGCAGAGCCAGTCAGCCAGCGGGAGCGACCTACTCGAACAGCAGAGCCAGTCGGCCGGCGGGAGCGACCTACTCGACCGGCGGGTCCAACGTCGCCGCGAAGGCCCACTCGGGCAGGATGCCGGTGCGGGTCATCGCCTCGAGGAGTTGCGCCATCGAATAGTCCGGCGCGATGGCCAGTGCTTCGTCCAGGTGCAGGCCGGCCTGCGTTCCGTGGCCGAGGGCCCAGTTGAGCCAGGCGAGCATGCAGAGCAGAGGCGGCCGCTTCGCATCCTCGGTGCGCGACGTGAGTTCGAGCAGGAGCGCGATGGCACCCTCGATGCGGTGCGGATCGGGGCGCGGACCGATCCCCATGAGAAGTTCGGCCGCGGCAGAGTCCGCCTCGGAGGCGACCTGGGGTTCGTCGGGAGAGTCGGCCTGGAGATCCTGCTCCCACAACCGGTCGCCCAGCTCGAGACCGAACGCCCACTGCAGCATTACGAGGTCCCGTACCGGCGGCGCCTGGAGCGCGAAAACGAGAAGGGCTCCCTCGGCGTCGAGCGCGTCGGCATCCCAGGCGAGCGCATCCTCGGAGAAGCCGGGCACGTCTTCGAGCGCGTCGAAGATCTCGGGCACGTCGACCCGGGGATCCCGAAGCGCGACGGAGAGGGACTCGAATGCGGCGAGCCTCTTCGACATGCGGGACCGCTGCGGCTTCTCCGCCCGCGGGACGCGATCGACCATCGTCGCCGGCGGGGGAAACAGCCCCCGCTGGCCCTCGATGGCGCGGGCGACGGTCGACTCGGCGATCTGGGCGAGCGGATGTCCGCCGATCGGCACGTCGCGATCGACATAGGATGCCCAACCATCCGCCGCCTGACAGATCGACTCGCGCAGCTCGAATCCCGAGAGCTGCAGCCGCCGCCCGATCACCTCCGCGAAGGCCGCCTGCGGAACGGCATCGCCCCCGCCGAACTCCTCGTCGGTGTAGACGATCACCAGCGCGGCATCCACCGCCGGCAGTTTGCAGAACATACCGACGATGGTGGTCGCGACACGTTTGTGGATGACTCGATCTGCGGATGCCGGGAGATCGAACCTCATCGCGCCACAGGTGCGCTTGCCGCGGAAGGCGACGAGCACGACGCTGTTGCGCGGAAGGAAGCCCACCATCGGCGGCGCCATCGCAAGCAGGTCGGCCGGGCCGCTTGCCTTGAGTATCACTGTCATGCCGCCAGTGTGACGAGGCGGTGGAGGACGTCTGCGGGCGATTGCGCGATCTGTGGATAAGTGCGGTGGGCGGGCGTGAGGGCGGAGAGCAGAGGTGTCCATCGAGGCGAGCTGGACGGCTCGCATCAGTCGATGTCCTGAGCAAGCCGGCTTGACCACTCCGCCAACGAGTCCAGGTCGTGGTCTGGCCCACGCCGCTTGAGGATGTCGACGTCCTCGAGCGTTCCGAGCGGCCGCTTCTCGCGCGTGAGGGCACGGATGACGTTGGACGCTCGGCTCTATTCGTCGCCGCTCGCGACGAGATCATCGAGGAAGTCCACCCGGTCGTCGGGCAGGCGCAGTGGGCCAGCTCATCCATCACCTCGATCTCTGCGCGCTCGCTGGCGCGCTGCATCATCGCGCGAGTCTGCCGGTCGCGATGGTGTGAAGCTGGAGCGCGCCGCTTCGGCGGAGACCGATCGCGGCCGCGAGTGCCTAGAGCGGAGATTCTCAGCTGAGCCGGCGTGTCGAAGGCTCTGGGCGGCGTGTCGTTCGGGATGTCCGCTGTGGGCACTCGACACGCGGCCTCCCTCGTCGGGCGCTACTCGACCAGCGGGGCATCCACCTTCAGCTCTGCGCCGAAGATGGCCACCAGCAGCTGGCCGGTCCACTCGATGAGGTCGGCATCGGCCAGCGGGATGCCCTGGCGCACCGGCAGCGGAACCGACACCGAGTGCGTCTGGGTGAAGTAGCGGGCGCCCGGGAACATCCGCTGCAGCCGGATCTGGATCGAGTCCAGCAGCTCCATGGATGCCACGCGCAGGTTGCCGCCGGCGGTGACGACCTCGGAGAGGCCTGCCTTCTGCGCCATCCGCCGCAGCCGGGAGACGGCGATGAGGTTCTGCACCTGCACGGGCGGTTCGCCGTAGCGGTCGGTGAGCTCCTCGAGCACGCGGTCGATCGAGTCGGCGGATGCCGCGGGCGAGGACGCCGTCGACAGCTTCTGGTAGGCCTCGAGGCGGAGGCGCTCGCTCTCCACATATTCCTCGGGGATGTGCGCATCCACCGGCAGTTCGAGGCGGAGTTCGGTCTGCCCTTCCGCGACCTCGCCGCGGAAGGTGGACACGGCCTCGCCGATCATGCGCAGGTACAGGTCGAAGCCGACCCCGGCGATGTGGCCGGACTGCTCGCCGCCGAGCAGGTTGCCCGCGCCACGGATCTCGAGGTCCTTGAGCGCGACCTGCATCCCCGCACCGAGCTCGTTGTTCGCGGCGATCGTGGCGAGCCGATCGTGAGCGACCTCGCCGAGCGGCTTGTCGGCGTCGTAGAGGAAGTAGGCGTAGGCGCGCTCGCGCCCCCGGCCGACCCGCCCGCGCAACTGGTGAAGCTGGCTGAGGCCGTACTTGTCGGCTCGGTCGATGATGAGGGTGTTCGCGTTGGCGATGTCGAGGCCGGTCTCGATGATGGTGGTGGAGACCAGCACGTCGAACTTGCGCTCCCAGAAGTCGACCATCACCTGCTCGAGCACGTGTTCCGGCAGCTGCCCGTGGGCCACGGCGATGCGTGCTTCGGGCACCAGCTCGGCGAGCTGGGAGGCGACCCGGCTGATCGACGAGACCCGGTTGTGCACGAAGAAGACCTGACCCTCGCGCAGCAGTTCACGACGGATGGCGGCACCGACCTGCTTGTCGTTGTAGGGGCCGACGAAGGTGAGGATCGGATGCCGGTCCTCCGGCGGTGTCGCGAGCGTCGACATCTCTCGGATGCCGGTCACCGCCATCTCGAGCGTGCGCGGGATCGGCGTCGCACTCATCGCGAGGATATCGACGTTGGTCTTGAGCTTCTTCAGCGCGTCCTTGTGCTCGACGCCGAAACGCTGCTCCTCGTCGATGATCACGAGACCCAGGTCCTTGAGCACGATGCTGGGGCTGAGCAGGCGGTGTGTGCCGATGACGACATCCACCGTGCCATCCGCCATGCCCTCGATGGTCTCCTTCGACTCCTTGTCGGTCTGGAACCGGCTGAGTGCGCGCAGGTGCACGGGGAAGCCGGCGAAGCGCTCGGCGAAGGTCTCCATGTGCTGCTTCACCAGCAGGGTGGTGGGCACGAGCATGACGACCTGCTTGCCGTCCTGCACGGCCTTGAACGCGGCGCGGATGGCGACCTCGGTCTTGCCGTAACCCACGTCGCCGGAGATGAGACGGTCCATCGGGATCGGCCGCTCCATGTCGGCCTTGACCTCGTCGATGGTGGTGAGCTGATCGGGGGTCTCCGCGAAGGGGAACGCCTCCTCGAGCTCCCGCTGCCACGGGGTGTCGGGCGGGAACGCGTGGCCCCGGCTCGCCATTCGGGCCGAGTAGAGCTTCACGAGCTCGACGGCGATGTCGCGCACCGCCTTGCGGGCGCGTCCCTTTTGGGCCGCCCACTCGGATCCGCCCATCTTGCTGAGCGCGGGCGCCTCTCCCCCGACATAACGGGTGAGCAGGTCGAGCTGGTCGGTGGGAACGTAGAGCTTGTCGTTGGGGTAGCCGCGCTTCGATGGCGCGTACTCGACCAGCAGGTACTCGCGGTTGTTCTTGACGGCGTTGCGTCCGCCGGTGGAGACGGTGCGCTGCACCAGCTCCGCGAATCGGCCGATGCCGTGCGTCTCGTGCACGACGAAGTCGCCGGCCTTGAGCTGCAGCGGGTCGACCACGTTCTTGCGACGGCTGGCGAGTTTCTTCACCTGGCGGGTGTCGTAGCCGGCGGCCCGACCGTAGAACTCGCTCTCGCTGAGCAGGGCGAACTTGGTTTCCGGCAACTCGAAGCCGTGCTCGACGGATGCGCAGAGCAGGTACGCGACGCCCGTCTCGGTCTCGGCCGGGAACTCTTCCACGATGCGGGCGGCGAAACCGTGCTCGCCGAGGGCCTCGGCGGCGCGCTCGACCAGGCCGTGTCCGGCCGCGACGACCGCGACGGTCCAGCCGTCCTTCAGTTTGTCGCCGACGTAGTCGATCGCCCCGTCGGCCTGGCCCTGGAAGGTGGGAACCGTGGTGGCATTGACGCGGATGTAGTGGTCGCCGTCGCGGAGTTCGGAGGTGGCGGTGGTGACGGTCTCGGGTTCTGCTTCGCCGCTGTCGAAGGAACTCAGCGTCCACCAGTTGCGCGCCCCTGCGGCATCCCTCAGCGCGCTGACGCTGAGGAAGTCGCCGGAATCGAGGTCGATCGGCGCCTCGGCTCCCGCGGTCGCCGCATTCCACGCGGCGCTGAGGAACTCGCGGTTCGTCTCGACGAGGCTGACGGCGCGACTCGCGACCCTTTCCGGCGCGAGAACCGCGATCGCGGCATCCGTCGGCAGGTAATGAGTGAGCGGCACGAGTCGGTCGGCGAGGGCGGGTGCCAGCGACTCCATACCGTCGACCGGGATGCCCTCGCTGATCTTGGCGAGCATCTGGCTGAGGCTCGGGAACTCGTGCTGCATCTCCCGCGCGCGCTGCTTCACCGCCTCGCTGAGCAGCAACTCCCGGCTCGGCGGGAGCTCGACCGTGGGGATCGGCTCGTCCATCGAACGCTGGTCGGCGACCGAGAACTGGCGGATCTGCTCCACCTCGTCGCCGAAGAACTCGACGCGCCACGGATGCTCCGCCACCGGTGCGAACACGTCGAGGATGCCGCCGCGCACCGCGAATTCGCCCCGACGGGTGACCATGTCGACTCGGGAATATGCCAGGTCGACGAGCTGACGGCTGATGCCCGCCAGGTTGTAACCGCGTCCACCGGCGGAGAGGGCGAGCGGCTCGATGCTGGTGAGGTTGTCGGCGAGGGGTTGGAGTGCGGCACGCACGCTCGCGACGATGACCAGGTCGTGCTGCGGGGCATCCTGCCAGCGCTGCATGGTGCGCAGCGCATGGATGCGCTTGCCGACGGTCTCGGCGCTCGGGCTCAAGCGTTCGTGCGGCAGGGTCTCCCAGGCGGGGAACTCGACGACCTGGGCATCCGGCATCACGCTGGCGAGCGCCGAGCGGAGCGACTCGGAATCACGACCGGTTGCCACGATGGCGAGCAGGGCCTGAGGCGCCTTCGCCTTGTCGCCTCGGGCCGTGAGCAGGGAGGCGAGCAGCGGGGCGCGGAGGCCATCGACCAGGGAGAAATCTGCGCTGCGGGAGCCCCAGGAGACGGCGTTTTCGAACGTGTGGGCGCGTAAGAGCGCAGAATTCAAGCCCGAAAGTATCACTTGATGGAGTCTACGCTCGGGGGGTGACAGGGGGCTGTTCCCGCTCGCTTCACGCGGCAGGCATCCGTCGAAAAGGGTCGTCGGGGAGGGCGTTGGGCGCAGTTTGTGACGGGCTGTGGTGGGTTCGCCGGTGGGGCGGAGTCGGACGCGGGGTCGACGGTGGGAGGGGGGGAGTCGGGCGCGGGGAGGCCCGGGCCCATCCGTCGCAAAGCGTCGCCACCGGGAGCACCGGGGACATTTTGTGACGGGTCGACACGGGTTCGCCGACGAGGCCCTCCCGGGCGCGGGCCCATCCGTCGCAAAGTGTCGCCACCGGGGGTATCGGGGACATTTTGTGACGGGTCGACACTAGTTCGCCGGTGAGGCCTTCCCGGGTCCGGGCCCATCCGTCGCAAAGTGTCGCCACTGGGAGCGCCGGGGACCGATCGTGACGGGTCGACACGGGTTCGCCAGTGGGGCGGACACGGGGTCGACGACGACGCCCTCCCGAGCCCGGGCCCACCCGTCGCAAAGTGTCGCCACCGGGGGTACCGGGGACAGTTTGTGACGGGCGGCTCCCGGTTCACGTGACGCGTGACGGGCGGCTCCCGTGACACGTGACACGTGACCGAATAACCCATAGCCCTCGGCCCTTACATCGCCCGAACACATCCCGTACTCGGCGCCAATGAAGCGGTGGTGGGGTGACGCCATGGTCACATCGAAGAAGCCGTCCCGCAACGAGTTCAGCCCCGACGAGAATGACGCCGCAGCTCAGCCCGCCGCCGATACAGCACCGTTTCCCGAGAGCACGGCCCTCGCTGACACCCAGCCATTCCCCGCAATACCGGCCCTCGCTGACACCCAGCCATTCCCCGGAATACCGGCCCTAGCCGACACCCAGCCATTCCCCGCACCACCGGCCCTTGCCGACACCCGGCCGTACACCGCAACACCGGCCCTAGCTGACACCCAGCCGTTTTCCTTCGCGCAGCCGTACCCGGAGGCGACCCAGCCGCTCGGCGTAGCCGAGCCGCGCACTCCCGGTGACAACCCGGGTGTTTCTGGGATGACCGTCCCGCCATTCCTGCGGCGTCATCCGCTCGCCCTGGGCATCACCGCTGCGGCACTCGCTGTCGTGGTCGTCGCCGGGCTCACCGCGTGGGGAGTCGGTACCGCGGTCGCCGACTCCTATCAGACCGTGGGATCGGCGGCAGTGGCGCCGACGGTATCCCATCGCCCCGTGGCCGGAGCACGAAAAGTAGCCGTGCATACGGTCGTTCGCGGAGAGATCGCGGGGATCGCCGGCGCGAGTTGGACGATCACGACCCGAGCCGGCGCGACTCAGCACGTCACCGTCGGATCAGCAACCCAGTACGGCACACCCAAGGCGCCGGCTGCGGCGTCAGACTTCGTCGTCAGCACAGCCGTAGTCATCGTGGAGAAGACGAGCGACGGCGGCAAGAGCGCGGTGCGGGTTGTTGCGGCTCATGCTGGCGGGAAAACGCCGGGGGCCACCGCGACAGCAGGAGCCTGAGGGCGGGA
This sequence comes from Frigoribacterium sp. UYMn621, assembly GCF_040549525.1. Taxonomy (NCBI): domain Bacteria; kingdom Bacillati; phylum Actinomycetota; class Actinomycetes; order Micrococcales; family Microbacteriaceae; genus Frigoribacterium; species Frigoribacterium sp. UYMn621. The sequence goes on along the minus strand of NZ_JBEPTM010000006.1, from coordinate 43,890 downwards.
TCTCCATACGGTCGCTGAGCGACCTACTCGGTCACCGGCGGCGCTACTCGACCGGCGGGGCGGTGTGGAATCGCAGCTGGGCCGCGATGAGGCCGTCGCGCGCGATCGACTCGACGGCATCAGCCGCATCCGTCAGCAGGTTGGGCAGCACGGCGCGCTCCGTCGACCCGAAGTCGCGCAGCACGAAGTCCGCGGCGGACTGCCGTCCGGGCGGACGACCGATGCCGACGCGCACGCGAGTGAAGTCTCCCGTGCCGATCGCCGAGATGATGTCGCGAATGCCGTTGTGGCCGCCGTGACCGCCACCGAACTTGATCTTGAGCTTGTCGAAGGGGATGTCGAGCTCATCGTGAACGACGATGAGCTGCGCTGGCTCGATCTTGTAGAAATTGAGCAGAGACGCGACCGGTCCGCCGGAGAGGTTCATGAAGCTATTGGGCTTGGCGAGCACGAGCCGCGGGCCCTCGAGCCCGGTGCGCCCCTCGGCGACCGTCGAGTTGGTCTTGTGCGAGCGGAAGGATGCCGAGGCGCGGTCCGCGAGCTCGGCCAGAACCATCTGACCGACATTGTGTCGATTGCTGGCGTAGTCGGGCCCGGGGTTGCCGAGCCCGACTACGAGCCACTGAGTGGAGTCCATGGACCGCTACTGCAGGGTGGTGGTGAGTGTTACTACTCTGCGGCAGCTTCCTCGGCGGGAGCTTCCTCGGTCTCTTCGACCTCGGGGGTCTCGCCCAGGTCCTGCTCGACCGGGATGCTGATCGCGACGACGAGCACCTCGGGATCGGTGACGAGCACCGAGCCCTCGGGCAGCGCGACATCCTTCGCGAAGATCTGGGTTCCGGCTTCGAGTCCCTCGACGTCGACGACGACATTCTGGGGGATGTTCGTGGCCAGAGCCTCGATCGTGATCGACTTGGCATCCAGGTCGACGGAGGTTCCGGAGGCCGGCTCTCCCGAGACGTGAACGGCGACGTCGACCTCGACGCGCTCGCCCTTGCGCAGCACGATCAGGTCGATGTGCTCGATGATCTGGCGAAGCGGATCCTTCTGCACGTCCTTGACGAGGGCGAGCTGGTTGGCTCCACCGTCGAGCTGGAGATCCAGGATGGCGTTCGCCTTGCGCAGCAGGAGCGCGACCTCGTGGGCCGGAAGGCTCACGTGCTGCGGCTCGGTGCCGTGACCGTAGACAACCGCTGGCACCTTGCCGGCAGCGCGAAGCTTGCGAGCGACACCCTTGCCGAAGGTGGTGCGGGACTCCGCCGAAATCTTGTTGGTGAGCTCTTTATGAGCCTTCTTCTCAGACATTTTTCTCCTTGGCGGACCTTCTGTGGTTCAGCACAGGGCCCGCGTCTATTGGTTTCCACTCGAACGCATCAGCGTGAGGAAAGACTTGGGGCTGAAAGCAGCCACGTGCCCGATCCACCGCGTCGATAACGGATGCATGGCATCCCTCGCCGAAGTACAGGTTGAGAGTTTACACGGATGCGGGAGGATCCCGACACGGTCGCCAGAGCGACCTACTCGACCAGCGGGGTCAGCGGAGCAACCAGCATTCGCACCACCGACTCCACCGTGGGGTGATCATCGAGCGAGACCCGTACGCCCGGCTCGTCCCGCGCGAGAGGCTCGAGCGTTGCGAGCTGCGAGTCGAGAAGGGATGCGGGCATGAAGTGACCCTCACGATGCTGCACGCGCGAGTCGAGCAGCGTCCTCGACCCATCGAGGAAGACGAACCGGGTGGAGGGCGCCGCGGCGAGGATCGCCTCGCGGTACACCCGCTTGAGCGCGGAACACGCGATGACGAGACCATCGGGCGCCGCGGACAGTTCCGCGCCGACGAGCGCGAGCCACGGCATCCGGTCGTCGTCGGTAAGTGCAATCCCCGACGCCATCTTCGCCACATTCGCGGCCGGATGCAGCGCATCCGCGTCTTCGAAGCGAACGCCGAGACTGGCGGCGAGGGCTTCCCCGACTGTCGATTTTCCGGATCCGCTTACCCCCATGACGACGATAAGCGGTGACGAGTTCATGGGTCGACCCTATTCGCTCGGTTGGACGGAGTTGCGGCACGTCCATCGTCGGTCGGCCTTCCCGTGCGACCGCGCAGAATGGCCCGCCTTCGCAGAGCGAGACGGGCCATTCGCACAGGGCTACTTGCCCCAGACCTTCAGGTACACGTCACGGAACCCACTGGCGGGATCGAACACGTCGCCCGAGGGTACGTTCTGTTTCGTGATCAGACCGGGTGCAGCCACGAACGTCGAGGGCTTCTCACCGGCAAAAGCGCGGTTCACCTCGTCGATGAGCTGCCACCCCTGCAGCGGGATGGGCTCGGCAACTGTTGCGGCCTGGTAGCTGTCGCTGCGGATTCGCTGCATGTCTGCGGCGTCACCGTCACCAGCGCCGATGGACTGCGGGGGTCCAGCGGCAGCGATTCCCGCGTCTTTCAGAGCGCGGGACGCTCCACTGAAGTAGTTGCCGTTGACAGCGAGCAGGTACGTGAGCTTCTTGCCATTTTGCTGCAAGAGGTTCGAGACGATGCCGGGCATACGCTGGTCAGCGGTCGCGATCGGGGAGTCCTGGAAGGAGAGGACGCTGCATCCCTTACACGCCTTGATGTATGCCTCCATCGCGCGGGCTTTGGTGACGGCGAGCTCGTACTGGCCGTCCGTGAATACCGCGACCCCCGCCTTGCCGTTCGAGTTCGCGACCGCATAGGCAGCAGCGAGTTGTGCGACGACGAGCGGATCCGTTCCCACGTTCGTGACGAGCCCATTGCCCGGTCCGGTGAGAACGCCGGCGTGCCATCCGATCACGGGGATTTTTTCCGAAGTGGCAGTGGTGATGGCGGGAGCCTGCTCCGTTGGGTCGAGACCACCGAGGATGATCGCGTCCGGCTTGGACGTGATCGCCTGGTTCATCGCATCGGTGTTGCCCTGCGGAGTCCCGTGGCCGTCGTAGACGCTGACGGTCCAGCCGATCTTCGCGGCGGCTTCCTGCACTGACTTACCCATCGCGTTGTGACCGCCGTTAGCAAGGTCACCCGCGACATACGCGATTTTCGCGCCCGGCTTTTGGGCCTTCGGGCCGGTGGAGGGAGGCGTGAAACCCTCCGATGCAGTCAGGCTCTTTTCTACGAGCGCCTTCGAGAATGCGACCGGGTCACCCTTGGGGAGGATGGAGTCGAATTTGCCGGCGCTGGATCCACCGCTCGCCGACGGCGATGCCGAATTCTGACTCGACACACTCGCACTCGAGCAACCTGCGAGTGCGAGCATCGGCACAAGGGTTACTACGGCGACGGCGATAGAGAACCGCCTATTTTTCAGCTTCATTGCTTTCCTGTCTCTTGATGGTGCCCCGACCCGCTGCTGCGGCCGGAGGGAGTGAAGTTCTGCGCTGTGTTACCGGAACGGGCTCACAGGGGTGGCGGCGAGGCTGTGGTACCGACAGAGGGTGCCGGCGACGGATCGCCATCCACCGGTTTTTTGTTGGGCGGTGTGGCCTCAGCTCGCGCCACCCTCCTTCGGCTCGTCACCGACGCGATCGTGATCGCGGCCACGAGCGTCAGGCCGTTGAAGAGCGGTTCGAGGTAGAACTGTCCGGGGATGAGTTGCTGAAGCCCCGAGATACCGATGGTCGCGATCGTGACGCCGATGATCGTGCCGAGCGCGTTCATCCGCCCCGGGCGAATCGTGGTCGACCCGAGGAAGGCTGCCGTGAGGGCGGGCAGGAGGAACTCGGGCCCGATGTTGGACTGCACCACGCCGTTGGAGCGGGAGGCGATGAGCACTCCCGCGATCGCAACCATCACGCCAGAGGAGACCATCGCTCCGACGACGTACTTACGGCGCGGAACGCCGGTCAGCTCCGCAGCGCGGGGGTTCGCGCCGATCGCATACAGGTAGCGTCCGATCGGGAAGTACTCGAGCAGCACGAAGATCACGAGACCCAGTACCAGTGCGATAACGAAGGTCCCCGGCAGCGGTCCCGCCGACCAGGCGGCGAGCTTGTCGAACGCGGCGGCCCGCTGGCCGGCCGAATCGGTGATCTGACGGCCCCCGGTGATCCAGAACGTGATCGCGAAGATGACCTGCCCGGTCGCCAGGGTGGCGATGAACGCATCTACCTGCGCAAGTTCGACGAGCAGCGCGTTCAGTAGTCCGATCAGCGCTCCGCCGACGAGACAGAGGAGTATCGACAGGCGGTAATCGACGCCAAGGAGTTGCAAATTCAACGCCATGACCTGCCAGAGGCCCGCTCCATAGCCGATAGAAAGGTCGATCTTTCCCGCGATCATCGGAATCGTCACGGCAAGGGCCAGGATCAGGAGAATCGACTGAGATGACGCCAGCAGCTGGAAATTGAGCAGCGTGGCAAAGGTGTTGGGCCGCAGAATCGCGAAGATCACGAAGAGGATGGCAGTGAGCACGACGAGCCCGTAGGTGGTGGTCAACTGCCGGTACCACGGTGTGCCGCGCGGCGGTTCGAGCGCCGTCGAACGGACGGACGTATTCATCGTCATGATGTGTGCTCCTCAGTGAGTGTGTGGAATTCAAGGCCCGATGCTGCGGCTACGAGATTTGCTATGGTCAGGTCTGCCCCACTGAGGCTCGCTGTGGGCTGGCCCCTCTCCATCACGATCGCCCGGTGGCTGATCTTGGCGACCTCCTCCATGTCGGTGGAGACGACGACAACCGTTGTTCCGGCTCTCGCGGCATCACGCAAGAGGCCGTAGATGTCCGACTTCGCTCCGATGTCCACGCCCATGGTGGGTTCTTCGAGAACCAGGATCTTGCGTCCGGCACTCAGCCAGCGCGCGAGGATCACTTTTTGTTGGTTGCCACCGGAGAAGGTGTCCAACGACAGTTCGGTATCGGCAGGGCGGACCCCGAATGCCCGGATCTGCTCGAGAGCCTCCTTACGTTCGGTCCCCGGCCAGAAGAACGAGAGTGCTTTTCGCCCCCAGATGGAAGGGTTGAGGAAGAGGTTCTCGCGCACGGTCAGGCCGGACGCCACAGATTCGGTCTCCCGGTTGGACGTGGCAAAACCGATACCCGCCTTGACCGCGCCGTAGGGGCTGCCGAACCGCACGGGTGTTCCGTCGATCGACAGCGTGCCCGAGTCGATCTTTATTGCCCCCGCAATGGCACGGCCGATCTCGTCCTGGCCCGCGCCACGCAGTCCGCAGATCGAGATGACTTCTCCGCGAGGCGCGACAAGGTTCATGGGACCGACATCGTTCACCCGCACATCGGCGAGTTCGAGCCGGGGCTCAACGCCGGGCTCGTCGAAAGTGATTGTCGATACCTCATGGCCGACGATCAGCTCCACGAGGTCGGTGTGAGACAGTCCATGAACTGATCGCTCGGCGACGACAGCGCCACTTCTCATCACCACGGTTCGTGTTGAAATCTCGTACACCTCGTCGAGTCGGTGCGAGACATAGATCATGCCGACGCCGGTGTCTCGCAGCCTTCGAAGAACTGTGAAGAGGCGCTCGACATCGGCCGCGGGAAGGGATGCGGTCGGCTCGTCGAGCACCAGCAGCTTCGGGTTCGAGACGAGACCTCGCGCGATGGTGAGCAGGCTGCGCTCGGTGCGCGGCAGATCGAAAACACGAGCGTCGGGGTCGATCCCTCCCCCCACGAGGTCGAGGATTTCGCGCGAGCGGCGACGGAGCTCTTTCATGTCGACGAGACCGAATCGGCGCGGGTACCCCAGAGTGATGGCCATGTTCTCGGCCACAGTCATCCAGTCGATGAGACCGAGATTCTGGTGGATGAAAGACATCTTCGACCTCGTGCCGGGAGTCGACAGATCACTGCCCGAAAGGAGCATCCGCCCGCTGTCGGGTTTGTACACCCCCGCCAACATCTTGATCACCGTCGACTTGCCGGCCCCATTCTCACCGAGCAAGGAGACGATCTCACCCTGTTCTACTGTGAACGAAACGTCTCGAGCGGCGCGCGTCGCGAAGAAGGTCTTGTTGAGGTTTTCCACGCTGAGAAGTGAGGTACTCATAATTGCTCCTGGTCGCTCAGCCCGCGGGCGAGGATGGAAAGTTCGGATGCCAGTCGTGAGCGCATGTCTGCTGTGGCCCGGGGAGCGAGCAGTGTTGCGCTCACCGCAGCGGGCATGCCTTCTGAGACGAATGCGACCGCCACACAGGTGACGCCCACCACCCCTTGCTCGTCGTCTATCGCGTACCCTCGCTCCCTGATCTGCATCAGGTCGGCGTGCAACGACTCCACACTCCGATGCGAGCGGACAGTAGGTCGTGGGAGCTCGCCGATGGTGGCGAGTCGGGTATCGAGTTCGAGATCCGAAAGGCTCGCCAGCATCGCCTTACCGAGACCCGTGACGCCTGCGGGAGCCCGACTTCCGACGGCCGCCAAGAATCGCACCGGCTGAGTGCCGCCGTTGCGTGCGAGGTAGATCACATCCGTGCCGTCGAGTACGGCGAGGAGAGTGGTTTCGCTGTGGAGCGTTGTCAGTGCACGCGGGATGTGACCGAACTCGGCCACCATCGTGCTCGAGGCGAGCATCGAGCGGCTCAGCTCGAGCATCCGGTAGCTCAGCACCCAGCCGTGCTCCCCTCTTCTGACCATGTGGGAGGCTTCGAGGCTGACAAGCAGGTTGAAGACGGAGGATTTCGCGAGATCCAGGTGAAGCGCGATGTCGCTGATCGTCAACGGCACTCGCCGGTCGCCCATGTGGGAGAGGATCAGGCCAGCTCGAAATGCGGCGGGTGACGGGGTGCTGGAGGCGGTATCGGTGGCGACTACGGGTCGCGCGGGGGTCAAGGTCATCGGGCCCTACTTTCGTCGCCAGAGTGCGGATGCGTCTGTGGTGCGAGTACGAATCCGGTACAGGCTCGTGGTGGCGGTGATGTAGAGATCCGAGCCGTCGGCGCCGCCGAAACACAGATTGCTGACGACCTCGGGCACGTCGATGCTTGCGAGGTGATCGCCCGCCGGGGAGAAGATCTGCACTCCCGAGTCGGAGGAAGTCCAGACTCGCCCGTGCTCGTCGACGCGAAATCCGTCGGGAAGACCCGATTGCAGACTCGCGACGGTCCGGCCGTTTTTGCAGGTCCGACCGTCGATGATGTCGTAGGCGCGAATGTGACGATTTCCACCTCCGCCGCTCGCTCGAGCGGCAGACGTGTCTGACACGTAGAGGATCGACTCATCCGGCGAGAAGGCAAGGCCGTTGGGTTCTTCGACATCCGCAATCAGGACAGTCACTGAGTTGTCGCTGGGATCGATCCGGAAGACGAAGTTGTCGCCGTATTCGCGCTCCCCTGGATGACCCTCTCCGCTCACCTGTATTCCATAGGGCGGATCGGTGAACCAGATCGAGCCGTCGGAATGAACGACCACGTCATTGGGGCTGTTGAACCGGCGCCCCGCCCAGGCTGCGGCGACAGTGGTGACGGTATGACCGTCGTCGCGTTCGATCGCCCGCGCTCCATGCGAGCACTGCACGACTGCACCGGTTGCATCGGTCGTTCGCCCGTTGGTGAAACCGACACCCGCGCGATAGACGCTGGTGGTGTTGGTGCCCGGGTGGAATTGCATGATTCGGTCGTTGGGGATGTCGCTCCACCGCACGCTCTGATCACCGGCGATCCAGGCAGGACCTTCCGCCCAGACGCATCCGCTCGCCAATTTCTCGAGCGTCGCTCCGGGCGCGAGAAGCGACGCGATCATCACCTCGCCACCTACGCTGGCGCTCATCTGAAACTCTCCATCGGGTTCCTCATGTCTTTACCGTCGGCAGTCACTCAAACACTCGCGGCAACGGCAAACAAGACTTACGTTCAACTGGCTGAACGAAGGACCGAGAGATTGGGGAATTTTCCGCTCAGAATTCAGTCTGTTGAACAAATGCCAATGATGGCACCGGGATGTTCCATAGAGTTCTGGCGGTCGCGTTGGTAAAACGGGCGCGAGAAAGCACCACTCGGGTAAGGGAGCCAGGGATTTATGACAGCGGTGGATGAGTCGATCGTGGGCAGCGTACTCGCGCTGTGCACCCAGACCCCCGGTGCCCGGCGCGGCGCCGGCCCGATGAGTTGGCGCAGCGAGCTCCGACGACTGAAACGCAGCGGTTTCAGCCGGGTGGATCTGCTCGACAACTGGCTTCCCTTTGCGCACTTGACGGCCAGCGAGGTCGACGATCTCGGAAGCATCCTGGTGGATATTGGCCTCACGGCACCCTGCTTGGGCACCTCTCGCCGAAGTCTCATCGATCCGGAGCTCGGAGAAGAGAACCTCGAGTACACCCTGAAGATCTTGGAGGTCGCACACCGGCTCGGGCTCCGAAGAGTGGGGGTGGGATTTCATCCCGCCCTCGTCGACGCGCAACGACAGTCCGCGCAATTCTGGGAACACGCGGGTCGGGCGGATGACCGCACCGATGAGAACTGGGATCTTGCGGCCCGGCGTGTGGCCGTGGTCTGTGATGCGGCCGCGGAGCTCGAGATCGACCTGAACATCGAACTCTACGAAGACTCCCTGATGTGCACTTCCGAGGATGTGGCTCGGCTGATGGCCGCCGTGGATCGACCGAATTTCGGGGTGAACCCCGACCTCGGAAATCTCGTGCGATCCGTCACCCCGCTCCGCGAATCCTGGCTCGATACCCTTCGGGGATGCCTGCCGCACATGACGTACTGGCACCTCAAGAATTACACTCGGTCCACGCTGGCGCCGGGTGGTCCCTTCGCGGTCGCACCGACGGCGCTGGGGGACGGCACCATCGACTATCGACTCGCGGTCACAGAAGCACTGGCGGCGGGCTACAGCGGCCCGATGGTGGTGGAGCACTATGGCGGAGACGCCCTGTGGATGCAGGAGCGGAGCGCCGAATATCTTCGTCGCCTGGTGGACGAGTTGCGGAACGACGAACGGGAAGAGCAGTGATGAAAGCAATCGACGACGTCAGGGTCTATGTCGGACCGAATCAGCTGCCCGATCTCGAGGTGGCTGTGGTTCGAGGCGGCGGCCGGGTCGTGCCACTCGCGGAAGCGAATGCGATCGTCTATCACGGATCAGACGATGCCCGCGAAGTCGTCGACATGATCAGCGAACGGATCCTCTGGATCCAGCTGCCGCACGCCGGAGTCGAGCGTTGGACCCAACCGGGATACATCACAGCAGAGCCGGTGTGGACGAGTGCCGCCGGCGCTTACTCGCCACAGGTGGCCGAACATGTGCTCGCCCTCATGCTTCTCGGGGCCAAGGGCCTGCACACCCTTGCTCGTGCGACCGAATGGACGCCGAAGAACACCCGGTCTCTGGCGGGGAGCACTGTCGCCATCATCGGCGCGGGGGGCATCGGTCAGGCGCTCGTCACCTTGCTGAAACCATTCGACTGCGTGATCACCGCGGTATCGAATTCGGGCCCGTTCCCTGGCGCGGAACGCACGGTTCCGCGCGACCGGTACCGGGAAGTGCTTCCCGATGCCGACTACGTCGTACTGACCGCTCCATCGACATCGGAGACGCGAGGAATGATTGGCGCCGCGGAGCTGGCGGCGATGAAGCCCGGAGCCTGGCTCATCAACGTCGCGCGAGGAGATCTCGTGGTCACCGACGAACTCGTTGCGGCGTTGGGCGCTGGCGAGATCGCGGGAGCGGCTCTCGACGTCACCGATCCGGAGCCGTTGCCCTCCGATCATCCGTTGTGGCGACTGCCTAACGCGTTGATCACGCCGCACTCGGCCAACCCGGAGGACGCCTACTGGCGCACGCTCGCGAAGCGTGTGGAAGATAACGTGCGCCGGGCGAACCTGGGACAGCCCCTCCTCGGGGTGATCGATCCGGCTGTCGCGGGCTGACGGCCTGGTCGCGGGCCGAGCGCGAGGCCGCGACTCAGAATCTCAACAGCACCTTGCCCGAGACCGCAGGCTGGTTCGCGATCGTGAAGGCCTTGAGGGACTCCTCGACCGGGAACTCGTGTGTGACGACGGGTGCGACGTCGAGTGATCCATCGGCGATCGCCGCGATCACCTCGTCGATCTCGTCGTTGAAACGGAAGGATCCGACCAGCTCGAGCTCCCGGGTGATCGCGAGTGAGATGAGTGCGGGCTGCTCCCCCGAGGGCAACAGCCCCACCATGACGACCCGGCCGCCGCGGGTCGTGCCACGCGTGGCGCTCGCGAGTCCACGAAAACTGCCGGACGATTCGATGGCGATGTCGGCGTCCACGGCGGCAATCGCGTCGGCATCCGTCGCGAGAAGCGTGCGTGTCGCTCCGACAGCCGTCGCGATCGCGAGCGGGGTTTCGAACATGTCGGTGGCGATGATCTCCGCGGCCTCTGCTCTGCGCAGCACCGCGATGATCAGCAATCCAATCGGACCGCTTCCGGTCACGAGCACGCGCTTTCCCTTCACGTGACCCGCGCGCGACACAGCGTGCCAGGCCACGCTCGCCGGCTCCACGAGTGCGGCGTCTCGCAGGGACAGGCCCGTTGGCAGCTCTCGCAGCATCCGACTGTCGAGCACGACGGTCCGCGCGAACGCGCCGTCGGTGTGCGGAAATCGGGCGGCACTGCCCAGATAGGTGCACCCCGGGGAGAGATTGGGTCTGTTCTCGGGATAACGGCTGCCGTCGCCGGGTCCGGGGGTGGCGGGGTGGACCGCGACGGAGGCTCCGATCCGTGGCCCGGATCCGTCGGCCGCGGCGACTCGCACGGTGCCGACGACCTCGTGGCCGAGAACCATCGGGGCCTTCAGAATGGACTCCCCCGCTGCCCCGTGCGTCCAGTAGTGCAGATCCGACCCACAGATGCCGCCGTAGGTGATGTCTACCACCGCCTGATGCGCTTCGGGCCGTTTCAACGCAACAGGCTCGATCCGAAGCTCGTCTTTCGCGTGTGCGACCACGCCGAGGGCGGTTTCTGGGAGGTCCATCGTCATGTTCTCTCTCTCGATATGGGTCTGGCGCGAATAAGGGGGGGGCAACTCAGACCACTGCGGTCATGCCGCCGTCGACATAGAGGACCTGGCCGTTGACGAAATCTGATGCTCCGGACGCGAGAAACACGAGCGCGCCGACCAGATCTTCGGTATCGCCCCACCGTCCGGCTGGAGTGCGCGTGCGCACCCACTGGCTGAAGGTCTCGTCGTCGACGAGGGACTTGGTCAATTCGGTGGCGAAATACCCTGGCGCGATCGCATTAACCTGGATGCCGCGTGGCCCGAGGTCGGCGCACATCCCCTTGGTGAGCATCGCGATGCCCCCCTTGGTCGCGGCATAGGCGGCGATTCCCGGGCGGCCGAGTTGCGATTGCACCGAGCCGATATTGATGATCTTGCCCGACCCGGCGTCGACCATACCTCGAGCGATCCTTTGGCCGACGAGGAAGGCGCTGGTCAGGTTGGATGCGACAAGTTCGTTCCAGTCGCTCAGCGCGAACTCGGTGAACGGCGCGCGGCGCTGGATTCCGGCATTGTTCACCAGGATCTGCACGGGCCCGACCGAGGATTCGATCTCGCTGATTCCACTATCTACGGCGGCGGCATCGGTCACATCGAAACGGGCAGTCGCGACCTCTCCCCCCGATTCCGCCAGCACCGTCTCCCTGGCGGCGTTCAGAGTCTGTTGGTCGCGCCCGTGCAGCACGACGCGGGCTCCCGATCTCGCGAGTCCACGAGCGAGAGTCAGACCGATGCCGCGGCTGGAGCCCGTGACAAGGGCGATACGGCCGGTCAGGTCGAATAATGCGGTCATTGGAACTCCTCGGTGGTAGTTCGATCTTCGCTGGTCAGGTCATCCTCGTCCCGGGGGTGGACGAGCACGGGACGCGAAAGTTCGGCGGATGCCTGCTGCAGCGCCAGAAGCACCCTCTCCCGCTCCCCGGGCGTGTCACTCGGATGCACGAGGGAGACCCCGATCGCGAATGACGGCTCATCGGCACGGGTCGAGGGCACGAGAGTGGCCAGGGCGAAGACGCTGGGGTGCACCTCGCCATCGTCGACCGCGTAGCCGTTTCGGCGGGTGATTTCCAGCTTCGCCTGCAGGGAAGCCAGGTCAGAGGTCGAACGGTTCGTCAGACTGACGAGATGGCTCGGCTCGCGAAACAGCGCCTCGATCCGCTCGGGTGTGAGCTCGGCAAGCAACGCCGTTCCCACGGCAGTCGCCGATGCCGGGTAACGGTCGCCGACGCTGGCGGAGAGCGGAAACCGCTCTCTGCCCTCATACACGGCGAGATAGAGCGAGCGCACCCCATCGAGCATGGCTATCTGCACGAGCTGGCGACGCAACACCTCGGACTCCTCGCAGATGCGATAGAACTCGCGGATCTGGTCGAAGCCGGCGAGATAGGCACTGCCGAGTTCGACAGAGCGACGACCGAGCAGGAATCCGCCCGCCGTGCGACGGATGAGGCCGCCCTCCTCGAGGGAGGCGCAGAGATTGGAGGTGGACGACTTCGCGATCCCGAGTTCGCGGGCGATGTCGCTCAGAGGCTTCGGGCGCCCCGGGGAGGCTGCGAGCAGATCCAGGATTCGGATGGCTTTCTGCACGGCCGGTGCTAGTGCGCCCTTCTCCTCCGCCTCTCGCATCGCCGCTCTTCCCCCTCAATGAATCGCGCCCTCTTCGTGAGGATTTGGGTTAATCTTAGCGATGTATCCATTCTGGTGAACAGTGTTCTGTATGCTGTTTTCATGACTCAGGTGCCTGGAAAGTCCGTGCGAGCCGAGCAGTCCGTGGGATTTATCGGCCTCGGCAAGATGGGGCTGCCGATGGCGCTGAACTACCTGAAGGCCGACATCGGATCCCTCCGCGTCACCGGGCGGTCTCGAGATCGCGCCGCCGATGCCCTCGAGGCGGGAGCAGTCTGGGTAGCGACCCCCCGGCAACTCGCCGACGCCTGCTCGATCATCATCATCATGGTGCCCGACATGCCCCAGGTGGAGGAACTCCTGTTCGGCCGGGACGCGGTATCGAGCTCCGGTTCGAGCGCCACCGTCGTGGTGTGTTCGTCGGTGTCGCCCATCGGAATCCGCGAGGTGGCAGAGCGCTTGTCCGTTGCCACGAGCGGACGGATGACGATCGTCGACGCACCGGTATCCGGCGGCACGGAGGGCGCCATTGCCGCAACCCTCTCCATCATGGTCGGGGGCGATATCGATTCTGTGCAATCGGTGTTTCCCGTGCTTGCCACTTTCGGTACGCCCGTCCATCTCGGACCTCTGGGCTCAGGCGAAATCGCCAAAGCCTGCAACCAGCTCATAGTGGCCGCGACGATTTCGGCGATCAGCGAAGCCAGCGTGATCGCCGAGAGGTCCGGTCTCGACCTCGAGGCCCTGCTGTCTCTTCTGCAGGGTGGATACGCGGGAAGCCGTGTGCTCGAAACCAAGAAGCAACGCATCATCGACGGCGACTACACGCCGACGGGCATTGCCCGATACATGGTGAAAGATCTCGGATTCGCCGCCGCGGCGGCATCGGCGACGGACACGGCGACTCCGGTGCTCGATGTGTTGCGCGCTTCGTTCGAAGGGCTCGTCTCCGCTGGCCTCGGCGACCTCGATCTCGCCGTCGTGCATCGCTACATCCAGTCGCTACCCCGCGACTGAAAGCTACTGTTGAGCCAACTGTTCATAGTTCGCAAGGAGAGAACCCGTGCCAGATAATTCAGCCGCAAACATCGGAGTCGTCGGGCTCGCCGTCATGGGAAGCAATCTCGCCCGCAACCTCGCGAGCCGCGAGGGCAACACCGTCGCCGTGTTCAATCGCAGCCACGAGAAGACCGACACTCTGCTCTCCGAGCACCCCGAAGCGAATTTCATCGGCACCACGAGCTACGCCGAGTTCGCCGCGGCCCTCTCCACACCCCGCGCCGCCATCGTCATGGTGCAGGCCGGCAAGGGCACGGATGCGGTCATCGACGAACTCATCAAGGTCTTCGAACCCGGCGACATCATCGTCGACGGAGGCAACTCGCTCTTCACCGACACGATCCGCCGCGAGAAGGTCGTGCGCGAGACCGGCATCAACTTCGTGGGCGCCGGCATCTCCGGCGGCGAAGAGGGCGCCCTCCTCGGCCCGTCGATCATGCCCGGCGGATCCGACGAATCCTGGGTGACCCTCGGCCCGATCCTCGAGTCGATCGCCGCGGTCGTCGACGGTGAGCCCTGCGTCACGCACGTGGGTCACGACGGAGCCGGACACTTCGTGAAGATGATCCACAACGGCATCGAGTACGCCGACATGCAGCTCATCGGCGAGGCCTACGACCTCATCCGCCGCGGCACCGGCAAGACCCCGGCGGAGATCGCCGACATCTTCGCCGAGTGGAACACCGGCGAGCTCGAGAGCTACCTCATCGAGATCACCGCCGAGGTGCTGCGCCAGGTGGATGCCGAGACCGGCAAGCCCCTCGTCGACGTGATCCTCGACCAGGCTGGGTCGAAGGGCACCGGCGTCTGGACGGTTCAGACCGCGCTCGACCTCGGCATCCCCGTCTCCGGCATCGCCGAAGCCGTCTTCGCCCGATCCGTGTCGTCGAAGCCGGCCCAGCGTGCCGCGGCCGCGGCACTGCCCGGACCGACGGCATCCCCGGTCGAGGACGTCGACGGCTTCATCGAGGGCGTGCGCCAAGCGCTGTACGCCTCGAAGGTCATCGCCTACAGCCAGGGTTTCGACGCGATCGTCGCCGGCGCGGAACAGTACGACTGGGAGATCAAGAAGGGTGAGATCGCCAAGATCTGGCGCGGCGGCTGCATCATCCGCGCCCGCTTCCTCAACCGCATCACCGAGGCCTACGCGGCAGACCCGGGACTCGTGTCGCTCGTGACCGCGCCCTTCTTCACCGATGTGGTGGCGAAGGCCCAGGACTCCTGGCGCAATGTGGTGGCGGATGCCGCGCACGCGGGCATCCCGGCACCGGTGTTCGCCTCTTCCCTCGCGTACTACGACAGCCTGCGCGCCGACCGGCTCCCCGCCGCGCTCACCCAGGGCCAGCGGGACTTCTTCGGCGCACACACCTACAAGCGCATCGACAGTGAGGGGACCTTCCACACGCTGTGGAGCGGTGACCGCTCCGAGATCGAGTCGGAGGGCAGCTCGCACTAGCTCGGGCGGTGCCGGCCGGCGCGGTATACCCTGCGCGGTGAGGGTCGGCGCTACAGGCTGAGCGCGAAGTCGCGAACGTGCGCGACCGATTGTGCGTAGACATCCGGAAGCGCCGACCGGAAGAGCTCGTCGCCGAAATGGCACACACCGGCAACGGTGCGCTCCACCACGTCGACACCCGCCTCGCGGAGGGTGCGCGCGTAGGCGAGCCCCTCGTCGCGGCAGGGGTCGAGTTCGTTGACCGAGATCGCATGAGGGGGCAGTCCCCGCACGTCGGAAACCGTCGCGAAATACGGCCAGGCGAGCGGATTGTGACGGTTCGACCGACCGGGGTCGTAGAGATCCCTCAGGATGCTGTTGAGCGCATTGCTCATGAAGTAGCCGTCGTTCTCGGTGAGCGACGGCAGCTCGGCGGGATTGTCTTGCGCGAGCCATTCGTAGAGCCCGGAGATGTACGGCACAGAGGCATAGACGCCATCGATGCCCGTGACCCCCTCCCGACCGGCGCGGATGCAGGCGGCGAGAGCGAGATTCGCCCCACCGGAATCGCCCTGGAGCACCAGGGAGGAGATGCCGAGTTCTGCACGATGGGCCGACACCCAGTTCACCGCGGCGGTGACGTCGTCGAGCCCCGCGGGGAATGGATGGTGCCCGGTCTCATCCACAGCGTTCCGAAACCCGACCCCCACCACGACGAGGCCGGCAGCCGCGAGCTCGTCGCGCCAGCGCGTGTAGACGGAGTTGCCCCCACTGAGCATCACCATGCCACCGCCGTGGACATGCAGGATGCCGGGCAGCGGCCCGGAGGCCTCCTCTGGCCGATGCTCCGAGAGGACCAGCTCCCCTCCGTGAGGTCCCGGGATGACCCGGGTCGAGTGAACGACGCCTGTGACCGGCGGGAGCTCGGCGAGAAGCGCATCGAAGAGGGACTCGAGGCGAGACTCCGCCCGTCGGCTGAAGGCGAGGCGGGCCTCGAGCGGGTCATTCGGGGAGATGCGGGGCGGGGAGGTGCGCTCACCGAGCCGGAACGGCGCCATCGCGGCGAGCATCCGCGGGTCTGAGCGAGGGTCCGTGGCGAGGGTGCTGTCGGGATCGCCGAGCCGCCCGGGTCGCGGCGCTGGGGATGGTGTCGGCATCGACGGGTCTCCAATTCGATCTGCGGGGTCGATGCACGATACCGCGCGGGCTCCGCAATCGACCGTGACCGTGACAAGATCGAACCGCCATGAACTACGACGACGAGCCCGAACTGGCCGGCTACGTGCCGACCGAGGGCACCCCGCGCCTGCGGAGGATGAGGTTCGTGCTGCGCATCGTGGTCGTGGTGGGCATCGCCTGCCTCGTGCTCCCCGGAATGCTGACGACCATGTCCGTTGCCGCCGCCACCGCGCAGGAGGCCTGCAACGCGTGGGTCGCGTACGAGGCACCCGAGGCGACCGGGGCATCCGCCCGCTTCGAATTCTTCGGCACCGGCGGCCCCGGATGGCAGTGTTACACGGTCGGGGCATTCGGCGGAGAAAAGAATGTCGCCTCACTGGGGCTCATCCCGATCTCGCCGAAGATGTCGCCGGTGCCCCTTCCCGGCAAGAACGCCTAGCCCTCCTCGCGGGAGAGCTCGCGCAGCACCGCCATCGCCTGTTCCGCCTGGTGACCGGGCACGAGCAGGTGGTCGTGGTGGAACCCCGCGAGCACGTTGCTGCTGATGCCCGCCTCCGCGAGCGCCGCCGAGATGGTGGCCGTGAGCCCGACGGTCTCGAGCGAGGAGTGGGCGGTCAGGGTGATCCAGCGCGCCACGAAGTCGTAGGTCAGAAACTCCGCGTCGGCATCGCGACGCCGCAGCACCACAGTGGTGCCCTCCAGTTCGACGATCGTCGCCATCGCGTCCAACTGCGAGGCACGGTCCGGCTGCACCGAGACGAATACGAACTCACCCGGATGCAGTCGGGGCTCGAGCGAACGGAGGATGGTGGGCACATGGGTTGTGCCCCATGACGATGCCCTGTGTGATCCGGCCATCCCAGCACCATATCCCGTCGGGACGAGGGGCCGAACCACGACCGGTCTACCGAAGTATCCCTATCCTGCCTGCAATTGCTCCCGCACCTCGCGCCGAATTACTTTGCCGATCAGGGACTTCGGCAGCCGCTCCACCGCAATGACGCGTTTGGGCACCTTGTACCCGGCGAGGTTCGGTCGCACGAAGTCGCGAAGGCCCTGCTCATCGAGCTCGGCGCCCGGCGCCAGCACGACCGCGGCCACCACCTCCTCGCCACTGTGGTCGCTCGGCAGGCCGACGACCGCGACATCCGCGACCGAGGGATGCGACCGCAGGGCGTCTTCGACCTCGCTCGGCGCCACGTTGAAACCGCCGGTGATGATGAGCTCCTTGATACGATCGACGATGCTCACGAAGCCATCGGCGTCGATCGTGACGATGTCGCCGGTGCGGAACCACGGGCCGGCCTCGTCGCCGTGCGCCGCGGGCACGAAGACCTCCGCCGTCTCCTCGGCCCTCTTCCAATAGCCGGAGAACACCTGCGGTCCACGCACGATCAACTCGCCCTCGTCACCGGCACCACGATCGACCGTCGGATTCTCCGGGTCGACGACCCTCACCTCCGTGTTCGGCAGCGGCAATCCGACCGTGCCCGCCCGGCGGGTCGGGCCGACCGGGTTGGCCATGAGCACCGGGCTCGTCTCGGAGAGCCCGTAGCCCTCGACGAGGTATCCCCCGGTGCGCTTCTCCCACGGTTCGACGACGGATGCCGACAGCGGCATAGCTCCGGAGATCGCGATCTCGATCCCCTTCAGTGACACTCCCGCCTCGTCCGCCGCGGCGGTGAGCCGCTCGTAGATCGGGGGAACGGCCGGGAGGAACGTGGCCGGGCGCTTCTTCACCACAGCGAGCACCAGCTCCGGATCGAACTTGGGAAAGAGCACCAGCCGTGACCCCATGCTCATCGCGAACGTGAGGCAGAGGGTGAGTCCGTAGGCGTGGAACATAGGGAGCACGGCGTAGACGACCGCCGTGCCCCGGTGCACCGTCGGCACCCAGGCGCGGGACTGGGCGGCGTTGGTCGCGAGGTTGAGGTGGGTGAGGGTCGCACCCTTTGGCGAACCGGTCGTGCCGCTCGTGTACTGGATGAGCGCGACATCCTCGGCCTTCGGCCGGAAGATGTGGCCGTCGACCGTGGGGTGATCGAGGAGCTTGTGCCACGGCACGGTGCCCCGAACCGTGGTGGTCAGCGCCGCGCGCGATTCGCGGGCCCGCGCGATCGGCAGCCTCAGGAGCGCGCGAGTGCCGAAGGGCATCGCCCTGGTGACGTCGATCGACACGATGGACTCGACCGCGACATCCGTCGGAAACTGCTGCACGGTCTCGACGACGTTGTTCCAGACGATGGCGACCTTGGCGCCGTGGTCTTCGAACTGGTGCCGCAGCTCGCGCGGCGTGTACAGCGGATTGTGTTCGACGACGATCGCGCCGAGGCGCAACACGGCGTAGAAGGCCACGACGTGCTGCGGGCAATTGGGCAGAATCACGGCGACGGTGTCACCCTTCTGCACCCCGAGAAGGCGAAGCCCCTCGGCCGCACGCAGGATCTGTTCACCGAGCTCCGCGTAGGTCGTGGTGGCGCCGAAGAACTCCAGTGCGATGTTGTCGCCGAACTCGCTCACCGAGGCTTCGACCAGATCGAACAACGACCCGGTCGGCAGCTCGATCTCGTGCGGAACGCCTTCGGCGTAGCTGGAGAGCCACGGTCGCGGGGTGGTGATCGTCATGGCGTAAGCCTACGAGAGCAGCAGCTACGAGAGCGGCGCCCGTGCGCCCCCGGTGGGGTCAGGCTGCGCCGTCGAACATCGAGGTGACCGATCCGTCGCTGAAGACCTCGTGGATTGCGCTCGCGATGAGCGGTGCGATCGGCAGCACAGTGAGGGTCGGGAAGTGCTTCTCCGCGGGGATCGGCAGGGTGTCGGTGACGACGACGGAGTCGATGAAGTCGCTCTGCAGGATCTCGGATGCCGGGGAGGAGAAGACCGCGTGGGTCGCGGCGACGACGACGTTGGTCGCGCCGGCGAGTTTGAGCGCCTCCGCGGCCTTCACGATCGTGCCACCGGTGTCGATCATGTCGTCGACGATCAGGCAGGTGCGGCCGTTGACCTCTCCGACGATCTCGTGCACTGTCACCTTGTTGGGCACCAGCGGATCGCGACGCTTGTGGATGATGGCCAGCGGCGCCCCGAGCTTGTCGCTCCAGATATCGGCGACCCGCACCCGGCCCATGTCGGGTGAGACGACGGTGAGGGTCGCGGGGTCAAGGCGTTCCTTGAAGTACTTGAGCAGCACCGGCATCGCGAAGAGGTGGTCGACCGGCCCGTCGAAGAATCCCTGGATCTGCGCGGCATGCAGGTCGACGCTCATGATCCGGTCGGCGCCTGCGGCCTTGAACAGGTCCGCGACAAGGCGGGCGGAGATCGGCTCGCGTCCTCGGCCCTTCTTGTCCTGCCGGGCGTAGGGATAGAACGGCGCGACGACGGTGATGCGCTTGGCCGATGCCCGCTTCAGGGCATCCACCATGATGAGCTGCTCCATGAGCCACTCGTTGATCGGATAGGTGTGGGACTGGATGACGAAGGCGTCGCATCCGCGCACGCTCTCGTCGTACCGCGCGTAGATCTCGCCGTTGGCGAAGGTGCGGGCATCGGTGTGCACGAGTTCTGTTTCGAGCTCCGCGGCGACGTCGATCGCGAGCTGCGGATGAGCGCGCCCCGTCACGAGGACCAATCGCTTCTTGCCACTGGCGGTGATCTCGGCCACGGGTCCTGCTCTCTCGTTGAATTGACTTCGGTGACGCGGTGCCGATTTCGACCGGATCAGACCTCGGAGTCGGCCTCCGCAGCCGCTTTCGCGGCCGCCGTGCCTGCCCGATTCTGCTCGACCCAGCCTTCTACATTGCGCTGAGGAGCCACGGTCATCGCGAGAGCTCCGGCCGGCACATCCTTGCGCACGATCGTTCCCGCTCCGGTCTTGGCCCCGTCACCGATTCTAACGGGGGCGACGAAGACGTTGTGCGAGCCGGAATGCACGTGCGACCCGATCTCGGTGCGGTGCTTGACCAGATCGTCGTAGTTGGCGGTGATGGCACCCGCCCCGAGATTGGTGCCCTCGCCGATCGTCGTGTCGCCAATGTAGCTCAGGTGGGGCACCTTCGAACCGCGGCCGATGGTCGAGTTCTTCGTCTCGACGAAGGTTCCGATCTTGCCGCGCTCACCGAGGTAGGTGCCCGGCCGCAGATAGGCGAAGGGGCCGACCGTCGCGTTCGCGCCGATCACCGCGAGGGTGGCATCCGTCCGCTTCACTACCGCGTTCTCCCCGACCTCACAATCGACGAGGGTCGTGTCCGGGCCGATGATCGCGCCACGCTCGATCGCCGTCGCGCCCTTGAGCTGCGTGCCGGGCAGGATCTCCACGTCTTCGGCGATGCTCGTGGCCAGGTCGATCCAGGTGGTCGCGGGATCCTGGACGGTCACCCCGCTCAACTGCCAGCCCCGCACGATGCGGGCGTTCAGCTCCGCCGCGGCGGCACCGAGCTGGGCGCGATCGTTGATGCCGGCGACCAGCCAGTGGTCGGTGACCGGAACCGCTTCGATGCGGCCACCGGTGGCGCGGATGCCGGCTGCGGCATCCGTGAGGTACTTCTCGTTCTGGGCGTTGTCCGTGCCGATTCGCGCCAGGGCGTCCCGCAGCGCGGAGGCATCGAAGACGTACACGCCGGCGTTGACCTCGGTGATCTCCCGCTGCTGCTCGGTGGCATCCTTCTGCTCGACGATGGACTCGAATGCCCCCTCGCCGTCGCGGACGATGCGCCCGGCGCCGGTCGGGTCGGCGAAGTAGGCGCTGAGCAGCGTCAGCGCGTTGCCGGCGAGGGCATGGGTCTCGATGAGCGCGTGCACGGTCGCCGCATCGAGCAAGGGCACATCGGCGCTCAGCACGACGACCGAGCCGACGAAGTCCGCGGGGAGTCCGGCCAGCCCGAGCTCCACTGCGCGGCCGGTGCCTGGCGCTTCGTCCTGATCGACGATGATCGCCTGCGGAACGTGCTCGGTGATCACTGCGGCGACGGCATCCCGCTCGTGTCGCACGACGGCCACGATGTGGGTTGCGCCGAGCTCCTCGGCCGTGGCGAGCACGTGGGAGACCATCGGAATGCCGGCGAGAGGATGCAGCACCTTCGGCAGAGAGGACTTCATGCGGGTGCCCTGCCCCGCGGCGAGGATGATGATCGCGATGTCGGACATGGTGGGGCTCCCTCGCTTGGTGGCGGTCGAGTAGCGCGCTCTCGCGCGCGTATCGAGACCGCTCCGCCTCCAGGATTCGAACCTGGACCGAACAGCTCCAAAGGCTGTCGTGCTGCCGTTACACTAAGGCGGAATTCCGATCGCACCGCTGAACGGTCGACCGCGACAATTCTGCCAGATGCTCCCCCGCTTCCGTGTCGCGGGCCCTCGGGGCCGTTTCCGCTGGCGGCCGCTCCGCGTGCGGGCATTCCCCGGGCTCGGGTCGCACCTGCCGGAACTCCCCTGATGGGAGCTCACCTCCCGGCAGCATCCGCCCCTCCGTGACGCCCGTTCCCGCATGTCCAACGCGATGCCGCCAGGTCGGGCTGGCGCTACCTCCTTCGCGCGACCCGGGTCACCGCGATTTCCTCTGCTCCGGATGCACGGCCACCATGATCGACAGGGGCCGGCCATCCGCGTCCGGGCCGCGATCTTTGAACTCCACGAGCAGTTGAGAGATGCGGTCGTTGAGTTCGCGTTCCGTCGCGTGGTTGAACTTGAAGCCCAGCCGCCAGACTCCCAGGTCATCCGCATCGATCCCCTGGATGTCATCCAGGAATGTCTGCACCAGGATCGGCCCCTGGTTCGGCATGGATGAACGCCAGGACAACCCCGTCGCGCGGTAGGGGATCTCGGTGGTGCCGCGTCGGCCAGGGCGGCTCGGTTGCGCGGCGAGGAAGCCGTTGTCGATCAGGGTTCGAACATGATGGAGACTCGTGCCGGGATTGAGGTCGAACTCGTCGGCGATCTCGCGATTCGAATGCGCCTCGTGAAGGCAGAACCGCAAGATCCTCATGCGAAGGGGCGAAGCAAGGGCGCGCCCCCTGGCCTGGTCGGCGGGATCATCGGTCACTCCCTCACCCTAAACGCGACCTGAGTGATTGGCATTTGCCAATCACTCAGGCATACTGAACCGATGACGACGGATGCCGCGACTCCCGGCCTGTGGCGAAACGGTCCATTTCTGCGCCTGTGGACCGGACAGACCGCGAGTTCCGTCGGCACACAACTGGGCGGCCTCGCGATTCCCGTGCTCGCCGTATCCGTGCTGCAGGCCACTCCTTTCCAGGTTGGCCTGCTCGGCGCCGTGCAGACGGCGGCATTTCTGGTCATCGGATTGCCCGCCGGAGCCTGGGTCGATCGCTGGCTCAAGCGAAGGGTCATGCTGTTCGCCGACCTCGCGCGCGCGGTGGTGCTCGCCAGCGTTCCCATTCTGTTCTTCGCTGGAGTGCTGAGTATCTGGCAGCTCATCATCATCGGGGCCATCGTCGGGGTCGCCAGCGTCTTCTTCGACGTTGCGTACCAGAGCTACCTCCCGGTGCTCGTCGCCCCCACGAGACTCGCCGAAGGCAATTCCAAGCTCGAGACAACCGGTCAACTGGCTCGGGTTGCGGGGCCCGCGATCTCCGGGGCCCTCCTTGCGATCGTGCGGCCCGCCATCCTGGTCGGGATCGATGCGCTGACCTTCCTGTTCTCTTTTCTCGCCCTGACGGCGATTCGCGATCGGGAGGTGGCACAGCCGAAAGCCGATCGCCAGAAGCTTGTCACCGAGATCAGGGAGGGATTGTCTTTCGTCTTTCACGAGCCGCTGCTTCGGCGCATCGTACTCACCACGTCGACGACCAACCTGTTCGGCTCCCTGGCGTTGACGATGATTCCGATCCTGGTGCTGCGTCAACTCGATATCAGCCCGGTGGTCTATGGAATCGGCATCTCGATCGGAGCCGTCGGTGGGCTGCTCGGCGCGATGTTCTCAGCGCGCATCGCCAGGGCCATCGGAGAGGGCACGGCGATCCCGGTCTCGGGTGTCGTCGCCGCCATCGCCATCATCGGCCTGGCTCTCATGTCCGTTTTCCCTGGCGCAGCTGTTCCCATTTTCGTCGTCTCGGAATTCTTGTATTCCTTCGCGGTGCTGGTCTACAACATCGCCCAGGTCACTTTTCGCCAGCGCATCTGCCCGCCGCGGTTGCTCGGCCGCATGAACGCGTCGATCCGTTTCGTCGTCTGGGGCGTTCTGCCCATCGGAGGGCTCGCGTCGGGACTGCTTTCAACGGCGATCGGCCTCGAGCCGACGATCATCATCGGTGCTGTCGGCTCGGTTCTCGCTTGCGCCTTCGTCGTGTTCTCTCCCCTTCTCGGCATGGGACGCATGCCGCAGCACGCCACGACAAGCCCGTAGGGGGATGAGTCGTTGTGTCCCACCCTCGAGGCCACGGCCCGCGATAATGGACGGATGCCCACACACGACGAAGTCGACCGTATCGTCGGCGCGTGGGAGCGTGAACGTCCCGACCTCGACTTTGCGCCGCTGCAAGTGCTCTCGCGGGTCGGCAGGCTCGCCCGGCACCTCGACCGGGCGCGTCGCACGGCCTTCACGGCATCCGGTCTGGAGTCGTGGGAATTCGACGTGCTCTCGGCCCTGCGTCGGGCGGGCTCCCCGTACCAGCTGAGCCCGAAAGCCCTGTTGCAGCAGACCCTGGTCTCGAGCGGCACGATGACGAACCGCATCGACCGGCTCGTCAAGCGAGCACTCGTGGAACGCCGCACCGACCCTCACGACGGCCGAGGCATTCTGGTGACCATGACCGCCGATGGACGTCAGCGAGTTGACACAGCGATCAGCACGCTCCTGGTGTCAGAGAACGAGTTGCTCGACGGACTCTCCGCCGGCGATCAGGAGCGACTCGCCGCCCTGCTGCGCAAGCTCAGCCTGGACTTCGATTAAAGGGACTTGGCCACCTCTGTCTGAACGAGTCGCGCACCCGGCCTCGAGACAGCGACGGCGAGTGAGCTCCTGGCGAGGTTGATCGACGACCGACTATCGCGTTCCGTGACGTACCAGCGAGCACAGGTGAGCATCACGTTGCCCGCCACCGAGGCATACCAGCCATAACGCCCTCGAAACCGATCGACGACGAGCGTGAAGTGCATCCACCTCGCCTCCGACTGAACGCGAGAGTTATCGCTCATCGCGTCTTCGAGGGCGAAGTGGATGCGGGAGCCGCGAGCCAACATGCGGTTGTTCGCCGAGATGAGGTGCCAGACGAACGCGCTCTCGTCGGCCTTCGCCGTCGGTGGTGACAGCCGTTCAGCGTCGTGACCCACCACACCATCGAAGTGATCGATCCACAGCTGGAGTTTCGGGCTCCTGACCGTCACGAAGCGCATGAAGACAATACGAGAACCGACCGTCATGGTTCGGATTCCTTCGCGCTAGGAAAAGCACCGGCGATGGGCACGAGAGGAGTCAAGGGTTCGCGCGTGAACTTCTGCCCCCAGAACGATTGCCCACAGCATGCGCGCAGATGAACAGCAGGGGTTCGGCCCTCAGCGAGCGTGACTTCTTAGCGTGCAAGCGGTTTCTTCGGGATCACGCGCGGCTCATAACGGCCGACGATGATGTTGAGTGGCAGCAGCGCGATCCAGAAATAGAGAGCCAAGGCCGCTCCGAAGACGAAGCCGATGGGGATCGAGAGCAGGAAGATCGCCGGGGTCGTCAAGAGGTTGCGGCGGACATAGCGATACAGGCCGAGATCCACCCTCTCGTCGAGATAGCCGCGCCGATAGGAGTATGCCAAGAGCCCGAACTGCAACAGGCTGATCACGGCGACATTGCCCGCGTAGAGCACCACCGCCGGCATCGTGCTTCCGTACTGGCTGAGCAGGCTGGTCGGGAAGGGCACGAATGCGATGAAGAAGAGCAGCAGCAGATTCATCGACACGAGAGTGCCGTCGAATCGGCGCATCAGGGCGAACATGCGATGGTGTCCCGCCCAACTCGCGCCGATCACCGCGAAGCTGAGCCCGTAGGCCAGGAACTGCGGGAACTCGTCGCCGAGCGCCTTCCAGAGCTTCGGATCCATCGTGGCCTGGGTCACCGATGGGCCATTGCCGAGCACGGGTACGGTGATATCGATCACCAGAAGCGTCATGGCGATGGCGAACACCGCATCGCTGAAGAACTGCACTCGATCGGAATTCGAGCCATAGCGGAGCACGCGGTCATAGGCCCGATTCGTTTCTCCCATGGCCCTCACACTAGCGACCGGCTTTCCCGGCGCGTTCCGGATGCAACGGATGAGACCTATCGTTCGATCTTCGAAACCGGTGCGGCTCGTCTGCTACCAGCGCTCGGCGCCGACGAGGCTCGTGGACCGGGGCCTGTAGCCGAGTTGCTGCCGTGCTGCGGTCAGGTCGAGCGTGCGCTCGAGGCCCAGCTGGCTCACCGCATAGCGGGTCACCCGGGGCCGACCGCGCCCGCTCACGCGGTGCCCGAGCTCGACCGCTGACGCGAACGCGAAGGCTGTGCCGTACGGGATGCGGTGGAGTGTGACATCCGAGCGCCCCTTCTTGGCGAGCAATTCGGTGAGCACCTCGCTCAGCAGCACGGGGGCGTCATCACCCACGTTGAAGACGCCCGCGGGCGCCTCGGGCGCGAGCGCCAGGATCACCGCGGCGACGAGATTGTCGATGTGGGTGAGCGTGTGCTCGACGGCAGCGCCCTCCGGCAGCGAGAGACGACCACGGCGGATGCCCGCGAGCAGACGGGGCAGGAGGGTCGTGTCCCCCGCGCCATAGACCGCGTGCGGACGCAGGATCACGGCGTCGGCGCCGACCAGCTGGGCCTCCGCGGCCACCTTCGACTGCGAGTATGAGCTGAGGAAGCGCGTCGCCGTGGCCTCCGATTCGACCGCGTTGACGGTCGGCACGAAGGCGTCGTACACGCTCGAGGTCGACAGATGCACGATGCGTGCCCCGGGGAAACTGCGCACGACATTGCGAGTTCCCTCGCTGTTCGCGAGCATCGCTGCCTCCAGCGGCGCCCAGTCGTCGGCGAGGGCTGCGCAGTGCACGACGGCATCCACGTGCACGTCCGTCGTCAGCCGCCCTCTCGCGACATCCCAAATGCGGTAGTGGCTGGCGTTGGCCACATGGCTGCGATACGACCAACCCCCGGGCGTGCGACCGTACCCGATCACCTCGTGACCGAACTCGGGCATCGCGAGGGCGGACGCGATGACGCCGCCGATGAACCCGCTTGCCCCCGTGACCGCAATTCGCATGTCAGCTCCCTGACTTCAGATGACGGGGAGCGGAATTGCGGCTCCTAGCCGGTTCGATCGGATCCTGGCTCCCGCTGGCGAAGAGGCCCGGCAACGCGAGAACGGGAGGTGTATACGCTACGACACTAGTTGGGCTGCTCCCCCGGGACCGACCCGCGCGACGAGCGCGTTACGGTTCAGGCCTCGAGCACCTCGCTGAGTTCGAGCCAGCGCAGCTCGAGCTCCGCCATCGAATCCTCCAGGGGCTTGAGCTCCCCCTGCAGCGCCGCGAGCCCGGTGAAGTCCCCCTGGTCGTGGCTGGCGAAGCGATCGTGGATGGACGAGATCTGGGTGGTGACCTTCTCGAGCTTGCGGCTGACCGATCCGAGTTCCTTCTGCGCGTTGCGCAGCTCGGCACCGGTGAGCTTGGTGCGTCCCTTCGAGTTGACGGTCGCCTTCTTCTCCGGCGACGCCCCTTCGGCCTTATGGGTCTCGGTGACCGTGAGCCCCTTCGTGGTCTGCTGCGACCGCAGCTGCAGGTACTGGTCGACGCCGCCCGGCAGGTGCCGCATCCGCTTGTCGAGGATGGCGTACTGGTTGTCGGTGACGCGTTCGAGCAGGTACCGGTCGTGACTGACCACGAGCAGCGTGCCCGGCCAGGAGTCGAGCAGGTCTTCGATGGCGGCGAGGATGTCGGTGTCGAGATCGTTGGTCGGCTCGTCGAGGATCAGCACGTTCGGCTCTCCGAGCAGGATGAGCAACAGCTGCAGGCGACGGCGCTGACCACCGGACAGGTCCTTCACCTTGGTGCTCAGCTGGGCGGACATGAACCCCATGCGCTCGAGCAGCTGGCCGGGGGTGAGTTCCTTGCCGCCGGTGACGTAGGAGCTCTTCTGGCGGGCGATGACATCCATCACCCGGTCCTCGAGGATGTCGGCGAGCTCTCCGAGCTGCTGGCTCAGGATGGCGACCCGGATCGTCTTGCCGCGCTTCACCCGGCCGCTCGTCGGCAGCAGCGTGCCGGCGATGAGGCTGAGCAACGTGGACTTTCCCGCGCCGTTCACCCCGAGGATTCCGGTGCGCTCACCCGGAGCGACGCGCCACTCGATGTCCTTCAGAATCTCGACGCCGCCGGTGACGTGGCCGTCCGCATCCTTCGTGCCACCGTAGGTGACTCCGACGTCGAGCAGGTCGACGACGTCCTTGCCCAGCCGCGCGGTGGCGAGCTGGCTGAGCGCGACGGTATCGCGGGGAGGCGGTTCGTTCGAGATCAGCTCGTAGGCGGCATCCATCCGGAACTTGGGCTTGGTGCTGCGGGCCGGGGCGCCGCGGCGCAGCCAGGCGAGCTCCTTGCGGGCGAGGTTCTGGCGCTTCGACTCCATGGTCGCGGCGAGCTCGTCACGCTCGACGCGCTGCAGGATGTACGCCGCGTATCCGCCCTCGAACGGCTCGATGATCTGGTCGTGGACCTCCCACGTGTCGGTGGACACCTCGTCGAGGAACCACCGATCGTGGGTCACGACGATGAGCCCGCCCTGGTTGGGCGACCAGCGCTTGTTGAGGTGCCCGGCGAGCCAGGCGATGCCCTCGACGTCGAGGTGGTTGGTCGGCTCGTCGAGGAAGATGACGTCCCAGTCGCCGACGAGCAGTTTGGCGAGGGCGACGCGTCTTCTCTGACCGCCACTGAGCTCCCCGATCGTCGCTTCCCACGGCACGTCGAGCAGCAGGCCGTCGATCACGTCGCGGATGCGGGCGTCACCGGCCCATTCGTACTCGTCCTTGTCGCCGACGATCGCGTCCTTGACCACCAGGTCTTCTGGCAGCAGGTCGGCCTGGTCGAGCATCCCGAGCGTGACGCCGTTGCGGCGCGTGACGCGGCCGGCATCCGGTTCGATGCGCCCGCTCAGCAGGCGGAGGAGGGTCGACTTGCCGTCTCCGTTGCGCCCGACGACGCCGATTCGATTGCCCTCATCGAGGCCGATCGTGACCTTGTCGAAGATGACACGGGTGGGATATTCGAGGTGAAGGGACTCGGCGCCCAGGAGATGTGCCACTGAATGACTGTAGCCGGTAGAGCGTCGCCCGGTGTTCGGTCTCGCTCTCGGCGCAACGTGGGGGTGGCTCGGCTCGCGGGTGCTACGTCGGTTCTCGCGGCGGTCGGTCTCACCGAACACTGTCGCTTCTCGCGGCGGTCGGTCTCACCGAACACCGTCGCTTCTCGCGGCGGTCGGTCCCACCGCGCACGAATCGAGTCGGGAGTAATTGCGACTCCGCGACGGGTGAAGTCGCAACTACTCCCGAGTCGAATTGACGGCCGATCGCCCTACGAATCGAGTCGGGAGAAGTTGCGAGTCCGCGACGGGTGAAGTCGCAACTACTCCCGAGTCGAATCGTTGAGGCCGGCGCGGCCGGCGCGGCTCTCGAGGTGTGCAAAGCCCGCACGGCCCCATGACACCCATGACGCCCCCGACGCCCCCCTCAGGCGGACGGAGGCAGGTCCGCCCGGTCACGGAGCGCCTCCCGGATGCGCTGCAGGATCCAGTGCGGATTGCGGAAGACGTGATCCTTAATCACCAGAATTACCTGCCAGCCCGCCCCCTCGAAGAGGATGCGGCGCTCGATATCATCCGCGAAGACCCTTTCATCGGTACGGTGCACACTGCCCTGGTACTCGATGGCGATCCGCTCGGCCACATAGGCGAGATCGGGAGTGCCCACGGGATCCCCGTTGCGATCGGTGACGGTGAACCCAATGACGGGCTCGGGAAGGCCCGCGCGCACGATCAGCAACCGTGTCACCGTCTCCATCGGCGAATCAGTGCCACACCGCACGTCTCGTAGAGCCGCCCTCGCCGCGAGGGCTCCGCGTGCCGGCCCCATCGACGACACCGCCGCCGCAAGCACTTCCAGCGTGCAGAGGGGTGCTTTCCGCTTAACGAGGTAGTCCCCCGCGATCACAAGGTCATCATGACCCAGCACAGCCGCCAGCTGGGTCCAGGTGCGCGCCGGTGAGACCATCCGGAGCCCTTTCCTCGTCCGCGGTGCGATCGGCACGGAGAGCCGATGCCCGACGATCCCCCGAACCTGCGGCGGATGCGCCGGAAACTGCACACTCACGTGGATGACGCCAGCACCCTCTGCCGCCTTCGGAAGCGGGATTCCGTACAGCAACGCGGCTGTCGTGTGACTGAAATACTCATCGCTAGCCATATGGACCGAGTAGGCCGCGATTCGAGCGGCAGGGTCGTCGCCGGCGCTCGCGGCGACTCTGACACCACGGTGGGGAACCCGCAGATCGGATGCCCGGAGCCTCGACCTCGAGATCCCGCGGGCCAGGGCTGCGGCAGCCTCGAAGGGTTCGTGGCGCAGTTCGGGAGGCAGCGGTTCCGCACGGGTCATGAAGGAAGGATGCTCGATCTCGCGACACAGCAGTGCGAGTCATCCACAGGGCGGGTGCCGGAGGGGCGAGGACTGGCCGGATCGGCCGAAGGCTGCTCGCAATACGGCCCTGCCCCTCGATTCCCGAATTCGAGTCGGGAGAAAACGCGAGTCAGGCACCCCACAAGTCGCCACTACCCCCGAGTCGAATCCGACGCACCCGATTCCCGAATTCGAGTCGGGAGAAAACGCGAGTCAGGCACCCCACAAGTCACCACTACCCCCGAGTCGAATCCGACGCACCCGGCACCCGAATTCGAGTCGGGAGAAAACGCGAGTCAGGCACTCCACAAGTCGCCACTACCCCCGAGTCGAATCCGACGCACAGCGACATCGGCGGGGAGCGGATGCGGCACCACCGGCCGCAACCCAGCGCAACCCACCGCAAGACAGCCGCAACCCACCGCAAGACAGCACAAGACAGCTCAAAACCCGGAACGCGGGGAGAATGGGGGGATGACTCCCCCATTCCCGCCCGAGGTCACCGTCGCCGTCATCGGAGGTTCCGGCCTCTACTCTCTGTTCGACCCGGCCGAGAGCGAGAAGCGCCGCATCGAGACACCCTACGGCCCCACCGAGGTCACCCTCGGCGAGCTCGGCGGGCGCCGCGCGGCCTTCCTCACCCGGCACGGAGTGCACCATTCGGTGGCCCCACACCTCATCAATTACCGGGCGAACATCTGGGCGCTCGCTAGCCTCGGGGCTCGCGTCATCCTCTCGTCCTCTGCCGTCGGGGGCGTGACGGCCGACTATCCACCGGGAACGCTCGTGCTCACCGACCAGTTCATCGACCGCACCAGCGGGCGACCAGACACCTTCTACGATCAGGGCTCCGTGCAGCATCTGGCAGCGGCGGACCCCTTCGCCCCCGAACTTCACGAGATCGCTGTGCAAGCGCTGGCCGGTGAGACGATCGCCACCTCCGGAACGGTCGTCGTGATCCAGGGCCCACGCTTCTCGACCCGCGCAGAGTCTCTCTGGTTCGCCGCGGCCGGAGCGCACACGGTCAACATGACGATGTACCCGGAGGTGCCGCTCGCCGCCGAGCTCAACATCGACACGGTCAACCTGTCGTATGTCACGGACAGCGACGCGGGACTTTCGCCTCGACCCGGCGAGGTGGATCCGGATGCCGTGAGCCACGAACTCGTTCTGAAGCGCCTCGCCGCGGCCCAGCCCCGCATCGTCGCGGCGATCGAGACGATCATCCGCGCGCTTCCCGAGGGCTACAGTCCCCGGCAGAGCATCGATCCGGCCGAGGTCGAGGCGGTACTGGCCCGGCCGGTACGCGAGGCGGGAGAGGCACGATGACCACGGTATTGATCACGGGCGGCGCCGGATTCATCGGCTCCGCGATCGTCGACGCGGCTCTCGATAAGGGGTGGCGCGTTCGAGTTCTGGATTCCCTCCGGCCCGACGTTCACGGAGGCGACTACCACCCGGACCCCCGGGTCGAATTCGTGCGAGCCGATGTGCGCGACACCGATGCCCTGGCCGTTGCTCTCTTCGGAGTGGATGTCGTCTGCCACCAGGCCGCGAAGGTGGGCCTCGGAGTGTCCTTCGACGACGCGCCAGACTACATCGGCAGCAACGACCTCGGCACGGCGGTGCTGCTCGCCGCGATGGCGCAGTCCGGCGTTGACCGCCTGGTGGTTGCATCCTCCATGGTGGTCTACGGCGAGGGGAATTACCGCGACAGTTCCGGGCGATCGACCCGGCCCGCCGCCCGACGGGTCGAGGATCTCGATGCCGGGCACTTCGATCCGCTGGATGAGCGCGGCGGCCCACTGCTGCCCGAGCTCATCTCCGAGGATGCCCCTCTCGATCCGCGCAACGTCTACGCGGCCTCGAAGCTCGCGCAGGAACACCTGGCCGCGGCCTGGGCCCGGTCCACCGGCGGCCGCGCCGTCGCCCTGAGGTACCACAACGTCTACGGCCCGGGGATGCCCCAGAACACGCCCTACGCCGGGGTCGCCTCGCTCTTCCGCTCGGCACTCGAGCGCGGAGAAGCACCCCGTGTGTTCGAGGACGGCGCGCAGCGGCGGGACTTCGTGCACGTGCGCGATGTGGCATCCGCCAACCTCGCCGCCATCGAATCGCTCGCCGCAGAGGGTGAGCAGTTTCGCGCGTTCAATGTCGGAAGCGGAATCGTGCACACGATCGGGGACCTCGCCTCGGCCCTCAGCCGCTATTCCGGCGGACCGGAGCCGGTGACGACCGGTGAGTACCGCCTCGGTGACGTGCGGCACATCACCGCGTCATCCGAGCGCCTGAAGTCGGAACTGGGCTGGAGGCCCGGCGTGAGCTTCGACGAGGGAATGGCCGAATTCGCGAGCGCGCCCCTGCGGGCCGCAGTCAGCTGACGCTGACCGTGATCGAGTGCCAGCCCTCTGAACCATTCGGGGCCGGCGACTGGTAGGTCTGGCCCTGGGTCTTGCCGGTGGCGTCCGTCGCGCGCACCTGGATGCGGTGCGAGCCCGCTGAGGCCGGCCAGCGGTAGACCCACTGGCGCCAGGTGTCCGCGGAGAGCGAGTCGGCGAGCGTTGCCTCGACCCACGGTCCATCGTCGACCTGCACCTCGACGGATTTCACGCCGACGTGCTGCTCCCAGGCCACCCCCGCGATGGCGACGGTTCCCGCCGATATCGCGGCTCCGGCGAGCGGTGTGTCGATGCGGGAGGCCAGCTTGATGGGGCCTTTCGCGTCCCAGCCGCGCGGGGTCCAGTAGCCCTGGTCCTCCGAGAACTTCGTCACCTTGAGCTCGACGACCCACTTGGTGGCCGAGACGTAGCCGTAGAGGCCGGGCACGACCATCCGCACCGGGAAGCCGTGTTCGAGCGGCAGGGGCGTGCCGTTCATGCCCACCGCGAGAATGGCATTCGTGCCGTCGTCCTGGAGCACCGACAGGGGCGTTCCGGCGGTGAACCCGTCGATGCTGGTGGACAGAACCATGTCCGCTCCCGCCTTCGGCTTCGCCTGGGCGAGCAGGGCACGGATCGGGTACCCCAGCCAGAGCGCGTTGCCGATGAGGTCGCCGCCCACATCGTTCGACACGCACGTGAGGGTGGCGAGATGCTCCTCGAGGGGCAGCCGAAGCAGTTCGGCGAAGCTCAGGGAGACCTCGTTCTCGACCATGCCGGTGACCCTGAGCATCCACTTGTCCGGGTCGATCGACGGCACCTGCAGTGCCGTGTCGATGCGGTAGAAGTCGGCGGTGGGCGTGACGAACGGCGAGATGCCCTCGACCTTGAGCATGGCTCCGGCCGGCACCGGCTCCGCTGGCACGGCGGCCTTCGGCAGGGTGAGCTTGGTGCGCAGGGCCGCGACCTTCGTCGACGTCGCATTCATGAGCCGGGCGCCGGTGCCCGCGACGACGGATGCCGCACCCGCGACCACCGCGAGCGTGAGGAACCTCCGCCGCTCGAACTGCGGGCCGGCCGGAGTGCGTCCCGGCACTCGGACCGCGGTGGCGCTTCGCTCGGTCGCCCGCTGCCAGAGACCGAGTCTTTCGATGGCGATGCGCAACACCACCACGCCGGTGACACCGCCCACGACCGCGGCGATGCCGTTGAACCCGGTGGCTCCCGCGCGGGTCACCACGGCGACGACCGCGACGACTCCGCCGATGCCGAGCAGGATCACCCCGAATGGCGGGCGGCGGAGTTCGAGCACTCCGGCCGCCGCCGAGATCACGACGATGAGGATGCCCATCAAGGCCAGGAGCGCAGCCTTGTCGCCGGTGCCGAAGACCGCGATCATGAACTCCTTGACGCCGGGCGGCGCCAGGTCGATCACGAGAGATCCGACCGCGAAGAGCGGGCTTCCCGCGGCGCCGACGAACAGCGAGACCACCTCGGCGACGCCCAGCACGACGGCGGCCGACACGACGCCGGCGAATGCCGCCAGGGCCGTCACGGCCCTGCGACCGAGTCCGCTCGCCGGCCGAGCGTCGACGCTCACGCGGTCGCCCCGGCGAGCGAGGGCGAGCCGTCTGAGGGGCTCGGCGGAAGGAACACGTCGAAGCGGCATCCACCCGGCACATTCTGCACGACCACGCGGCCGCGGTGGGCCTGCACGATGCCCTGCACGATCGCGAGCCCCAGCCCAGCGCCCCCGGACCGCGTCGTCGCGGTCTCCGGGGTGCGGGAGTTGCTTGCGCGCCATCCGGCTTCGAAGACTCGCCCGAGGTCCTTCTCCGGGATGCCGCCGGCGGCATCGATGACCGAGATCACCGCGAGCCCGTCATCGCTCTGGCGCGCACTCACGGTGATGGGGCTACCGGCCGGCGAATGCTGGATCGAGTTCATGACCAGGTTGCCGACCACCCGGGAGATCTCCCGGGGGTCGGCGAGGATCGTGAGCTCGCGAGCGCCATCGCCGATGAGGGAGATCGAGCGGGATTCGGCGAAGGGGCCGAGTTCGGCCACCACATCGCTGATCAGGTCGTAGAGCGACACCTTCTGCATCGACAGCCGCAGCGACCCGGAGTGGATGCGGGACAACTCGTTGAGATCGTCGACCATACCGCTCATCCGGTCGACCTGGCTGCGCACCTTCACGTAATACCGCTCCGGCTCGTCGACCATCCCGTCTTCGAGAGCTTCGGCCATCGCGCGGATGCCGGCGAGCGGAGTGCGGAGGTCGTGAGAGATCCACGCCACGAGTTCCCGGCGCGAGTTCTCGGCGAGCGCCTCGCGGGCGCGGGACTCGGCAAGCCGGCTGTTGGTGGCTGTCAGTTCGAGGGCGAGGGCCGCGAACTCGTTGCTCGAGTGCCGCACCTGCTCGCCCATCGTCCCCTGACCCATCCCCTCCTCGGTGCCGATGCGCCGGGTCGCGGCGATCAGCTGGCGGCTGTTGCGCACCAGGGAGCGGCCGAGAAGCGCGGCGAGCGCGAGGGAGACGACACCGGCGATCGCGGCAACGGACAGCAACACCGTGAGGTCGTGCGGCGTCACCAGCATCACGGATGCGGCGAGCCACACCCCTCCGGCGATCGACAGCACCGCGGCGAGCGCCACGACACAGAGCTGCAAGACCAGCGAGAAGCGGGTCATGAAGCGCAGCACCACGAGGGACACCACCCCCACCACCACGGCGCAGCCGAGGGCGAGAAGAGAAACGACCATCAGGTCGTTCATGCTCATTCGGTCACCGCCGGTTCGTTGTCGAAGCGGTAGCCCACGCCCCACACCGTGGTGAGAACGGTGGGATGCGCGGCATCCCGCTCGATCTTCTCCCGCAGCCGGCGCACGTGCACCGTGACCGTGGAGAGGTCTCCGAACTCCCAGCCCCAGACCGCACGCAGCAACTCCTCCCGACCGAATACCTGGCGGGGATGCCGCAGCAGGAAGGCGATCAGGTCGAACTCTCGGATGGTGAGCGCGATCGCTTCTCCGCGCAGGGTCAACTGGCGGGAGGACACATCCAGGTGGAAGTCCCCCGCGTCGATGGGCGCCTCCGGTGAGAACTCGGTGAGGCTGCGGCGCAGCACGGACTTCACCCGCAGCACGAGCTCGCGGGGCGAAAACGGCTTGGCGAGGTAGTCATCGGCACCGGCTTCGAGGCCGTCGATGCGATCCTCCTCCTCGCGAAGTGCGGTGAGCATGATCACCGGCACCGCCCGTTCTGCACGGATGCGGCGACACACCTCGACCCCGTCGATTCCGGGCAGCATGCGGTCGAGCACGACGAGGTCCGGTCGGATGCGGGCGGCCGTCTCGACGGCGCTCCCCCCATCGGCGACGCTCTCCACCTGGAAACCGGCAGAGCGCAGGTAGCTGCAGACGACCTCGGAGACTGTGGCATCGTCATCCACCACCAGGATGAGGCGATCGCGCAGTTGATCCGGGAGAGTGAGCAGGCCGGAGGTGCCCACCGTGGCGGAATCTGCTGTGGATGACGTGCTCACCCGTTCAGAATAAGTCGGCAACCCGGGAATCCCGCGCCCGGCGGGGGCAGGAGGCACATCGGTCAGCAATTCGTAAGGCTTTGCGACCGGTGAGCCCCGTCGAGCCTCTTACGCTTGCCAGTGTGACCTCTGCGCTCGTCGACATCGTTCTGCCCTGCCTGAACGAAGAGGGCGCCCTGCCGTGGGTGCTCTCCCACCTGCCGGAGGGATACCGCGCGATCGTGGTCGACAACGGGTCGACCGACCGTTCGGCCGAGATCGCCGCAGCCGCCGGAGCCCTCGTCGTTCACGAGCCGCGCCGCGGATTCGGATCGGCGGCGCACGCCGGACTGCTCGCCGCTACGGCTCCGATCGTCACCTTCTGCGATTCGGATGCCTCGATGGATCCGCGCGATCTCGAACCCCTTGTCGCGCTGGTCACCAGCGGCGCCGCCGATCTCGCCCTCGGTCGCCGCCGACCGACCACCCGCGGAGCCTGGCCGATTCACGCGCGTTTCGCCAATCTCGCACTCGCCTGGCTGATGCGTCGGGCCACCGGGGTGCCGCTGCACGACCTCGGCCCGATGCGGGCGGCCGACCGGGAGGCGTTGCTCGCCCTCGATCTCGTCGACCGTCGGAGCGGCTATCCGCTCGAGATGGTGCTGAAGGCCTCACGCGCGGGGTGGACGATCGTCGAGAAAGCAACCCCCTATTCCCCGCGCATCGGGCGCTCTAAAGTCACCGGTACCATCCGCGGCACCGTCGTGGCCATTACCGACATGTCCCGACTGCTGAGGACGAACAACCGTTGACAACACTGATCATCATCGCGAAAGAGTGCATTCCGGGCCGGGTGAAGACACGGCTACACCCCCCTCTCAGCCTCGAACAGGCCGCAACCCTCGCCTCCGCCAGCCTGGCCGACACCTTTCGGGCGGTGAGCGATCTTGAGGCCTCCCGACGAATTCTGCTCTTCGATGGCAACCTATTTCCCCTCGGCTCCGAACCATACGACGTGATACACCAAGTGAGCGGGGATCTGGATATGCGTCTCGGAGCGATTTTCGACCAGTGCGAGGGGCCAACGGTGCTCATCGGCATGGACACCCCCCAGCTGGATGCCTCGATGCTCGAGCCGCTCTTCGGCGAATGGCCCGCCGACACCGACGCCTACCTCGGGTTCGCCAACGACGGCGGCTACTGGACCATCGCCATGGCCGAACCGGACGGCTCTCTCATCCGTGGCGTCCCGATGTCGCGCGACGACACCGGCACGCTGCAGTACGACCGTCTCACGCAGGCGGGACTGCGGGTGCGGATGCTTCCGGAACTCGTCGACGTCGACACGATCGACGATGCCCGCCTCGTGGCCGGCCTCGCCCCACACACCCAATTCGCCCGCACGCTGGCCTCCTTCGAGAACAGCACTGCAGAGACGGGAGCGGTGCGATGAGCGACGCGGCCTTCGCGACCTTCGGATCCGGTGGCGCCGAGCCCTACGCTCGAGCCCTCCGCCTGGATGACCAGGTGCTCTACCTCCGCGACGTCGACTCCAACTCACTGACCCCCTCGCGGGCCATGGACGTCTCGCGCTGGAACGACGCGGCGGATGCCGCTGACCTCGGCCTCCTCGACGGCATCCGCGGGGCCGTGCTCGATATCGGCTGCGGACCGGGCCGCATGGTGCGCGCCGCCATGCACCAGGGACTCACCGCCCTCGGCATCGACGTCTCGGAGACCGCGGTGGAGATCGCCCGCGAATCCGGTCTGATGGTGCTCAACCGCTCGGTTTTCGAGCGACTCCCCCGGGAGGGGATGTGGGGTGCCGCTCTGCTCGTGGACGGCAATATCGGCATCGGCGGTGACCCCTCCGCCCTGCTGGAACGCTGTGCTGAGCTGATCTCCGCGGACGGCGTGATCGTTGTCGAGGTGCACGCCGAGCCGACGCGCGACCACATGTACGACGGCACCGTCGTCGACATCAGCGGCCACCAGAGTGATGCATTCCCGTGGGCAGAGATCGGCGTGACCGCGCTGGTGCAGCGTGCCCTGCGGATCGGGCTGCGCCTCGATCAGGCCTGGGAGACCGACGGCCGGTTCTTCTGCCGCCTCGTCAACGCGGTGTAGCCGATCACGGCGAGAGCCGTGAGCACCACGATGACCGCCCAGAGGATCACGAGCGATGGTCCGTAGTCGAGCGGCAGCACCGTGGGGTTCTTCGAACCGATCGACTTCTTGTAGGCCGCAGGCAGCACGATGATCGCGAAGACCGAGCAGACCACGAGACCGGCCTGAACGATCGCGAGCGCGGCGATCGGCAGTGCCCGCCCGGCCTTGCGCAGCAGGAACGCGACCCCGAAGGTCACGAACGCGATGATGCCGTCGTGCACGATCAGGGCGAGAACGAACCACAGGGCCACGCCGGCTATCTTCACCGGCTTCACGGTGCCGATCAACACGGAGGCGCCGAGCAACAGCAGCAGCACGCCGAGCACCACAAGCACCGCGCGCCAGGCCTTCATCGAACCGGTTGTCGCCACATCGTCCCGCATCAGATCACCTCGAGTTTCGACAGCCACTTGGTCTGCAGCACCCCGGGGCGACCGGGGGCGATCATGCGGGCGGGAAAACCGTGGTCCATGTCCAAGGGGTCCCCGTTGAGCTCGAGCGCAACGAGGGTGAGCTCGTCCTGCGCAAATTCGTGCCCCATCTCGGTGACCCGGTACCCGCCCGACTTCTCGAGGCTGGTGAGCCGCAGGTCTTCATCGGGATGCGCGCCGACGGCGTCGAGCAGATCGCGGAGGCGCACTCCGCGCCAGGATGCCATCTGGCTCCAGCCCTCGACGCACGCGATCGGAAGGTCGACGCTGTGCAGCGTCATGGACTCCAGATCCGCGCGGGTGTAGGTCTTGACCACCGAGCCGCGACTCACCGAGAGCGCCCAGTCGGCGCCGGTGTCGGCATCCGTCACCCGGGCCGCTGCGGCGGTGCGGTTGATGGGCAGGTCGTTCGGGCCGACGAAGTTCTTTCGCGGACCGAAGACGTTGATCGCATCGAGAACCCGGAACGACTGGCCGGCCGTCAGCGCGA
The DNA here is from genome assembly GCF_040549525.1 of Frigoribacterium sp. UYMn621. Classification (NCBI taxonomy): domain Bacteria; kingdom Bacillati; phylum Actinomycetota; class Actinomycetes; order Micrococcales; family Microbacteriaceae; genus Frigoribacterium; species Frigoribacterium sp. UYMn621. Next base: position 5,004 of record NZ_JBEPTM010000006.1, on the reverse strand, counting down.
CGACCGCAGCGGTGGCCACACCGACGGTCGCGACGAATCCGCGGCGGGAGACGTGTGCCTGCTTCGGGGTCTCGATCCGGGGAGGAGCGCTGTCGATCCAGTCGAAGAGCCGGCCCGTGAGACCGTCGACGCGGCGCGAGATCGGACCGACGGGTTCCGCGGTCGTCTCGGCGAGTTCGGCAGCGACACCCGCGGTCGTGAGCGGAAGGTCCTCGTCGTCGAGCAGCAGGTTCCCGTCGGCATCGAAGCTGCGGGAGCGCGTCCAGTACCGGGAGATCACCGGCAGTTTCACCGCGATATGGATGGCGAGCGAGCCGATGATCACGAACGAGAGGGCGAAGTGGGTCTGTTTGAAGGGGAAGGGGAACGGGTACCACTGATAGGTGTTGAGCAACCCGGTCACGATCTGCACGAGGGACGACGCCACGAAGATCGCAATGGACGCCCGCTCGAGGAACCCGACGAAACTCTTGATCGGCGGCGTCTGGAACAGCTCAGGGAAGACGACGTAGAGCTTGGCGAGGATGAGCGGGAAGCAGGCGATCCCCGCAGTGATGTGGATGCCCTGGCTCAGTTGGTAGAGCGTCTGGGGCCGCGTGGGAAAGACCATCCACGGCAACGGCTCCTGCAGAAAGTGGCTGTAGAGCCCCGTGCCGAAACAGACGAGGAAGGCGATTCCGAGCAGGCGTCCGAGCACGACGGCCATGCGCGGGTTCCTCGACGGCGTCGAGAGAACCCGCCGGAGCTCGAGCAGAAGACGGCGCATGCCCTCATTTGAGCATCCGGATGCCCTGCGCCGCGCCGATTAAACCTTACGGTTCTGAAACGGCACCGGCCCGGCCGCGTGGATCCGGAGTCCGGTTCGGGCAGGATGAGTGGCGATGAAGATCGCCGCCCCACTCCGCTCTGCCCCCGTCTCCACCGTGCTGGCCTGCGTCGCCGCCGCGGCGCTTGCGGGGCTCACGGCGTATTCGGTAAGCGCTCTCGGCTACTTCGACCGCAGCCACCCCGCCGCGCTTCTGCTCTGCACGGTGGGCCTCTGGGTGCTCTTCGCCCTGGCGATCCTCGCGCTTCGCCGCGTGCCCAACCGCCCGGCGATCGCGATCGTGCTCATCGGCTCGGCGCTCATCGGTGGTGCGGCGATGGCCGGTCCGCCCAACACGAGCACCGACTCGGCCCGGTACGCCTGGGATGGCATCGTGCAGAATGCCGGCATCTCCCCCTACCGCTACGTGCCGGTGGATGATGCGCTCGGCGCCCTGCGCCCGCCCTGGCTGTTTCCGACCCCGGTCGAGAACGCGGACGGCACTCATCGCTGTGTCGAACCGCGCACCTACACGACGTCCTCGACGCCGAGCGGGATCCCCCTCTGCACCGCGCTCAACCGCTCGAAGGTGCCCACCATCTATCCGGCCGCCGCCGAGATGTTCTTCGCCGGTGTGCGCTTCATCACGGGACCCTCGGCCGAATACTGGCCGTTGCAGCTCACCGGCCTGCTCATGAGCATCGCGATCACGGCGATGCTCATCGTGGCGCTGCGTCGGCGCAACCTCGACCCCCGGTGGGCGGCGCTCTGGGGGTGGAGCCCGATCGTCGCGACGGAGGGGATCACGAACTCGCACATCGACATCCTCGGCGCCCTCCTCGCCCTTGTCGCCACCCTGCTGGTCGCGCGCGGCCTGCGCTTCCGCGGGGGAATCGCGCTCGGGGCAGCCATCGCCGTCAAACTCATCCCGGTGATCGCCGCACCCGCGTTGCTCCGCCGACAGCCGTGGAAGGTGATCGTCGCCTCCATCGTCACCTTCGCGGTGCTCTACATCCCCTACGTCGTCTCCACCGGCATCGCGGTGCTCGGCTACCTGCCGGGCTACCTCTCGGAGGAGGGCTACAACAACGGGAGCCGCTTCACCCTGCTCACCCTCTTCGTGCCGAAGACCGCCTCCCTCGCCGTCGCGGCCGTGCTGTTGCTGATCACCGCGGTGCTGGTGTGGTGGAAGACCGATCCGGATGCCCCGTGGCTCGGGCAGCTCATCATGATCGGCACCACACTGCTCATCGTGTCGCCGCGGTATCCCTGGTATGCCCTCTTGCTCGTGCCGTTCATCGCACTGAGCGGCCGCTGGGAATGGTTCGCCGTGCCCCTCGCTCTCACCGTGAGGCTGCTGATCCCGAACCACGAGGTCTCCCAGGTCGCGATCGCCACCGCCATCATCGTGATCGTCGCTATGGCGCTCTACCGCACCGGCCCAGAGGGGCGTGCGCGGCTGCGGCACCCCATCGGCCTGCTGCGCGGGGCATCCCGCTCGTAGCATCCGGCGCGAGCTCGGTCCCTCCAGCCGGCGGATTGCACGCTCGGGACGAGCGTTCCCGCGCCGATGATCGGGACCCGCATCTCGGTGCGAGTTCGCAAAACCCCGGGATTCCGGGGTTTTTTGCTGGACGCTTGCTGGGAAATGTAACGGAAAGATAACAGCCTGGGTCAATTCCAAACCCTTTGGCGAGGGGGGCCGAACCAATACCCAGAACCGCTTGTCACCAAGGGCAAGCGAAAACCTAAGGATCACATCATGCGTAAATTCCAGAAGGCAACAGTCGGAATCATCACCGCCGGACTTCTCGTCGCGGGCCTCGCCGCCTGCTCGAGCACCACGAGCAGCGACACCTCCTCCAGCCCCAAGGCCTCCTCGGCTCCCGCCGTGCAGAAGCCGCTCGCTTCCATCCCTAGCCTCACCGGTGTCGACACCGCGGTGCTCCTCGACGCGGGCTTCGCTTCGGCGCTCACCACCCTCGGCCTCACCCCCGGAACCGTCGGAACCGCGACGCTCACCGACGGCAGCCTGCACTTCCCCATCACCGGTGGAAACGTGGACTACTACGACCCGGCCAAGAAGCTTCGCCCGTACGTCCAGGGCACCATCAAGCACGAGGGATCCGGCTTCTCGCTGACCGCTGGTGCCACCAAGGTCGAGCTGACCAACTTCACCATCGACCCGGGCAAGTCCATCCTGTACGGTGACGTCTCGGTCAACGGCACCTCCGCCGCGACCCAGGTCGACCTGTTCGACCTCTACGGTGGAACCCTCAAGCCGCTCCAGATGGACGGCAACAACGCCATCCTCACCGGCACCACGGTTCACATCTCCGCTGACGCCGCCGGCCTGCTGAACAAGACGTTCAACACGGACGCCGTCAAGTCGCAGCTGCTCGTCGGTATCGCGACCATCACGGTCATCGCCAAGTAATTACGATCTCCTGAAGAATGGCCCGCTGCGCATCGCGCAGCGGGCCATTCGGCGTAGGTTGCACACTCGGTGTTCCGTACACCCCGATCTCTCCGGAGGAGGCCTTCCCATGACGACTCTCGAGCGAGACACCGCGAGCTACCGCACCGGACGCCTCCTGCGCCGGCATCCCGTCGTCGCCCCGGCAGCGATCGGCGGGTTCGCCTTTCTGCTCTCGGTCGCCTTCTCCTGGGTGCCCTCGCTCTGGTTCGACGAGGCGGCCACCATCTCCGCGACCCAGCGCGGCTGGCCGGAGCTGTGGCGGATGCTCACCCACGTCGATGCCGTTCACGGCCTCTACTACGTGGTGATGCACCTCTGGTTCGACCTGGTCGGCTATTCGCCCGCCACTCTTCGACTGCCCAGCGCGCTTGCCGTCGGAGTCGCAGCCGCGCTCGTCGTCGTTCTCGTGCGGCGCTTCGCCTCGACCCGGGTCGCCGTCATCTCGGGAACAGTCTTCGCGCTCCTGCCCCGCATCACCTGGGCGGGGACCGAGGGTCGCTCTTACGCGGTCACGACCGCACTCGCGGTCGCACTCACCCTGCTATTCGTCTCGGCCTGGCGCCGGGGATCCGCTCCGATTGCCGCGCGGATCGCCTGGTGGGCGGCATACGGGCTGCTCGCCGTGCTCGCCAGCACCACCTTCCTCTATCTCGTCTTCGTCGTGGTGGCGCACGGGGTCACGGCCGTCTGGACGCGCCGGGCCGCGGGGCGGTCGGCACAGCGCTCCCTCATCGGCTGGGCGGTCTCAGCGGGGGCGTCCGCCCTCGTGGTCGCGCCGCTCGCGTCCGCGGCATCCCGGCAGTCGGCACAGGTCGACTGGATCGCCCCGATCGATGCCGGCACCTTCCACGCCGTCTTCGTCACGCAATGGTTCCTCGGTAGCCCACTCCTGGCCGTTCTCGGCTGGGCGCTGATCCTGATCTCGTGTTTCTCGCTGTGGCGGAATCGCCACGGTGGCGGGATCGCCGGCGAGTCGTCCCGGCCGTCTCCGACGGCGGCATCCGTGTTCGTGCCCTGGCTGATCGTGCCGACGGTCGGACTGCTGCTGGCCTCGGTGACGGTGTCGCCCCTCTACTCGCCGCGCTACCTCACCTTCTCCGCTCCCGCCGCCGCCGTTCTGATGGCGATTGCGATCTCGACCCTGCGCCGACGCCGACTGGTCGCCGCCGTTCTCGTTCTCAGCGCGGCGCTCGCCGGTCCGCAATACCTTCGCCAGCGGATGCCGGAAGCCAAGCAGAATTCCTCCTGGAGCGAGGTGGCCGGTTTCATCGCCTCCCAGCGATCACCCGATGCCCAGGTTCCCCAGGCCGTGATCTACGGGCCAGTGCGCCAGCACAAGGCCGCGACCACCCGCGTGATCGCCTACTCCTACCCCGAGGCCTTCTCCGGACTGATCGACGTGAAGCTCAAGACCCCCGCGGCCGAGACCGGGCAACTGTGGGAGACCCGGTACCCGCTCGATCAGGTCACCGATCGATTCACCGGGGTGAACACCGTCTGGCTCGTGACCAGCGACAGGCAGGACTGGCGGCCGAGCGTCACCGCGAAGCTCGCTGACCTGGGGTACTCCCTGGCCGACGAACACGCCTTCACCGGCGTGAACGTGCTGCGCTTCGAGCGCTAGCTGTAGTTCCCGAGGACGTTGTGATCAGCGTGGCGTGAGCTGAGATAGCGAAGACCTCCGGTATCGAAGTGGGTTACCACACTCATTCCGATCCAC
>NZ_JBEPTM010000005.1:0-275162 GCF_040549525.1 Frigoribacterium sp. UYMn621 | reverse complement strand
CAGACCGATGAATGGGCCGAAGGCCGCCGCTACCTCGGCCTCGACATCCTCGCCAAATCCCGCCTCACCCTCGTCCCCGACACCGGAAGCGAGGTGACCGAACCAGAACTGGCCCTCAGCGCATAATCCTTAGCTCGAAGGAAAACCGGCTACACCACTACCTGGGACTTGACCCGTTTGTCGGCGCGCAACAGCTCGGCTGCCTTGGCGAGAACAGCGGTCCTGGTCGAAAAAGGGGTCTCCCTCCAGGCGAGGAACGCACCGTGTGCGGCAGCAATGGCAGCGTCGACCTCTTCAAGCGTCGCATCGGCGAAGGTCGCGACAGTTTCATTGGTGTAGGGATTGATCGTCTGATACGTCATGTCGAAGGACCATTTTCTGCAGCGGCGCTGCGTCGTTTTCGAGCCTCACATCGCTGCCGGACGCTACTAGGGACTTTGGGCCTTCAGCACTCCGTTCGAGCTCGGTTCACAGGCGAGTTGTCAGCTCAACGCGATCGAGAGCGAGCCCGACGCCCGGCCGGCGCGGAGGTCATCCACGGCGACATCGACTGTAGTGAAGGCGTAGACGGTGACCTCTGGCGCAAGCGCGAGGTGGGGGGCGGTCCGCAAAAAGGCATCCCCTCCGTCCTGGTTTTCGCCGTTACCGTTCGCAGATCGCGCTCGTAGAACAGGTCACGTTCGTTGTTCATGGCGGGGATGTCAGCCCGGTGGATGCCGGCGATGACGACGGTCCAGCCCCGCTCGGTGGCCGCGAGGGCCCGGGGAACGATCTCCCCGACGGGCATGGACTCTGCTTTTAAACCCAGTGCAGGGTGAGCTCGCGATCGATGCTCGGGACCTAGGTCCCTCGACTTGGATGGTGACCGGCTGTTGGACTGTAAGCCGTTCACCGCTGAGGCAACGGGCTGTCCATCGCCCGGGTCGTCGGTGAAACGCATCGCCACCCAGCAAGGGATCCCATGGAAACGTCGATCACCGCCACTCCTTCCAGCGCTCCCGGTGGAACAACGGAGCCCACTTCAGACACCACAGCGCCATCGGGCAGCGAGACCCCCGCATTGACCATCGGGCTGCTGAAGGAATCCGCGGCGGGTGAACGCCGGGTCGCCCTCGACCCCGCAGCCGTGAAACGACTCACCGCCGACGGTCGAGTCGTCTCCGTGGAGTCGGGGGCCGGGGCGAGCGCGAGCTTCGAGGATGCGGCGTATACCGAGGCCGGTGCGACAGTGGTTCCGCGAAAACAGATCATTGCGACGTGCACGGTCATCCCCGTCCTTCGGTTTCCTGACGACACACTCGCGGGGGCATTGCGATCCGGGCAGATGCTGGTGGGGCTCATCGATCCGCTCAATCACCTCCCCGGCATCACGGATCTCGCGGACCGGGGCGTCACTGCCATCGCCCTCGAGCTGCTTCCCCGCACTCTCAGCCGTGCCCAGTCGATGGATGCGCTCAGTTCGCAGTCGAGTGCGGCCGGGTATCGCGCCGGAATCGTTGCGGCGGCGGCCTACGGTCGCTACCTGCCGATGATGATCACGGCATCCGGTACCGCGACCCCGGCAAAGGCCATGGTGATCGGTACCGGGGTGGCCGGGCTGCAGGCCATCGCGACGTTGAAGCGCCTGGGCGCGGTGGTCACCGGGTACGACGTCCGGGCGGCATCGCGCGGTGAGGTCGAATCGCTCGGAGCCAAGTTCCTCACCTCGTCCGTCGCCCAGGGTGCCGGAAAGGGGGGTTATGCCCGTGCGATGACCGATGCGGAGCAAACCACCCAGCGGGCCGAACTCGCCAAGGCCCTTCTCGACTTCGACATCATCATCACGACGGCGAAGGTCCCCGGTCGTACTCCCCCTGAGCTGGTCTCAGAAGCCACCCAGAAGAGCCTGCGCTCCGGAACGGTGTGCGTCGACCTCGGATCGAGCGATAAGGGCGGGAACGTCGCCGGTTCCATCGACGGCAAGACCACGGTCACGGCCGGAGGGGTCACGATCATCGGAGCGGGCGAACTCGCCTCCGACCTGCCGGCCTCCGCCTCCCAGATGTACGGGCGAAACGTCATCGCCGTCATCGCCTCCCTCGCACCGGCGAACCTTGTCGTGATCGACACTACGGACGAGGTGCACAAGAACATCGTCGTGAGTTACGACGGCACCATCACCAACGCGGCGGTCCGCACGGCTTTGCAGCTCGACGCTCTCCCGGCAGAGCCTGAAGCATCGAAAGTGAAGGCATCATGATCGACACCCTGTTCGGCAATCTGGCCATCTTCATCCTGAGCCTCCTGGTGGGGGTCGAGGTGATCAGCAAGATCCCGTCCACCCTGCACACCCCGATGATGTCGGCCGCAAATGCCATCCACGGCGTGGTCATCGCGGGCGCGATCGTGATCGCGTCCGTGGCGAGCAGCCCGGCCGCCTACGTGCTGACGTTCATCGCCGCGGTGCTCGCGGCGGCGAATGTGTTCGGCGGTTACGTCGTCACCGATCGGATGCTGCAGATGTTCACCCGGCCGCATCCCGCCCCCACCGCCGCACCTGCCCCACCCGCCACGGGCGAAGAGGTCGCATCATGAGCATGTTCGAATTCCTCGTCGGAACCTTCTATCTGGGCGCGGCGACACTCTTCGTCGTCGGGCTGCACAAGATGCGCGCTCCCTCCACGGCCCGGCAGGGCAACCTGATCTCCGCCGGAGGTATGGCCATCGCCGTACTGACGACCATCGTGTTCGCCCTCGTCGACTTCGGCGGCAACGTGATCGGTTGGGGTGCCCTCGTGTTCGGGGCAGCAGTCGGCGCGAGCTACGGGGTCATCCGGGCGCGCACGGTGAAGATGACCGCCATCCCGCAACTGGTCAGCGTCTTCAACGCCGTCGGAGGTGGGGCCGCAGCGGCCGTGGCTTTCGCGGACTTCGTCGCCAACCTGAGTCGGGCATCCCTCGACCTCACGGTTTCGATTCCGATCGTGCTCGATGTGCTCATCGGCTCGATCACCTTCTCCGGTTCGCTCATCGCGGCGGGCAAGCTCCAGGGCATCATCTCCGGCAAGCCGCTCACGTTCCCGGGTGCGCGAGTGCTGAATGTGATCGTCGCCCTCATCGCGGTCGGCGCGGGTGTGCTGCTGCTCATCATGCCGCCGAACCTGCTGATCCTGCTGGTCATCATGGTCGCCTCCCTCGTGTTCGGCGTGCTCATGGTGCTCCCGATCGGCGGGGCGGATGCCCCGGTCATCGTCTCTCTTCTCAACGCATTCACCGGGCTGGCCGTCGCCATGGCCGGCTTCGCGATCGACAACCAGGCGCTCATCATCGCCGGTGCCCTCGTCGGCGCAGCCGGCACCATCCTCACCCTGCAGATGGCCAAGGCGATGAACCGTTCGGTCGGGGCGATCATCCTGGGGGGATTCGGCACCGGTGACACAGCGACCGCGGGCGGAGCCGCCGCGGCCGATCTCACGAACGTGCGTGAACTCACCGCCGATGATGTCGCCATCCAGCTCGCCTACGCCCAGCACGTGATCATCGCGCCCGGTTATGGGCTCGCTGCCGCGCAGGCCCAGCACGAGGTCGCGGAGCTCGCCAAGTTGCTCACCGATCACGGGATCGACGTAAAGTACGCGATCCACCCCGTTGCCGGGCGCATGCCGGGCCACATGAACGTGCTGCTCGCGGAAGCGAATGTGCCGTACGAGCAGATGCTGCAGCTCGACGAGGCCAACGCGGCCTTCGGCAACTGCGATGTCGCGCTCATCGTCGGCGCTAACGACGTCTGCAACCCCGACGCGAGGAAGCCTGGCAATGCAGTCTCCGGGATGCCGATCCTCGATGTCGACCACGCCAAGTCGGTAGTGGTGCTCAAGCGGTCGATGCGTCCGGGCTATGCGGGCATCACCAATCCGCTGTTCACCGACCCGAAGACCGGCATGTTCTTCGCCGACGCGAAGAAAGGCCTGGCCGATATCACGACGGCGGTGAAGGAGTACGTCACCGCCTGATCCACCTCACGTTCACGACGACATCATCGCAAGAGAAAGCAGATTTTCATGAAAGCCGCACGTTTCCACGGACGCAAAGACATTCGCATCGACGACATCCCAGAACCGGAGCTGAGAGCGGGAGCGGTCGCCATCGACGTCGCGTGGTGCGGCATCTGCGGCACCGACCTGCACGAGTACCTCGAGGGACCCCTCTTCATTCCACCCGCTGGTCACCCCCATCCTCTGACACACGAGCAGGAGCCCGTGACGATGGGCCATGAGTTCTCCGGAACGATCTCCGCCCTCGGAGACGGGGTCACCGACCTCAGCGTGGGAGAGAACGTCGTCGTCGAACCGTATTTCGTCTGCGGTGAGTGCGCACCGTGCAGAGCGGGCAACTACAACCTCTGCACGAAGATGGGCTTCATCGGTCTCGCCGGAGGCGGCGGCGGACTGAGCGAGAAGATCGTCGTGGATCGACGGTGGGTGCATCCGATCGGCGACATCCCCCTTGACCAGGCCGCCCTTATCGAGCCACTGTCGGTAGGGCACCATGCCTTCGTGCGCAGCGGCGCGAAAGCCGGCGACGTCGCCTTCGTCGGGGGTGCCGGACCGATCGGGCTCCTCCTCGCCGCCGTGCTCAAGGCCGAGGGGATCACGGTGATCATGTCCGAGCCGAGTGCCGCGCGTAAGGCGAAGGCCATTTCGACCGGGGTCGCGCATCACGTGATCGACCCGACGACGGACGATGTGGTCGCTCGGGTGATGGCGCTGACCGACGGCGTCGGAGCGGATGTCGCGTTCGAGTGCACCAGTGTCAACGCGGTGCTCGACCAGCTCTTCGACCTGGTGAAGCCCGCCGGCGTGATCGTCAACGTGTCCATCTGGAGCAAACCGGCCACCATCGACATGCAGAAGCTCGTGCTCAAGGAGATCGACTTGCGAGGCACCATCGCCTATGTCGACGACCACCCCGCGACGATCGCCCTGGTGCAGGCCGGCAAGGTGGATCTCGCACCGTTCATCACCGGCCGCATCACCCTCGACCGGCTCATCGACGAAGGATTCGACACCCTCATCAATCACAAGGAGACCGCGGTCAAGATCATCGTCAGCCCCGAGGTATCCGATGTCCCATGACACAACGGAAGACGGCTGGTCGCCTCAGGGAACTGTCGAGGAGCTGTCCGACGCCGCGAGCTGGGATCTGCTGCGGGGCCGGAACTTCGGGCACCTGGGGCTGAGCGAGGGGGACCGTCCGGACATCTATCCGGTCAACTATCTCTGCGACGGCGAGACGATCCTCTTCCGCACCGCCGAGGGGTCGAAACTTCGCGAGCTCACCCACAATCGGCACGTTGTCTTCGAGGTGGATGCCGAGACAGACGGCGGTGTCTGGAGTGTCGTGCTGAAGGGCCACGCAGTCCACCTGGATATCGATCCCACCCTGACCGACCAGGAGCTCGATGCGCTGCCGCCGTGGGTGCCGATTCAGACCTTTGTCTACGTTCGAATCACCCCTGATTCACTGCGTGGGCGACTGTTCGAGCATCGCCTGCCGATCGGACGGTTCTAGCAGTTCGATCGACTCGGGAGAAGATGCGACTTCGCTTCGGCGCAACCCGCAACAACTCCCGACTCGAGGCGGCATCGGGCGTCGACGGGTCAGCCCGCCCGGGGACGATGTCTAGGCTTGAGGGCATGGCCACAGTGATCCTCGTGCGACACGGTCGCACCACCGCGAATGTCGCCGGCGTGCTCGCGGGCCGCGCCGCCGGGGTGCGACTCGACGACCTCGGGCGTGAACAGGCGGCACGGGTCGGGACGCGCCTTGCTGCGGTTCCCCTCGTCGGGGTCGTCTCGAGTCCCCTCGAGCGCTGCCGGCAGACGGCGCAGGCGATCCTCGCCCACCAGACCGACCTCGCTGGGATCGTGCTGGACAAAGGGATCACCGAGTGCGACTACGGCGAATGGCAGGGGAAGGCCCTCAAGGACCTCGCCTCCGAGCCGCTCTGGTCCGTGGTGCAGTCCCACCCCTCGGCGGCAATATTTCCGGGTGGCGAATCGATGGCGACGATGCAGGCACGGTCCGTGGCCGCGATTCGGCATCACGACGCGGCGTTCGAATCGCAGCATGGTCCCGGCGCCGTGTGGGTGGCGGTGAGTCATGGCGACATCATCAAGTCGATCCTGGCGGACGCCCTCGGTATGCACCTCGACCTGTTCCAGCGGATCAGCGTGGGCCCGGCATCCGTTTCGATCGTGCGGTACGGGATGCGTCGACCCGAGGTCATCGGCACCAATACCGATTCAGGCGACCTCTCCTGGCTTCGTGCCGTCGCCCCGGTCGGGGACGCACCGGTGGGCGGCGGCGCAGGCAACGCTGAGGAAGCACCCACATCCCCCTCGTAGGATGTGGGTATGCCAACCATCGTTCACGGTTTCGACTGGCCCGATCGGGTTGTCGTCGGCACCGTCGGTGAACCCGGTGCACGCACCTTCTACCTTCAGGCCCGGGCCGGGAGACGAGTGGTCAGCGTCGGGATCGAGAAGGAGCAGTCCGCACTCCTCGCCGAGAAGATCGAGGAGATCCTCGACGAGCTGATGAACGCGGAGGGCAACCCGGTGAGCGTGCCGGCGGAGACTCCCATCGAGCTCGTCGACAACGATCCGCTCGAGCAGCCCGTGGATGCGGAGTTCCGCACCGGGGTGATGAGCCTGGGTTGGGACCCTTCGACCGCCCAGATCGTGATCGAGGCGTACCCCCTCGTGGTGACCGAGGACGACGATTCGAGCCCCTTCGACCCGGAGCCCGCTGAGGTAGAACCGGCGGAGATGCTGATGGTGCGGATCCCGGTCGGCACGGCCCGGGCGTTTGCGAAGCGAACCCTCGAGGTTGTGGGTGCCGGTCGCCCTATCTGCTCGGTGTGCGGGTCGCCGATCGACCCGGACGGGCACGTCCACACGCTTCCCGGCGATCTCTGACAATGGCCGCTGCCGACCTCCAGCATGGTGAGCTCGAACTCACGGGGCGCATCAGGACCGCGTCGAACGCGACCTTCCTCGCGCAGCTGGACGGTATCCCCGTGGTCTACAAGCCCATCGGCGGTGAACGCCCGCTGTGGGACTTCCCCGACGGGGATCTCGCGAGCCGGGAGGTGGCGGCCTATCTGGTGTCCGAGGCCTTCGGTTGGAGTGTCGTGCCGCGCACCTGGCTCCGCGACGGTCCGCTCGGCACCGGGATGGTGCAGCTCTGGCAGGACGTCGATCCCGGGCAGGATGCCGTGGACCTGATGGCGACTGAAGCCGTGCCCGACCAGGGCTGGCGTCGAGTCTTCGACGGCACGGATCACGCGGACCGGCCGGTGACGCTCGTGCACGAGGACTCCCCGGCCCTGCGACGGATGGCCGTCTTCGACATCGTCGTGAACAACGCCGATCGCAAGGGCGCTCACGTGCTCGCGATGGCGGACGGACATCGCCACGGGGTTGACCACGGGCTCACCTTCCATCAGCAGCACAAGCTGCGGACGGTGCTGTGGGGATGGCTTGGCGAAGAGCTCGATCCCGAGGAGCTCGCGGGCATCGATCGCGTTCGATCGGCTCTCGCCGGGGACCTCGGAGCGGCCTTGGCCCCACTGATCACCGCCGAGGAACTGGCGGCCCTCGCCGGCCGATGCACCCGGCTTCTCGCCAAGGGGCGATTTCCGGCGCCGCGCGGCGAGATGCCCGCCATGCCCTGGCCGCTCTTCTAGCCGGAGCGTTGGGTCAGCCCCAACGCCCCCATCCGCGACCGAACATCCCGTCGAAGTCCTCGCCGGCGCCGGCCGATCCGCCGGATCCTCGTGAGCCGAGGTAGGAGCTCACGACCGCGGCACCGAGATCGTCGAGCTCGGGAGCAACCACCCTGCCGCCGACCCGCTTGGCCATCGAATCGATGAACCGGGCGAGACCGGGGTCTTCGCCGAGGCGGAAGAACGTCGTCTGGGCCCCGAGTCGCATCGAATTGTCGAGCTCCCGCACCGCCACAGCGACCGTCACCGGATGCGGCGGGTAACTGAAGAACACGTCGCCGCTCGCCTCGAGGTGCGAGGTCGGTTCTCCGTCGGTCACGATGAGCAACACCGGTTGCGCGTTCGGATGCTTACGGAAGTGCCGGTTCGCGAGGAGGAGGGCGTGATGGAGGTTGGTGCCCTTGTCATACTGGGCGTCGAGGCCGGTGAGCTGCTCGATATCCATCACCTCGGCATGGCGACCGAAGGCGATGAGTTGCAGGTCGTCGCCGCGGAATCGGCTGGTGATGAGCGAATGGAGCGCGAGGGCCGTGCGCTTCATCGGCACCCATCGCCCATCCATGGCCATCGAGAATGACGTGTCGACAAGCAGGGCGACGCAGGCCTGGGTGCGAGCCTCGGTCTCCTGAACTTCGACGTCTCCGATCTCGATGCGGATGCCGGCCGTGGTGTCGCCGCCCTCGCCCGCGGTGCGGGTCAGTGCGTTGGTGATCGTGCGGGTGACATCCCAGGCCTCGGTATCGCCGAAGGCCCACTCCCTGGTGGCGCCGGAGCGCTCCCCCGCGGCGCCGGCCTGGCGGAGGTCGCGGTTGCCCTGACGCCCGGACAGGCGTCCGGCGACATCCCGCAGCAACGCCTTTCCGAGCTGACGCATCGCCTTGGGGGTGAGCTTGAGTTGGCCGTCGGAGCCCCGTTTGAGTGTTCCGGAGTCGCGGAGTGCCTTCTCGAGCTGCTGGAGGGTGCGCGCATCGACGGCGGCCTCGTCCCCGAGCTGGCGCGACAGGGCATCCAGGTCGAGGTCGTCCATTCGCGAACCGTCGTAGGACTGGGACAGCTGGTCGGACAGGGCATCGAGCTCGGCGATGTCCTGGAATACGCCCGTGCCGTCACCGAGGCCGAGTCCCTGTTGCCCGTCCAGCTGTTCCGATCCGCCCCAGTTCTCACCGGGACGCAACGCCCGCAGCGTGCCGTCGAGCTGCGAGAGGGACTGCATCAGTTGCGGCGACCCGAAGGCCTGCTGAGCGAGGGCGTCGAGTTCATCCCGCTGCTCCTGGCTCATCGAATTGCGCATACGCTGAGCGGCGGCGGCGCGCTGGGCGAGCGAGTCGAGCAGTTCGTCGATGGTGGTGGGGTTGTCGGGAAAGTAGTCGCCGTGCTTCCGCATGAACTCGTCGAACTGCTCCGGCGTGTCTTCGCCTCGAGCGTGGGCGTCGAGCAGGGCATTGAGGTCGGTCATCATGTCGGTGATGGCGGCGCGGTCCTCGTCGGTGGCGTTCTCGAGAGCATCCTTCATGCCGGCGAAACGCTGGTCGAGCATCTCGCGACCCAGCAGGTCTTTGATCTTCTCGAAATCGGCGCGGGCCTCGCTGCTCTTCCAGTCGTAGGCGCCAAGCTCGCTCACCGCTGCGGCCGGGGAGGCGGGCAATGCGTCGAGCTGCATCTCGGCCAGCATCCGATCGCCGTCGTCCATCTCGGTGTCCCTGGCGAGCTGTTTGCGTTCAGCCAGGACCGCCTTCTCGAGGAGTTCCTTCACCTGCTGCAGCGTGCCGTCGAGGTTGTGCTTGCGGGTGAGGTCTCGTCGGCGCTCGGCGACCCGGCGGGCGAGGTCGTCCAGACCGGCCCGGTCGGCTCCGCCCCGGCGCAGAAACTCCCGCATCGCCCGCTCGGGCGATGAGCCGGCCATCACCTCCTCACCGATGGCATCGAGAGCCTCGGTCAGGTCGACCGGCGCGGCGAGCGGATCCGGCCCGCCGTCGTACCGGCCGTAGCGGGCACGGAGGAGTCGACGATTGGCCCTAACCACGGTGGTCGCTGACGACAATCGGGCTAACCATAGATGACCTCGCCGCCACCGCTCTCCTTGCTGATGCGCCGCATCAGGTAGAGGCCCTCGAGGGCAAGCTCGATCGCGCCGGCGCGCTGGCCGTCGTTGGTACCACCGAGGCGATCACAGATCTCGTCGTAGAGTTCCGATTCGCCCAGGGCCGGGAGCCCGGCGAGGAAGTCGCGGGCCGTGACCTGCTCCCCCGTGGTGACCATGGCGCCACTTTCGATGGCCTCGACCAGCACGGCGAAGTCGAGACCCCGGAAATGCGTGCGCACCGTCTCCGCGGTCGCGGTGCGGAGCAGGTGGTCGAGCACCTCGTCCTCGCGCCCCTCCTCGCCCGATTCGAACTCGATCTTGCCGCCGAGCACGTCGACGGCCGTCTCCAGGTCCACCGGGCGGGCCACCGCATCCGCCTCGCCCTGGCGCGTGGCGCGATGAATCGCCGCCGCGGCGATGGTCTCGGCGCCCGCGATGGCGAAGCGGGCGCTCACGCCGCTGCGCTGGTCGACCGCGCTCGACTCGCGCAGCGCGCGGGTGAAGCGGGCGAGGATCTCGACAAGGTAGTCGGGCACGTCGGCGACGAGGTCGGACTCCTGACGGATGATCGCGATCTCGTCGGCCATCTCCGTCGGGTAGTGCGTGCGGATCTCTGCGCCGAAGCGGTCCTTCAGCGGGGTGATGATGCGACCACGGTTGGTGTAGTCCTCGGGGTTTGCGCTCGCCACCACCAGCACATCGAGCGGGAGCCTCAGCACATAGCCGCGGATCTGGATATCCCGCTCCTCCATCACATTGAGCATCGCGACCTGGATGCGCTCGGCGAGGTCGGGCAGTTCGTTGATGGCTACGATGCCGCGGTGGCTGCGCGGGATGAGGCCGAAGTGGATGGTCTCCGGGTCTCCGAGGCTCCGTCCCTCGGCCACCTTCATGGGATCGACGTCTCCGATGAGGTCGGCGACGGAGGTGTCTGGGGTGGCGAGCTTCTCGGCGTATCGCTCGTCCCGCGCCCGCCAGATCACCGGCAGCTCGTCGCCGAGCTCGGAGGCACGCCGTCGACTCTCCGTCGTGATCGGCTCGAAGGGATGCTCGCCGAGCTCGGAGCCCTCGATCACCGGGGTCCACTCATCCAGGAGTCCGACCATCGTGCGGAGCAGCCGGGTTTTGCCCTGTCCGCGTTCACCCAGAAGCACGATGTCATGCCCGGCGATGAGGGCCCGCTCCAGCTGCGGGATCACCGTGGACTCGAAGCCGTGCAACCCGGGCCAGGGGTCACGTCCGTCGCGAAGC
This sequence comes from Frigoribacterium sp. UYMn621, assembly GCF_040549525.1. Lineage (NCBI taxonomy): Bacteria > Bacillati > Actinomycetota > Actinomycetes > Micrococcales > Microbacteriaceae > Frigoribacterium > Frigoribacterium sp. UYMn621. The sequence continues at coordinate 264,060 of NZ_JBEPTM010000005.1, read as the reverse complement.
GCCGCGAGGAGGTTCTCGCGAATCTCGACGCGAAGCGTCTTCTGCACGTGTCCGGAGGACCGGAGCTCGCCGACAGTGGTCTGGGTTGGACGTATCACCCTCTGAATTTTACGCCCGCCCCCGACCGCACTTGCTGGGCCCTTCTAGGGAAGCGCGTGACCGGCAGCCGTGAATAGCCGGTACCACTCCGGCCGCGTAAGAGGCAGGCCGGATCCGAGGGCCGAGTCGCGCATCCGCTCGATGTTCGTCGTTCCCAGCACTACCTGCCTGTGGGCCGGATGACGCGTGATCCAGGCCTGCGCGATGGCGGCAGCCGGCACCTCGTAGGTGATCGCGAGATCATCGATCGCGTCATTCGGCTCGGGATAGTTCTCCCGGTCGTCCAGGAATACCCCGTCGAAGAATCCCTTCTGGAACGGCGACCGGGCCTGGAGGGTGATCCCTGTGAGGCGGCAATGGTCGAGGATGCGTGGCGGCTCTCCGCGGCTCTCCGCGGCTCTCCGCAGGCTGTGGCGGGCGGCCGTGTGGATCCACTCGGGAGTAGATGCGACTAGGCGGCAGGAAAAGTCGCCATTACTCCCGACTCGACCAAGAGGCCGCCGGGATTTCGGGACGCCGTCGGGAGTCGGGAAGCCGCCGGGAGTCGGGACGCCGTCGGGAGCCCGGTAGGGCTCGGTGCCCTTAGGTGCCCCCAGCAGCCCTCCCGCTTACTCCTCGGGCGCCGGATGCGACCCGAGGTGCAGGATCGCCGCCTGCGTGCGCCGCTGCAGACCGAGCTTTGCCAAGAGGCCGGACACATAATTCTTGACAGTCTTCTCCGCGAGGGAGAGTTCGAGGCCGATCTGACGATTGGTGAGTCCCCCGGCGATCAGGGACAGGATCTGCGTCTCCCGGGCGGTGAGCGACCCGAGGCGCGGGTCGGTGTCGGTGCGGGTGTGGATGCGCTCGATCACTTTGCGAGAGAGCATCGGGTCGATCAGGGACCGCCCGGCCGCGACCTTACGCAACGAGTCGACGAGGCCGCTGCCGCGGACATCCTTGAGCACGTAGCCGGATGCCCCGGCGATGACGGCCGCGGAAAGCGCCTCGTCGTCGTCATACGCGGTGAGAATGAGGCACTTGACCTGCGGATTCTGTGAGCGCACATCCCGGCATACATCGATGCCGCTCCCGTCGGGAAGTCGAACGTCGAGAAGCGCCACGTCGGGCAGGGTCGCGGCGATGCGGGATCGAGCTTGCGCTGCCGTGCCGGCTTCACCGACCACCTCGATGTCGTGCTCGGCCCCGAGCAGTTCGGCGATCCCGCGCCGCACGATCTCGTGGTCATCCACCAGGAACACCCTGATCATGCAGCATCCGTTCCATCGTCCGAGCCATCGATGGGCACTCTCCAGTCGACCGAGGTGCCCGCTGGCCCGGTGTTCACCGTGAAGGATCCGCCGCGCGCCGTCGCCCGCTCCTCGAGGTTGGCCAGACCACTCCGTCGCGAGCTGTCGCTGATGCCTCCGCCATTGTCGGAGATCACGAGCCGGATGGTTCCGTCCACGATGTCGAGGGTAACCCCGGTCTGGTCGGCGTTGGCATGCTTGGCCGCGTTGGCGAGGGCCTCGCGGACCACCGCGACCACATCGTCCGCGAGCGTGCCCGTCACCACGAGATCCACCGGGCCGGTGAAGGAGACTGTCGGGCTCTTCTGCAGGCCGGGGGTGAGGTCGTTGGCGAGATCGAGGATGCGGTGGCGCACCGAGTCGCGGGTGTCCTGGCGCGGGGAGAGCGCGAAGATCACCGTACGGATCTGGGTGACGGCAGCGTCGAGGTTGGTGACCGCCTGCAGGATCCGCTCCCGCTCCATGGGCGATTCGATCGATCCCGCGACGCTCTGCAATTCGAGCCCGGTACCGAACAGCTGCTGGATCACATGGTCGTGAAGGTCGCGGGCGATGCGTCCGCGATCCTCGAGAAGCAGCATCCGCTGTTCGGATGCCCGGGCGCGCGCCAATTGCACCGCGAGGCTGGCCTGACCGGCGAAGTCCGCCGTCATCTCGAGGTCGGCGGGGGTGAATCGCAGTCCCCCGGCCACACGGGCGACGAGCAACACACCCTCGGCGCGGCCGGCAGAGATCAACGGAACCGCCATCATCGGGCCGAGGGGATTCTCGATGGCGAAGACCTGCGCATCCGCACCGCCGTCCCCCACCAGTCGAGGCTGCTTGCCCTCGAACACGCTCGCCGCGAGGGACCCTGCCGCGGGGAAGATGCGCCCGGTGAGTTCGTTCTCCCCCTGCCCGCGGGCGACCTCGACGACGAGGGTTCCCTCGGTGGGGCCGGGCAGGATCATGCAGACGAGATCACTCTCGGCAAGCACGAGCACCCGGTTCACAATGGTCGACAGCGAATCGGACTGGTTGAAGGAGAGCATTGCTGCGGTGATCTCTGCGGATGCCGCCGACCACGCCTGCCGGCGACGGGTCTCCGCGAAGAGCCGAGCGTTGTCGATGGCGAAGCCGGCGGACGCGGCGAGGGACTCCACGAGCTGCTCGTCTTCGCGACTGAAAGCACCGGAGGACTGGTTGCTGAGATAGAGGTTGCCGTAGACCTCGTCGCGCACCCGGATCGGCACCCCGAGAAAACTCTCCATCGCCGGGTGACCGGCCGGAAATCCGCTCGACCGGGAGTCTTCGTGCAGATGCTCGAGCCGGATGGGGCGCGGGTCATCGATGAGGGCACCGAGCAATCCGTGCCCTTCGGGCAGGTGCCCGATGATGCGAGCCTGCTCGGGAGGGATGCCCACGTGGATGAACTGCTCGAGGCCGCCGCCGGGAGCGATCACCCCGAGGGCGCCGTACTCTGAGCCGACAAGTTCGACCGCGGCCTGGATGATCCGCTCGAGTACCACGGGCAGTTCGAGGTGTTCCACGACGGCGAGGTTCGCCCGGAGCAGCGCACGGAGTCGCCCCTGGGTCGCGAGCACGTCCTGGGCGCGATCCACCAGCTCGCTGAGGGCTCGATCGAGATCGGCCCGTGGTTCGTCGGGAAAGGTGAGCCGCTCGTCTTGCGATGCCACGTGACTCCTCTGCCGGCGGTGATCCGGGCTGCCCGAGGGGGAAGCCGAGGTGCCTTGCGTGCCGACACCTCGAGCGTAGTCCGTCGGGGGCCGAGCCGATCCGAGGGCGACGGGACTTTAGGCCCGGTCGAAGCCTGAGCATCCCTACAGGCTGTGAGCAACAGAAGAAGCGGGGCGGTCTGATGAACGGAATGATCCTTGTCGGCGCGGACGGGACCTCGGCTGGTCGTGCGGCGATCAGCTGGGCGGTGCGCCGTGCGGCCTCCGTCGGATCGCGGGTGATGCTCGTCCACATCGTCGATGACGAATGGGGCATGATCGGCGAGCAGTCGATCTCCGAACTCCATCCCTCGGCCTTCGAACTCGTGGAGAAGGACGCGGTCTTCGCCCGCTCGATCGATTCCAGCGTCACCGTCACCACTCGGGTGATGCTCGGTGACCCGATGGTCGAACTCGGAGTCGCCTCGCGGGAGGTCGATCTCGTGGTGATCGGCACCCACAAGACAGGTTTTCTGCACGGTCGGGCGTTTGGGTCGCGCAGTCTCCAACTCGCGGCGACGGCCTGGTGCCCGGTCGCGGTGATTCCGGAGGGGTCGATGATCGAACGACACGGCGTCGTCGCGGGAATCGACGATTCGGATGCCGGTCGGGCCGCCGTGCGCTTTGCGGCGATCGAGGCCCACCGGGCGCACGAGGAGCTCATCCTTCTGCGCGCCTGGAACGTCGGCAGCGGCGCATCCAGCACGGATGCCGAACAAGCCGACACCCGCGCCAGACAGGCCGCCGAGACACTCTGCGCCGAGTCCGTCGCGCTCGCCCGCAGCGCCGGAGACGATCTGCTCGTGCGCACCCGCACACTGCGACGCCCCCCGGCGGAGGCCCTCGTCGATGCGGGGATGTCGGCCGAACTCCTCGTCATCGGCAGTTCCCGGCGGCACGGATCCCAGATGTCCGCCCTCGGACCGGTGAGCCACGACGTGTTGCTCAACATCGCCGGCCCCACTCTCGTCGTGCACGGAGACACCGTCGCCGCCACCGACCCCACAGCCCTCGACCAACCGATCCGGAGACATCAGTGAACGACATCCTCAGCCCCCTCGTACTGTCACAGTGGCAGTTCGGGCTCACGACGATCTACCACTTCCTATTCATCCCCATCACGATCGGCATGGCCACCACCACGGCGGTCTTCCAGACGGCGTGGTACCGAACCGCGAAGGTGAAGTACCTGCACCTCACCCAGTTCTTCGGCAAGATCTTCCTCATCAACTTCGCCATGGGCGTGGTGACCGGCATCGTGCAGGAGTTCCAGTTCGGAATGAACTGGTCGACGTATTCGCGATTCGTCGGGGACGTCTTCGGCGCTCCGCTCGCGATGGAGGGGCTGCTCGCCTTCTTCCTCGAGGCCACTTTCATCGGCCTGTGGATCTTCGGCTGGGACAAGCTGCCGAAGGGCATCCACCTCGCCACGATCTGGCTCACCGCGGCGGGCACGATCCTCTCGGCCTACTTCATCCTCGCGGCGAACGCCTTCATGCAGCATCCGGTGGGCTTCCGCATCAACGAGGCCCGCGGGCGGGCGGAACTGACGGATATCTGGGCGGTGCTCACCAATAAGGTGTCGCTCGCCTCGTTCCCCCACACGATCGCCGCCTCGTTCATGGTCTCCTCCGCGCTCGTGATCTGCATCGCCGCCTGGCATCTCGCCCGTAAGCAGAATCTCGACACGATGCGGCCGGCGATGGTCTTCGCGCTCTGGACGATGATCGGTGCCGGAATCCTCACCGTGCTCACCGGCGACCAGCTCGGGCTCGTGATGGTGCAGACGCAGCCGATGAAGATGGCTGCGGCCGAAGCGGCCTACAACACGGCGAGCGGGGCGGATGCCTCGTTCTCCATCTTCACCCTCGGCACACCGGACGGGGTGAGCGAACTGTTCTCGATCCGCATCCCCTACCTGTTGTCGTTCCTGTCCACGCACACCCTGACGGGCACGGTCGAGGGCATCAACGACCTGCAGGCGCAGTACCGTACGCTCTACGGTCCCGGTGACTACGCTCCGGTCGTCTGGGTGACCTACTGGGCCTTCCGGTGGATGATCGGACTCGGCATGCTCTCGGTTCTGTTCTCCGCTGTCGGCCTCTGGCTCATGCGTAAGGGACGCCTGCCGCAGAACAAGTGGGTCTGGCGCATCGCCGTCTGGGCGTTCCCGTTGCCTCTCGCCGCCATGATCGTCGGCTGGATCTTCACCGAGATGGGTCGCCAGCCGTGGATCGTCTTCAGCCTGCTGAAGACCAAGGATGCCGTCTCCCCCAACCTCACCGGTCTCGACGTGCTGATCTCGATCGTCGCGTTCACCCTGATCTACGGCATCCTCGCGGTCGTGGAATTCCGACTGCTCAAGCGTGCAGCCCAAAAGGGACCAGAGAGTGTGCCGGTCACCGATGCCTCCGATGCCCCGACCGCAACCGTGACTGTCTACTAGGAGCAATGATGGATCTCAATATTCTGTGGTTCTGGATCGTCGGATTTTTCTTCATCGGCTATTTCGTGCTCGAGGGCTTCGATTTCGGGGTGGGGATGGCGCTGCCGTTCCTCGGCCGAGACGACATCGATCGCCGGGTGATGATCAACACGATCGGTCCCGTCTGGGACATGAACGAGACCTGGCTGATCGTGGCCGGCGCGTCCCTCTTCGCGGCGTTCCCGGAGTGGTATGCCACCCTGTTCAGCGGGTTCTATCTCGCGCTTCTGCTCATCCTGCTCGCCCTGATCGCACGAGGTGTGTCCTTCGAATACCGCCACCACCGGCCGGAGTCGCGCTGGAAGAAGTGGTTCGACGGAATGATCGTGGTCGGCTCGGCCGTGCCTGCGCTGCTCTGGGGTGTCGCATTCGCGAACATCGTGCAGGGCGTCGCGCTCGACTCCGGGCACAACTACACGGGCACCCTGTTCGACCTTCTGAACCCCTACGCGCTGCTCGGCGGTCTCACCACGCTCATGCTGTTCTTCACCCACGGCGTGGTGTTCGTGTCACTGAAGACCGATGGCGACCTGCGGCTGCGTGCCCAGAGACTCGCGGTGCGGTCAGGGGCGATCACGGTCGTCGTCGCGGCGGTGTTCCTGCTCTGGACCAACCTCGCCCACGGGCAGGTCGCCTCCTGGCTGCTTGCGTTGCTTGCCGCTGTGCTGCTGATCGGCTCGTTCTTCGCCAACCTGCGTGGCCGCGAACGCTATGCCTTCGGACTCATGGCGGGCACGATCGCCATCGCGGTCGCGAGTCTCTTCGCCGCCCTCTTCCCGAATGTGATGCCGGCGAGCAACGATGTGGCCAACAGCCTCACCATCGCGAATGCCTCGAGCACGCCGTACACGCTCTCGGTGATGAGCTGGGTCGCCGTCGCGGTGCTGCCCTTCGTGCTGGCCTATCAGGCCTACACGTATTGGGTCTTCCGCAAGCGCATCACGCGTCATTCGATCCCGGAAGACACGCAGCCGCTCGCGGACGCGACAGTCGTCGGCGGCTGAACCGATGCGTCCCCTCGATCCCCGGCTGCTGCGCTACGCGGCCGCCGCCCGCACCTTCATCGGAATGGGCGTCGTGCTGGGGATCGTGCGAACGGCGAGCACTCTCGCGTTCTGCGTGCTGCTCTCGCAGGCCATCGTGGGCGCCATCGGGGGACGATCGCTCGGGGAGCTCGCGCCGGGCATCCTCGCGCTCGCCGGGGTGGGAATCGTGCGGGCCGGGGCGATCTGGGCGATGGATGTCGCATCGGCCCGCGGCGCCGCAACGGTGAAGAGCCAGTTGCGTCGTCGCCTCGTGGCGGGGATCACCAGGCTCGGACCAGGCTGGCTCGGCACGCGCAACCGGGTGGATGTCGTGACCACCGCCGGACCGGCCCTCGACGCACTCGACGGCTATTTTTCGCTATTCCTGCCCCAGATCGTGCTCACCGCGATTGCGACCCCGCTCGTGATCGTCACGATCTTCCTGCAGGACGTGCTGAGCGGCATCCTCGTGGTCGTCGCCCTCCCGCTCATTCCCGTCTTCATGATCCTGATCGGACTGGCCACCCAGGCGGTGCAGCGCCGACAGTGGTCGGTGCTCGCTCAGCTGTCGAGCAGGTTCCTCGATGTGGTCGGCGGGCTCGCCACTCTCAAGATCTTCGGACGCCAACACCGCCAGACCGCGCGGATCGCCACCCTGACCGAGGACTATCGCGTTGAGACGATGAAGGTGCTTCGGCTGTCGTTCCTCAGCGGCTTCGCACTCGAGCTGATCGGCAGCCTCTCCGTCGCGCTGGTGGCGGTGTCCGTGGGGCTGCGGCTCGTCGACGGCAGCCTGGCCCTGTCGGTCGGTCTCTTCGTGCTGTTGCTCGCGCCGGAGGCCTTTCTCCCCCTGCGCCAGGTGGGTGCCAACTATCACGCGGCAGCGGACGGGGTGGCGGCCGCAGAGGACGTCTTCGACATCCTCGATGCCGCAATGGCGGTGACCGCCGAAGCCCCCGCCACCCGCGGCGGGACCGGTTCGCTGGTGGAGCGCGAGCTGCGTTTCTCGGAAGTGAGCGTGCGCTACGAGGGCCGGGCTGCCGTCGATCGGTTCTCCGCGGTGATCCGCCCCGGACGGCTGACCGTGCTTGCCGGGCCGAGCGGCTCTGGCAAGTCCTCACTGCTTGCGGCGCTCCTCGGCTTCGTGCCGTCCGACGGCACGATAGAGATCGGTGATGCGGTTCTCGTTGCCGACCGCCGGTCGCTCACAGCCTGGGCAGGCCAGGGCGCGCCTCTCCTCGAGGGGACGATCAGCAGCAACGTCTCTCTCGGTGATGCGGCGCCGGATCTGGCGCTCGTGCGCCGCGCCCTGGACCTCGCCGCGCTCGCCGAGGTCGATCCCGGCATAGCGGTGACCGTCACCGGCAGCGGACTCTCCGGCGGGCAGGGCGAACGCGTCGTCGCCGCCCGGGCGATGTATCGCGCACTCGCCCGTCACTGCCCCGTGGTGGCCTTCGACGAACCCAGCGCGGCTCTCGATCGGCGGGCCGAGGCCGAGCTGCTTCGGGGCCTGCGGCAGCTCGCCGACGCGGGCTACACCGTTCTCGTGGTGAGTCACCGCCCCGCAGTGATCGCCGCGGCGGATGACCTGATCGAACTGGGGGTCGTGCATGTCTGACCTCCGCACGCGCGCCGACTCTCCGACGGCAGCCGTTCTCCGTCTCGCGCAGCCCCCGGTCCGCCGGTTCGCCCCCGGGGTCTTCTTCGGCCTGGTCTCGGCCCTCAGCTCTGTCGGGCTGCTCGCGACCTCGGCATGGCTGATCACCAGGGCGGCCGAACAGCCTCCCATCCTCTTCCTCGGCGCTGCGATCGTCGGCGTTCGGGCCTTCGCGCTGTTGCGAGCCGCCTCCCGCTATGTGGAGCGCCTCAGCAGCCACGATGCGGCCTTCCGGCAACTCTCCGCCCTGAGAATCGGCATCTACCGGCGGCTGGTCCCGCTCGCCCCGGATGGGCTTCGGGGGGATGCGGGAGGCCCCGGTCGTGGTGATCTGCTCACCCGCCTGGTGAGCGATGTCGACGAGTTGCAGAATCTTCCCCTGCGAGTCGTGCAACCGCTGGTGGTGACCGTACTCACCGCGGTGCTGAGCGTGATCGGCGTGAGCATCGTGCTTCCTTCCGCCGGCGTCACCCTCGCGGTCGCGCTCGTGCTCGCCTTCGTCGCCGCGGCAGTCGTCCAGTCGGCGATCGCTGGCCGGGCGGAACGCTCGATCGCGCCGCTGCGCGGCGTGCTCTCCGACCGGCTGCTCGACTACGTCTCGAACCTCGACGTTCTGGTGGCCTACGACGCGGTTCCGGAGCGGATGACCCGGGTCGAGGCCGCCGACACGGGAGTGCGCGTCGCGACCCTCGCCCGGGCGGGGGGCGCGGGTGCGACATCCGCGATTCTCTCCGCGCTGGCGACGCTGGCCTCGGTCGCGGCGCTGCTCGTGGGCATCCCGGCCCTGGGGCATGGACTGCAGGGCCCCGCTCTCACCGTGATCGCCCTGGTGCCGCTCGCCATCTTCGAGGTCGTCGCCAGCGCACCGCTCGCTGTCGGCGCCTTCCGGCAGGTGCGCTCGAGTGCCGCGAGAGTGGCGGATGCGACGCCCGCGGAGTTGCCCGCGGAGTTGCCCGAGCCGGGCTCCGGCGTCGATCGGCGACCGACGTCGTCGATGGTGGAGATGCTCGGGCTCGGCGCCCGCTGGCCGGGCGAGACCGCGCCCGCGTTCGACGGTCTCGACCTCAGGGTGAATCGCGGCGACCGGATCGTGATCGAGGGCGCATCGGGCTCCGGCAAGACCACGCTCGCGCATGTGCTCGTTCGATTCCTCGACTACAGCGGCAGCTACCGCATCGGAGGGGTCGAAGCACGGGAGCTCTCCGCCGATGCCGTGCGAGGCATCGTGGGACTCTGCGAACAGTCGCCCTATCTCTTCGATGAGGACATCCGTCAGAACCTGCTCTTCGCTCATGACACGGTGACCGACGACGAACTCCTCGCGGTGCTCGCCCGGGTGGGCCTTGCCGAGTGGACTCGTGAGCGCGGTGGCCTGTCGGCCCGGGTCGGCGACGACGGCGCGCTCGTGTCGGGAGGCCAGGCCCAGCGCCTCGCCCTCGCTCGTGCGCTGCTCGCAGACTTTCCGGTGATCGTGTTCGACGAGCCGACAGCCAACGTGGATCCAGTACGCGCGTCAGAGTTGATGCGCGACATCCTCTCCGTAGCCTCGGACCCGCACGGGGAGGATTCACGCACGGTCATCGTGATCTCCCACACACCGGTGCCCGATGAACTCGTCACCCAGCGTGTGCGGCTCGGCGCACCGGCACTGCCATGAGCGGCACGCGCGCCCCCGCTTTCGGGCGCAGGTGGCATTCACGGGTGCGTAGTCGGCGATAAACAAGACGAAAGGCAAGAGGAATCATGATGGATACTGATGGCTCGACAGGGCGGTCTGGCGATGACGCCATTCAACTGCTGACCGATGCCGAGTGCTGGCACCTGCTGGAAGGCGCATCCTTCGGCAGGCTCGCGGTGAGTGTGGGCAACCAGCCCGAGATCTTCCCCCTCAACTTCCTGGCCGATGGCCATACCGTGCTGTTCCGCACTGCGGAGGGCACGAAGCTCCTCGAACTCACGATCAATTCGCTCGTCGCGTTCGAGAGCGATCACTACAGCGATACGGATGCCTGGAGTGTCGTCATCAAGGGACGCGCCCGCGCGATCGAGAGCCAGTCGGAGGTCTTCGCGGCCGATCAACTGCCGCTGGCGCCGTGGATCCCCACGCTCAAATACGTCTATGTGCGCATCGAACCCACCGAGGTCACCGGGCGTCGGTTCGCGCGCGGTCCGGAGCCGGAGCGCTACTGACACCTCCGGTGGCGGGCCGGTCGTGGGCAGGGCTGGTGGGGCGGCGGGGCGGGTGTCGGGCGGGTGTCGGGCGCTTTTCGGGCGCGAACGTCAGCCGTCACAAACTGCTCCCTCGCGGGGCGGAGACGGCGGTTTGTGACGGTTGGGCGGACGAGGTGACCCGCGAGCTCCTGTCGCGGGAAGCCCATCCGTCACATAGTGCTCCCTCGCGGGGTGGAGACAGCGGTTGGTGACGGTTGGGCGGACGAGGTGACCCGCGAGCTCCTGTCGCGGGATAGCATTTCGCCCTGGCGCCGGACGCTCCTCCGCCCATCCGTCACGAACTGTTCCCTCGCGGGGCGGAGACAGCGGTTTGTGACGGTTGGGCTGACGAGGTGACGGGCGAGCTTCTGGCGCGGGAAAGCCCTTCGCCCTGGCGCCGGACGCTCCTCCGCCCACTCGTCACAAAGTGTTCCCTCGCGGGGCGGAGACGGCGGTTTGTGACGGTTGGGCGGACGAGGTGACGGGCGAGCTCCTAGCGCGGGATAGCATTTCGCCCTGGCGCCGGACGCTCCTCCGCCCACTCGTCACATAGTGTTCCCTCGCGGGGCGGACACGGCTGTTTGTGACGGTTGGGCTGACCAGGTGACGCGCGAGCTTCTGGCGCGGGAGAACACTTCGCCCTGGCGCCGGACCCTCCTCCGCCCATCCGTCACGAAGTGCTCCCTCGCGGGGTGGAGACGACGGTTGGTGACGGTTGGTGGGACGAGGTGACAGGCGAGCTCCTGGCGCGGGAAGCCCATCCGTCACGAAGTGTTCCCTCGCGGGGCGGACACGGCTGTTTGTGACGGATTGGTGACGGTGGCCTCAGGCACCGAAGGCCCCGGCCGGCCGACGGGGAACCCGGGAATCCTCGCGGGCAGCCACGGCACCCGCACGGGGAACCCTGGAGCCCCGCCGACCCCAAAAAGGAGCCCCACCGGGAGCCCCGCCAGCGAGCCTCCCCCGTCGCGAGAGCGATCCCCTACCGAGCCGGCCCGCGATCGAAGCCCGACCACGGCGCTCTCTTCACCAGTTCGAGACTGGCGAGGTAGACGGCCGCGAGGGAGAAGAGCAGCGCGATCATTCCGAGAGGCGGTGCGGTGAAGCCGATCGCGGCCGCCACCGGGAGGAATGGGATGACAAGGGTGAGCAGGGCGATCGCGAGCACAGCTGCGCCGAAGAGCGCATCCGGGCGGCTGCGGAAGAAGGTGCGCCGGGTTCGCAGGGTTACGAGCACGATCATCTGGGTGAGCGCGGACTCGATGAACCAACCGCTCTGGAACAGGGATTCCGAGGCGTGGAAGACCGTGATCAGCAGCGCGAATGTGGCCAGGTCGAACACGGTACTGAGCGCGCCGAACACGATCATGAAGCGGCGGACGGACCGCAGGTTCCAGCTCCCCGGCCGCTCGAGGCGCTCCGGATCCACCCGGTCGCGCGAGAGCAGCATGCTCGGAAGGTCGGCGAGGAAGTTGAGGAGCAGGATCTGCCCGGGCAGCATCGGCAGGAAGGGCAGCAGGGCGGATGCGATCACCATACTGAGCACGTTGCCGAAGTTCGAGCTCGAGGCGAAGCGCACGTATTTGAGGGTGTTCGCGAAGGTGCGACGTCCGAGTCGCACTCCGTCGGCGACAACCGCGAGGCTCTTCTCGGTGAGTACGATCGCGGCCGCCTCGCGGGCGACATCGGTGGCCCCGTCGACGGAGATCCCGACATCGGCCGCATGGAGCGCCGAGCTGTCGTTGATGCCGTCACCGAGGAATCCGACGGTTCGCCGGCCGGCCTTCAGCGCCGTGACGATCTCCTCCTTGTGCCGGGGTTCGACCTCCGCGAAGACGTCGCACTCGGTGACCGCCCGTCGAAGGCGAGCGGGGCTCATCCGGTCGATGTCCGCCCCGGTTACCACCAGCTGGGAGCGCAGTCCGATGCGGGACGCCACCGACTGGGAGACGAAACGGTTGTCACCGCTCACCATGACCACCCGAACCCCGAGCCCCGAGAGGTCCGCTATCTCGAGGTTCACGTCATCCTTCACGTCGTCGCGGAAGGTGAGGATGCCCGCGAAATCGAGCGAAGCCTCCGAGGCAACACTGATCTGCTCGCCCGTCTCGAGCGAGCGAGTCGCGAGGCCGATGGCACGGAACCCGTCGACCCCCAGGGCGCGATAGCTCGCGCGCACGAGCTCGAAGGCTGCGGGAGAGCTGTTACCCCGAACGCTGGTGCAGGCCGCCAGGACGGCCTCCAGCGAGCCCTTCGTCACCAGGGTGCGTGTTCCTTCGAATTCCACTCCGATCGAGAGCCGTTTGCGCTCGAAGTCGTAGGGCACCTCGCCGAGCGACTCCGCCGCGGCGGGCCGGTGCACCCGCAGGATCGCGTCATCGAGGGGATTGCGGTACCCCTTCTGCAGCGTGGCGTTGAGTGCCCCGAGTTCGAGGATCCGGGCATCCGCCGTGCCGTCCGGGGCGAGGGCCTGCGAGAACTCGACGGTTCCTTTGGTGAGAGTGCCCGTCTTGTCGGTGCAGAGAACGGTGAGCGAACCGAGGTCCTCGATCACGTCGAGACGCTTGACGATGACGTGGTGTTTGGAGAGGGCGCGGGCTCCGGCCGAGAGGCTGACCGAGACGATGGCGGGCAGCATCTGAGGCGTCACTCCCACGGCGAGGGCGAGGGAGAACAGGAGCGCATCCAGGATCGGGCGGCCGAGCACCAGGTTGATCACGAAGACGGCGATCGTCAGCGCGATGGTCACCTGAAGAAGAAGGATCCCGAACCGGCTGAGGCCGTGCTCGAATGCCGTGGGAGCCGGGTGTTTCATCAGCCGAGCGGCGACAGCCCCGAATTCGGTGTCGCGACCGGTGTAGACCACGAGGGCGATGCCGGTGCCGCTCACCACATGGGTGCCGCGGAACACGCAGTTGGTTCGTGCGGCAAGCGGTGTGTCCGAGGCGAGCGATGCCTCGGCTGACTTGTCCACCGGAAGGGACTCGCCCGTGAGCGCCGATTCATCCACGACGAGGCTCTGTGCGGAGACGAGGCGACAGTCCCCGGGCAGGATGTCGCCGGCGGAGAGGTGCAGTTCATCCCCGGCCCGCACGTCCGCGAGCACCAGGGTGAGCATCTCACCGCGCCGGTCAACGTCCACCGTCGATGAGACGCTGGCAAGGAGCAACTGCACATCCCGCGAGGCACGAAATTCCTGCGCGAAGCCGAGCCCGGCGCTCGCGAGCACGATGACGCCGATGATGATGCCGTCGGTGGCATCCCCCACCGCGCTGGCGACAGCTGCCGCCATCACGAGGATGAGCGTGACCGGCGAGAGGAACTGCCTCAGCGCGAGCGCCGGCCAGGACAGGCTTCGTGGCGGAAGAGTCTCGACGTGGGGACTGGCCGCGATGGCCCGAACACGCTCGATTGACGCGCTCCACAGCTCGGCGGGTATCGGCGCCCCGGCAGGACCGGTCACCGCACTCCGGGTGCGCTCAGTGGACGACAAGGACGGCGCAGTGCGCCTTCTCCGCGCAGGCCGAGCTCACTGAGCCGAGCAGCAGGCCGACCACTCCCCCGTGGCCGCGGCTGCCGACCACCAGCATCTCAGCACCTTCGCTGGCGTCGATGAGGCGCTGAGCCGGGTTGCCTTCCGCGGAGCTCGTAGCCACCCACTCGGGCAGGGTGGCTCCGAACTGGCTGCGGCAGGCATCCCCCAGGATCTCGGTGGCGTCCTCCTCGGGCGACCAGCCGGTCACTCCGATGTCGTTGTATTCGGTGAAGAACTTCCAGGTGGTGACCACCTGCAGTCCCGTGTTCAGCGTGTCGGCGAGACTCGCGGCCTTCGCGAGGGCACGCAGGGATGCCTCGGAGCCATCGACCCCCACGACGATGCGTCCCGTGCGCGCGGGGCGAACGGCGGACTCGGTGTGTGCCGCCTCCGGCTTGTGGTTTACCCGGCTGTCTGACTCGTAGCGCGCCCCATCCGGGTCGGCAACGAAATGTGAAGGCTGGGTGGCGGCGGTGCCGTTCATCGGTTGCATGACACCATTTCACGCCAGCGGTCGGCGCGGGCCTAGGGACCTAAGGCCCGATTCTGTGAGGAGCGCGGCTCACCGAGAGGGCACGACGCCCCCCGAGCGGGCTTTCGTCGAGGGGAAGCACCTCCGGCGCACCGAATACTCCCGTGAACGACGCGGCGGTCAAGGCTCCCGCTGCCAGGATCGCGGCGAGCACGACGATCTGGAACTGAGCGGCCTGGATCGGCGACGCCCCCGCGAACACGGCGCCGACGAACGCGCCGGGCAGGGTGACGATGCCGGTGGTGCGCGTCTGGTCGGTCGACGGGATGAGCGCGGTCGAGGCCGCCGACCGCACCGCCCGGAGCCCCGACTGCCGCGGCGTCGCTCCGAGGGAAAGCCAGGCTTCCATCTCGTCACGCTGGGAGAGGTAGAGCGCGCCGAGCGAGCGGCCCATCAGCGTGCAGACCGTCATCGTGTTCCCGATCACGATTCCCCCGAGCGCGAGCAGGTATCGCGGGCTGAAGGCGACGGCTCCGGTCGCGAAGACCACCACAAGGGGCACCGCTGATGCCGCGATCACGGTGCCGACGATGGGCAGCAGGAACCGCGCATCCACCCCCAGTCGGCGGTACACCACCCAGGTCGCCGCGATCACCATCACGGAGAGGAATGCCGCGACCAACCAACGACTGCTGATCACCCCACCGAGGATGACACTGAGGATGCCGAGTTGCACGACCGCGCGGAGCACGGCCCAGGGCTGAAGCCACGGATGCTCGAGCCTCAGGGCGAGCACCACAGTGAGTGTGATGGCGGCGAGCACGGCAACTGCCACGATCGTGACGAAGGGGGTCACCGCGGCTCCGATCCGGTCGCTCCAGGGGTGAGCGGGCTCGTCGATTACATCACAGCCACTCCCCCGGCCGTCTACTCGGATGCCGTGCAGCGCGCGCGTGGGATCTCCCGTGACCTCCGCCGCGCTGCCCCGCCGCCGGGGACTCGCCGACGCGGTGTGCATCTGGGTGCTGCCGTACTACCGGGTCGCGCGCCCCCGGGCGGATGCTCGGGCCGACCGCGCGGGGTAGGCGAGCCTGTCCTTTGTGGAAATCCGGCGCGAAAACGGGTTCCATTAGCGTATGACCTCCGATACCGCACCCGACCAACAGATCGACGAACCGCACATGGGCGGTGTCGCGCAGAGGCTCAACTGGCTTCGCGCCGGAGTGCTCGGCGCCAACGACGGCATCGTGTCGGTCGCGGCCATCGGCGTCGGTGTCGCCGGAGCCACTACCGCGATCGCGCCGATCCTCACCGCCGGTGTCGCCGCCCTCGTCGGCGGGGCCATCTCGATGGCCCTCGGCGAATACGTCTCGGTGAGTGGGCAGCGCGACAGCGAGCATGCTCTCATCGAGAAGGAGCGTCGCGAACTCCTGGAGACCCCAGACGAGGAGCTCGCCGAGCTCGCCGGCCTGTACCGGGCCAAGGGGCTCAGCCAGGAGACCGCGCTCACGGTCGCCACGGAGCTGACCGCCCACGATGCGCTCGCCGCACACCTCTCGATAGAGCTGAACATCGACCAGGACGACGTGGTCAGTCCCTGGCACGCCACCTTCGCCTCGGCGGCGGCGTTCCTCATCGGGGGCATCATCCCCCTGCTGGCGATCCTGCTTCCGCCCGAGCAGTTGCGGGTGCCGATCACTTTCGCCGTCGTATTGGTCGCCCTGGCCGCGACCGGACTGGTCAGCGCCCACCTCGGCGGTGCCGGTCGGGTACGTGCAGCTGCTCGTGTGGTGATCGGTGGCGCTCTCGCCCTCGTCGCGACTTTCACGATCGGTGCACTGCTCGGTACCACCGGCGTTGTCTAACCCCGCGCTACCCGGTCTCACCGGCACGGGCCCGACCCGGATTCTCGTCGTGGAGGATGACGAGGCGATGGGCGCTCTCATCGTGAAAGGGCTCACCGGCGAGGGCTATGACATCACCCTCGTCACCAACGGCATGGAGGCGCTCATCGCCGCCGCCGGTTCGGAATTCGCTGCGGCAGCCATCGACGTGATGATGCCGGAGATGACCGGATTCGAGGTGTGCCGGCACCTCCGCCAGCACGGCAGCACGCTGCCGGTATTGCTCATCACCGCCCGGGATGCCGTCGAGGACCGGGTGTTCGGGCTCGACTCCGGTGCGGACGACTACCTCACCAAGCCCTTCGCCTTCGCCGAGTTCAGTGCGCGCATCCGGGCTCTCGTGCGGCGCGACGCGGCGACCCCCAAGCCCGTGTTACGACTGGGTGCGCTCTCCCTCGACACCGCGAGCGTTCGGGCCACCGTCGAGAACAAACCCCTGCCCCTCAGCACCAAGGAGTTCTCGCTGCTGCGTTACCTCGTCTCTCGGCAGGGCGAGGTGGTCCCCCGCAACGACATCCTGCAGGAGGTCTGGGGCACCACCCGTCACATCGACCCCACGATCGTCGACCAGTATGTGCGGTACCTTCGCCGAAAACTCGATCCGGTGAATGCCGAGATCACCATTACGACGGTGCGTGGTTCCGGATATTCGCTCACGGCCCAAGCATCCTGATCATGTTCCAGCGACTCACCATCCGCGCCAGGATCACCATCGGAAGCGTGGTGGTCGCTGCCGTGATCTTCACCATCGCGATGGTGGCTGCCCAGTCGCAGGTGGTCTCCATCCTCTCCGCCTCCGACGCCTCGCTCGCCCGCGTCGATCTCGACTCCTACGCCCAGGAGATCGTGGCGAACCCCACCGGGCTGGTGGATGACTCCGGCAAGGGCCTGCTCGTGTTCATCCGTGACCCGAGCGGAGTGGTGAAGCTCGATACGCTCCCCCACGATATCCACCGGGCAGTGGAGCACAGGGCGGGCAGCGACGAGACCTTCACCTCGGGTGAGGATGGTACGTCCTTCGTCGTCGTCGGCAGGATCGTCTCGACGAAGACCGGGGACTGGTCGCTCTGGGCGGCGCGAAGTACTGCCGCGAGTCTCCTGGCCATGCAGAGTCTCGATGTCGCCTTCGTTATCGGAGGGATCGTGCTGCTCGCAGCATTCGGCTTCGCCTCGTGGTTGCTCGCGTCCGCGGCGCTCGGCCCGGTGAGACGCATGCGGCAGAGGGCGGAGTCCCTGGGCATGGATTCGGCCGCAGTGCTCCCCGTGGGTGAGGCGAACGATGAACTCTCCGAGCTCGCCACGACCCTCAATGCCTTCCTCGGCAGGGTGCGCGCCTCGAGTGCGCGCGAGAAACAGGTCGTCTCGGATGCCGCCCACGAGTTGCGCACACCGCTTTCGGCGCTCAAGACCCAGCTCGAACTCGCCCATGACGACTTCGACGACGCCCCCGCTCTTGCCGCCCAGGTCGTTGCGGCAGAGAAGTCGGTGGCCCGGCTCTCCTCCCTCGCGAGCAACCTGCTCGAGCTCTCTCGGCTCGACGCACAACCACTGCCGGTGCATACGAGTTCCGCCGACCAGCTCGTCTCCGAACTGATGGGCAGCATCGATCGTGCACGCATGATCGGGCTCGCGGACGATGCGGAGGTCGGTTTCACGGTGGCCGGTCTCGACGCTGGGGCGCGCTACGCCATCAGCGCGGAGAATTTCGCGAGAGTCATCGACAACCTGCTGGCCAACAGTCTCGCGGCGATTGGGCCGGGAGGCTCGGTGGATGCCGACCTCACCGGCGAGGCCGGCACTCTCGTGCTCCGCATCACCGACTCCGGCCCGGGAATGACCGAGGATTTTCTGCCGCACGCGTTCGACAGGTTCTCGCGGGCGGATGACTCCCGCTCGGCGAACACCGGGGGAAGCGGCCTCGGGCTCGCCCTTGTTCACGCCATCGTGATGGCGGCATACGGCTCGATCCAGCTTCAGAACACCGGCAGCGGGCTCACGGCAACGGTCTCTTTGCCCAAGATGTGAGAACTCACGCGGGAGTCCTCTCCCGTTCACGGCAAGCGCATAGCAAACCACCAGAAGCTGTAGTCATGTCAGCAAACACCACCACCCGACGCCCCGTTCCCTCGGGCTCGTCGCGTGTGGCGGTGCCCGATCGGCGCAAGCAATACCGGCGCCGCGCGCGCATCGCCGACGTGCTCGTCACCGCCCTCTGGGCATCCGGTGCCGCGGCCGCCGCCCTCTTCCTCGCCACCGGCGGGGCCGCCAAATTCGGCACCGTAGCGGATGCCATCACGAGCCTCGGAATCGTCACGGGCCTCATCGGCACCGACTTCGTGCTCGTGATGATCGTGCTCGCCGCCCGCATCCCCGTCATCGACCGCACCGTCGGTCACGACCGGGCGATCGCCGTGCACCGTTCGCTCGGAAAGCCCGCTCTCTACCTGCTGCTCGCTCACGGCGTGCTCCTGATGGTGGGCTACGGGATGAACTCCGGCTTCAACCCGATCGCCGAGATCGGGCCGATGCTCGCCATCCCGGATATGCCGCTCGCCTTCATCGGCCTCGGCTTGCTCATCGCCGTCGTCATCACCTCGCTGGTGGCCGTGCGTCGCAAATTCAGCTACGAGGGCTGGCACATCGTGCACCTGCTCAGCTACGTCGCGGTGCTCGTCGCGGTGCCGCACCAGTTGAGCGTCGGCGCCATCCTCGCGGCAGGCAGCGTCGAGCGGGTCTACTGGATTGCGCTCTACGTGCTCGCCTTCGGATCGATCGCCACCTATCGCTTCGCCGAGCCGGTGATCTCGACCTTCCGTCATCGCCTTCAGGTCTCCCGGGTGGAGAGGGTGGCGCCGGGAGTGGTGTCGATCCACTTCTCCGGTCGCAACCTCCGATCGCTCGAGTCGGCCGGTGGCCAGTTCTTCGTCTGGCGCTTCTGGACCGGACGCACCTGGTGGCATTCGCATCCGATCTCCCTCTCGTCCGTTCCGACCGACACGAGCGCTCGCATCACCGTGCGTGACCTCGGCACCGGCAGCAGCGCCATCAGTTCGGTGCGACCCGGAACCCGGGTCTCGTTCGAGGGCCCCTACGGCATGTTCACGGATGCCGGACGCACCGCCCCCAAGCTGGCCATCGTCGTCGCGGGCATCGGCATCACCCCGGTGCGGGCATTCCTCGAAGACTCGAAGGTACGGCCGGGTGAGACCACGATCCTGCTGCGGGCGTCCACTCAGGACGAGACCTATCTCTGGAACGAGATCTCCGAGCTCGCCGCCAAGAAGGGCGCCCGCCTCTACACGATGGTGGGCAAGCGAGCACGGTCCGGACCGGGATGGATGCCCCAGGCCGATGCCTCCCGGGGAGTCACGCTGAAGAGCGTGTTTCCCGACCTGGCCAACTCCGACCTCTATATCTGCGGCCCGACCGCGTGGCTCGACCTGGTCGAGAACGATGCGCGACGTGCCGGAATTCCCGAGCATCAGCTCCACACAGAAAGGTTCGACTGGTGAGAACACGCGCAACACTCAGCGGCATCTTCGCCTCCGTAGCCATCCTCGTCGTCGGCTGGCAGGCCGGCACCGCCGCGGTGACCGCCGCGACGGGAGGCCCCACCGCCAGCACGAGCACAGGTTCGAGCTCGGGAACGAGCACGGGCACGGCGCCGGCACCGGCGGCCTCGGCCGCTCCGACCACGACCGCCCCGGCCGCCGCCGCGCCAGCCACCACCGCGAAGAGCGGCACGTTCACGGGATCCGATGTCAGCACGCCTTTCGGCAACGTGCAGGTGAAGGTGGTGGTGGCGAACGGCAAGATCACCAACGTCACGCCGCTGCACCTCACCGACAACGGCGGGCGCTCGGTGCAGATCAGCAACTACGCGGCTCCGATTCTGCGGTCCGAAGTGCTCAGCTCCCAGTCCTCGCAGGTCTCCTCGGTCGGTGGCGCAACCTATACCAGCGACGCCTACCTCACCTCGCTGCAGTCCGCTCTCGACCAGGCCGGGATCTGAGTTCGTGGGTTCACACGTCTTCGAGACGATGGGCACCGTCGTGTCCCTCGCCATCGCGGACGCACCCGGTGTCGCGGATGCCGTGACAGCGGTCACGCGGCACTTCAGCGCATTCGACGAGCGCTTCAGCCTCTACGCTGTGGATTCCGAACTCTCCCGCGTGGCGAGCGGGCAGCTAGCACTGACCGCATCGAGCGACGAGTTGAGGTCGACCTATGCCTCCGCCCTTCGGTGGCGGGACGACACCGGCGGAGCATTCACCCCTCACCGTCCCGATGGCGTCATCGACCTGAACGGCACAGTCAAGGCACTGGCGATGCAGGCGGCGGCGGACGAACTGCTCGACCGGGGGTTCTCGGACTGGTGCCTGAATGCGGGCGGCGATGTGCTCTGCGCGGGCAATCAACCGGACGGCTCGCCCTGGCGAGTCGGTGTGGTCGATCCCGCTGACCGCAACGCTCTCCTCTTCAGCATCCCGGTTGACGGCAGCCGCCATGCCGTCGCCACCTCCGGGAGCGCGGAACGCGGCGATCACATCTGGACAGCCACCGCGATCGACCGGAGCTATCTCCAGGTGACTGTCGTGGCCGACGACATCGAGACGGCCGACGTACTCGCCACCGCCATCATCGCTGGAGGACCGGACGCCCTCGCCTCGTTCGTCGAGCGCTGGTCGATCGATGTGCTCACTGTCGCCCGCGACGGTTCGCTCGCCGCAACCCCGGGCCTCAGTGCCGCTCTCGAGCGGCTTGAGCCGGGAATTTCCTGACACTGAGGTGTCTCACTGATTGAGCAGCTAGATACCTAAGTGAGAACAGCTAGGATATCCAGTGCGCCTTGGGCGGCGCCGCTGGAGGCCGTTCGGGATGGCCTCCAGCACCCCCCTCAGCGAGGCTCAGCTCAGCTCAGCTCAGTTCACCAGAAGCGGTGTCTGCTCACAGGCCGTACTCGAATTCGAAGGCAGCGTCTGCCTCGAGGCCGGAGACTCCGCCGGAGCTTCTGGGTGAGTCCTGATCGCTGAGCACGTCATCCCACTCGCTCCACTCGACCCCGGTGCCGTCCGTCTGGGTGAGCCCGACCTCCCGGTGCTCACGGATCAGGGCTCGCGCCATGGTCTGGGCGTGCCGGGCGGCACGGAGATCCCCCTCGGCTGCCGCGATGATCGAGCCCTTCATCAGGATGTGCCAGGAGCGTGCAAACTGGTCAGGCTCTGGCAGTCCCATCTCCTCGGCGAGGGCCGTCACGATCTGGCGACTCTGCCCGAGATATTCGATGCAGGCCTTGCCGAGCGGATGCTTCGCACCCATCTCGAGCATGACGCTGATGAACGAGCACGCCTCGAAGTCCTCGCGATGAAACCATTCGTCGAACACGTCGAAGATGGCGAGAAGTCGTTCCTCCGCGGTGTTTCCGCGCGCACGCGCTCCGGCTTCGACGGTGCCGACGGTCCAGTCACGGGCGTGTCGAGCGAGGAACTCAGCGGCGGCCTCATCCCGGGAGGCGTACACCGAGGCGAGCTCGTCTGCGTCGACACCCGCGGCGCGCTCGATGTCATGCAGGCTGACATCCCGCACTCCTCGACGGATGAACAGGGGGTAGGCCGCATCGCTGAGGCGTTCTCGCAGTGATGTGCTCAGCGCAACCTCTCTCGCGTCCAGCGCGAGTTCAGCGGGCCGCCTCAGGGTCGCGGCGGGAGTGTCCTCTGACGAAAGCATCGGATTCCTTTCGATCGCCGCGAGCCGGCGGCGCATACACATCTCAAAGTACAAGCCATTCAGCGTATGAAATACTAGACCTTGACAAACGTACACTTCGAGTTGCGCCCGGGAGCATCCGGATCTGACGACTCGATAGATAGGGGTTCTCATGTACAAGCAGTTCGGGTCCGCCCATACGCTCGACGGATTCCCCGCCGCCGCGCTCGTTTTTCTGCGAGCGCTCGACAGCAACCGCCACCGCATCTCGCGTGAGGCCGGCGTGACCGGCAGTGAGCTTCGTGCCCTGTCCCGGGTGGCCGAGGCGGGGAGCGTGACCCCGAAAGAGCTCGCTGAGTCGATGGAGATGACCACCGGCGCCGTCACGGCGATCTCCACCCGGCTCGTCGAGGCGCAACTGATGCGCCGGGTCGACCATCCGAGCGATCGGCGCAGCCTGTTCCTCGAGCTCACCCCCGCTGCGGACGAACTCATGAAACAGCACTACCGCGAGTTCGAAAGCTCGATCGGAATCGCCACCGAAGGTCTCAAGGAGGAAGACCTCCGCGCCTGTTCGGCGCTGCTCCTGTCGGTTGCGGAGCAACTCGCCTCCATCGAGGCCGTGGCCTCCTAGCTGAGGGCCTCGCCGGAGCGGGGGCGCCGCTGAGGCAGTCGGGGGTCTTTAGTCCCGGGGCAGAGCTGTCACCCTCGGCATCCTGAGTACACGCTCCCGTCAGCCAGGCGGATGCCCGCTGCGGAAGGATCGTCCGGCAATGCCCGAGAGAATCATCCTTGCCATCGACGGTGGGATCGCGAGTGCGGTGGCCCTCGAGTGGACGCTCGCCCGAGCGTCGACCACCGCGGTGGACGTGCGGCTGGTCACGATCGACGAGTCCGGCACCTCCCGCAGGAATTCGCTCACACAACTTCAGGCGGCGCAGGCCCTCGGGAGGGCCGCGGCCCGCTTTTCGGCGGTGGCACCGCGAGGGAAGGTCGAGATGGCGTTGCTCCGGGGAGATGCCGTCGACCGGCTCGCTCGCGAATCGAAGAGCGCCGATCTCATGGTCATCGGATCTCACGAGGTCGGACGGCTTGCCGGGCTGTTGGGCGCCACAGTGCCACTGGCGATCGCAGCTCGCAGCGCGTGTCCCGTGATCATCGTTCCGGTCGGCTGGCGCCCCTCGACCGGTCCGGTGGTGGTCGGAGTCGATGAACCCACCTCCGAGAGAGCCCAGGAGTTCGCCGCCGCTGAGGCCGAACGTCTCGGCCGGGAGCTGCTGATGGTGCGCGCGTGGGAGCTGCCGCCGATGGTGACCCCTCAACTGCTGGGGGCGGGCACCGTCGAGCAGGCGATCCACGAAGCACATGCCGAACTGCTCGCCTCCGCTGCATCCTCCGTCGCGAGCCGCCACGGGACGCTCTCGCTGCGGCAGAAACTCAGCTATGCGACCCCGTCCCTTGCGCTCCAGGGTGGCGCGCAGAAGATGGAACTCGTCGTGGTTGGCACTCATCATCGTCACGGGCTGGCAGAGTGGATGCTGGGCTCGGTCGGTCATGAACTGGTGATGCACCTGCAGTGCCCGATCGCGATCGTGCCCCCTGCTGTGCTCCCGGCCGTCGCCTGAATCCGCTTCGACTTCACTTCCGAAAGGTCACCATGGACACCCTGTTCAATGTTCTCCACGTCGTCTCCGCCGTCTTCATCATCGGTCCGATGGCGATTCTGCCGATGACTGCCATGCGTGCGGCCCGCGCCGGGAACGGGGCGCAGGTGCAGTCTCTGGCCCGCGCGACATCCACCTTCACGCTGCTCTCGCTCATCGTGTTCGTGCTCGGTTTCGCCGTGCTGGGGATGAGCGATCCGAAGGATCACTTCAGCTTCGCGTCGGGCTGGATCATCGGCTCGATCGTGCTGTACGTGCTCGCCCTCGGGATCAACCTCTTCGTCACCGTTCCGGCGATGAAACGAGTCGCCGCCGGCGTCTCAGAGGCGAGCGGCTCTGACGGCGCAGTCCCTTCCGGTCGTCCCGCCGGCTACGGTGCGATCGCCGGTGGCTCCGGCCTCGCGAGCCTGCTGCTGGTCGCCGTGGTGGTGCTGATGGTCTGGAGGCCCTAGGACCGTCTCCTGCTGCACCCCGCGGCCGGCCGGCGACGGGGGGCTACGGGAGTCAGGCCGCGCGAAGGCCGCGGCGCAGGATGTGGCGCACGGCGGACCTCCAGGTCTCGAACCGCTCCCGCTCCCCGTTCTCGTCGTCGACGACCGCGAACCCCGCATCCTCGCTGACGAACTCCCCCACGAGCGATCCGGAGGATTCGAGAAGGGACCAGCTCCCGCCATCCTGCACGGCGATGGCGTGGCGCAGGTTTCCGCTCCAGAAGGTGACCGGGGGCTCCCCGAGGGCGGGAAGCTCGCTGATCTCGCTCAACTGGGCCTGGTGTGAATAGCGCATGGAATTCCTCCGCCGGTGCGACAAGTGGTGTGCGCGATTCGTGCGCTGCTCACCAGCAAACCCCCTGCGGACGCCGCCGTCAAAGGGCTTGCGTACGAGGCCGGGACGTGCAGGGGATGTCGCCCACCCGAGAAGAGTGTGAAGGCTAGAGAGTGGCAACCGCATTCTCGCGGTACGACGCGCTCACCATGATCGGCATGTGGTCGGATGCCCCGCGCTGCAGAGTCTCGACATTGTCGATGCCCAGGCCAACGGAGGTCGCGAAGTCGAAGTGACCGCGGAAGAACTTGTACCGCGTATAGGTGCGGCGATCGCTGAGGGACAGGTCATAGCCCGATTCATTCACCTTCTGGGTGAGTGAGTTAGTGAACAGCGGATAGTTGTAGTCGCCGACCATCAGGGTGGGAAGACCGTGTCCGAGGGTGAGCAGCAGCTCGTGAGCCGCACGAATCTGCTCCCGGCGCAGCGAATTGCGCGCGGTGAGCGGAGCGGCGTGGAACGAGGCCACCACGAGCTCACGATCGGTCTCGTGGTCGACCAACCGCGTGCCGATCAGCCTTTCGTGCGCGGGCTTCAGCACCATGTCGTGCAGGGACTTCTTGAGCGAGAAGGCCTGGGTCTCGAGCGCGCTGAAACGGTCGGTGCGGAAATAGACCGCGAGGCCGAGCCTGTTGCGCTTGGTGGAATCCGCAAGATGGAGGTGTCCGACATCCGCGGGCAGGTCCGTGGTGTCGCATTCCTGCAGGCACAGAACATCCGGGTTGAACCTCTGCACGAGCTCCACGAGCTCGCCGCTGGCGTGGTTCTTTCGCAGGTTGTAACTGATGACTCTGATCACTGGGATCCCGCTCGACTCGCCCATAGGGCACACCGGTCGGAGGCCACCGCAAAAGCCTACGGTGGCCCACGGCATCCGCACGACATTCCTCGCCTGTGAGAATTCTGGATCGGGCCCTCTCGTGCGGCGACAATTCCGCAATGGGGGCTAGTAATCGCCCTCGCCCTGTCTATCGTGGGAGTGCGACAGTGTCGACGCGGTCGTAGAAGGAGAATGCCTATGAGCGGTCCATCAACCGATCACGCGAAAGCCGATGCGGTCTACGGCGACGGCGAGATGCCCGCCGACGCAGACCTCGTGGCTCCCGGCTCAGAGCAGGGAGACAGCGCTCACGGCAATGACGACGACACCACCCCAGAGGACAGCGGAGGAAGAATGACTGACAACGCAGGAGACGCTCGCGACGAACACGAGCCGGACGGCAAGTTCACCGACGAAGAGTTCGCGGACGGATCGCACACCTCGGATCGCTCGGAGTCATCCGAGCACGAGGGCGAGTACACCGATTCGGAGCTCTCCGAGACCGAAAAGGACCGCACCGAACGTCACGACTGATTCGGCAGCAGCAGAGTCGAACAGAGGGTGCCCCGGCCGACCGCCGGGGCACCTTTGCTGTTGTGGCCCATCCTCAGGGCCGAAGGGCAGGTGTCGCCTGCCCCGGGGACTCCACGAGGGTGATGAACGCGCTCAGCTGGGCCAGCGCCGTGATGCTGGTGGGCAGCGCTTCGGTGATCCCGGGCGAATAGACGAGCCAGGCCGCCCACTGGGCTCGCGAGATCGCGACATTCAGTCGGTTGGCGAGAAGCAGGAACTCGAGCCCGCGCGGCACATCGGCAGCAGAGGACGCCGCGAGCGAGACGATCGCGACGGCCGCCTCCCTGCCCTGGAACCGGTCGACGGTGCCCACCGCCACCGCCTCTAAGCCCGCCGCGTCGAGCGTCTCGCGCAGCAGCTGGACGTGCGCGTTGTATGGCGCAACCACGATGACGTCGTCCGGCCTGAGCGGTGCGGTGGTCCCTGCCGAGGTCCAGGCGCGTCCCACCATGTCCCGCACGATCGCGAGCACGGCGGCCGCCTCCTCTGGAGACGATGTCGAATTGTCGTGAGCCATGACCGGCACCGGATGCAGCCCGGGCGCGACGCCGGCGAGACTTCGGTCCGAGGGATACGAGTGCAGTCTGCCCTCATAGGACAGCCTCGACACGGGCGCGCACACGGCCGGATGCATGCGGTGACTCACGTCGAGGAAGAAGCCGAACTCGGGCGGCAGCACGTCGTGCCCGTCGCTCAACCACCCCAGGGCCGAGACATCCACCGGCTCCGGATGCGTGCCCTGGCTCACCTGCGGCAGCTGCTGCGGATCGCCGAGCAACAGCAGTCGTGTGGCGCTGACGGACGCCGCGATCGTGGCAGCAAGGGAGTACTGCCCGGCCTCGTCGATCACCAGAAGGTCGAGCGAGTCGCGGGGCACGCGCCCCGCGTTGCTGAACAGCCAGGCGGTGCCGCCGAGGACGAAGCCCGGTTGTGCGGTGAAGTCGCCGAGCGATTGGTCGGTCAGGGGCGTCCAGGCGGTCCGCTCGGTCTCAGCACCCGGTCGCGGTTTCTTGCCGACAAGAGAGGGCTCGAGCCCGGCGGCGACCACCGCGCTGAGCATGTTCTCCACCGTTGCATGGGACTGTGCCACGACGCCGATGCGCCAGCCGTGGTTCTGCACCAGGTCGGCCACGACCCGCGCGCCGTTCCAGGTCTTCCCCGTGCCGGGTGGCCCCTGCACCGCGAGGTAGGAGTGATCGAGCCCGAGAAGGGAATCCCGCATCCGTTCGGCGATCGTTCCGCCCGTGTCGGTCTCGGCGTCGCCCAGGCCGCGAGGCGGAATCCGGCGGAGGATATCGAGGGCCGCGTTCGGAATCATCTCCGGATAGGCATCGAGCACCGCACGACCCCACTCGGAGATCGCGGTGACCTGGGTGCCAGGATTCGGCGGCGAGCCGGGGGTGAGCGCGAGCGGCACCTCGTCGTAGGGCGGAGCTCCGGATGCCAGCCTTTCGGTCAGCAGCAGAGAGCCGTCGTCCGCTGTAACGATAGCGGAGCGACAGTGGGCGACCCGGGTGGCGGGATCGCGACCGGCCGCGATCGGCGGGAACGGCGGGTCGTAGACCACCCACGGGGCATCCGCTGCGCCGAAGGAGCTTCCGGGGGCCGCGGTTCCGGTGAGCCGAAGCACGCGGGATTGGTTTCGGGCACGCCCGTCGATCCCCCAGCGACGCACGATCTCCGCACCCTCCACGACGAAGACATTGCGCGTGTCGGCCCACTCCTCGACCGGTGCGACGAGTCGGGAGAAGTGATCCCACCAGAAACTCTTGCCTTCGCGGCGATGGTAGTCGATGGCGGCGGAGGCGAGCGCGAGAGCCGTCTGATCGGCCGAGCGCTCCCCCGGGGGAAACTCCGCGACTATGGCGGAGAGTTCGACGTAGACCGGATCGCGCTCGGGAAGGGGTACGTCGAGCACGAGCTCGTCCCGGCTTGCCGGGGACACCGCGTTCTCCGCCGCCCGGTCGAGCAGCCAGTCGCGCAGGGCGAGGGTCGAGACGCAGTCGTACTCGTTGTAGCTCGCGATCTCCGCGAGAACGCGTGCCGCCCCGTCCGCATCGCCGGCATTGAGAAGCTCGCGCGAGCGCACATACTCGGTGATCGAATCGGCGGCATTGGCGACGCCGGTGCGGGCGCGCGACCCCATGTAGAGCGGTTCAAGCTTCTTGAGCGAGTAGCTGCGGCTTCCCACCCGCATCGACTGCTTCACTATCGGGTAGAGGTCGACGAGCACCCCGTTTCGCAGAAGGTCGTCCACGGCCTCCTCGCCTACCCCGTGCCGTGCCGCGATCCCCAGCAGGTGGGTGCGCTCGTACGACGCGTAGTGATAGATGTGCATCGCCGGATGCCTGCGCCGTCGCTCCCCCACGTAGTCGAGGAAGTCGAGCAGAGCCTTCTTCTCCCCGGCAAGGTCGTGGGCCCAGAACGACCGGAACGTCTCATCGGCCTCGACGAGCCCGAAGAGGTAGTCGAGCCCCCATTCGGTGCCCTCCTGGTGCAATGGATCGCCCTCGAAGTCGAAGAAGATGTCTCCCGGGTCCGAAACGGGAATCGCGGAGAGGGCGCTGGGAGCGACGACCCGCCAGGCCAGGCCAGGCGAGAGCTGCACGAGGGCCTGCTCGCGGAGGGCGGCCAGAGTCGCGTCGGAGAGCCCGGGCACGGGCCCAGTTGCGCCGGCCAGCAGCTCGATGGTGTCGATCCCCGACTCGATCAACCGGGCGCGCTGGGTGACGCGGAGGCCCGCCACGAGCAGGAGATCCCGGTGCAGTTGCACCTGCTCTTCGCAGACCGCGCAGCGCCCGCAGGCGACGTACCGGGGGTCGCCCCACTCCGTGGCCGCGGTGTCGGCCAGCCGCTCGTCGACCAACTGTTCGAGGCGCGCGCGTCGATGCCGGTACACCGGCAGGATGTCGGCGAGACGGTGTTCGCTCACGCTGTCGTCGCCGAGGATCAGCGAGACCCGATCGGCGGTCGGGATACCGAGCCGCTGGAGTTGCTCGCCATAGGCCGCCAGCTGCAAGAGCGCGGTGATCTTGGCGTGCCGGGCCAGTTTGGTGTCGTACACCTCGTACGCGCCGGACGAGTTGCGGATGATGAAGTCCGCGTAGCCGAGAAACCGTCCGTCGAAGAATGCGGCCTGGTACACCGCCGGGGCCCCGGCCTCGAAGGCGGCGGTGGTGAGCTCGACCACCTGTGCCGGATCCGTCGGGCGTTCGGGCCGGGGAATCTCCACCACCGTCGTCTCTGTTCGGAGGCGCTCGAGAAAACGTTCCTCGTGCCGGTCGCCGAGGCGCGCGGCCCGCTCGAGCATGTCGTCGGTCGTCGCGGGGGGCGCAGCGATGCGCCCGAGGCGAGCATCGAGCTTGCGCAGCACCGCCCATTCGCAGCCGGCTGTCGCAGTGAGGTCGGAGGCCGAATAGACGACGGTGCCATCATCGAGCAGGAACATTCCGTGTCCTCCGGATCAGCATGGGGTCACCCTGCGGTGACCGGGTCGGAACTTCACCAGTGTGCCTCACCCCGGTGACAGCAACGCGCGCCCAATCGCGGTTTCCCGATCGAGCAACCAGAGTCGCCGACGCTCGATCACGTCGCCGACGCCCTCCTGCCACATGCGGGCCCAGCCTCCGCCCGACTCGGCGCGCAGCCTCATCCGCCGCCAGCTCAGGGCGGCGCGACCGGCCGCGAAACGGGCAAACATTCTGCGCTCGGAAGTGGTCCAGGCCGAGGCATCCGCGAATATCTTCAGGCGAGCGAGCTGGTCGAGACCGCGGGATGACGCGGGGAGGTCGACCGGGTCGCGGAGCGGCACCCAGTGCATCGCCGTGTTCACCGAATCGATGAACCGGGTGCTCGGTCCGGCGAGGTCGAAGTCGACGAGCCCGACCGCGCGACCGTCGCGAACCACGACATTCTGCGGGGTCACATCCAGGTGGGTCACCAGCTCGAACGGATCCTGCGCGATCTCTCGGGGTGGAAACGGCTCGGTGATCGGCTCGAATGCGGCAGACGCGTGGTGAAGGGCAGTGACGAGCAGGGCAACTGATTCGAGCAGCGCATCCGTGAGCACCCAGGGCTCGAGCTCCGCCCCGGCCACGTCCCCGGGGATGAAGCTCAGCGTGTCACGCCCTTCGGGATCGAGCCCCAGAAAACGGGGACTCGCGGGCAGGCCGTCGATGGTGAACCCCACAGACGCGAGGTGGTCAAGGTAGGTCGCGACGGCCCAGGACTGCTCCTGGTGAGGCCGGCGCACCGTCTCTCCGATGCGGATGACCCCGACCGTGACATCGCCGGCGGGCAGCTCGACGACCTCGCCCCTGCCATCGTCGAGGTACTTTCTCGCCCTCACCGCGCCGTTGGGAACCATCACGATGCAACCTACCAGTGGCCCGGCTGCACGGCGCAGAACCCCGCGTACTGGGGTACATCGCAGCCTAGATCGCCGGGACCCCCGCTTATAAAATCAGAGCCTGCCCAGTCCAGGCGGGTCTACCCGGGGGAATCATCGTGTCACTCACTCTGCAATCGGATACCGAGGCGCAGCCCGCTGCGCCGTCTCGAAGAAGCGCGCTTCACGGAGTGGGGAAGGTGCCCACCGGGCAGCGAGAAGACACGGTCGCTTCGGCGATATCCGAGATCGCCCCCGGATGGTACGCCGACCCCATGGGCTCGGCCCTGTCTCGCTGGTGGGATGGCACCGCGTGGACGGCGGAATTGAGTGCCGAAGCTCCCACGGAACCCGGCAATGCCGAATCGACCAGCGCCGGCGATTCGATGACCGCCGAAGGCATCGGTGTGCCCGCCACCGCGGACCCGGCGACTGTGGTCCCGCCCGTGGTGCCGGTGACTCCCCCCGCTGCGCCGGCGGATGCCTCCGCTGCGCCCCTCAGTCGCCGACAGCTCCGCGAGCTCGTCGGACCGCTCACCACGGGCCCGGTTCCGACGGATGCCGCGCAGGCCGCCCCCGTTCCGGTTCCCGCCGCGGAGGTCGCCGGTGTTCCCGGCCCCGCTCCAGAGGCTGCGCCTCAGTCGCCTGCGGCATTCGGCGCAGGCGTCCCCACCGAAGCTGCAGCGCCCTCGCCCTTCGATGCTCTCTTTGCGTCGTCCCCCGCCGAGCGGGAATCGGCGGAGTCGGCGACCGTCGACGCAACCGCCTTCCTCGGCACGACTCCCGTGTCCGACTCCTCGGTCGCGCGCCCCTGGATCGCCGCCGCTGCGCCCCGGGTGCCCGCGGCATCCGTCCCCGTTGCGGTGGCGGTACAGCCCACTCCGACAATGCGCGCCGAGGTGCCCCCTGCGGGCGTGGCCGAATCGGCCGCGCCGTCGTTCTCCGCCGCACCCCTGGGATTCCTTCTCCCGCCAGATCCCTTCGCCACCGCCGCCGCAACGGGTGGGGCGGAGCCCGTCGTCATGACCTCCGCGTTCGTAATGCCCGTGGTGCCGACCATCGTGCCGACTCTCGCCAAGCCGACGCGGTCGAACACGGCGGCCGTCTGGCTCTTCGTGCTTCTGCCCATCCTCCACGTCGCCCTTGTCTGGTGCGTGCTCGTCTGGCTGGATCTCGGGGGTGACCCCCTGGTGCGCTATACGGTGCTCGCCGCCCCGTTGCTCCTGTATCTGGTCTTCGCCTTCGCCGATCGTCGCGTGCTCCGCTCGCGCGGCTTCGAGCGCCCGGCCTCTGTGGTCCTCGCTCTCATCCCTCCCGTCTACCTCCTGGTGCGGGCCATCCGTGTGGGGGCTGCGGGAGTGTTGCCCCTTCTGCTCTGGCTGCTGCTCCAGACCGCGGCGTACTCCTTCGTGCTCCTGCAGTTTCCGGCGGTATTCGCTCTTGCGCCACTCACCCCTGCCGCCGACTCCGCGCCGGTGGCCGTCGTCAGCGGTCCGATCACCGATGCCCAGCGCGCCGCAGAGCTGACCCCGACGGGAATGGCCGCCGAGCTCACCCGCCAGACCCTGGCGAAGAACCTCACGTTCTCCTCGATCAGCTGTCCGCCGATCCCGGACACCCTCGACGGAACCACCGTCACGTGTGTCGGCAGCATCGATTCGGTGAAGATGAATCTCGCTGTGGTCATCGACTCCACATTGCCGAATTCCGCCTTCGCTCTCGTGAGCGAAGCGCCGGCCAGCTGAGCGTGCCCGAAAGAGGTACGGGGTGGTGAACCGTCGTGGATGACGACGGGCTCGTGGTCGCTCCTCCGGGTTGGTTCGCCGATCCGGTCGGACTGAGCGACCTTCGCTGGTGGAGCGGGGCGGAGTGGACGGCACACGTGGCGCCGAGCCCCGCGATGCATCCCGCGGATATCCCGCGCCCCGGCACGGTGCTCGGCAACATCGCGCTGGTTCACGGATCGACTCCGGTGCCGCATCCCGGGTCGTTCGTGCCCGCCCAGCCCGTCACACCGCCCTTTTCCCTCTTCGCGGAGACCCCGGCCGAACAGAGACGATCCGCCGTCCCCGCGGCCACCACGGCGGCGATGACCGGTCCAAGCAGCTGGAACACCGGCGGGGCTTGGGCGCTCAGCGCCACCCCGCTGGTCGGAGTGGTCAGCGGTGTCGGGGCGGTGTTCGCGAGCACCGTCGTGCCGGGGGCGTGGTTGTGGTCCCTCCCGATCGCCCTGTTGCCTCTTCTGTGGACGATCGGCGCGGCCACCCGGGATCGCATCACTCTCGAGGCCCTCGGCTACAACCGCCTCCCCAGTCGGTGGTGGTTGCTCCTCGGCCCGCTCGGCTACCTCATCGCTCGCACCGTCTTCGTTCGACGGCAATCCGGACGCGGATCCGCCCCGCTCTGGTGTTACTGCGCAATCTCCCTGGTACTCAGCGCGGTGGTCATCGTGGTGGGGATCCAGGTATTCGCGCGAATATATGCGGCCCTTCCCACCGGGTGACCACTTCGCACCGGTGACGGGTGCCTCGATCAGACGAAGCGGATGCCGGCCTGCAGTCGCGTGCGCACGTCGAAGAGCTCGTTGCCCCCGATCAGTCGCGCGCCTGGGACTCCGTCGCGCAGAAGCGCCGGGAGCATCGATTGGCGCGCGATCACCGTCGTGGCGCCGCGGATGGTGCCGAGCACAGTGAAGGACTCGTCGAGGGCATCGTCGGGAAGCACGATGAGCAGGGCGGTGAACTTCACCCGGGTCTCCCGGGACACGATCTTGGCGCGCGCTCCGAGGTCGTGCATCGGTCGTGCCTCGCCGAGCGGCTTGCCCAGGAGTTCGCCACGGCGACTCTTCACCGGCTCGCCGTAGTCCTCGGAAAGTATCGCGAACAGTCCGGTCGGGCCGAGCACGACGTGGTCGATCTTCTCTTCTGGCGCCCCGGCGCTCACGTCATGCCACACGGTGAAGCCGATGCCGAGCTCGGCAAGGGTGCGAGCGGTGGCTTCCTCGGCGAGGGCATCCGCGAGCAGATGGCGGAGGTCCATGGGCGCCGATCTCACCAGGGCGGGGTCGTAGGGGTCGTCCAGCGGCTCCCCGCGGCCGACCCATTCGCGCATCAGCACCAGGTAGCGTTCGCGTCTCCAGCCGCCCGGATGTCCGTAGGAGCGCGCCCGCGGGCGCGTGTCGGCCTGTTTGGGCCTCGCCTGCGGAGCCCAGGTGAACGGAGTCTCGTCGTCTCTCGTGGCGGGACGTCCGCGGTCATAGGCCGCTCGGTCATCCGGGTCGCCGACGCGCTCCCAGGCGACCTGCACGGCGGTGAAGCGCGCGGCGTCGCCCCCGGTGTCGGGATGGGTCTCCCGCATCAGACGGCGGTAGGCGCGGCGCAGGTCGTCCTGGCTCGCCGTCGAACTCACGCCGAGCACCTCGTAGGGGGTGGCGGAGATCGGACTGTCGGGCATGACGCGCTTTCCGTTGGGACGTTCGTGTCGGAAGAGGGACGCTCATCAGGAGCGCACCACTTCACGACGATAGCGAAAGCTGGCTGGGATCGGCGTGAAGGGACCCTTGGGGAGCGCTGGGCGGTCGCCTCTGCAGGTGCCGCGGACCAATCCCTCACCCCATTCCCAGCTTCGCGCGAGGGGAATACCCTGCTCGGGCCGATAGGTTGCTCAGTTATGACCCTCAGCGACAGCGCCCTCGGAACCATCCCGCTCACCACGATCGATGGGAGCACGACCACCCTGTCCGATCTCGGAGATAAGGTCTATCTCGTGGTGAACGTCGCGTCGCGATGCGGGCTCGCCCCCCAGTACAAGAAACTCGAAGATCTTCAGAAGACCTACGGCGAACGGGGTTTCAGCGTGCTCGGCTTCCCGAGCAACCAGTTCTTGCAGGAGCTCGGCACCGAGGATGCGATCAAGGAATATTGCTCCACCACGTGGGGAGTGACCTTTCCGATGTTCGAGAAGACCCGTGTGAACGGCAAGAATGCTCACCCGCTGTACGCCGAGTTGACGAAGAGTTCCGACTCTGCGGGTAAGGCGGGCAAGGTGAAGTGGAACTTCGAGAAGTTCGTGATCACTCGGGACGGCGAAGTCCACCGCTTCCGCCCGACGACGGAACCGGATGCCCCGGAGATCGTGAATCTCATCGAGGCATCCCTCCCCACCGCCCAGTAATCGCACGCGAGCGGGCCGCACCGGCACCGCGGACTGTTCCGACACCGCGGACTGTGTCATGACCCGCGCGCCCGTACGGGGAAACTCTTACGACGGGGCTCCGGCGTCTCTTGCGGCCCCCGCGTCCCTCTTCTCAGCGGCCGAATCCCAGCGAAAATCGTCCGCAGCGAACCAGCGCACCCCGCGGTTGTGGCTGACGAGGGTGGCCCGCACGGGCAGTCCCGCCCCGGCGAAGCCCTCGCCGAGGGCGCGCGCCCACGCCTTGTCAGCGGAGCTGAACTGAGGCCCGGCATACCGTTCGAGAACGACGATCACCGATCGGGCACCGAGATGTTCGACCCCCTGGGCGACGGTGTCGGCTAGTCGAGATGTCGCGGTATCCGGAAGCAGTGGCGGGTCGGCGACCGGGATGATCAGGGGCAACTGAACCTCATCGTCGTCAAGGAACAGGAACCAGACTTGTCGTCGGCACGCGCGGCCGACGAGGTCGGACACCCTGCTGTGGATGAGCTCATCGCTCGTGAGGGGCTGAGTGACGGTGTCTTCGTAGTGGGGTTTCATCGCCTCAGGATGATCCGGTGCCGGCCTCGAAGGCAGCTGCCTCGGTAATCCGGGGAGCGGTGAGGCGACTCTCCGGCGGTGGAGGAGGAGTGCCGCCCCTCCTCCCCATCGCCGATCACGCCCTGATTCCGCAGGGGTATCGGGGGCCGAGCGCCCCCCTGTCACCCGGGCCTGTCAAGCTGGCTCGATGACCGACAGCCGCGCTCCCGCCCTCGCCATCCTGCGCACCCTCGTGGGGCGTGATGATGCCGTGTTCCATGAGGGCCAGTTCGAAGCGATCGAGACGCTTGTGGACCGTCGTCGCCGCGCCCTCGTCGTGCAGCGCACCGGCTGGGGCAAATCCGCCGTGTATTTCGTGGCGACCCTGCTCCTTCGGCAGCGGGGTGCCGGCCCGACCATTCTGATCTCCCCTCTGCTCGCGCTGATGCGCGATCAGGTCGCAGCGGCGGCTCGCGCGGGGGTCAGAGCGGTCGCCATCAATTCTTCGAACGCGCACGAATGGGCTGAGGTGCTCGAGCGCCTGCGGTCCGACGAGGTGGATGTGTTGCTCGTCTCCCCCGAGCGGCTCAACAATCCCTCCTTCCGCGACGAGCAATTGCCCACGCTGATTGCCCGCGCCGGGCTTCTGGTGGTGGACGAGGCTCACTGCATCTCGGACTGGGGGCACGACTTCCGACCCGACTACCGCCGGTTGCGCGACCTCATCGCTCAGCTTCCGGCAGGAATCCCTGTGCTCGCGACCACGGCGACGGCCAACAGCCGGGTGGTGGCGGATGTCGCGGAGCAGCTCGGCGACACCGCCGGGTCGGTCGACTCGGAGGTCTCCACCATCCGGGGTCCGCTCGCCCGGGCCTCCCTGCGTCTCGGCGTGCTGAGACTTCCGGATTCGAAAGCCCGGCTGGCCTGGGTGCTGAGCCACCTCTCGCAACTTCCCGGAAGCGGCATCATCTACGCCCTCACCGTCTCGGCGGCGGAGGACACGGCCCGTCTGCTGCGCGAGGCCGGCCACGAGGTGCATGCCTACACCGGTCGCACCGACACGGCCGAGCGGGAGCAGCTCGAGCGGCGCCTCAAGTCGAACGAGGTAAAGGCACTGGTCGCCACCAGCGCGCTCGGGATGGGCTTCGACAAACCCGACCTCGGGTTCGTCCTCCACCTCGGTGCTCCGTCCTCGCCGGTTGCCTACTACCAGCAGGTCGGCCGGGCGGGTCGCGCAACCGAGAACGCCGACGTGCTTCTTTTGCCCGGCACGGAAGATGAGGCGATCTGGAACTATTTCGCCACCTCGTCAATGCCCGTCGAACACAAGGCCCTCGCGGTCATCGATGCGCTCGGCAGCTCGCCGCTGTCGACTGCGGCGATCGAGTCCCGGGTGGACCTTCGGCGTACCCCCCTCGAATTGCTGCTCAAGGTGCTCGATGTCGATGGTGCCGTACGTCGCGTCTCCGGCGGCTGGGTGGCCACCGGTGCCCGCTGGACCTACGATTCCGAGCGCTACGAGCGAATCGCCGCCGCGCGGGCGGCGGAACAGCAGTCGATGCTGGACTACGAGACGACCCTCGGATGTCGCATGGAGTTCCTGCAGCGTGCCCTCGATGACGATACGGCGGTGCCCTGTGGACGATGCGACCGCTGCGCCGGCGCCTGGTACCCCACCGGGATCGAACCGGATGCCGTCGCGGCCGCCACGGCTTCGCTCGACCGGGTCGGTGTCGTGCTCGAACCCCGAGCCCAGTGGCCCGGCGGCATGGACCGGCTCGGCATCACGGCTCGCGGCAACATCGCGGTTTCGGAGCGCAACGAGCAGGGGCGGGCGCTGGCCCGACTCACCGACCTCGGCTGGGGCGGGGCGCTCAGAAACCTGTTCGCGCCGGCGACGCCCGACGCCCGAGCGAGCCCGGCGCTGGTCGCGGCGTGCGTGCGAGTGCTCGCCGACTGGGGGTGGCAGGAACGCCCGCTTGCCGTTGTCAGCATGCCCTCCCGCCACCATCCATTGCTCATCGATTCTGTGGCTGAGGCTCTCGCCGCAGCGGGAAAGTTGCCCTACCTCGGTTCGCTCGAACTGACCGGCGGCGGACCCTCGGGAGATCCCGGAGGCAACAGCGCCTATCGACTCGCGGGAGTCTGGGAGAGGTTCTCCCCGGCGAGACTCGCTCTTCCCGCGGGACCGGTGCTTCTGGTGGACGACCTGTCGGACAGCCGGTGGACGATCACGGTGGCCGGGCGCGAACTGCGGCGGGCGGGCGCCGCGTCCGTGCTGCCCTTCGTGCTCGCCCTGCGCGCGTGAGAATCGGCCGTGGAGCCGGGCAGAGCCGGGGCAGAGCAGAGCAGGGCAAAGCGAGGCAGAACTGGGTTTCGGGGTTCGGATGCACAGCTCCACAACACAGCTCTACCGCCCAGCTCCTCCGCAGAACTCGGGTGTACCGCCACGCGTTCGCCAGCAGCGGCATTAGGGTGGCGATCATGATCATCGTGACGACAAACGACATCGCCGGCTACCGCATCGACGCCATCTACGGCGAGGTGATGGGTCTCACCGTGCGGTCCCGCGACATCGGCGCGAGCTTCACGGCGAGCCTGCGTTCGATCGCGGGTGGCGAGCTTCCCGAGATGACGCGGATGCTCTACGAAAGCCGCCAGGAGGTCATGCGGCGCATGATCGCCGAGGCGGAAGCGAAGGGCGCCAATGCGATCGTCGCGATGCGTTTCGACACCTCCGATCTCGGCACCAACTGGACAGAGGTCTGCGCCTACGGCAGTGCGGTGATCGTCTCTCCGATCGCCGCGGGCGAGCCCGGATCGACACTGCAGTCCGCTCCGCTCGCCGTCTGAGGCCGGCTGGAGCGCCGGTCACCCACGCGAAACTTGGGACTTTCGTACTACTTCACGTCATGACGGTCGAGTACGGTGCCACACAGGCTGCAGCTCGCGCAGCCCGACTGAAGTGGAGCCCAGATGACCGACACGATCAGCACCGTCGCTACGGCGAATACCCCCGCGGCGAACACGCCCGGTGAAACCTCGCACGGCACCGGGGGCACCTCCTTCTGGCCGTCCAAGAACATCACCCCCCTCGATCCGCACACGCTCGCCCAGATCGACGGCTGGTGGCGCGCCGCGAACTACCTGTCGATCGGCCAGATCTATCTGCTCGACAATCCGCTGCTTCGCACCCCCCTGGTGCTGGAGAACATCAAACCCCGCCTTCTGGGCCACTGGGGCACGACCCCGGGGCTCAACTTCATCTACGCGCACCTCAACCGGATCATCCGGGAACGCGAACAGAAGACCCTCTACATCACCGGCCCCGGTCACGGCGGTCCGGGCATGGTGGCCAATAGCTACCTGGAAGGCACCTATTCGGAGTTGTACTCCTCGATCCGAGAGGACGCGGAGGGCATCCGTCGGTTGTTCCGGCAGTTCTCGTTCCCCGGTGGTATCCCGAGCCACGCGGCACCGAATGTGCCCGGATCGATCAATGAGGGCGGAGAACTCGGCTATTCGCTCTCGCACGCCTATGGTGCGGCCTTCGACAACCCCGACCTTCTCGTCGCGTGTGTGATCGGTGACGGTGAGGCCGAGACGGGTCCGCTCGCAACAGCCTGGCACTCCAATAAGTTCATCGATCCGCTTCAGGATGGCGTGGTGCTGCCGATCCTTCACCTCAACGGCTACAAGATCGCGAACCCCACCATCCTCGCCCGCATCCCGGAGGAGCAGCTTCTCGACCTCATGCGCGGCTACGGCCACAAGCCCTACATCGTCTCCGGGGGCTTCGACGGCGAAGACCCCCTGCGCGTGCACGAGCGAATGGCGGAGACCCTCGACGAGGTGCTCAACGAGATCGCGCGCATCAAGAAGGCGGCAGCGGAGGGCGAGCTCGAGGGCACCGCCGTCTGGCCGATGATCATCCTTCGCACGCCGAAGGGCTGGACCTGCCCGGCTGAGATCGACGGCAAGCCCGTGGAGAACACCTGGCGAGCCCACCAGGTGCCCCTCGCAAACGCCCGCGACACCGAGGCGCACACCCGCATCCTCGAGAACTGGATGCTGAAGTACAAGCCGGCAGAGCTGTTCGACGAATCCGGCCGCCTGGTCGAGTGGATCGCGGAGCTCGCGCCGAAGGGCGACCTTCGGATGTCTGCGACCCCCTTTGCGAACGGCGGTCGACTGCGTCGCGACCTCGAGCTTCCGGACTTCAGGGAGTCGGCGATCGAGATCGGAGAGCCGGGAAGCGTCGCGTTGGAAGCGACGAAGGTGCTCGGTGGGTGGCTCGCCGGAGTGATCCGGGCGAACCCCGACAACTTCCGCATCTTCGGACCGGACGAGACAGCATCCAATCGCCTGCAAGACGTCTACGAAGCAACCGACAAACAGTGGGACAGCGCGATCTGGCCGGTCGATGAGCACCTCGCTCGCGCCGGGCGTGTGATGGAGATGCTGAGTGAGCACCAGTGCGAAGGATGGCTCGAGGGCTATCTGCTCACCGGCCGTCACGGCATGTTCAACTGCTACGAGGCGTTCATCCACATCATCGATTCGATGTTCAGCCAGCACGCCAAGTGGCTGCAGGAGTCGAAGAAGCTCGAGTGGCGTCTGCCCATCTCCTCGCTCAACTACCTGCTGTCGAGCCACGTATGGCGCCAGGACCACAATGGGTTCAGCCACCAGGACCCGGGGTTCATCGACCATGTGGTCAACAAGAAGGCGAGCATCGTGCGGGTGTATTTCCCGGTCGATGCGAACACCTTGCTGTCTACCTACGACCACTGCCTGCGCTCTGTCGACTACGTGAATGTGGTCGTCGCCGGAAAGCAGCCGAGCCCCCAGTGGCTGAGCATGCCCGACGCGATCGCGCACTGCACCCGCGGAGTCGGCATCTGGGAGTG
Organism: Frigoribacterium sp. UYMn621; assembly: GCF_040549525.1. Classification (NCBI taxonomy): domain Bacteria; kingdom Bacillati; phylum Actinomycetota; class Actinomycetes; order Micrococcales; family Microbacteriaceae; genus Frigoribacterium; species Frigoribacterium sp. UYMn621. The sequence continues at coordinate 224,070 of NZ_JBEPTM010000005.1, read as the reverse complement.
GGCCGGTACAGAGGTCGAGGGAGAGGAGCCCGATGTCGTGCTCGCGTGCGCCGGCGATGTGCCGACCCTTGAGACGTTGGCGGCGGCATCCATCCTGCGCGAGCGACTGCCGGAGCTCAAGGTGCGGGTCGTCAACGTGATCGACCTCATGCGCCTCCAGGACGAATCGGAGCACCCGCACGGCCTTGCGAGCAGAGAGTTCGACGCGATCTTCACGACCGATAAGCCCGTGCTGTTCGCCTACCACGGCTATCCGACCCTGATCCATCGGCTCACTTATCGTCGCAGCGGGCACGCCAATATCCACGTGCGCGGTTTCAACGAAGAGGGCGGAACGACGACGCCATTCGACATGGCGATGCTGAACAGCCTCGACCGCTATCACCTCGTGATGGACGTGATCGATCGCGTTCCCGGTCTCGCCGCCCGTTCTGCGGGCCTCCGCCAGGACATGCAGGACTCCCGCCAGCGCGCTCGGCTGTACACCCGCGAGCAGGGCGAGGACATCCCGGAAGTCGCCGACTGGACCTGGAACGGATCGGGGGTCGGCGCGATCTCCGCCGCCGAAACGGGCGGGGACAACAGCTGAGGGTGAGCAAGAAGGTCACAATTCGGGCACGCGCCGTATCGGGGTAGACCGATACGTCCAGCGCGACCGACAATGGAGACGTGTGGCGAAGGGGGCCCGGTTGTGAGTCGGAAATTGCGGGAGCCTGCACCCTTGCAGACCGCCATGAGCCAGTCCTCGGTGTCGGACTATGGCAAACGGGGCACGGTATTCGGTTCCCTGATCGGTCTGGTGTTGTTCAGCCTGCTCGCCGGCGTGCTCGTGGCATCCCTCGCCCTTCCGTCGATTCTGGTCGCCAGTCGCAGTGCGAGCGCCTCGATCGGATTCTTCGACAATCTGCCGGGGTATCTCACCATCGATACGCAGACCGAGCGCAACCAGATCTACGCCCAACGTGACGGCGCGCCCGTAGCCATCGCGACGATCTACGATCAGGATCGCCAGAGTGTGTCCTGGGATGCCGTGTCGAAATTCATCACCGAAGCGACTGTCGCCGGAGAAGACCGCCGGTTCTGGGAGCACGGCGGAGTAGACGTCAAGGCGATCGTGCGGGCGGCGGCGGGCAACCTGGTGCACAAGTCGATCACCAGCGGCAGTTCGACCATCGCGATGCAACTCGTGAAGAACATCCTGATCCAGCGCGCCCTGCGGGTGGACGATCCGGCGAAGAAGAAGGCGGCCTATGCGGCCGCGATCGACGACACACTCAACCGCAAACTGCGCGAGATGAAGTTCGCCATCGGGCTCGAGAAGCGGTACTCCAAGAAGGAGATCCTCCTCGGCTATCTGAATATCGCCGGCTTCGGGGGCAACACCTACGGCATCGAATCGGCGGCGCAGAAGTACTTCAGTGTCAGTGCCAAGGACGTCACGCTCCCCCAGGCCGCGAGTCTCATCGCCATGGTGCAGCAGCCCAATGCGCGAAATCTCAGCGATCCGGCGCTCTATGCCGCCAACAAGGAGCGCCGCGACCTGATCCTGTTCGACATGCATGACCTCGGCTACATCGATGACGCCGCCTACCAGGCGGCATTGGCGACACCGATCGAACCGAAGCTGCGCACCCCCAACAACGGATGTCTCTACGCGGCCGACGCGAAGTTCGCCTGCGACTTCGCCCTGCGGCTGGTCCCCACGCTCACCGCCCTCGGCGCCACTGCGGAGGCTCGGGCCGCGGCTTGGGCAGCCGGCGGCTACAGCATCTATACGAGCATCGATCTCAACCAGCAGGATGTGGCGCAGAACAATCTCGTCGCGAGCGCTCCCCCGCAGGAAACGCGTTTCGCACTGGGTGCGGCGGCAGTGGCGATGCAACCCGGCACCGGTCGCATTCTGGTGATGGCGCAGAACAAGGGCTTCGACAACTCGAAGGACGGAGGTGGGCCGACAACGACCGCCGTCGACTACATGACCGATAAGCAGTACGGGGGTTCGATCGGCTTCCAGACCGGTTCCACCTACAAGATCTTCACCCTCACCCAGTGGCTGAAGAAGGGACACACGCTCAGCGAGGTCGTCAATGGCACGTCACGGGCCTTCAACCTGAGCAGCTTCAATTCCCGGTGCGTCAATTCGGACGGTCAGGCACCCTTCGTGTTCCACAATGACTCTCCCGGGGAGGGCGGCATGATGACCGTCGCCACCGCCACCAAGAACTCGGTCAACGTCGCGTTCATCTCGATGGCGCAGAAGCTCGATGTCTGCGACATCCGGGACACCGCGAAGGCATACGGCGTTCACCGCGCCGACGGGGCGGAGCTCGGTGCACAGCCCGCGGCGATCATCGGTACCAACGAGATCGCCCCGGTGACCATGGCAGCCGCGATCGCGACAGTCGGCGCGAACGGCCTGTATTGCGCACCGACCATCATCGACAGGGTGGTCGGGCCGGACGGCAAGGACGCCCCGGGGCAGGCCCGCTCCTGCACCCAGGCGATCGCACCCAACGTCGCCGCGACGGTCGCCTACGCACTGAGCGCCGTCATGTCCTCCGGCACCGGCACGCCCGGGCGTCCACGCGATGGCGTTCCGATCGTCGGCAAGACCGGGACCACCGACGATGCCGCGCAGAACTGGCTGATCGCCACCACCACGAAGATGTCCCTCGCGGTGTGGGTGGGCAACACGGATGGCGGCCACCGCTCCCTGCGCAAGATCACGCTTTCCGGCACCAACGGCTACAACACCAAGTTCAACATCTTCCGCAACACCATGACATCACTGAACGCGAATCCGGAGTATCGCGGTGGCGCGTTCCCCGCTCCCGATCCTGCGCTCATCAGCGGGCGCGGAACCGCAGCCGCTCAGCGCCCCGGCAGATAGCCCGCGATCTGCGTGGTAGACAGATCGGGTGTTGACCGGGCTCGGTCGGGCGGCTAGCGTTCGAAATCAGAACGTTCTCAAAGGAGAGACCCCCATGATCCGACGCAGCCTCGTCGCGCCAGCCCTCATTGCAAGCCTCGCCCTCGTGACGCTGTCGGTGGGTTCGGCTTCCGCCTCCACCGCAGCCACCCCCGCGGCCGAGGCGGCCGGTGCGCCCGGTGCCACGAGCCACCAGGGCCAGTCCCGCAAGGACTGTGTCGGCACCTCGCGCACGACCGACTCCAAGATCTGGTTCACCGTGGCGAACGGCATCCTCTCCGATGTCTACGCACCCACCCTCGACGCGACGAATGTCGAGACGATGCAGTACCTCGTCACCGACGGCTCTTCCTTCACCGACCTGCAGAGCCGTGACACCACCTACACCGTGTCATCCGATCCCACGGGCACGGTCTGCACGATCACGTCGACCGCGAAGAGCGGTGCCTACCGCTTGGTGAACACCTACCTCACCGACCCTGCCCGTGACAGCGTTGTGGTGCGCACCACCTTCCAGCCGCTCACGAAAGCGGCTCGCAGCTACTCCCTCTACGTGCGTCTCGACGCGAATGCGGGCGGGAACGGCGGCGGAGGCGCTGCCAACGGAGGGGCCGACAGCGCCGTCATCGACACCAGCAGCGGGCAGTCCGTGCCTGTCTCCTTCGACACGAAGACGACGAGCCAGGCCAACCGCACGGCCTATGCCGTGCCCTCGTATCTCGCCCTCTCGGGCGATCGGTCCTTCAGCAGCGCCAGCAGTGGATTCGTCGGAACAGCGAGCGACGGACTCGTCCAGCTCGATTCATCCCACACTCTCGGCCCGGTCACGACGACGGCGACGAACGGCAATGTCGAGCAGACCGTCGGCGTGCAGCGTGACCGCGACGGCCGAGCCGTGCTCGCGCTCGGATTCGGCACCTCCCAGGCTGCGGCCGTCGCGACGGCGCGAGCGACAGTGAGCTCCTCGCAGGCGCGCCTGACGGCGAGTTACCTCGCCGGTTGGGCTCGCTACGACGCCGGCCTCAGGTTCCCGGTGCTCACGACCCCCGGGCTCACCGGCTCGCAGAGACTGGCCGCGATCAAGAACTACTACCAGTCGGCCAATGTGGTGAAGGCCTCAGAAGACAAGACATATCCGGGCGCGATCGTTGCCGGACTGGATGCCCCGTGGGGCCAGTCCATCGTGGCGAACGACCCGAACAACCTCTTCGTCGGCGGCTACAAGGAGGTGTTCGCGCGCGACCTCTACGAGGCCTGGACCGCGCTCTATACCGACGGCGATGTCTCCACCGCCCAGGCGACGGTGCGCTACCTGCTGCTGAAGAGCCAGCAGGCCAACGGCTCGCAACCCCGCAACTCGTTGCTGGATGGCACAAAGGCCGCCGACGCCTTCAACGACCAACTGGATGAGACGGCCTACCCGATCCTCATGGCGCTGCAGTCCGGACTCGCCGGCGACGACGCTCTCTGGCCGCGCGTGCGCTCTGCGGCGAATTTCCTCGTGAGCCACGGCCCGAGCTTCGGCGTCGAACGCTGGGAGGAGCAGACCGGCTACTCCCCCTCCACCATCGCCGCCGAGATCGCGGGCCTCATCGCCGCGGCGACCATCGCCGACCAGCACCACGATCCCGCCAGCGCGCGAGTCTGGCGCGCGACCGCCGACCAGTACCAGCGCACGATCAAGACCTGGGGCGTGACGACGAACGGACCGCTCTCCAGCTCTCCGTACTTCATCCGGCTCTCGAAGACCGGTGACCCGAATGCGGCGATCAGCTACAACGTGGGCAACGGCGGCCCGACGCTCGACCAGCGCGCGGTAGCGGATGCCGGCTTCCTCGAGTACGTGCGCCTCGGCATCCTGCCCGCGACCGATCCGGTGATCCTCAATTCGCTCGCCGTGACGGATGCCACGATCCAGCGTCCCACCGACAGCGGCGCCGGATGGTTGCGCTACAACGGCGACGGCTATGGCGACTGCTTCGTCGGCGCCGGCACGAACTGCTCAGTCACCGGGGCTCCCTGGACCAACAACTTCTCCGGCACCGGACACCCGTGGCCCGTGCTGGGCGCCGAGCGGGCGCAACAGTATCTGGCCCAGGGACAGAAGTCCGACGCATCCTCCGTGCTGGTGTCGATCAACCGGATGAACTCCGGCCCGGGACTCGTGCCAGAGCAGGTGTGGGACCGGGCTGATGTGGCCGCCTCGCCGTTCGGCACCGACCCGGCCACGGCCTCCATCGGCTTTGTCAACGGCAAGGCGGACGGATCCGCCTCGCCGCTCACCTGGGGTTCGGCGTCGCAGGTGCGCCTCACCGCGGATCTCGCGGCGGGCCGCAGCCTCGAACAGCCCGCCCAGGTGCGCGACCGTTATGTGTCCCACAGCCAGGGCTCGACCCCGCTCACCGTCACGGCCCCCGCGGACGGATCGGCCACCGGGGCGACGACGACGGTCAGCGGAACGGCCGCCCACGGAGCATCCATCGACATCGCGGATGTCGCCACCGACGCGAACAGTGTCACCACACTGACACACACGACTGCGGCCGCGGACGGGTCATTCAGCGTCGACGTGACCTCGGCCGCCGGCACGAACGTCTTCGTGATCACGAGCACCGCGTCGAACGGGGGCACCGCGCAGGTGGTGCGCTCCGTGGTGAACGATGTCGTGAACGGCACGCTGCTCTACAGCGTCGACGACCCGACCGGTGACGACAACGGCCCGGGCAACTACGCCTACCCGAAGGCCGGCGACTTCCACGCGGGAGCCTTCGACCTCGACCGCTTCCAGGTGTACGACACCGGATCGACGATCACCTTCCGGGTGCAGACCGCAGACCTCACCCCCACCTTCGGATCGACCAACGGTGCCCAGCTGGTGGATGTCTACGTCTCTCCGCCCGGCGCCACAGCCACCTCCGCGGCATCCTCCTACCCGGGGATGAACTACTCGACCCTCACCCCGTGGAGCCGACTGATCGAGGCGCAGGGGTTCGGAAACAACAGGTTCGTGGATGCCTCGGGCGCCTCGCTCGGAGCCGTGACGGTCGGCGCCAACGCGGTCAGCCGCTACATCACCTTCAGCGTGGACAAGACCGCGCTCGGAGGAACGCCCGCGTCAGGATGGGGCTTCACCGTGACCCTCACGGGCCAGGACGGCACGCATGGCGTGGACCAGACCCGCGCGTTCAGCTCGACGGCCGGTGATTACAGCTTCGGGGTGTGCGCGGCGGCCGCAGCGACGCCGCTGTGTTCGGCCGACCCGAACACCGTGCCGAAGGTGATGGACACGATCGTGCCGTCGGGAGTGTCCCAGGCGAGCGAGCTCGACTACACGGCGGGGCCGGTGAAGCTCGCGGCGGTGGTCATCCCGTAGCAGTCGAGAATTCGACGCGCGTTCATCCGTTCCCACGACAGAATCATCACGACAGAATCACGACCGCTCGAATCAACACAGAAGGAAATCTCCATGAAACTTCGATCCCGGTTCACCCTCGGCGCCCTGGCCGCCGTCGCGGCCCTCGCGCTGACCGCCACCGCGGCAAGCGCCTCGACCGGCGGCCACCAGTCCGACGATCCGTCATCCCACCGGCAGAGCGGCAGCTTCGATCATATTTTTGTGATCATGCTGGAGAACCACTCCAAGTCCAGCGTGATCGGTGATGCCAACGCGCCATACCTCACCGGACTGGCTCGCCAGTATTCCATGGCCGACAACTACTACGGGGTCACCCACCCATCGATGCCGAACTACATCGCGTCCATCGCGGGAGACAACTTCGGCATCCAGGACGACAACGACCAGAACGTGATCAACCTCGACCGCGTGAACCTCGTTGACCAGCTCGAGGCGCACCACATCAGCTGGGGCGCCTACATGGAGGCCCTGCCCGCCAACAAGCTCGACCGGTTCGGACCGGTTTTCCCGAACGGAACCACGGCGTCGCTGTACGCGAAGAAGCACAATCCGTTCGTGCTGTTCGACGACATCAAGAACGATCCGGCCCGGATGGCCAACATCAAGGACTACTCGCAGCTCTCCGCCGACCTCAACGGACCGAAGGCACCCCAGTACGTCTGGATCAGCCCGGACCAGTGCAACGACATGCACGGTGGGGTCTACGGCACCATCGTCGACCGCGCGGAGACGCCCTGCCCTTACGGAAGCGTGAAGGACGATGCGAACGACGCGTCGCTTAAGCAGAAGGCTGACGCGTTCGTGCACACCGCCGTCGACACCATTAAGCATTCGAAGGCCTGGACCAATCGCTCGGCGATCGTGATCGTCACGGACGAGAACGACTTCACCGGCAACACCACGACCGGCGGCTGGGAGAGCGCGACGGGGTGCTGCGACTCTCCGTACGTGGGTGCAGCGGATGCGCGGATCAGCGCGACCTGGCCGGGTGGGACGTACGGCGGCGGTCTCATCCCGGCCATCGTCGTGACGGCGTCCGGCCCGCGGCACTTCGTGGATCACACCGCCTACAACCACTATTCGTTGCTGACCACAATCGAGGACAACTGGAACCTCGGCCACCTTGGCCACGCGGGCGACACCGCTGGCGGGGTCGTCGCGATGTGGCCGATGTTCACCGGCAGGAAGTAGTTCCGCGGCCGGCTGCTCCGCCTCACGGCTGGCAGACTGGTTGCATCGACACATCCTGGCAGGCCCTGTTCACGCGCACCGCTCCGGTCGCGATTCCGCTCCCCGTGCTTCTCGGCATCCTGGCGGTCGCGGCGGCTCTCAGCCTGCCTCGATCGACTTGGCGATGGTTCGGGCTGTTCACCACGCTGGTGCACGAGCTCGGCCACGCCGTCGCCGCGATCCTCACCGGGCGGGTGGTTCACGGCATCCGAATTCGCCCTAACCACTCCGGGGACGCGATGAGCAGCGGCCAGGGCACCCTCGGCGCGGTGGTGAGCGGCGTCTTCGGGTATCCCGCGCCCGCGATCGTCGGGGCCGCGCAGCTCTGGAGCGTCTTCAACGGCTACACCGCGATCGCGCTGTTCGCCGGTGGGGTGCTGCTTCTGCTCACGCTCGTGGTCATCCGCAACGTCTTCGGGGCGCTCATCGTTCTCGCCTCCGCAGCCGTCAGCGCGGCGCTCTGGTTCTACGCCGCTCCGGTCGTGCAGGGCTACGCGCTTCTCGTCATCGGAATCGCGTTGATCGTCGGCTCGATTCGCGGTCTCGGCACTGTGATCGGGGTGCACGTCTGGCGCAGGGACCAGCTGGCCACCTCCGACGCCTACCTGCTCTTCCGCCGCACCGGTGTGCCGTCACCGTTCTGGCTCGCGCTCTTCACGGTCCTGATCGGTGGATGCTGCGTGCTAGCGGTGTGGTCCTACCTGTCGAGCTGAGCACCCGGAGAGCTCGGGTCGCACGTTCGGCGATCCCCCGTCGACCGAACTCCGGATGCACGAACATCACTCGAGTGTCGGTCGCAGACCTCCGGCGTGCCCAGGCGGCGAGGTCGATCTCGTCCGGTGCCCACGCCGCGACCTGGGCGGCCGTGTAGTCTGCGCTTGCGGTCACGCGGATGGCACGGCGGAACGCGTCGAGCGTGCCCGCGGCATCCTCCGGTCGATAGGGACGGATCCGCATCGTCCCAGTCTGGGCGTTGGGCGCGAGTGGGGCAATCCGGCACGTCGAAGTTCTGCCTGGCAGGACCGGCCCGGCTGTTAGGGTTGCCGCGTGAGCGTACGAGTCGAGAAGGTGGACCTGCCGGGCATCGGCACGCGCCACGACGTGATCACCAAGAAGGGTCGCCGCATCGGCGTGGTTTCCCATCGGTCGGGAGAGCGCGAACTCGCCCTGTTCGGTGTGGACGACCCGGACGAGGCCGTGGATTCCATCGCCCTCAGCGACGAGGAGGCTGCAGCCCTCGCCGATGTGCTCGGGGCCTCCCTGATGCTCGGGCAACTCGCGGGCATCCGCGAGCAGGCCGCGGGACTGTTCACCGAGCAGCTGCTCCTCTCCGCCGGCTCTCCCTACGCCGGCGAGGTCCTCGGCGCTACCAAGGCCCGCACGCGCACCCACACGTCGATCGTCGCGATCGTGAGGGGCGCGGATGTCATCCCCTCACCCACCCCGGACACTCCCCTCGTGGCCGGCGACACCATCGTCGCGGTGGGCACCCGCCCCGGGCTCGACGCCCTCGCCCGCGTTCTCACCGACGGCTGATATCCCCTCCGCCGATGCATGACGCCGCCCTGCTCCTCATCGAAGTCGGGGCTGTACTGCTCGGTCTCAGCCTGCTGTCACGGTTGGCCGACCGCATCGGTATCTCGGCGATCCCGTTCTTCCTCCTCGCCGGGCTCGCGTTCGGTGTCGGCGGATTCGCGCCCCTCGATGCCGGCAACGAGTTCTTCACCTTCGGCAGCGAACTCGGTGTGATCCTGCTGCTGGTCATGCTCGGACTGGAATATTCTCCGACCGAGCTCGTCACCAGCCTGAAGAGCTCCCGGAGGGCGGGAATCCTGGATGCCGTCCTCAACGCGCTGCCCGGCGCACTCTGCGCCCTCGTGCTCGGGTGGGGCCCGGTCGCCGCAGTCGCTCTGGCCGGAATCACCTGGGTGTCGTCGTCCGGGGTGATCGCCAAGGTGCTGCGGGACCTGCGTCGACTGGGCAACCGGGAGACGCCGACGATCCTGTCTATCCTGGTGATCGAGGACCTGGCGATGGCCTTCTACCTTCCCGTGCTGTCGGCGCTGGTGATCGGGGCCGGGATGCTCGCGGGAGCGACCGCGCTGGTCATCGCCGTGCTCGTCGTCGCGGTGATCCTGTACCTCGCGCTGCGGCACGGACGCATCATCTCCCGGCTCTTCGCCGCCAACCACTCGGAATCGCTTCTTCTCGGCGTGCTCGGGCTCACGATGCTCGTGGCCGGCATCGCCCAGGAGGTGAACGTCTCGGCCGCGGTCGGCGCGTTCCTGGTCGGGATCGCGCTCTCCGGCCGGGTGGCGCACAACGCGCAGCAGTTGCTCTCTCCGCTGCGCGACCTGTTCGCCGCGGTGTTCTTCGTGTTCTTCGGCCTCTCAACCGAGCCGGCCAGCATCCCTCCGGTGCTGCTTCCGGCGGCGATCCTCGCCGTGGTGACGATCGCAACCAAGACCTTCACCGGTTACCGCGCGGCGGCGGCCGCGGGAATCGGCGTTCCCGGCCGGTGGCGCACCGGATTCGCGATGACTCCGCGCGGCGAGTTCTCGATCGTGATCGCCGGCCTCGCGGCAGGCTCCGGCATCGAGCCGCGACTCGCCCCGCTCGCGACCGCCTACGTGCTGCTGACCGTGATCGCCGGACCGGTTCTGGCCCGGATGACGGACGCCGCCTGGTTCCGCCGCCGCATCAGCGCCCGGCAGGAGAGGGTGCGCGCAGCCGGGGTCGCGTCGGAACCGGGCTGATCCCGACGGATCAGGCATCCACTGGCGCAAACCGACGTAGCCTCCGGCCATCCACGTCGACGTCGCCGAGGAACATCTCGCGAGGCCGCACCCAGAGCCCGAACTCCCCATAGAGCGCACGGTAGACGACGAGCGACTCCTCGGTCTCGGAGTGTGTTGCCTCCCCGATGACCTCGTAGAGATTGCCCTTGTAGTGGCGGTATGTTCCGGCGTGGACGGAGGAAGTCTCCGCGGCCGAACCATCGTGCGTGTCAACCATCCGTGAAGGCTAGCGCCTGCGCACGCGCGGCAGCTGTCGACCGTAGGCTTGGCGCGTGACGGATACTCCCCTCCTCGGCCCCGTCACCGCGCCAGAGCTCCAGGTGATGAGTTTCAACATCCGCCGAAGGATGCCGCGCCTCCTGCCCGGCAATCCGGACCGCTGGGTCAAGCGCCGGCCGCTGGTGGCTCGACTACTCGAGGCGGAGCTGCCCACGATCATCGGCGTTCAGGAAGCCCTTCCAGACCAGGCCGCGTTCCTGCGCCATGCCCTCGGCACCCGCTACCGCTCCGTGGGCTACGGACGCAACGCCGACCGAGGCGGCGAAGGATGCCCGCTGTTCTATGACGGTCGACGTCTCGCGATGCTGCACTGGACGCAGACCGCCCTCTCGGACACTCCGGAGGCCAGCGGTTCGACCACCTGGGGCAACAAGGTTCCGCGCGTGCTCGTCGAGGCCGTCTTTCGTGACCGGGAGACGGGCGTCGAGTTCCGGGCACTGAACACCCACTTTGACCACCGGTCCCGCAATGCCCGCATCCATTCCGCCACTCAAGTGCGCGCGATCGTCGCGGCCAGCTCCCTACCGGCCCTCGTCACCGGAGACTTCAACACGAGCGTCGGCTCACTCCCCTACCAGGCCATCACCACCGGGGGCACCCTCGTGGACACGTGGGATGTCGCGTCAGAACATGTCTCGGAGGCGTGGGGCACCTTCCCCGACTACAAGCCACCAAGACTCGATCACAAGCGAATCGACTGGATCCTCGCGACATCCGGCATCTCGGTGTGCCGCGCGGGCGTCAACGTCGCCCGGTTCGACGGTGCCTGGCCCTCGGACCACGCACCCGTGCAGGCGATCGTCACCCTGCCCGAGTGAGAACCGCACCGCCTCGGACAGGGTGCGGGCATCGGTTCGAGAGAGCACGGGAGACGCTACCGTTGTGCCATGGACCAGCGACGTGGAGGAAGCTCTGCTCCGTTGCTCCTCACGATCGTGGTGATCGCCGCGGCATTCATCGTCTTCGTGCTGCCAAGGCTCCAGACTGCGGGCGTTGGTCAAGACCTCCCCAGAATTCCGTCTCCCGCGCTGTCGTCGGATGCGGCTGCTTCTCCACCACCGCTGATCCCCACCGAGCAGGGCCGGGTCACCCACCTCGTGGATGGGGATACCCTCGATGTCTCCCTCGGCGGGGTGCGCACGCGCATCCGGCTGCTCAACGTCGACACGCCCGAGACGGTCAAAGAGAACACGCCCGTGCAGTGCATGGGGCCCGAGGCATCCGCTCGACTGAAGCAGTTGGCGCCCGTGGGATCGACGGTCGGGCTGGTCTTCGACGCGGAAAGGGTGGACCAGTACGGGCGCACGCTGGCAACGGTCGTCACGGCGAGCGGGCAGAACGTGAGCGAGGTGCTGGCCCAAGAGGGTCTCGGGCGAGCAGTGCGCTACGGCCAGAACGTGGCCGGATTCGCGACCGTGCAGGCGGCAGTGGCGCGTGCCAGGGATGCGAGGCTCGGGTTGTGGTCGGGGGCGTGTGCGTAGTGCGGTCCCCGACGCTCTAGAGGGCTTGGCGGACGAGCCCTCTGCCTTAGGCGACCATCTCCGCGCTGCGCTCCCACAGGGCGCTCGCGAGCTGCGCATCATCCGCCTGCCGGTTGGTGCGTCCGGGCTTGCGCTTGATGTAGTACTCGCCGGGCGTCCAGTCAGTGCCGGGGGTGGTCGTCGCCAGCCAGACCAGGGTATCGGCACCCTTCTCGTTCGAGATCAGGGTGTGGCGCAGGATGCTGCGGTAGATCACACGGAGCGGACTGGTCGATTCGCTGGCGAAGTTCGAGGCGACGACTCCGGGATGGAAGGCCGCCGTGCTGATGCCGTCCGCGCCGAAGCGGCGGTCGAGCTCCTTGGTGAAGAGGATGTTGTCGAGCTTGGCGTTGCTGTAAGCCTTGCCTGCACTGAACTGGGCGGCCAGGTCGAGGTCGTCGATGTCGATGGTGCCGCTGAGGTTCGCGACGCTCGAGGTGTTGATGACGCGCGCCCGGCTCTCGACCAGGCGATCCATCAGCAGGGTGGTCAGCAGGAAGGGTGCGAGGTGGTTCACCTGGAGCGTGAGTTCGTGGCCGTCCTCGGTGATGGTGCGGTCGCCGAAGATGCCTCCGGCGTTGTTGGCGAGCACGTCGATGCGCGGGTAACGCTCGCGCAGCTCGGCGGCGAGGCGGCGCACCTCGCTGAGCTTCGAGAAATCCGCGACGAAGTGCTCGGCGCCAAGGGCATCCGCGACTCTCGCCGTCTTCTGGGGCGAGCGACCGACGATGACGACGGTGTGTCCCTGGGAGGAGAGTTCGCGGGCGGCGGCGGCACCGATGCCATCGCTGGCTCCGGTGATGATGATGGTTTCGGGCATTGTCGATTATCACTTGCGGCGGCTGGGTATTCGCACCAGTGGGACCCGTGTCTTGCGCCAGCTCGACGCGGAGGCTTTCCCAAGCTCAACCCGGGCGAAGCTCAGCGTGCGAAGGTCAGCCCACGGCTGGCGCACCCAGCGCCTGAAGCGCCCGCGCCCAGTAGTTGACCTGGGCAGCAGTAGTGGCGAGCACGACGATCTCCCGCTCGGTGAACGAAGCGCGCAACACCTCGCCGTAACCGTGCGGGAAGGCGAGGGGAGTCGCGGAGACCAGCCGGGCGTATTCGACAGCGAGTCGCTCTTCCGGGGTGAGGGAGGGCACGTCGTTGAGAGGGCGCCGTCCCTGAACTGCGGCGAGTTCATCCTCCGAGATCAGTTTCTCCCAGCCGTTGGCGTTCAGGCCCATGCAGAACGGACACTCGACGGTGAACGAGACGGCCAGGCGCACCATCTTGAGCATTCGCTCGGTGACCCGCCCGTCATGATGGGCGACGAGGGACTCGAGGATGCCGGAGCCGATCGCCGCCCGCGGATACCAGCTGAGGAGCCGCGGGCCAAGGAGGTGCTCTCCTGTGGTGCGTTCGGCCACCCACAGGCCGACACGGAGGAAGAACGGAATTCGCCGGGGCGGCGTGATGAAGGCGCTCACAATGAGACCTGACCGGCGCGCACTATTCCTGCGGATCGGTGATGTCGCCCATCGCCACTGCCGGGCGCACGGTGTGCGTCGTACCGAGCTGGTCGGCGAGCGCTTGTCCCTCTTCGATCGCCTCCTCTTTGCTGCTGTAGCTCTCGCTGCGTTCCGGCTCGCCGATCACCCGGTTCACCCACTGGCCGTCTTTGTCCATCGTTTCCACGTCGCCGTTAGTCATGTCTCTAGAGTGCGCCCGGGACCGCATTCGCGCCACCCCGGCTCTTCGAGGTAACGGGTCTCGACGCGTCGCTGGTGCTCCTGTTCGACCGGCACGACGGGTTTCGACACGTCGCTGGCGCTCCTACTCGACCGGCACGACGGGTCTCGACACGTCGCTGGCGCTCCTACTCGACCGGCACAGCGGGTCTCGACACGTCGCTGGCGCTCCTACTCGACCGGCACGACGGGTCTCGACACGTCGCTGGCGCTCCTACTCGACCGGCACGACGGGTCTCGACACGTCGCTGGCGCTCCTACTCGACCGGCTGGAGGGCTCGCATCGCCTCCGCGGTCAGCGCCACCGAGCGGAGCCTGTCGTCGATGTCTCGCGACTGGTGGGCCGTGATAAGTTCGTCCGCCTGCACAGAGGCCGCGAACTCCCCGAGGAAGTTGCGTACCTCCGAGGGGGTGCCGACTGCCGAATAGCGCATCATATTGGCGATGTTCCGCCCCTCCGGTGTGGTGAGGAAGGCATCGATCTGGTCGTCGGTGTAGTCGATCGCGGAGGGTCCACGGGCGATCAGGCTGCGCACCCGCGCGCGTCGGGTGGTCTCGAACTGCTGCCGCGCATCCGATTCGTCTTCCGATGCGATCACATTGACCGCCGCGATCGCATACGGCTCCTGAAGCTGGCGCGAGGGCCGGAATTCGCTGCGGTACAGCGCCATGGCATCGTGCAGGGCATCGGGGGCGAAGTGCGAGGCGAACGCGTACGGGAGGCCGAGGGCGGCGGCAAGCTGGGCACCGAAGAGCGAGGATCCGAGGATGTAGAGCGGAACATCCGTGCCCCCGCCGGGAACGGCCTGCACTCCGGGCACTATCGACTCGCCGCGCAGAAAGGCCCGCAGTTCGAGCACGTCCTCGGGAAACTGGTCCGACGAGCGGGGGTCGCGTCGCATCGCTCGCGCCGTGTTCTGATCGCTGCCGGGGGCGCGTCCGAGTCCGAGGTCGATGCGTCCGGGATGGAGTTCTGCAAGGGTCCCGAACTGCTCCGCGATCGTGAGCGGAGAGTGGTTCGGCAGCATCACTCCCCCAGAGCCGAGTCGGATGGTCGAGGTGTGATCGGCGACATGGCCGATGAGCACGCTGGTGGCGGATGACGCGATCGTGGGCATGTTGTGGTGCTCGGCATACCAGACCCGGGTGTAGCCGTTGGCTTCGGCGGCCTGCGCGAGGCGAACACTGCTGGCGAAACTATCCCGGACACTCTGCCCGGGGGCGATCGGAGCGAGGTCGAGGATGGAGAGGGGGATCGTCATACTCTCGGCAACGCATCTCGCACGCGATTCGTTCCCGCCCGCTGACTATTCGTCTGCGCTGGCGGATGTTCCGGCCGCGGGTGGCGGGCGCGATCCGACGTCCGGGAGGGCATCGCGCGCCAGCATGGTCGCGCCGGCGACCGCCGCGGGCATGATCACGATCGCAGCGAAGGGCACCAGGAAGAGCAGGTAGGTCAGCACCCCGAAACCCAGGGTTCGTGACCGGCGGGCTGCGAGCATCCGTCGTCTGCCCCTCAGGTCGATTCCGCGGGAATCGAAGGCGAATCCGCTGAGCTCGACCGCGAGAAACCAGCCCCCGATGAATGCACCGAGCACGGGCACCACGGTTTGTCCGACGACCGGGATGAGCCCGCCGGCGAAGAGCAGCAGGCCGAGCAACGCGGTCGTGAGGAAGAGCCGAAGACCGCCGAGCGCCGAACGCCACCACGGCATGCCGTCATCGCCGGGATCGGATGCGAAAGACTTCTCGGTGGCGCGCCAGATCCGTTCGTAGAAGGGATCGCCGACGGCCAGGGTCACCGCTGCGAAGGTGAAGACCGCGAGCAGTACCACTGCCCCGATCACCGCAACAGATCCGAGCACGCGAATGTCGGTGCGCCAGGGCTCCGCCCACTGTCGCACGAAGGGTGTCGCCCAGCCGGCGATCGCATCGAGATTGAGCGCGACGAGCACGATTCCCGTGGCGTAAAGGGCGCCGACGACGACCGCGGGGATCGCACCGAGGAGCATCAGCCGGGGTGAAGTGATCCAGAGTCGAAGGCCGCGACCGAGATATCCCATCCCCGAGAAGAACGACCTCACTGGCGAGCCCGCGGGATTCGCGGCCGCACGAGCGCATGACTGGAGGAGATCAGCTGTTCGACCAGGTCGTCCTCGACCGAACCATCGAGGCGGATGGTGATCCAGTGTTTCTTATTGAGGTGGTAGCCGGGGATGATCGCGGCGAACTCCGCCCGCAGAGCGATGCTCTCCTCTGGATCGCACTTGAGGGTCACGTCGAACGAGTCGGAGCTGAGCGCGGACAGGGCGAAGATCTTGCCGTTGCCGCTGGTCTTGAACACCGAGGTCTCGTCGCCAAAGGGGAAGGTCTCGGTGGCCAGGGGCAACGAGAGGCAGAATTCGCGCAGGGAATCCGGGGTCATGGCTTCGACCCTACCCATCGATGTGCACTCCCAGGGACCCGCGCCTAGGCTGAATCGATGCCGTCGAACCATGCCCCTTTTCGTGGTCGGGTGAGCCTGGAGGTGCTGCGGGCCGAGGCCCGACAGGAACTCGAGACCGTGATTCACGAGCGTCTGCTTGCGGGTGAGGATCCCTGGGCGTTCATGGAAGAGCTCCCGACCGAAGACGAACTCGTCGTCTACCTCCTTCGCGCTGATGCGATCGCCTCGAATGATGGCCAACGGCCCTCCCCGACGCGCGAATACCGGGTGCTGCGGCAGATCGCTCTCGAATATCCGCCCCTGACGACACTCGTGTGGCGCCTGCTCGGGCAGCACGGGGCGATGGCGCCGACCGACGGCATCCGCGAACCATAGGCTGGAGAACATCATGCGACTGCTGCTCATCCGTCACGGACAGACCCCCGCCAATGTGCTCGGCCAACTCGATACGGCGCACCCCGGTCCGGGTCTCACCGCGCTCGGCGAACGTCAGGCCATCGCCGTCGCCGAGTCACTCAGCACCCAGCTGATCGATGGCGTCTTCGCCACGACACTGGTGCGCACCCAGCTCACCGCGCGTCCCTTCGCCGAGGCGACCGTGATCGACGGACTGCACGAGATCGAGGCTGGTGATCTCGAGGGACGGTCGGACAAGGCATCCGCTCAGACGTATCTCGAGACCGCGTTCGCCTGGGGATCGGGCGAGCTGGATGTCACGATGCCGGGCGCGACTGATGGTCACGCCTTCTTCGATCGCTTCGACCGGGGCATCGCCGCCGTGTCGCACCTGGACACCGCCGCGGTGTTCAGTCACGGTGCGGCCATCCGGGTGTGGACCGCGGGCCGCGCGACGAACGTGCCCCCGATCTTCGCCGGCAGCCATGAGCTCGACAACACCGGAGTGGTCGAGCTCGCCGGATCTCCCGAGTCGGGCTGGACCCTGGTGTCGTGGGCCGGCACGCCGATCGGTGGGCCGGATCTCGTGGACGAAGCGGCGGGCGATCCGACCGGGGAGCCGGTCGGCCGCTCCTAGGCGCCTCGCGCCCGCTCCTCGTGTGCCGCTGCAGGGACGGCTGGGTCACTGCAGCGGTTCACGCCTCGAGAAGCGTGAAACTCTCCACGGTGCGGGCGGCGAGCAGGGGCACGATCTGGCCGAGCACCAGTCGCTCGAAGTGTGGCGACGCGCGGTGGGTCTCGAAGTCCGCAGCGCTCTCGTAGCGTTCGAGCAACACGAGCTGCTGCGAATCACCAGTCTTCAGGTAGGCATCGAACGAAATGCAGCCCTCCTCTTCGCGACTGGCGGCTTCGAGTTCGGAGACCAGCTCGAGCACTGACCGCTCGTTTCCGGCAGTGATCGTGTAGTGGGCGATGGTGAGGAACATGCCTAAGATCCTATTTCGAGGCGCGATGGCGCCGTCTGCTGGGTCGCACCCTCGTGAGACCATGGAAGAATGCCCGACGCCGCACCGATGGTCGACATCACCGACATCCAGCGACTCGTCGGCCCCGCCGCGTTCCAGCGTGGACTGGCGTACTCCCGCGGAGGGTTCGTCTCCAGTGTGAGCTGGAACCCGGAGACCCGGGTGGTGGGCGCAACCGTGAGCGGCTCGGCGCCGCAGCCCTATCGCTGCAGCGCGATCGTGTCGGCGGCCACCGGAAAGCCGACGGGTGGTCTCTGCTCCTGCCCGGTCGGATTCGACTGCAAGCATGTGGCCGCAATGCTGTTGCAGAGCAACACCACCACGCTCAAGCAGCTCCCCGGACTGGCCGTGAAGACTGTCGCCGCGCCGGCCGAGGCCCCGGCCGAGACACCGGCCGACTGGAAGAGCGCCGTCATCGCTCTCACCGATCGCAGCGGGTCGTCCGGGGGTCGGACCGCCCGCATCGGACTGCTTCTGGAGTTGAGGGAGTTGATTCCGCGCTCACGTAGCCAATGGAACGGCCCCAGCGCGAAGACCGCCACCGCATCGAGCACCGGCACCCGTCGGCTGGGGGTGCGGCCAGTGCTCCTCAGCGAGACGGGCAACTGGACCCGGGGGGGCGTCACCTGGAACTCCCTGGGCTACCAGGCCAACCGACTCGCACTCGCGACCGAACAGCAGCGCTGGTTCGCCCAGTTCGCCGCACTGCACCGGTCGACCCGAGAGGTCTACTCCGGGCAGGAGCCCGATTGGCTCTACCTCGATGACTTCCACAGCCCGTTGCTCTGGCAATTGCTCGCGGATGCCGAAGCTCGCGACATCGCGCTGGTCACGGGCAAGAAGGAGACGAGCGTCACGGTCGGGCGCGACGCCACGGTGAGCATCGATGCCCGGCTCGACGGGGATCTGCGCCTCTCGCCGATCCTGAGGGTGGACGGGGAGCCGCATCCGGCCGCGGCCGCCGGTCCGATCGGCGACCACGGCGTCTACGTGTGGGAGTTCGTCCCGCGGCCGAGATTCGTCCTGGCCGCGACATCCACCCCGCTCGTGGAGGAGCAGCGCGCGCTTCTCGGGCCGGTCGATCCCGTCGTCGTGCCGGGCTCCGACGTCGACGAGTTCCTGCGGGACTACTACCCGAGACTGAGTCGCACGATCAGCGTGGCCAGTGCGGATGCCTCGGTCGCGCTGCCGAAGCTGAGTCCACCGGTACTCGTGCTCACGATCGCCTACCAGCCGAAACAGACGGTGAAGATCGGATGGGACTGGGACTATTCCGGAGTTCGCAAGTCGCTTCGCGGCGCCGATGATCGGGACTTCACCACCGAGCATCGGGTGCTCGAGCGCGTCCAGCGCGTTCTCGGCACCCTCTCGGATGACACCCTGCGGGGGCTCGAGGCGGCAGAGTTCGTCGATCGGGTGCTGCCGACGCTCGGCGCGTTGGACGGTGTGAGAGTCGACTCCGTGGGGACGCGCCCCGACTATCGGGAGCTCACCGGCATCCCGAAGCTGACCTTCACGACCGTCGCCACCGACACCAGCGACTGGTTCGACCTCGGCGTGTACATCCACATCGACGGTCGGGATGTGCCGTTCACCAAGGTCTTCACCGCGTTGTCTCAGGGCAGTTCGAAGGTGCTCCTTGTCGACAATTCGTACCTCTCGCTCGATCAGCCGGTGTTCGAAGAGCTGAAGAGGCTCATCGATGAGGCTTCGGCGATGGCCGAGTGGGAGACCGGCGTGCGGATCAGCCGGTATCAGGCCAGCCTCTGGTCGGAGTTCGAGGATCTCGCCGATGAGACGGTCGAAGCGCAGGCGTGGCGGGAATCCGCGAAGGGTCTCCTTGCGATCGATTCGGTCGAGTCCACTCCCGTGCCGGCGAGCGTCGATGCCAGTCTCCGTCCCTACCAGAAGGAGGGTTTCGACTGGCTCGCCTTTCTCTGGGGGCAGCGACTCGGTGGCATCCTCGCCGACGACATGGGTCTCGGAAAGACCCTTCAGGCGCTCTCGCTCATCGCCCACGCCCGGGCGGAGGCGCCGGGCGAGCCGTTCCTGGTGGTCGCCCCCACCTCCGTCGTCTCGAACTGGCTGGCGGAGGCCGCCCGTTTCGTTCCCTCGCTGACCGTTCGCGGTGTCTCCACCACCCGGCAGTCACTGGCAAAGCTCGCGCACGGCGCCGACATCGTCGTGACCTCCTACGCGCTGTTCCGCCTGGGTATCGACAACTACCGGGCACTCGGATGGTCTGGCCTGGTGCTCGACGAAGCCCAGTTCGTGAAGAACCCGGCATCGAAGGCGCACGAAGCCGCCCTCTCCCTTCAGGTGCCGTTCAAACTCGCCATCACGGGCACTCCGATGGAAAACAGCCTCACCGACCTCTGGTCGCTGTTTCACATCGTTGCGCCTGGACTGTTCCCCTCCGGTCGCAGGTTCGCCGAGGAGTATGTGCGGCCCATCGCCTCCGGTGAGTCCACGGAACACGCCGCCCAACGGATCGCCCAGCTTCGCCGTCGCATCCGTCCGCTGATGATGCGCCGCACCAAGGACCTTGTCGCCGCCGAATTGCCCGCGAAACAGGAGCAGGTGCTCCAGGTCGAGTTGGCGCCTCGGCACCGCAAGCTCTATGACACCGTGCTGCAGAAGGAACGCCAGAAGCTGCTCGGCCTGATCGAGGATCTCGATCGCAACCGCTTCATCGTGTTCCGCTCACTCACGCTGCTGCGGATGCTGAGCCTCGACGCGTCCCTCGTGGACGAGGCGCACGCCGACATCCCCTCCTCGAAGCTCGACGCGCTGTTCGACCAGCTGGACGACGTGGTGGCCGAGGGGCACCGCGCCCTCATCTTCAGCCAGTTCACCTCGTTCCTGCGGAAGGCGGCGAGCCGGTTGGATGCCGCCGGCATCGCCCACGAATACCTGGACGGATCCACGCTGCACCGCGGGGACGTCATCTCGCGTTTCAAGTCCGGGGACGCGCCGGTGTTCCTCATCAGCCTCAAGGCCGGCGGGTTCGGACTCAATCTCACCGAGGCCGACTACGTGTTCCTGCTCGACCCGTGGTGGAATCCCGCCACCGAGACCCAGGCCGTCGACCGCACCCATCGCATCGGCCAGACCCGACCGGTGAACGTCTACCGGCTGGTCGCCACCGGCACGATCGAGGAGAAGGTGATGGCCCTGCGGGACCGCAAGGCGCGACTCTTCGACGCGGTGATGGATGACGACGCGGTCTTCAGCACGGCACTCACCGCCGACGACATCCGCGGCCTGCTCGAATAGACCGGCCTCAGGCCGGGGCCAGGAACGCCGTCATCGCCGACGCGAGTGCCGCGGGATCCTCGACCCCGCACAGTTCGCGGGCGGAGTGCATGGACAGGAGCGCGATGCCGACGTCGAAGGTGCGGATGCCGAGTCGCGTCGCGGTGATCGGACCGATCGTCGATCCGCAGGGCACGGAGTTGTTCGACACGAACTCCTGGTAGTCCACCCCGGCCTGGCGGCAACTTCGCGCCCACTCCGCGGCACCCAGCGCGTCGGTGGCGTAGCGCTTGTTCGCGTTGATCTTGAGCAGTGGTCCGCTGTTCACGAGGGGCCGGTTGACCGGGTCATGGCGTTCCGGATAGTTCGGGTGCACCGCATGGCCGGCGTCCGCTGACAGGCACCAGGATTGCGCGTGCGCGCGTGCGCGATCCGAGGGGATGGCGTTGCCGATTCTGGCCAGCACGCTCTCGAGGAACGGTCCCGCGGCGCCCGATCGGGTTTCGCTCCCCACCTCCTCGTGGTCGAATGCCGCGAAGACCGCGATCGAAGGGGCCGTTGCTGCTGGAGCCGGCTCCCCCGCGACAGCCAGTAGTGCCACCAGTCCGGCGTGAACCGAGGAGAGGTTGTCCAGTCGGCCGGATGCGAACAGGGTGTCGTCCAGCCCGAAGACGCGGGGTTCCGCGGTGTCGGCGGTCACGATGTCGTAGCCGACAACGTTACGGCCGTCGCGGCCGGCGAGGCCGGCGAGGTGGGCGACGACATCAGTGTCCGCCAGCGCGCCCACACCGATCACGGGGTTGAGGTGCTGCTGCGGATTGAGGGTGAGTCCTTCGCTGTTGACCCCGCGATCGAGGTGAACCGCCAATTGCGGGAACCGAAGGAACGGCCCGGTGCGCACCAGTGCGGTGCTGCCGTCGTCGAACACGAGCCGTCCGGCGAATTCGAGCTCCCGATCGAGCCAGGAGTTGTAGAGCGGGCCGCCATAGACCTCGACTCCCGCCTGCAACCACCCGTGCGCCGCCGTGGTTGGCTTGGGCTTGAGCACGAAACCGGGAGAGTCGGTATGGGCGCCGACGATGCGGAACGGAGTTGTCGGCCCGGCGCCGTCCGGCGCGATCCAGGCCACGATGGCTCCGTCCCGCACCACGAAGTATCGACCAGCGGCAACCGGCCAGTCCTCGGATTCCTCCAGCGCCGTGAAACCGGCGGAGGACAACCGGCGGGCGGCTTCTGCGGCGGCGTGGAACGACGAGGGGGACGCCTGCACGAAGGCGGCGAGATCGGCGAGGTGGGTGCGGGCGGAATCGGCGGTGGAACGACCCGCCGGCGTGGGGGCAACGGGCGAGGCGGTCATCTGCTCATTCAAGCACGCGTGCCCGGTCGCGACCCCGCACGCCGGTGCGTGCGTCCCGCTACCCTCGAACAGTGACCTACGAATACGCCGAAGCCCCGATCGATGCCCTCTCCGCCGAACGTCTCGCCGCGCAGGGCCTCGACTTCTCGCTCGTCGACACCGCCGACCGTGAGGCACTCACCACCTGGGTTCAGGCGGAGAACCGCGGTTTCCACGGCACGCGCATGTCGCAGGAGAAGCTCGACGTTCAGCTCCCCCACATCGCACACCATCGCACCACCGGGGTCTGGGATCCCGATGCAGCGGATGCCGACTCGCCGGTGGCCACCGTGAGCACCTGGGTGATGGACCTCACCGTGCCGGGCGAGATGAGCATCCCCGCCTGGGCCGTGAGCGCCGTCACCGTCTCGCCCACCCATCGTCGTCGGGGAATCGCGCGCGCCATGCTCGAGGCCGAACTGCGCACGGCGGTCTCTCTCGATGTGCCCGTGGCGATCCTCACCGTTACCGAGGCCACGATCTACCGCCGCTACGGATTCGGACCCTCCGTCATGAGCGCCGACTGGACCATCGACACGACACGCGCGCGGTGGATCGGGCCGGAGACCTCCGGCTCCCTCGGCCTCGTCGAGCCGGAGACGCTGCTGCAGGAGGGCTACGAACTGGTGCAACGGGTGCGGCTGCGCACCCCGGGCCAGGTCGAGTTCGCCGACCTCCTGTGGGAACGGCTTCTCGGCATCGACGGTGATCCCGAATCGGCGAAGGGCCTCCGGGTCGTGCGATTCGACGATGACGAGGGCGAGCTGCAGGGTTTCGCCGCGTACCGGGTGGTCGAGGTGGGCGACGACTTCACCAAGCACCGGCTCGACCTCACCTTCCTCGTGTCGGCCACCGATGAGGCCTACGCCGGGCTCTGGCGGTTCCTGCTCGAGATGGATCTCGTCTCCTCGATCTCCGCGCCGTTGCGCAGCTTCGACGAACCGCTCCTCTGGCAGGTCTCCGATCCCCGTGCCGTGAAGCGCAACGGGGTGCGCGAACACCTGTGGACGCGCATCCTGGATGTGCCGGTCGCGCTCTCCGCCCGGCGGTACAGCACGGCCGGTGTCTTCGTGCTCGACGTGAGTGACGACCTCGGCTTCGCCGACGGACTGTTCCTCCTCACCGTCGCGGCCGACGGCAGCGCGAGCGTCGAGCATCTCGACGCCGAGGCTCCGGATGACGCCGCGGCTATTGCGCTGACGGTCGACGACCTCGGGGCCCTGTACCTCGGCGGTGTTTCCGCCATCACCCTGGCCCGGGCCGGGCGGATCACCGAACTGCGACCGGGCTCGGCCGCGTCCCTCGATGCCTCCTTCCGCTCGCCGGTCACGCCCTGGCTCAGCATCTGGTTCTGAGCGCCGGAGAGTCCAAGAAGCGAGAGACACCTCGGCATGGGATTGTCGGGTTCGATGTTCAGGATCGCGCGGGCGCAGACCTCGGGTTCTCGGCCCGTCGGTCGGCGGAGTGAGTGATTGACTGGTTGCATGAATTCCGGAGACAACTCCCTGACCGTGGCCGTCGGCAACCACGAGCTCATCGTGCGACAACGCTATGAAGCGCTGAGCATCGCCAATGACATCCTCATCGCACTCTGGTTCATCGTCGGTAGCGCCCTGTTCTTCTCCCCGTCGACCTCGACCACTGCCACCGCCCTGTTTCTCATCGGCAGTGTGCAGATGATCGTCAGACCGCTGATCCGCCTGACCCGACGCATCCATCTGGGGCGAATCGGGTCAGGGGAGCCACGAGAAACCGCAAGGGACTTCTGACGGTAATGGGTTACGGCAACCCCCGGTTCCCCGAGTGCAGAGCACCGCGACGACGGACGATTGCGACGATGTCACGGAGGAGATCCACCCGAGGCGAGGAGACAGCGCGAGTGCAGCCTCTGTGGCGGCCTTCTCTGTGTCCGCTATCTCCGTGTCGGCCTTCTCTGCGTCCGTCTTCTCTGTGGCGTCACGGGTGCGGAAGGCCGGCGGCCGGCGAGGGATTCGAGTCATCGTGTGCTGCGACAGCGGCCGGGGCGGCGGGGGGAACGTGAAGGTGCCAGATTCTCTCCCTCTGGAATGACATCCCCGGACATGCGCACTCTTCCGCGATGAGGCCCGTCCGCGCCGAACTCAACCCGGGTCGCATCACCCGCGTCGAATCACCCGTGTCACACGAGAGGAGCCGGGCTATGCCAGCGCTCGCCCCGGGACGGGAGCCAGCTCGGCGAGGTCCACAGAGGGCAGCACGATCCAGCCCTCCCGACCGGCGCGCTCGAGGGACCGGGTCGGCGGCCGATGCCACAGCCCGAGGGCGTGGGCGCGAGCGGCGAGGGCCGCGATGACCGCGTCGAAGACATCATCGGAGGCGGTCATGACTCCGGCCACCGGCGCGAGATCGAGCCACGGCGCGCGATCGACGATCGCATCGAGCAACACCCTGCGCACGGCGGCATCCGTCTTGTAGCCGACGGTGGAAAAGCCCCACAGTCGAAGCGTGGCCGAGGGGTAGACCTCAGCCACGACGCCTCCCGCCGCCCGGTCGATGGGGCCGAGCACCCCGGCCAGCGCGTCGAGCAGCGCGGCACAGTGCATGGCGGTGAGCCCAAGGCGGTCGGTGGCGACGCTCAGCGGCCAGCGCCCGGTGCGCTCGCGCGCAGCGCGATCGGTCTCACGGTACGCCAGTCGTCGTCGCCACTCCATGCCCGATCCGCCACCCTCCGCGGCGAGGCGCTGCAGGGGCTCGCCCGCGGAGTGCCGGGTGATGAACGAGACGAAGTCGTCGGGCCAGCCGAAGGCGCAATCGATGCCGAGGGATGCCACCGTCGGTGCGACGTCCGCGATCCGGTCGTCGCCGACTCCGAGTTCGAGTTCGACGACGCGGGCCGAGTCCCCCGACCAGTCGATGACGGCAAGTGCGGTTCCCCGCGGCTCGGCCGCAAGATCCACGCCGGCGGTCAGCACGGTGGCTCCTCCGCTCCCCGTTGGGTGCGGGGGCTCAGGCCTCTGGCTTCTGGAACCAGGGCGGGTAGACGGAGACCTTCGGGCTGTACTCCGACGATTTGAGGATCGCGCGCACCTCTTCCCGCGCGCGATCGTTGGCGACCCCGACCAGCGTCACCAGTTCGAAGGGCAGGCTGTCCTTGACCAGGAGCTCGGCTTCCACGATGGTCTCGGCGTTGTCGTCGGCGCGCAGGCGTCGCAGCATCCGTTCGCTCGACTCGGTGGAGGCGGCGAAGCGGGTGAGCACGTGGGCGGCGTCTCCGTCGGTCACGACTATGGCGCCGTCATCCGTGTGTTCCGTCGCATGCTTCACCGTGCTCACGAGCAGCACGAAGTCAGCGGCAACCGCTCCTCGCGCTTCGGGAGAGAGACGGGCGTCGACGGAGCCCGAGCGGATGTCCTCCCACATCGTGGAGTTCGGCACGAGGAAGAATGGCACGAATTCGGCCACGTTCGCGCTACCGAGGCCGGATACGGCAGTCGCGCGTCGCGATTCCCGGGTCTCCGGGGAGGAGAGGTCCACCTCAGGGCGCCCGCTGAAGGTCTCGTTGCCGTCGGCGAGGATCGCCCCGGACGAGAGCATGCCGGCGAGATTGCGAATGTGGGTGAGGTGGTAGATGCGCTGGTCGCTCACGCTCTCGACAGTCTTCGAGGCCGCGGATGCCGCGCGGCGCGTCACCGCTGCCTTGGCCCGCGCGTTGCGCTGGCCCGCCGCCGTGACCACTTCGAGCACGGGAACGGCCTTGGGGAAGCACTGGTCGCACAGGCCCGCTTCGAGTCCGTGAATACATTCGGCCACAGCAGAACCTCTCATTTGCGCGAAGTCCGTGGTTGGCGCACTCCAGAGACAACGTTACGCAGGTTTAATGCCGGTGGTGCACCACGGGCAGCAAGTCGAGCCTTCGGCCGTGTTTCGTCGCGTTACGCAGCGGGATGACATCCCCGGCCCCGCAACCTACCCTCGGGGGAAAGAAGCGACGAATCCGAATCCCCAGGGCAGGAGGCCAGCATGTCACACACCACACCACCGGTCACCGCGATCATGCCGTGCACTCACTCCCCCGGAACACCCTGCATGTCGGCGGATGCGGGCCACGCCGTCTCCGCGATCCGTGACCGAGCCACCGCCGCGACACCGAGCAAGTGGCGCGACGGAGTCGTCGTTCACGTGGCATCCATCGGCGGGCTCGGCGGAAGCTGGCTCGCCGTGGCACTCCTCGACCGTCCCGACATCGTGTGGGTCTGGAATCATGACGACCTCAGTGCGGTCGTCTCGGTCGGCGAACCGGTGGCTCTGCACGAGCTGTACGGCACTCTTGCCGTCGGCACGACTCGGGTGAGTGTGCTGCGC
Source organism: Frigoribacterium sp. UYMn621 (assembly GCF_040549525.1). Lineage (NCBI taxonomy): Bacteria > Bacillati > Actinomycetota > Actinomycetes > Micrococcales > Microbacteriaceae > Frigoribacterium > Frigoribacterium sp. UYMn621. The sequence goes on along the minus strand of NZ_JBEPTM010000005.1, from coordinate 197,310 downwards.
GCACCGCGCTGACTCTGCACGCTCGCGCGGAGGTCACCGCGCGGTGCCCGCTGATGAGGTGTGCCGACCGGTTTCTAGGCTGCGAGCATCGAGTCCATCATCTTCTGACAGGCCATCGCACACTGGCGGCAGACCTCGGCGCACATCGCGCAGTCGGCACTCATCCCGGCCATCGCCTCGCATTCGTCGGCACAGCTCATGCAGGCCACCACCATGGCCTGGAGCATCGCCATAATCGCCGGCCCGTTCATGCCGTTCGGGCGGAGCATCATGCGCATCATGGTGTTCGCCATGTCGGCGGAGTTCTGGCACATGGCCGCACACATCGCCATTTCCTTCGACATGGCCATCGAGCCGGCGCACATCGTGCACGCCTGCTCGCAGGCCGAGCAGGCTTCGATGCATTCCTGCATCGCCCCCATGTCCATGCCCTGCAGGGCGTCGGAGTGCATTTCCATCATCTGCATCGCGGTGTTCGACATCGTTTTCAGTCCAGCCTGGGCTGACTCGCGTCGGAGGGTCCGGCGGTACTGAGTAACGGCCCGATCGGCTCCAACCTACGCCTCGGGGGATGCCGTTGTCTGTCCCTCCCGGTGCTGTGACCTCCCCGGGTGAGACCTCGGGACAGCCGGCCCCCGCACCCCGGCTTCGAGGGTCGTAGGCTCGAGGTATGCCCACTCGTGCCGAATTCACGCCTCCCGCAGGTTCCGTCCTGATGTTCTCCACCACCTGGTGCGGCTACTGCCGCAACCTCAAGGGCCAGCTCGAGCGTGCGGGCGTGCCCTACACCGAGGTGAATATCGAAGAGGTGGACGGAACGGCTGAGCTCGTCGCGGAGGTGAACGGGGGCAACCAGACCGTGCCGACCCTCATCTTTCCCGATGGATCGACTGCCACCAATCCCTCGCTCGCGACGGTGCAGGCTCGCCTGACGGATGCGGCTTCCGCGGGTCGATGAGTTTTCTCTCCGAGGATTCCCGGCGGTCCCTCGCTTCGCTGGAGACCGCGACGGAGCCCCTCGATCGTCTTCGGGCGGTGCGGCAGGCCGCTCTCGCACTCGAGCGGGATCCCGCCCTGCTGCGGGCGGTGCGGGACTCCCTCGACGCCGGCGAGGGCTGGGACCGGGTGGCGGATGCCGCAGGCCTCGGAGTCGCAGCCGCCAAGTGGCGCTGGCAGGGAACCGATGATCAGATCGCCGAGCGGCTGGCCGCCGGGCGCAAACGCTCCGCACGCCCGAGCAGCGTGCCGACGGGACTTCCCGGGGAATCCGTCGCCGACGCCGCTCGCATCCTCGGGGTGACGGCGCAGGCGGTGTACCTGCGCATCAGCCGGGGAACCCTCAGCGCCACGACCGTGACCCTCGACGATGGACGGTCCTACAAGCGGGTGCTGTTGTGATGCCCCGGGTCTCGACCATCCTTCTCACCGGCTTCGAGGCCTTCGACGGCGCTGCGTCGAACAGCTCCGGGGACGCGGTCGCACTCGTCGCGTCCCGGTGGAGCTCGCCGATCCGGCTCGTCACCGCGGTGCTGCCGGTGGCCTTCGACGGCGCTCCGCAGCTGATCGGGAGTCTCATCGCTGAGCATCGTCCCGAGTTGGTCATAGCCACCGGCCTCGCTAACGGGCGCCCCGCCATCACCCCCGAGCGGCTCGCAATCAATCTGGCCGATGCCCGGATTCCCGACAATGCCGGCGCCCAGCCGCTCGATGAACCGGTCGATGAGGCCGGACCCGCCGCGTACTTCAGCGGATTGCCGGTCAAGGCGATAGTCGCGCGGCTGGCTGCCGAAGGAATTCCGTCGACCCTCTCGCAGACCGCGGGAACCTTCGTCTGCAACGCCGTGATGTACAGCCTGATGCGCACTGTCGCGGGTACCCACGTCCGCGCCGGTTTCATTCACGTGCCGAGCTCGCCAGAGCTCGCGGTGGGAACTGCGCATCCGAGTGTTCCGATCGAGACCATCGCGCGGGCACTGGAGCTGGCAATCGAGGTCTGCTTAGAACCGGAATCCCTCGAACGGATCAGGGGCGGCGCGGAGTACTGATCGGGAATGCCGGGTGGTCGGAGGACGACACGGTGCGCAGGTTGGCGCCGAACTCGAAGGTGGCCTTCACGAAGCGACCGGCCAGGGCGTCCTTCACCCAGTACCGGGCGTCATCCCACATCCGACCGGTCGGGATCTCGGCCACCGGAAACCATTCGGGCACCAGTTCGTCGGACTCCCGGGCATCGCCGCGCCACTCCCGGCAGAGGAACACCCACGACCGTTGGCTCCAGGCCGGCTTGAACGGGAAAGGGTAGGTCAGTTCGCCGACGAGTTCGACCTGGCCGAGTTCGATCGACGTCTCCTCCGCGACCTCCCGCCTGATCGCCTGCTCGGGAGTCTCCCCCGGTTCGATCTTTCCGCCGGGCCCGACGAGATTGCCCTCACCCAGCCCGAACTTCTTGCGGCCGAGCAGCACTTCCTCGCCCCGTGCTCCCTGCCGAAGCAGATAGCAGACGCAGACCTCAGGCAGTGGCATCCGGCAAGCATAGGGGCCGCGGATAGCCCGTTCGACGGCACGGGAGAGGAGAATGCGCGGCCCAGTCCGCGGGCGGAACCGGACCGAACGCGTGGTTCGTGCGCGCAGCGGCGAGCCATTATGGTGAAACGGTGACGAAGATGTCTGTTGTCGATTCCCCGGTACGCACCGATGCTGCTGCCCTGCGCCGAGTATTCGGGTTCCTGCGCATCGCCGTCGGGCTGCTCGTGCTCGCCGCGCTCGTCACCCAGGTGACCGCGGACCTGCTCCACGACTCGTTCAAACCCGGAGAGTATTTCAGCTACTTCACCATCGAGTCCAGCATGATGAACGTCGTGGTGCTGCTGGTCGGGGGCAGCCTCGCGCTTCGTGGTCCGCGGGACACCGAGCTGTTCACCAGCGTGCGGGTCGCCGTCCTCTCCTACGCGGTGATCACCGGGCTGGTCTACAACGTGCTGCTGCGCAACATCCCGGGTGATGGCAGCTACGAGCCGCCGCGCTGGTGCAACGAGGTCATGCACGTCTGGGTGCCCATCTTCATTGTGCTCGACTGGCTGCTGGCTCCCGGGCGTGCCCGCGTGCCGTGGAAGCGACTCTGGCTCGTCGTCTCGTATCCGCTCGCCTGGCTGGCCTTCACGATGATCCGCGGTGCGCTCACCGGCTGGTATCCCTACCCCTTCCTCGAGCCGGCGGGCCCGGGTGGCATCCCGAGCCTTCTCGTCTACGTCGTCGGGATCGCCGCGTTCATCGTGGCGGTGGCCTCGGCCGCCATCGGTTTTGCGCGGCTCACGGCGAGGGCTGACCGCGCCGCGCCCTGAGGCGCCCGTCGGCCGCCCCCGGGTGTTCCGAGTACAGTGGCGCTGAGATGTCGTTCAGCCGCCGCAGTTTCCTCCTCGGTGCAGGGTCAGGACTCTCCCTGCTCGTGGTGACGGCGTGCGTCGAAAAATCCCCTCGTCCGACGACATCCGCGACGCCCTCCCCCACTCCGTCCTTCCCCGTGCCACGGCCCTCCGGCATCGAACGGAGTGCGTGGTCGACGGATCCCTTCGCCCGAGGCTCCCAGAGCTTCCTCTCGCCCGGTGCGACACCGCAGCATCGGGATGATCTGTCCCAGTCGGTCGGCGGACGAGTCTTCTTCGCCGGGGAGGCCACCTCTGCCGACCGCGCCGGAACGGTGCTCGGAGCCCAGCAGTCCGGAGCCAGGGTCGCCTCCGAGGTGCTGGGGATGGTGTCGGCCGGCGAGAAGGTCGCGGTCATCGGCGCCGGTGCCGCCGGCTCCGAAGCCGCTCGTGCGCTCGTGCAACGCGGCGTCGACGTCATCGTGCTGGAAGCACGGGATCGTGTCGGCGGGCGCATCGACACCCGCACGCCCAAGTCCTGGCCGCTCAGTGTCGAGCTCGGTGCGTGGCGGCTCGGCGAAGTGGCCGACCAGTCGCTGCTCTCGCGACTCGCCGCGCTCGGCATCGAGTCGAACCCCCTCACCGGTCTTCGTGCCCAGGGAGTGGATGGACACACCGCGGACAACACTGTCGCGGGCCCGGCACTCGGCACCGCTCGGACCTGGGCGGAAGCCCAGCTCGTCGACCCGAGTCTCACCGCGGCGCTGGAGGGTTCGGGTGCAGCGGCGACGGCGGCCGGCACCACCGTGGACGGACTCGCCGGAAGTGATCTGCTCGACACCGCGTTGGCGACTCTCGCCGGGGAGACGGGTGCGAGCGCCTCGGAACTCTCCACCTGGTACGGTCTCGCGGACCTGCCGGCCCGCGACAGGATCGTCACCGGCGGGTACTCGGCACTCATCACCGATGCTCTCGACGGAGTCCGGGTGTCCCTGTCCACAGCGGTGCTCGGCGTCTCCTACAGCGATTCATCGGTGAGTCTCAAACTCGGCACGGGCGAATCCCTCACGGTGGACCGCGTCATCGTCACGGTGCCGCTCGGTGTGCTCAAGAAGAATGCGGTGGCCTTCGACCCCCTTCTGCCATTCCCTCACCGATCCGCCATCGCCGCCCTCGGGATGGGTGCGGTGGAGACCGTCTGGTTGAGATTCGACAAGCCGTTCTGGTCGACGGATGCGGCGGTCTGGAGCCTCGTCGGCACCGACAGCGACATCACGGACTGGGTAAACCTCCAGGCGATCACCGGCGAACCCGTCCTGGTCGGAATAGTCGGAGGCAAGGCGGCTCGACGCGTGGTGAAACTCAGCGACGACGCCCTTCTCGAATCCGTTCTGACCTCTCTCACTCCGTTCGCGGTGGCGTGAGCGCCGAGCGCACCTCCCAGCGTGCCGTCCAGCGCTCACCGAGCGGCATGGTGCGACTCACCGCCACAAGCGCGGTCGAGATGCCCCCGAACAGCAGCACGGCGATCGAGCCGTAGAAGAAGAACTGTGCGACGTTCGCCAGCTGGGCCGGGTCGAGGAAGAAGTAGGGGTACCAGCCCACGATGGGGCCCCGCGCGAGCGTCACCAGTCCCCAGCCCAGCATGAAGACGAGCACGATGGCGATGCTGCGCCACGGGGCGACGCCGCGCCCCGTGCCGATGATCCAGTCGAGAACGGCCACCGCCGGCAGCACGAAATGTAACACCACGTCGGACCAGGGCACGTCGATGCGAAAACCCCGCTCCCCCGACTGCTCGATGATCAGCGCGAAGATGATGCCGCACGACACCGTGCAGCTGAGCACGGTCGCCCGCGCCAGATCCAGCCAGGGTGCATCATCCTGCCCCCGGAGCGAGACGACGGCGGCGATGATCGTCACGACCAGGAACAGCATGCTGCTCTGGATGGTGAGGTAGGCGAAGAAGTTGCCCGGGGTGAAGGTCGCCGACCCGAGTCCCCAGAGGAAGCGGGAGACGAGGGCCACCAGACAGACCGCCGCCATGAGCAGCCGGAGGGCGCCGAATGTCCCCCGTAGCTTCACCGTGCTGTCCACCTCCGCCGCGGTCCCAGGGAAAACTGGACTCGACCGCACCCTGCAGTCTACGAAGTCTCAGCCCGTCGACCCATTCGCCCCGCACGCCGAAAGCGACTCCGTAATCGAAGGGGATGGCGCACGACGGGGTCAGGTGGCGATCGCGGTGTGCTGCTGCCGCCGCGCGCGGACGCTCGCGGCCACCGTCGTCGCCACGATCGTGAGCAGGGCACCGAGCAGCAGTGCAGCATCCTCTCCCGGCTGCAGAACCCGGAGTTGGTTGCCGAGTGCCGCCGCGGCAATCGGAACCCCGAGTTGGCCCGCGGCAACCACACCGAGCAGCAGGGGCTGGGAGACCAACCGGGCCGAGAGGTGGCTGAGAATCGCGGCGCCCCCGAGGCACCCACCCAGCAGGATCATGCCGGGATGGCTCCCGAGATCGGAGAGGCTTATCGACGCGCCGAGCCAGACGAAGAACAGGGGTCCGAAGAATCCCTCGGTGATGCCGAAGAGTTGACGGGCGAGCCGTCGTGGCTCGCCGATCGCCGCCACCACGAGCCCGAGCAGGAATCCCGCGAGGAGCACCGACACCTGGGCGAATTGGGCGAGCGCGGCGAGACCGAAGAGCAGGAGCAGGTTGATGCGCAGTTCGAGTGCGAACTTGCGACGCTCGGAAAGGCGACGCACTCGCTTGCGCAGGCCGTTGCGGTCCAGTGCGCGCAACGCAAAGAACAGGATCACCGCCGCGGCCACGACGGCGATCGCACCGATTCCCGTCGTGAGCGCCCGTGCGGGGTCGATCGCCAGGGGGAGGGCGATGATGCAGGCGGCATCCGCGATCGCCACCTGCGCGACGAGCTGGGTCGTGTCCCCGAGCTTCAGGGAACCGACGATCGGCAGCACCAGCGCGGCGGATGACGAGGCGATCACCACCCCGTAGAGGGCGGCGTGTCCGGTGCCGAACAGGCCGGCGAGCCCGATCGCGGCGAGAGCGGCGACAAGCCCGACAAGCACCGCTCCGAGCGACCCCCTGCCGAGTGCCCGCCGAATCGTTCCCTCGCGGATGGGCACGTGTGAACCGACGACGAACATGACGAGGGCGAAACCGACGTTGGCGAGCAGTATGAACGTCGGCTCCTTCGAGTCGAGCAGGCGAAGACCGGATGCCCCGACCAGCAGTCCCCCGAACAGTTCCCCCACCACGCCGGGCAGGTGCCAGCACTCTCGGCCCGCGAGCAGCGGGCCGAGAAGCCCGACGAGCACGACGAGGGCGAGCAGGGAGAAGCTCATCGCGTCAGGCTAGCCTGCGCGCGGACGGAGCGGTTGCGGCCCGCATCAGGTGCCGGAATGTGCCCGGCGCAACCACTCGAGCAGCTCGGGATCCGGTCCAGAGTCGTCATCGACGCGAACACGATGGGTGACCATCGTGTTCCATGATCCGGCCGCCTCGAAACGCCCCGTCGGGGCCACACCCTTTCGCTTGATCCCGATGTCGAGACGCGCGGCAGTGGGCAGCAGGATCGCGAACTTGCGACCATCGGAGACCAGACTGAGATAGGTGTTGGTTGGCGCGAGGCTGAGATCCCGCCCGGACTCCCGTATTGCCTCGATGAGCGTGTCCGCGAACGGGCGCCAGTGGGCCCTGGCTCCCGCGAAGATCGCGTCGATCTTGTCGTCGGAGCTTGCCGAAGCTCTGCCGCTCGGCGTGAGGATCGAGATGAGTGCCATCGCATGACCCGGCCCGAGGTCGAAATCCGCCTTCAACCAACTCTTGATCTGGCCTGCGGTGACACCAGGCTCGAGCAGGCCCCTGTCGCGGGCGAGCGGCCGGAAGTCCTCGGGGTCGAGACCCGTCTTGGCCTTGATGGTGTCCAGGTAGGCCTGAAAGGACATGGCGTCACTCCCCCGGTTCGGTCGAACGGGAATCGGCGACAGTTCGCCGGGTGATTGCCCGTTCGCGCATGGCAAGGAACAGGGGAAACACGAATGCGAACGCGGTGACGCCGGCGAGGACGACATAGATCCAGCCACCCCGGAGTCCGAGCCGCCGCGATTCCACGATGATGAGGATGCTGCCGGCGACCGCCGCGATGAGCAGGTCGACGGTGAGCGAAGACACCGCCGGACCGCTGTTGACCCAGTCGCCCACGAAATCGCGAACCTGCACGATCGCGGAGATGTTGAAAGTCCAGGTACCGATCAGGCCGATGACCGCGAGCACGAGATAGGTCACGGCGAGGGGGGTCCAGTGCTGGGCGATGCCGCTGCGGGGCGACCCGGTGCCGGTGGGAGGTGTCATGCACCCATGATGGCCGCTCGTGCCGGCATCCGCACCCCGTCGACTCGCATCGGTCGCGCCTACAATTTACAGACTGTGACTTCTGAGACTCCCTTCACCCCACCCGCCCCCGAAACCACCCGCCCAACACTGCAGGGCACGTTTGGAATGGTGGCCTCCACCCACTGGACCGCGACCGCCTCCGCCCAGGCGGTGCTCGAGCGCGGGGGCAACGCCTTCGATGCCGCCGCAGCGGGGGCATTCGTGCTCCACATCGTCGAACCGCACCTGAACGGGCCCGGTGGTGATCTCGTGGGGATCTTCGCCACCGCCCTGAGTCCCTCCGAACCGGTGGTCCTGATGGGGCAAGGGCCAGCGCCGCGAAACGCGACGATCGAGCACTACCGCGCCGAGGGGCTCGACCTGGTTCCCGGGGCCGGGGCACTCGCCGCAGCGGTGCCGGGTGCCGTCGACGCCTGGCTGCTGCTTCTGAGGGATCACGGCACATGGGAGCTGGGCGAGGTGCTCGCCTTCGCGCGCGACTATGCCAGGGACGGGCATCCGCTCCTCGGCAGGGTGAGGTCGACCATCGCCGCGGTCGCCGAACTCTTCGAGCGCCACTGGCCGAGCTCGGCTGCGCTCTGGATGCCCGATGGCCGACTCCCCGGCGCGGACGAACTGTTCACCAATCGCGCCTACGCCGACACCCTCGACCGGTTGGTGGCTGCCGGCCGCGACGCCGACTCCCGCGAGGCGCGCATCGATGCCGCTCGCCGGGCCTGGAGCAGCGGGTTCGTCGCCGAGGCCGCCGCACGATTCGCGCGCGCGCCGCACCGGCATTCCTCCGGCACTGATCACGCGGGCGTCATCGACGAACGGGATTTCGCGGACTTCCGAGCGAGCTACGAACCGGCGACCACCCTCGAATTCCGCGGTGTCACGGTGGCGAAATCGGGAGCGTGGGGCCAGGGTCCCGCCCTACTCCAGTCCCTGGCCATTCTCGACGGGTTCGACGACGCTCACCTCGACCCCTCCACCGCAGTGGGCGCCCACACGATCATCGAGGCCCAGAAACTCAGCCTCGCCGACCGGGAGGCCTACTACGGCGACGTGGAGGTGCCGCTCACGCATCTGCTCTCGGCGCAGTACGCGGCGAAGCGACGCGCCCTCATCGCCGAGGGCGCATCTCGCGAATTCCGCCCCGGAGTGGTTCCCGGCGTGACGGCGTATCTGCCTCCCCTCCGCAGTGCCGTCGAGAGCGTCGAAACAACGGGGTTCGCCGGAAGCGGCGAACCGACGGTCTCCCCCGCCGGGGTGACCGCCGGCGACACCTGCCATATCGATGTCGTCGACCGCTGGGGCAACATGATCTCGGTGACTCCGTCGGGAGGCTGGCTCCAGTCCTCCCCCACCATCCCCGAACTCGGTTTCTGCCTCGGTAGCCGCCTGCAGATGATGTGGCTCGACCCGGATGCGCCCTCCGCCCTGGTGCCCGGGCGTCGTCCGCGCACCACCCTCACCCCCACGATGCTGTTCCGTGACGGTCATCCGATCGCCGCCCTGGGAACACCTGGCGGCGACCAGCAGGACCAGTGGCAGTTGCTCTACCTCCTGCGCACCCTCGTCGGCGGATATTCGGCGCAGGAGGCGATTGACGCGCCGGCGTTCCACACCACCTCCTTCCCCGAATCCTTCTGGCCGCGCACCTGGGAGCCGGCGGGTGCGGTCGTCGAGGGGCGCCTGGGCGCGGCCGTCATCGACGAGCTTCGTGAGCGCGGGCACGCAGTCACCGTCTCGGGTGACTGGAGCCTCGGCAGGCTCTCGTCGGTGGGCAGAGATCCGGCCACCGGTCTGCTCACGGCCGCGGCCAACCCCCGAGGGGCGCAGGGCTACGCAGCGGGCCGGTGATCGCCGCCGCGCTCGACGGTGATACCGCGATGGGTGGTCTCGTCCCACTCGTAGACCGTCACGCCGCCGATGAGCACACGCTCGGCCCGGGAATTGATGTCGAGAGGATCGCCGGACCACAACACCACGTCGCCGTCCAGCCCCTCTGACAGCGATCCGACCCGCGAATCGAGACCGAGGATCGAGGCCGGATTCACCGTGAGTGCCTGGAGCGCGACATCCCGCGGCAGCCCCTCCTTCACCGCGAGCGAAGCCTGATGAACGAGGAAGTTGATGGGCACGACCGGGTGGTCCGTGGTGATCGCCACGGTCACACCGGCCGCCGCGATCGTCGCGAGGTTGGCGATCGCGCGATCCTTCAACTCCACCTTCGATCGGGAGGTGAACATCGGGCCGAAGATCACCGGGATACCGCGCTCGGCGAGGATGTCGGCGATCTTATGGGCCTCGGTCCCATGATTGACCACGAGCCGGTAGCCGAACTCGTCGGCGAGACGGATGGCGGTGGCGATGTCGTCGTGACGGTGTGTGTGCTGGTCCCAGGCCAGCTCCCCGTCGAGTACGCGGGCGAGCGTGTCGAGCCAGAGGTCCTTCTTGAATGGCTCACCGTTGTCGGCGGCGTTGGCGCGCTGGGCAGCGTAGAACTTGGCGTCCTCGAAGGCCTGGCGGATCACCAGGGCCACGCCCATGCGGGTGGCCGGCGTCTTGTCCTTGTGGCCGTATACCCGCTTCGGGTTCTCGCCCAGTGCCGACTTCACACTCACGGAGTCGCTGATCACCTGTTCGTCGATCGTGCGTCCACCCCAGGTCTTCATAGCGACGGTCTGGCCGCCGATCGGGTTACCGCTGCCGGGCTTGACGACAACGCTGGTGATGCCGCCGCTGAGGGCATCCCGGAAGCCCTCGTCCTCGATGTCGATGGCATCGATCGCCCGCGCCGCAGCCATGTTGGGATTGGTCATCTCGTTGGTGTCGTTGCCCGCCGGACCGTTCGCCTCCTCGTGGATCCCGACATGCCCGTGCGACTCGATGAAACCGGGAAGCACCCAGGTGCCGTCGGCGGGGATGATCACCGCGTCTTTAGGAATGCGCACGTGCGCACCGACCTCGGTGATCACGCCATCTTCGATGAGTACCGTGCCGTTCTCGATCGGGTCGGATGAGACGGGCACGACATAGCCGCCGGTGATGGCGACGACGGTGGTGGGGCGAGAAGGAGTCATGCCTCCACGCTAACCCGCGAGTGCCTCTTCGATGGTGCGGGCAGGATGTCCGGTGACGCGCTCGACATGGTCCGTGACCCGTTCGGTCTCGCCGTCGGCGATGGCCGTGTACGTGCTGACCCAGGCATCGAGCTGCCACTGTTCCGCCCCGTAGTGAGAGCGTGATTCATAGGCCTCCGGCAGCGTTTCGGCGGCATAGCTGAGGTCTCGTCCGATGGCGGCGCCCGCGCGGGTGGCGACCTCCCCGAGAGTGAGAGCCTCGGGTCCGGTCAACTCGTAGGTGACTCCGGCATGGTCATCGGGGGCGCGCAGGATTCGGGAGGCGACGTCGGCGACATCGGCCCGGGCCACCGCCGACACCCGACCTTCTCCGGCCGGCCCGCGGATCACTCCGGAGTCGTCTGCGAAGAACGGAAGCAGGTCGGAATAGAAGTTGTCCGGCAGCAGCGTGAACTGCATTCCACTTCTGCGGATCGCCGTCTCGGCGTCGGCGTGGTCGCGCCCGAGGGTGAAGACCGCCTGGGGGTCGGCGCCGAAGAACGAGGTGTAGACGATGTGGTGCACTCCGGCGGCGGCCGCGGCTTCGATGAAGGTGCGGTGCTGTACGCGCCGGAACTTCGACTCTGCGGCGGAGACCATGAACAGCACGTCGATGCCCTCGAGAGCGCGCACCGCGTTGGAGGCATCACCGTAGTCGGTCACCACCACCCGCGATCCGGCGATCGCCGGCGCTTTCGCGGCATCCCGCACCACGAGCGTGGGGGTGAGATCGGCGAGCTCTCGGGCCAGGAGGCCGCCGACATGCCCGGTGGAACCGGTGATCGCGATGACAGTCATCCGTCCACGCTAGCCAGCGAATGTGGGAGTAGCCTCCCGGTTTCGCGTCTGAGGCGGAGTCCGGCTCAGCGGCTGCTGACGCTCGCAAAGGTACGGATCGCGAGCGGTACAAAGACGACCAAGAGCACGATTATGCCGATCAACACCGTTATTTCGGGATTCTGCTGCGCCCAGTTGTCGGCGACCGGCGAACCGGGCGGGGTGTTGCCGAAGAGGTTGCGCACCGCCGAAACGAGCGCCGATACCGGGTTGAACTCCGCGAAAATCCGCAGGGGTGGCGGCAGGGTATCGCTGGGAACAAACGCGTTCGAGATGAAGGTGAGGGGGAACAGGATCAGGAACGACACGTTGTTGATGACCTCTGGACTCCGCACGCTCATTCCGATGAAGGCCATCACCCATGAGAACGCGTAGGCGAACAACAAGAGCAGTGCGACGGCGCCGAGTGCCTCGAGGAAGCTGGATCGGATGCGCCACCCCACGATGAATCCGGTGGTCATCATCACGACGAGGGACACGGCATTGATGAACAGGTCGCCGTTCGTGCGCCCGATCAGCACGGCGGAGGGGCTCATCGGCAACGTGCGGAATCGGTCGATGATCCCGTCTTTCAGATCCTGGGCCATCGCCGAACCCGAATAGGTGGATCCGAACACGATGGTCTGGGCGAAGATGCCCGCCATGATGAATTCCTTGTAGCTGCTGCCGGGAATGTTGATCACGCCCGCGTAGACGTAGGTGAAGAGCAGCACGAACATGATCGGCTGGAGCGTCGTGAAAACGAGGATGTCGGGCACGCGCTTGATCTTGATCAGGTTGCGGCGGGTCGTGATCCAGCCGTCGGAGAATCAGTGGGAGACTGCCGAGCCCGTTCCGGTGCTCGTGCCCAGCGGGGCGGTGCGCTCTGCGGTGGTCATGATCGGCTGTCCTCACTCTCTGCGGCGCGTTTCCCAGCGCGTTTCTCCTCGGCGCGTTTCTTCCTGCTCGGTGCGACATCCGCCGCCTCGACAGTGGCGGAGTGGCCGGTGAGCCGCAGGAAGACGTCGTCGAGAGTCGGACGCCGCATCCCGGCATCGAACAGTCGGATGTCGCGACTGCCGAGCTCCGCGAGGATCGACTGGAGCGCAACGGGCGCGTCCGAAGCGTTCACCGAGAGTTCGCGACCCTCCGCCGTCGTCACCGGCTCGGAATCGCCGAAGCGACGCAGCACCTCAACGGTCGCCTCGCTGTCGCCAGGGTCGACCAGGGTTATCTCGACCCGTTGACCCCCGATCGACGCCTTCAGCTCGTCGGAGGTACCTTTCGCGATGACCTTGCCGTCGTCGATCACCGAGATGCTGTCTGCCAGCTGGTCGGCTTCTTCCAGATATTGGGTCGTGAGCAGCACCGTCGTGCCCTGACCGACCAGGCTGTTGATGATGTCCCACATGCCCAGGCGGCTTCGTGGATCGAGCCCCGTCGTCGGTTCGTCGAGGAACAACACCTTCGGTCGGGTCACCAGGGCGCCGGCGAGGTCGATCCGTCGACGCATGCCTCCGGAGAAGCCCTTCACCGGACGATTCTTCGCCTCTTCGAGGTCGAACAGGGTGATGAGTTCCTGGGCGCGGATGCGGGACTGGGCCGCGCCGAGGTGATAGAGACGGCCGACCATATCGAGATTCTCGAACCCGGTGAGGTTTTCATCGACGGCGGCATACTGGCCGGAGACCCCGATGATCGGGCGGATGCGCTCTGGCTGGGTGAGCACGTCGATGCCGTCGATGCGCGCGCTGCCCGCCGTGGGACGGGTGAGCGTGGTGAGGACCTTCACCGTGGTGGTCTTGCCCGCACCGTTCGGCCCGAGAAGGGCGGTGACGGTGCCCTGGGGAACGGCGAGATCCAGCCCGTCAAGTGCGTGGACGGGCCCGGCACCCTTGGGGGTGTAGGTCTTGGTCAGGCCTGTCGCCTCGATGAACGCCATGAGCCGAGGGTAGCGATGGCCGGTGACACCGGGCAATGGTCCGCGGCAGTACGGCGATCAGACCGGCATTCGCACCGCGACGACGAACACGAGCAGCCTCGCCGGAAGCCTGCGGTTCGCAACTCTAGGCGGCGGAGGGAACCCGGGGTGGCGTCAGCGCGGCCAGCAATGCACCACCGTCGGGAACGCCGAGACCCGTGCAGGCATCCCATCCCGGTCCGGCGGCGAAAGCACCGTTGTTCCCCGCCGTGATATCGCGGAACCCGTTTTCGTGAGCCGCGACAGAGGCGAGCTCGTAGAGTCGCGGATGCAGCAGTCCGAATGGCGCCCCGGAGGCCTGGGCGAGGCGCGCCACCAGCGCCGCCCAGAGTGGGGCTACCGCGCTGGTACCGCCGTAGATCTTCTTCTCGCCATCCACCAGGACCTCGTACCCGGTGCTCGGGTCGGCTACTGCCGCGACATCCGGCACCCCACGTCCGGCGGTACCGCGGGATGATGCCGGCACGCCCGCGCGCTTCTGCCAGCTCGGGAGCGCGAAGACATCGCTCACGCCTCCCCCGGTCGCTCCGGCGCCCGCACCGTTGTTCCAGACGGTCTCCGAGATCACCCGTCCAGAGGAGGCCCGCAGGCTCGTGCCGCCGCAGGCGAGGACGTGGGGACTGGATGCCGGGAAGTCGGCATGGTTCCGCCCATCCGCAGCCCCGTCCGAGCTGCCGTTGTCCCCCGCCGCCGCGGTGACGGTGATGCCCAGGCTGGCGGCGTCGACGAAGGCCTGGTCGAGGGCGTGCCGTGCCTGGGCGGTCCAGGCGTCTTCGCTCTGTCCCCAGCTGATGCTGATCGCGGTGGGTGTGATCGCCGCGTGAGTGGCCTCGCTCACCGCGTCGACGAAACCGGCGTCGGTGTTGGGGGCGAAGTAGACCACGATATCGGCGCCCGGACTCAGTGCCCCGGCCACTTCGATGTCGAGCAGCACCTCGCCGTCCGCCCCCGCAGCGTCGGCCCCCGGAACGTTCCGCGCGCCATCGACGCCGATCGCTGCCACCTTCGGCCCGGTGATGCCGAGGCTCCCGAAATAGGAGTCCAATTCGGCCCGAGCGAAGCCGCCGCCCAGTTCGACGATCGCGATCGTCTGGCCCGTGCCGTCGAACTGCGGGGGGAAGTTGTAGATCTCGGCGAGATCGAGGGGCGTGTAGCTCACCGCCACCGCGCGAGCCTGCGCCACCCGGAACTCGGCGCGCGCCTGGGGGCGGTCGTCCAGCCCGAGCACAGCGGTGACGATGCCGTCGAGGGCGGCCGGCACCATCAGCATCCCGCTGCGGTTGCGATGTTGCACCTCGGCGCCATCGCTCGCCCGGCTCGTGACCGATTCGAGATGGGTGCCGAATACGCGCCCGAGGGTGATCGCCGAGCCGGAGATCCGAATCCGGCGGGAGGCGATGTCCGATGACATGACCCGGATGCCGAGGCCCTCGAGAGTCGTCGTGACGAGCTCGACGTCCGCGGCATCCGCACCCATCGTGGCCTCGAATTCCTTGCGACCCAGACGAACCGAGGGATCGAAACTCGCCCCGGCGCGCCGCCGCAACACCACTGTCACCTCGATGGCCGTGCCCTCTGGCGATGGCACGGCGGCCGGCGCGATCACGTCGGCCGACTGGCGGTTGCTTCCCGGGAGTTGAACAAGGGGCAGGTCGGGGAAGGTATCGGAGTGTTCGGACATGGTTACGGTCTACCGGTACGTCTACCGAGAATCAAGATGCGCCGGCAAGCTCGCAGTCGTGGCTCAGTTGCTCACGTCGCCGCGCCAGGCGCCCTGTTCGCTGCCCTGCTCCTCGATGAACTTCTTGAAGTTCTTGAGGTCGCCCTTGACGCTCGCGTCATCGATGCCCAGCACGGCGCCGGCCTTCTCGACCAGTCCTTCCGGCTCCCAGTCCAACTGCACGGTGACGCGACTGGTGCTGTCGTCGAGCTTGTGGAAAGTGACCACGCCGGCCTGCGTGACGTCCCCACCGGTGCTCTTCCAGGCCACCCGCTCGTCGGGGTGTTGCTCCGTGATCTCGGCGTCGAACTGGCGCTCCGCTCCTCCGACCTTCACGACCCAGTGGTTGTGGGTGTCGTCGATCTGGGAGATGGACTCGACGAAGCTGAGGAAGTGCGGGAAGCTTTCGAACTGGGTCCACTGGTTGTAGGCGGTCGTGACGGGAACATCCACGTCGATGGTTTGGATGACCTGGGCCATTGTTTTCTCCTTCTGATCGGTGATGCGCCGAACGGTACGGACCTCCCGCCGGCCCGGGCTCGGCGCCCAGCAGAATTCCAGCCTTGGGGCGCGAGGGTTGACCCGGCGTGCGCGGGAGGGTACCCGCGGGCAAAAGGTGCGAGCATTGCAGCATTCGCTTGTCAGGCGGATCGAAGGAGACAGAACCGGTGAAGATCCTGGTGGTGGAGGACGATCCGCAGATGGGCGCGCTCATCGAGCGCGGTCTCGCCGCGGAGGGCTACGACATCCACGTCGTCGACAACGGGGTGGATGCCCTGATCGCGGTCTCCACCGAGGAGTTCTCGCTCGCTGCGATCGACGTAATGCTTCCGCAGATGTCTGGATTCGAGATCTGCCGGCGCATCCGCCAGTCGGGGAGTTCGATGCCGTTGCTTCTGCTGACCGCGCGCGATGCGGTGGAGGATCGGGTGTTCGGCCTCGACGCGGGAGCCGACGACTACCTCACCAAGCCCTTCGCCTTCGCCGAGCTGAGTGCGCGGGTGCGAGCGCTGCTTCGCCGGGATGCCAGCGGCGACAAGCTCGTGCTCACCGTCGGTGGTCTCCGCATCGATTCGCTCGCGGTCGCGGTGAGTGTCGGTGGGCATCCGCTCTCGATGAGTCCGAAGGAGTTCGCACTCCTCCGTCTGCTCGCCGGGGACGCCGGTTCGGTGGTCAGTCGCACGCGAATCCTCGAAGAGGTGTGGGGGTCGACCCAGAACATCGATCCCAACATCGTCGACCAGTACGTGAGCTACCTGCGCCGCAAACTCGAACCCCTCGCTTCCGGGGTGCGGATCGTCACCAAGCGCGGCTCCGGCTACCTGCTCGAGACCCTGTGACCCGGACGCGGCAGTGAGAATCCTCCGCCACGTCACCATCAGGTGGCGTATCACCATCGGCACCCTGGTGATCGCGATCGTGCTTGCCACCGCCGCGGTGGTTGTCTTCCGCGCACAGGTGGAACACATCCTCAGCACCACCACGACAACCCTGCTGAGTCATGATGCGGCCCCCTACGTCACAGACATCACCGATAACGGGACACCGAGCTTCGAACGGGCTGGCACCGGGCAGCTGGTTGCCGTGATCGATCCCGCCGGCACCGTGGTGGAATCGAGCCTGCCACGGACCCTCGAAAGCCGGGTGGCGGAGATCGTCAAACTCCCCGACAATACGAACACCGTGGTCAATGCGGATGACTCCTATCGGGTGTACAACGCGACGGTGATAACGAACCAGGGCACCTGGACGATCATCACCGCCCGCAATGAAGACTCATCGATCCTCTCCCTCGACCGCATTACCCAGGCGCTGATGATCGGTGCCCTCGTGATCGTGATCGGGTTCGGTGTGGCCTCCTGGCTGCTCACCGGCGCGGCCCTGCGACCCGTCGACCGCATGCGCAAGCAGGCGGAGGCCCTCGTCGCACAGGGATCGACCGAGCCCCTGCCGATCGGCTCCGCCACCGATGAGCTCTCCGAGCTCGCGACGACACTCAACCTGTTCATCAGCGACGTTCGGCAGTCCGTCGACCGGGAACGCCAACTGGTCTCGGATGCCAGCCACGAGTTGCGTACCCCCCTCGCCATCCTCATGGCGCAACTCGAACTCGCGCATCTCTCCCACGGGGACGCCGACGCCCTCGAGGCCCAGATCGTGAGCGCCCAGCGCTCCGTCGCACGCCTGTCCGGGCTCGCAACAGGACTTCTCGAGCTGTCGCAGCTCGAGGCCCGGGCACCGGACATCCGGAGCAGTTGGACGCAGCTGGCCGATGAACTCGCCGCGGCCGTCGACCGTGCCCGGATGGTCGCCGTGGCCAGCACCGTGACCATCGACTTCGACGTCGCCGGTGAACCGACGGACTCCAGCTATCTCATCGCGGTGGAGAACTTCGGACGCATCATCAACAACCTCACCAGCAATGCGATCGCCGCCCAGCCGCACGGGGGTTCGGTGCGAATCGCGCTCCGGCACTCCGACCGCGAGCTCTTGCTCACCGTCGTCGATTCCGGGCCAGGGATGCCGGAGAGCTTCCTGCCCGTGGCTTTCGACCGGTTCAGCAGACCGGATGCCGCCCGCGCGGCCAATAACGGCGGAAGCGGCCTCGGGCTGGCCATCGTGCAGGCCATCGTGCAGGCCGCCAATGGCTCGGTGACCCTGTCGAATGCCGCCGGTTTCACCGTGACGGTATCGCTGCCGGCACTGGCCACGAATGGGGCGCACTAGCCCAACCTGTATGGATTCTCACGCCGACGGGTGCGGATCTGCACAGAACGCCAAGTCCCGCTGTCGAGGATGAAGTCGTACCGGTTGCCGCCGGAGCACATCATCCGAGGGGGACGGCGCGTGAGCACCACCGAAATCGGCACCGGCGCAGCAGATACCGGAGCGATCGAGATCGATGCGGTCGACCATGCCGAGGCGGTTCGCCGTTCCGAGCGACAGAGTGGCACGAGATTCGGGGGCCAGCGGCCGTCTCGCTGGTTCGGTGCGGACGCGGGCATCGGTCCCGTCGCTGCGCTTCTCGGTGCGGCCGGTTGGCTGTTCACCTTCATCGGCTCCTGGATCCCGGCATTCTGGGGAGACGAAGCGGCAAGCGTCATGTCGGCGGAGCGACCACTGGCCACGATCTGGCGGGAACTGGGACGGGTCGACGCCGTTCACGGCGCGTACTACCTGTTCCTGCACTTCTGGATCGATGCCTTCGGCGCATCAGAGCTATCGGTGCGGCTGCCGAGCACCATCGCGGCCGGTGTCGCGGTCGCGGGCACTGTGGTGCTCGCCCACCGACTGTTCGCGCGCTCCACGTCCCCCCGGTCGGTCGCCGTGGTGGCGGGCCTCGTCATGATCCTGCTCCCCCGGGTGAGCTACATGGCCGCGGAAGGCCGGTCCTACGCGATCGGAACGGCGGTCGCCACCTGGCTGACGGTGCTCTTCGTCACACTCCTGCAGCGCCGCGTCACCCGCCGATTGCCGTGGATCGGTTTCGCCCTCCTCTTCGCCGCCTCGATCTACGTCTTCCTCTACCTCGTGCTGCTCGCCGTGGTCTTCGCGGTCGCGCTCCTCGCCGCCCGCCCCGGCCGGGCCGTCATCCGTCGCTGGTTCTCAGCGGTCACGGCGGGGGTGCTTCTCGCGGCGCCCGTCATCGTCTACGCCCTCGGCGAGCATGGCCAGATCTCCTTCCTCGATCGCCGCAACTACGTCACCTTCACCCGGATGTTCGTGATCCAGTGGTTCGGCAACCCCTGGCTCGCACTCGCCTGCTGGGCGCTGATCGTTGTCGCCGTCGTCGCACTCATCCGCTCGCGCGACCGGGCGGTCGCCCTCCTGCTCGGCTGGGTGGTGCTGCCGATGGGGCTCCTCATTTTCGGCAATGCCGTCGTCGCTCCGATGTACACGATCCGCTACCTGTCCTTCTGCACGCCGGCGGTCTCGATCCTCGTGGCCTTCGGAGTGTGCGCGCTCTTCAGCCGCGGAGCCGCCGCGGGCTGGATCCGTGCCGCTGCGGTACTCGCCCTCCTGGCACTCGCCCTGCCGACGGACGTCTTCCAGCGCACCGAGTTCGCCAAAGACGGCGGAAGCGACCTGCGTCAGGCCGCCCAGGTGATCGGATCGCAGGCGAAAGCGGGTGATGCCGTCGTCTTCGATGAGACGGCGAAACCCTCCCGCAAACCGCGACTCGCCCTCCACCTCTACCCGCAGTACTTCACCGGGCTCTCCGATGTCACGCTGCGCACCCCCTACACGCAGCGCTCCGGCATCTGGGATTCGGTGTGGCCGATCGCGGCCATCGCCCCGTCCCTCCAGACGACATCCACCGTCTGGGATCTCGAGCTCTCCACCCCGGGATCGACCGCGATCCCGGCCAACATCGCCGCTCTCGAACGACTGGGCTACTCGATTTCACGCCAGATACCCGTCCATCGAACCGTCGTCTACGAACTCACCCGGGAGACACCATGAACCAGACAGAGAACCGCACCCTCGTGGTCGTGCCGACCTACAACGAGCGGGAGAACATCGCCGAGATCATCGCGCGCGTCCTTCGGTGTGCTCCCGGTGTCGACGTGCTCGTCGTCGACGACAATTCCCCCGACGGGACCGGCGCGATGGCGTCGGCACTCGCCTCGGGTCATGACCGGATCAACGTCTTGCACCGGGCCGGCAAGGAAGGACTCGGCGCCGCCTACCGGGCCGGGTTCGCGTGGGGTCTCGAGCGCGGCTACGAGCGCCTGGTCGAGATGGATGCCGACGGCTCCCATCAGCCGGAGCAGCTCGAACGCCTCCTCTCCGCGCTCGACGATGCGGACGTCGTGCTCGGGTCCCGCTGGGTACGCGGCGGCTCCGTGGTCAACTGGCCCCTCAAGCGCATCATCCTCTCCCAGGGAGGCAGCCTGTACGCACGGATCGCCCTCGGGCTCCCGGTGCGGGACATCACCGGCGGCTTCCGGGCCTTCACCGCCGACGCGCTGCGCGAGATCGGCTACCAGGATGTGCTGAGCCAGGGCTACTGCTTCCAGATCGACATGCTCTGGAAGGCATACAGCGCGGGCTTGCGCGTCTCCGAAGTGCCCATCACCTTCGTGGAGCGTGTCCACGGCGAGTCGAAGATGAGCTCCGGCATTGTGAAGGAAGCCATCCTGCGGGTCACGCTCTGGGGTCTCCAGGGCCTCCCCGCGCGGCTGAGAGGCGACCACCGGTCGGCCGTCGCCGCGGCATCCGCTCTGCGACTCGCTCGCGAGCAGGCCGATTCGCGGGCCGCGGAGGTGCGCGTGCTTCGCACGACTTTGGGCGGGGAGCGCAATCGTGTCGCGTGACTCTCGCAGAGCGCTCGTGCGGCAGCTTCTGAGCTTCGGGCTCGTCGGGGGTGTCGGCCTCGTCGTCGACATCGTGGTGTTCAACGCGCTGCGCACTACCGTGTTCGAGCCTCATCTCGTTCACGGTGGCCCGATCATCGCCAAGGTGATCTCCACGTCGATCGCTATCGTGGTCAACTGGATCGGCAACCGTTACTGGACCTTCCGCACCGAGCGTCGAATGACGAGCCGCGCGGCCGTGTTGCGTGAGGGGGTCGAGTTCGCCGTGGTGAGCCTGATCGGCGCGGGAATCGCCCTCGGCTGTCTCTGGATCTCGCACTACGCGCTGGGCTTCACCTCGGTTCTCGACGACAACCTCGCGACCAACGTGGTCGGTCTCGCGCTCGGTACGGCTTTCCGGTTCGCCCTGTACCGGTTCTGGGTCTTCTCCGGACACCGTCGCGGCGCTTCCGTCGCCGTCGCTCCCCTGGCTTCGCGCAGTGAGGTACTCGCTCCGTAGATCGTCCGCGGCCGCTGCACTCTCGGCTCGGCAACCCGTTCCCGCGACACGCCGTACGGATGTCGGTGGCAATTGACATATTCGAATGTATGTTCGAATATGAGGGAATGGCCTCCGCAGCAGCAGTTCTCGACGACTCGCCCACGCGAGCCACCGTCGAAGAGCTTCAGGCGCGCATCCGTTCGATGCAGGCGACCACTCTCGATACTCGCACGATCCCCACTCACCCGGCGATCGCCGGTCTGCTGCCCGGCGGGGGGCTCAAAGAGGGCGCGACCTACTCGGTGGATAATTCCGCGACGCTGCTCATGGCGCTGCTCGCCGGTCCCTCTGCGGCGGGTTCGTGGTGCGGTGTCATCGGCGTCCCCGAGTTCGGGGTGGAGGCTGCCCAGCATTTCGGCATCGACCTTGAGCGGCTCGTGCTTGTGCCGCATCCCGGCGAGCAGTGGCTCGGCGTCACCGCGGCGATCGCCGATGTGCTCGGGGTGGTCGTCACCCGGCCGCCCAAGCGAGCGAGCGACTCGAGTGTCGCGCGCCTGAGCGCCCGGCTGAGGCAGCGCGGGGCGACCCTCATCGTGCTGGGGCCATGGCCGCAGAGCGAGGCGATGCTGAGCCTCTCCGACAGTCGCTGGAGCGGTATCGGCCAGGGCAACGGTCATCTCAGCGCCCGGCAGGCCACGGTCACGGTCTCCAGTCGCGCCGGGCGCCCGCGGAGTGCGCGTCTGTGGCTGCCCGATCTCAACGAGCAGTTCTCCGAGGTCGACAGGTTCACCCAGCCGGAGACGAGCAACCGGCACGAGGCTCATCTGCACGAGGCGTACCGGCACGAGGCTCATCTTCGCGAGGCTCATCTTCACGAAGCGACGGCCTGATGCGTCGCACCACCACTCTTTCCCCGCCCGGCGCCCCCCTGCGCACCATCGTGCTGTGGTGCCCCGACTGGCCCATCACTGCTGCGCTGCGCCTCGCGGGCACCGGCACAGGCACCGGCAGCAATCCGACCGCAGCGGATGCCCTACTCGCCCTCATCGACGCCGGCCAGGTCTTCGCCTGCTCGGCATCGGCGCGCGGTGAGGGGGTGCGGCGCGGACTCCGGCTGCGCGAAGCCCAGGCCCGCTGTCCGGAACTCCGGGTGCTCGACTACGATCCCGCGCTCGACATCCGCGCCTTCGAGCCGGTGCTCGAGGCGATCGAGGAGACGATGCCCGGAGCCCAGGTGCTGCGTCCGGGAACCTGTGCGGTACGGGCCCGCGGACCCGCCCGCTATTACGGCGGCGAGGAGGAGGCGGCGCTGTGGCTGCTCGATGCGCTCGATGCGCTCGGCATCCACGGTTCACGGGTCGGTATCGCCGATGGGCCATTCACCGCGGAGCATGCGGCGCGCAGCCCTCAGCGGCAACGCATCCGCATCGTGCCGGAGGGAGGATCCGCCGAGTTCCTCTCGGGCATGCCAGTGGGGCTGCTCGGCGAAGAGGCCCTCGCCACCCTCCTGCGACGGCTGGGCATCCGCACTCTCGGTGAGTTCGCCCTGCTCGAACCACGGGATGTCGAGCAGCGTTTCGGAGACACCGGCACCCGGGTGCATGCGCTCGCCCGCGGTCTCGACAGTCGTGCCGTCGTGCCCCGGATCGTGCCGGAGGAACTCGACAGCGCGGTGGGCTTCGAACCGCCACTCGACCGCATCGACCAGGTGACCTTCGGCTTCCGCGCATCCGCAGATCGCTTCATCGAGAAGTTGGTGCAGGCACGGCTCGTCTGCACCTCGATCCGCGTCGAGGTGGACTCGGAGTCGGGAGAGCTGTCGGAGCGCACCTGGCTGCATCCGCGCTCTTTCACGGCGGCGGATGTGGTGGACCGGGTGCGCTGGCAACTGCAGGGCAGCGGCACCATCGCCGGAAACCCATTCGGCAGTGGTCTGAGCTCCGGGATCATCCGGGTGCGGGTCGTGCCAGAGAGCGTCGACGCCATCGGCAACCACGAAGAGGGGCTGTGGGGCACCGGGCATGACGAACGGATCCACCACGGGCTCTCGCGGGTGCAGAGCATGCTCGGGCATGGCGCCGTGCTCACCGCCGCGATCGGGGGCGGACGCACCCTGCTCGACCGCCAGAGTCTCGTGGCGTGGGGGGACCGCACCGAGACGGCGAAGCCCGACGGTCTTCCCTGGCCCGGTCAACTGCCCACCCCGACGCCCGGCACCGTGTTCGAGGCACCCCAGCCGGCGATGGTGATCGACTCCGCGGGCAGTGCCGTCGACCTGGATGAGCGCGGAGTGCTCTCCGGCGTTCCTGCCAGGTTCTCCACCGATGGCCGCACCCTGCATCCCGTTGCGGCCTGGGCCGGCCCCTGGATCATCGACGAGCGCTGGTGGGACGCCGACAGCTTTCGCCGGGCGAGCCGTTTCCAGGTCGTGGACGATGCCGGGGTGGCCTGGTTGCTCGTGCTCGACAGTCGCGTGTGGTGGGCCGAAGCGAGGTACGACTGATGGGCGTGGAGTGCCGCGCGTGCCGCCCGTGCCGCCCGTGCTCCCCGTGTTCCCCGTCCTCCCCGCGATCCGGGCGAATGCGGTCATTCCGGGTCGGCACGCCAGCCCGGGATGACCGCATTCGCCCACTTTCGCGCGCAGGCAGCCGGCAGGGCAGCCGGCAGGGAGGCGACTGATGGCTTGGAACAACCCGCCGATCCCCTGGTCAGAGTTCGAGAAGGCGCTGTCCGACGTTCGGCGACCCCGAGAGGTGCCGGTGAGGGCGGATGGCGGCGACAGCCCCGGTTGGTCGCACAAGCGTGGCGCCTATGAGGCGCCACTCGAGACAGTGCAGGCACCGGCGGGCGATCTGGTGCCGTACGCCGAGTTGCACGCCCACTCGAGCTTCAGCTTCCTCGACGGGGCGTCCTCCCCCGAACAGTTGCTCGAGGAGTCCTCCCGGCTCGGGCTGCACGCCCTCGCGATGACCGATCACGACGGCTTCTACGGGGTCGTGCGCCTCGCGGAGGCGGCGGAGCAGCATCCGCAGATCGACACGGTCTTCGGTGCCGAGCTCTCTCTCGGCCTCAGCCGACCCCAGAACGGCTCCGCCGATCCGGAGGGCAGCCACCTGCTCGTGCTCGCCCGCCGCGAGGAGGGCTATCACCGGCTAGCTGGCGCACTCACCGCTGCCCAGCTCGCCGGGCTCGAGAAGGGGCGTCCGGTCTACGACCTCGACGAGCTCGCCGCCCGCGCGGAGGGGCACTGGGCGATCCTCACCGGGTGCCGCAAGGGCGCCGTGCGGCAGGCTCTCGAGGAGTCCCCCGCGGCCGCGACCCGGCAGATCGACCGGCTCGTCGACCTGTTCGGCCACCGCAACGTGATCGTCGAGTTGTTCGATCACGGCACCCCGCTCGCCAGCGACCACAACGATGCGCTCTTCGAGATCGCGGGGAGGCGCGGGCTTCAGGTGGTTGCCACCGGCAACGTGCACTACGCGCGGCCGGAGCAGTACCGGCTGGCGTCGGCCCTTGCGGCGGTGCGCGCCCGTCGCAGCCTCGACGACATGGATGGCTGGCTGCCGGCATCCGGAGCGGCCCATCTGCGCTCCGGAGCCGAGATGGCGGCGCGATTCGCCCGCTATCCCGGTGCCGTCGAGCACACCGTCGTGATCGCCGATGAGCTCTCGTTCCAGTTACGGCGGGCACGTCCCAAGCTGCCGAAACAGCAGGTTCCCGAGGGGCACACCCCGATGAGCTACCTCCGCCACCTGGTCTGGGATGCCGTGCCGGTGCGCTACCCGCAGCTCGCCCCCTCGGAGCGCGACCGTATCGCCCACGAACTCGACGTGATCGAGGCGAAGGACTTCCCGGGCTACTTCCTCATCGTCTGGGACATCGTGAAGTTCGCGCGGGATCGCGGCATCCTCTGCCAGGGCCGTGGGTCGGCCGCGAACTCCGCGGTCTGCTACCTGCTCAACATCACCGCCGTCGACCCGATCGGCTACAAACTGCCGTTCGAGCGCTTCCTCTCGAGCATGCGGGAGGAGGAGCCCGACATCGACGTCGACTTCGACTCCAACCGGCGTGAGGAGGCGATCCAGTACGTCTACGAGAAATACGGTCGGCAGAACGCGGCGCAGGTGGCCAACGTGATCCAGTACCGGCCCAAATTCGCGGTGCGGGATATGGCGAAGGCGCTCGGAGCGAGCCCTGGCCAGCAGGATGCGTGGTCGAAGCAGGTTGAGCGCCACGGTGCGCTGCTCTCGAGTGTCGACCACGACATCCCGGATGCGGTGACGAACCTCGCCCTCGAGGCCTTGAAGCTCCCGAGACACCTGGGCATCCACTCCGGCGGCATGGTGCTCACCGATCGGCCCGTCGGCGAGGTCTGCCCGATCGAGCACGGTCGCATGGACGGCCGGACGGTGCTGCAGTGGGACAAGGACGACTGCGCCTGGATGGGGCTGGTCAAGTTCGATCTGCTCGGGCTCGGCATGCTCAACGCCATCCAGCACACGTTCGACCTCGTGCGGGAGCATCTGGGTGAAGAGTGGGAGCTCGCCACGATCCCCAAGGAGGAGCAGGGCGTCTATGACCAGCTCTGTCGCGCTGACTCGATCGGAGTGTTCCAGGTGGAGAGCCGAGCCCAGATGGGCCTGCTCCCCCGGTTGCAGCCGCGCAAGTTCTACGACCTCGTGGTGCAGATCGCGATGGTGCGGCCGGGGCCCATCCAGGGTGGGGCGGTGCATCCGTTCGTGCGGCGCAAGCTCGGCGAGGAGGCGATCACCTACCAGCATCCGAAGCTGAAGGAGCCGCTGGAGCGCACTCTGGGCATACCGGTGTTTCAAGAACAGCTGATGCAGATGGCCATGGCCGTTGGAGGCTGCAGCGCGGATGACGCGGACCTGCTGCGCCGCGCGATGGGATCCAAGCGCGGGCAGGAGAAGATCGCCTCGCTCAGGGCCACTCTCTACAGGGGGATGGCGAGCAACGGCATCGTGGGAGAGGTCGCCGACGACATCTACGCCAAGATCGAGGCCTTCGCCAACTTCGGTTTCGCCGAGAGCCACAGCCTCAGCTTCGGGCTGCTCGTGTACGCGAGCTCCTGGCTGAGACTGCACTATCCCGGGGCCTTTCTCGCGTCGCTGTTGCGCGCCCAGCCGATGGGCTTCTATTCGCCGCTCTCCCTGGTGGCGGATGCCCGCAGGCACGGTGTCGAGGTGAGGCGTCCCGACATCCTGCGGTCGGGCTGGCAGCCGGGGCTGGAGGCGGGTCCCGCTGGTCGAGTAGCGCCGTCTACGGCGCGTGTCGAGACCCCACCACTCGCCGGGCCGACGGGCACCGACTCCTGCCTCGACCGCATCCAGCCCCCGGTCGGCAGCTACGACCGCAAAGCACACTTCGACACCGACGACCACCGTCGCGACGGAGCCCTCGCGGTGCGACTCGGTCTCGCCGAGGTCACCGGCATCGGGGAGACTCTCGCGAAGAAGATCGTCGCCGATCGCGAGGAGAACGGCGACTTCACCCACCTCGCAAACCTCGTGCGCCGCGTGGGGCTCACCACCCCCCAGCTCGAGGCTCTCGCCGCTGCCGGCGCCTTCGAGTCGCTCGGTCTCAGCATGCGGGAAGCGCTCTGGGCCGCGGGAGATGCCGCGCGGGATAGGGAGGAGTTTCTCGCCGGCAGCATGGTCTCTGTTCAGCCGCCGCTGTTCTCCATGCCCAGCACCTCGGAGGTGCTTGCCTCCGACCTCTGGGCCACCGGAATCTCCCCCGACGATCACCCGCTCCGTTACCTGCGTGACTCGCTCCGGCAGCGCGGGGCCCTTCGCTCCGATGACCTGAAGACGGCGGAATCCGGCCGTCGCATCGAGGTGGGCGGCGTCGTGACCCACCGGCAACGGCCCGCAACAGCGAGCGGCATCACCTTCATGAACCTCGAGGATGAGAGCGGGCTCGTCAACGTGATCTGCAGCGTCGGGGTGTGGAACCGTTACCGCCGTGTCGCCAGGGACTCCCCCGCGCTCATCGTGCGCGGCATTCTCGAGCGCTCGCCCGAGGGCGTCACGAACCTGCTCGCCGATCGTCTCGAAGCGTTGCCGATGTCGACCCGCACGGCCTCCCGCGACTTCCGCTGAACACGCGAGCGACCGAGAGACCGAGCGACCGAGAGACTCCGCCGCCGAAAACCCGCACAGGTGACGACCACGGGGGCACTGCCGGCGGTGGGAAGCAGCGAGCGGTCGCGCTCCGTTCTGCGAAGCTGTGCCGCGGCGGGACCGCCCCGATTCGGGCAGGCGTTTGCTGGCGACGGATGGGCCGAGAGGCGCGGCAACCGGCCATGAGATGTCGAGACTGCGGGGTTAGCATGACCTCATGAACACTGCACAGCATCCTCTTCCCTCCGGTTTCGGACCCCGAACGACAGCGGCGGAGGTCGTGGCCGGCATCGATCTGAAGGGAAAGCTGGCCATCGTCACTGGCGGCTACTCCGGGCTCGGCATCGAGACGGTCGCCGCCCTCGTCGGCGCAGGAGCCACCGTGATCGTGCCGGCTCGACGCCCGGAGGTGGCCCGTGCCGCACTCGACGCGCGCGGCTTGGCTGCCGTCGAGGTCGCCGCGCTGGATCTCGCCGACCTCGACAGCGTGCGGGCGTTCGCCGAGGACTTCCTCTCGACCGACCGCAGCCTCGACATCCTGATCGACAATGCCGCGATCATGGCCTCCCCGGAGATGCGGGTCGGCCCCGGCTGGGAGTCGCAGTTCGCCACGAACCATCTCGGGCACTACGTGCTCGCGAACCTGCTCTGGCCCGCGCTGAAGCGAGACGGCGGTGCACGGGTGATCGCGCTCTCCTCCACCGGGCATAAGCTCTCCGGAATCCGTTTCGACGACCCGCAGTTCGAGACCGGCTACGACAAGTGGCAGGCCTACGGGCAAGCGAAGACGGCCGACAGTCTGTTCGCCATCCAACTCGATACGCTCGGTGCCCCCTTCGGTGTGCGGGCCTTCGCCGTGCATCCCGGCGGAATCATGACAGAGCTGCAACGCCACCTCCCTCGTGAGGAGATGATCGCCTCCGGCTGGATGACCGAGGACGGCACGGTGAACGATCGCTTCAAGACTCCCGAGCAAGGCGCGGCCACCTCAGTCTGGGCCGCGACATCGCCGCAGCTGGACGGCAGGGGTGGGCTCTACCTCGAGGACTGCGACATCGCCGAGCCGACCGTCGCTGGCACCCCAGAGGCCCGGGTTCGCGGAGTCGATGCTCACGCGATCGATCCGGCGGATGCCGAGCGGCTGTGGGCACTCTCCGCCGAGCTCACCGGCGTCGACGCGTTCGCCGGTTAGCGACCGACCTCAGCTGCGAAGGCCGCGACGCAACAGGTCGATGCGGGCCTGCAGCTGCGAGACACTCGCCTGCGGCACTGCCGGGCCGCCCGCCATCCGGCGCAACTCGGCGTGGATGATGCCGTGCGGCTCCCCGGTGCCCTTCGCCCGCATCCCCACGAGGCTGTTGAGCAGCGCGCGCTGCTCCTTGAGGTTGCGATAGAGCGGCACGATCTCCGCATCCGCCCCGGATTCGTCGGCCTGGCGCTGGCGGTCGCCGATGCGCCGAGCCTGGCGCTGGTGGCGGTGCCGCAGGAGCTCCTTCACCTGGTCGGGTTCCAGGAGCCCGGGGATGCCGATGAAGTCGAGTTCCTCGAGGCTGTCCGGCACGGCCCCGGCGCCGAATTCGTCCCCGTCGAACAGCACCCGGTCGAAGGCCGCCTCGGAGCCGAGGGCCTTGAAGTCGAACAGCAGCGCGTCACCGGAGGCCGATTCGACCCGGTTCGCCTCGTCGGCGGCATCGTCGTCGAGCAGGATCTCCTCGAGCCCTTCGCCCGGATCCCGGTCGAGGGCGTGGTCCCGCTGCAGCTCCATCGCGGAGGCGAGCCCGAGCAGCGATGGCACGCTCGGCAGGAAGATCGATGCGGTCTCACCCCGGCGCCGGGTTCGCACGAAACGGCCGATGGCCTGGGCGAAGAAGAGCGGCGTCGAGGCGGATGTCGCGTAGACACCGACTCCGAGGCGCGGGATGTCGACCCCCTCCGACACCATGCGCACCGCCACCATCCAGCGCGAGTCGGACGCCGCGAACTGGGCTATGCGGTCGCTCGCCGCCTTCTCGTCGGAGAGCACGATCGTCGGCGCCTCCCCGGTCACCTTCTCGAGGATGTCGGCATAGGCCCGCGCGGCGTAGTGGTCGGTAGCGATCACGAGCCCACCGGCATCCGGGATGCCGTGACGTACCTCGGTGAGGCGGCGATTGGCGGCCTTGAGCACGGCGGGCACCCACTCGCCCTCCGGGTCGAGCGCGGTGCGCCAGGCCTGGGCCGTGATGTCCTTGGTGTCTCCCTCGCCGAGCCGGGCCTCCATCTCGTCCCCGGTGCGCGTGCGCCAGCGCATCCGGCCCGCGTAGGCGAGGAAGATCACCGGGCGCACGACGCCGTCGGCAAGGGCCCGGCCGTAGCCGTAGGCGTAGTCGGCCTGGGAGGTGCGGATGCCGTGCTCGTCCGGGTAGTAGGTCACGAACGGGATCGGTGAGGTGTCCGACCGGAAGGGCGTGCCGGTGAGGGAGAGACGCCGAGTCGCCGGCTCGAATGCCTCCCGGATGGCGTCCCCCCAGCTGAGCGCGTCACCGCCGTGGTGCACCTCGTCGAGGATCACCAGGGTGCGTCCACCCTCGGTCATCGACCGGTGGAGGGCCGCCCGTGTCGCCACCTGCGCATAGGTGACCGCGACACCGTGGAAGTGCTTGCCGGCCCAGCCCTGGGCGTTCTTGAAGCTCGGATCGAGCCGCACACCCACGCGGTGGGCGGCATCCGCCCACTGCCGCTTGAGATGTTCGGTCGGGGCGACGACGGTCACCCGGTCGATCTTGCGCTGCGCGAGGAGCTCCGTGACCAGGCGGAGCGCGAAGGTGGTCTTGCCGGCGCCCGGGGTCGCGGCCACGAGGAAGTCCTTCGGCTCGCGCAGGAAGTATTCCGCGATGGCCTCCTGCTGCCACGCCCGGAGCTTGTCCGCCGTACCGCGGGCGGCCCGCTCGGGGAACGACGGGGAGAGGTGCTCCGCTGCCGAGGTACCCACCTGGGGTCCGAAGGGCTGCGGGTTGGTCATCAGTCGAGCTTAACCGCGACGGACGACCTCACTGTGCTCGCGCACCACGAAAAGGTCCCCCCGCCGGAAGGCGAGGGGACCGATGTTCTTCAGCGCGGGGACTACGCGCGGCTGCGCGAGCCGCGGGTGACGAGGCCGTAGATAAGCAGCACGACGATCGAACCGAGGATCGCGATGACCCAAGTGCGGATCTCGAAGAACGTTCCCATCGGAATATTGAAAAGCGCCCCAGCGAGGAAGCCGCCGAGCAGTGCGCCCACGACGCCGAGGACCAGGGTGATGAGCCAGCCGCCACCCTGCCTACCCGGGAGGATTGCCTTGGCGATAGCGCCGGCGATGAGTCCCAGAATGATCCAACCGATGATTCCCATGGTCTTCTCTCCAAAAAGTCTTGATGTGGTCATCCGGATCTCGAATGCCGTTGGATACTCTGCCATTCCCCCATTTGGGGGACAAGGCCTTGACTCTCAGCAAATTCCCTGTATTGGTGCGGTTTGGCGTGCCGAGCGCACCTGATGCAGGGTAGGACCATGACTCAGCAGCATCCCTGGTCCCGCTATGTCGCCCTCGGCGACTCCTTCACCGAGGGCATCGGGGATCCGGAGCCCCGGAGTCCCGGCGGAAACCGCGGGTGGGCCGACCGGGTCGCCGAAGTGCTCAGCGAGCAGACCGACGATTTCGCCTACGCCAATCTCGCCATTCGCGGTCGACTGCTGCGCCAGATTCTCGACGAGCAGGTGGATGTCGCGCTCGCGCTCCGCCCCGACCTCATCTCGATCTCGGCCGGGGGCAACGACATCATCCGTCCCAACACCGATCCCGATCGGCTCGCGACCATCCTCGAGGCCGGGGTCGCGCGACTACGGGCGGATGGCGCGACCGTCGTGCTCTTCGACGGGCCCGACATCGGCATGACGCCGGTGCTCAATCGGTCACGCGGCAAGGTCGCCATCTACAACGAGAATCTACGCGCGATCGCCCTTCGGCACGACCTCGTCGTCGCGGACATGTGGGCGCTGAGGGAGCTGAAGGACCCGAGGATGTGGGCGCCGGATCGGCTGCACTTCTCCCCCGTGGGGCACACCGCCATTGCGCGGATGGTGCTGGAGGCACTCAACGTTGAGAACGACCTTCAGCCCTACAACCCCGAGCCCCTGATTCGGGTGCCCTGGCGCCAGGCCAGAGTGGAAGACATCGGCTGGGCGCGAGAGTACCTGGTGCCGTGGGTGTTGAGGCGAATCCGCCACCAGTCATCCGGGGACGGCATCACGGCCAAGCGGCCAAATGCCGGTCCCTACCTCAGCGCGACCACGACCGACTAGCGTCCGAACTGGGTGGCCGCCGGGCAGTCGAATGGGTCGCCGCCGGCCGAGAGGCCCACGCGGTTGAGGTAGGCGATGACGATGCCGTAGGACTCCGTCAGGCTGGTCTCGGTGTAGAGGATGTTGTGCGAGTCGCAGTATTCCTTCGCGATTTCGCGAGCCTTGGCCAGGTGAGGTCGTGGCATGTTCGGGAAGAGGTGGTGCTCGATCTGGTAGTTGAGGCCGCCCATGAAGGTGGTCGTACCGAGCCCGGTGATGTTGCGGGAGGTGAGCACCTGGCGGCGGAGGAAGTCGACCTTGCTGTCGTGCGGCAGGATCGGCATGCCCTTGTGGTTCGGGGCGAAGGACGCTCCCATGTAGAGGCCGAAGACGGCGACCTGCACGCCGATGAAGGCGAAGGCCATTCCGACGGGCAGGAACAGAAAGATCACGGCGACATAGAGCGCGATACGGGGAACGAGCATGCTGATCTCGGTCCAACGACGATCGACCTTCTCCCGCCCAAAGACGGTCTTGAAGCCGAGGATGTGCAGGTTGATCCCCTCGAGCAGCAGGGCGGGGAAGAACAGGTAACCCTGGCGGCGAGTGGCCCAGGCGTAGAGTCCCTTGGCACGCGCGGCATCCTCGGGGGTGAAGGAGACGAAGTCCCGCTCGATGTCGGTGTCCTTGCCGATCACGTTCGGGTTCGCGTGGTGGCGGCTGTGCTTGGTCATCCACCAGGAGTAGCTGATGCCGACGAAGAGGTTGGCCAAAGCGCGACCGGCGATGTCATTCGCCTTGCCTGATTCGAAGACCTGGCGGTGAGCGGCCTCGTGTGCGAGAAACGCGTACTGCGTGAGGATGATGCCGAGAGCTCCGGCGATGAGCAGCTGGTACCAGCTGTCGCCGAGCAGGATGAAACCGGTGATCGCTCCGCCCAATGCGACTGTGATGAGGGAGAACATCATCACGTAGAAACCCGTGCGGCGGCGAAGAAGGCCGGCATCGCGAACTGTTCGCAAGAGCGAGGAGTACTCCGTGGTCGGATTAGTGCGGGAGCCTCCGGGCTTGGTCTTTGTGAAAGACACCACCGGCGCCACGGATGCATCGCTCACGATACCTCGATTCGAAATGACTTCCCAGTCGGGGTAGAACGAGCGGGTGCTCCAAAGGATGGTTTTACCCTAAGGGAAAAGCCTGTGAGAGGCGTGCATTTATGCCCAAATGAGCATACACGGCGCGTCTCGAAGATCCGTCCGTTCGCCTATCGAAGCAGGAGCGTCGGATTGGCTACGCGCCACAATGGCCCCGGATCGGCGAGGCTGCGGTCGAGAGCGAGTGGCACCCGAACGGACTGGACACCGGCGGTGAAGGTCACTGCGCCCACCGCTGCGGCGTTCTGGCCCACCATTGCCGGGAGTGCCGTGATCACGGCGGTCACGGGGGTGTTGCTCCAGACCAGAACCGACGCGGTCTTTGTTGACACGGCCCGTACCTTCTGCGACCAGGCCGTCGTGAAGTTCGCAAAGGGCTCGCCCTTCTTGGCCAGGGTGATCAGGTGGAATCCGGCCTTCACCCCGGCGAGAAGGGTGGTGACGGTGGCATCCACGGTCTTGTGATCGGTCCCCCCCACGACCGCTCCCACCACCGTGACGCTGTGCCCGTCGTAGTCGTACCGGGCGGCGAAGAGGAGGTTGGACGATCCGTTGAGGGTGCCCGTCTTGATGCCGTCCACCCCGAAACGGCCGAGCAGCTTATTCGTATTGGCAAAGGTCCCCACCCCGGCCAGGGTC
The DNA here is from genome assembly GCF_040549525.1 of Frigoribacterium sp. UYMn621. NCBI lineage: Bacteria > Bacillati > Actinomycetota > Actinomycetes > Micrococcales > Microbacteriaceae > Frigoribacterium > Frigoribacterium sp. UYMn621. The sequence goes on along the minus strand of NZ_JBEPTM010000005.1, from coordinate 163,870 downwards.
ATCGTCGGGGTCGAGACGATCTGGGAGATCACCGGATTGGCGAGGGCGAGCTTGCCGATCTCGACCAGGTCGGAGGCCGTGCTCACGTTGCCCGGGTTGATTCCCGTCGGCTCGAGGATCGTGGTGTGGTCGAGGCCGTGCGAACCGAGCCACGCCGTCACCGCTATCTGGAATGCGCCACGCGAGGCGAAGGCCCACCCGGCGAGGGCATCCGCATAATTGTTCGCCGAGGCCACGAGGGTGACCCGCATGAGATCGAGCTGACTGATCGTGGAACCGGCCGCCAGCGGTTTGGTCTCCCCGTCGAGTGCCACGTATTTGGCGCGGAGAGCGGCGTCCGCCGCGGTGAAGGTGATCGTGGGGCCGGAATCCCCGAGGGACAGCGGCTTCGCCTCGAGCACCACGAGGCTGGTGACGATCTTGCTGATGCTGGCGATCGGCAACGGCGCCGTGCTCCCGGCGGAGGCGGATGCCTCGGGGTAGCCGATCACCCCGACGGCACTCGCTCCGTAACTGGGGAGCGCAGGAGAGGCAGCGATACGGTCGGGAGCGCTGTACGGCAGCACCCGGGCGGCGGTGGATCCGAGCGGAGCCAGCAGGGTCAGCGGCAGATAGATGCCAAGGGCGATGACAAGCGCGGCCGCCGAGAAGAGCACGGCTCGACGGCGAAGCAATACCCCTCGGGTGGGCCGGCGGCGAACCGGTGATGGGGGGAGCTCATTCACCGACATGGACTTATGGTACTTTTCGCCGGACGGATCTCCCTGATCACCGCACCCGGAGGGCCCACAGCGCGACGGCACTCGCCGACGCGACGTTGAGGGAGTCGACACCGTGCAGCATCGGGATGGTGACGACGGTGTCGGCGTGCGACACGGCATCCCGGCTCAGCCCGTCGCCCTCCGTGCCGAGGAGCAGGGCGAGTTTCTCGGGAGGGTTCTCGGCGAGCACGTCGAGACCGACTGCGGTGTCGGAGAGGGCGAGGGCCGCCAGGTGGAAGCCGGCCTCTGTGAGGATCTCGGCCGCCTCCGGCCATTCGGGCAGCCGTGTCCAGGGCACCTGCAGCACGGTCCCCATGCTCACCCGCACGCTGCGGCGATAGAGCGGATCGGCGCAGCGGGGCGTCACCAGCACGGCATCGGCGCCGAGGCCCGCTGCCGCCCGGAAGATCGCTCCGACGTTCGTGTGGTCCACGACATCCTCGATCACGACCACACGCCTGGCGCCCTCGATGACCTCCTGCACCGGCCTCAGGGGCGGGCGGTGCATTGCGGCGAGGGCACCCCGATGCAGGTTGAACCCGGTGAGCTTCTCGAGCAGCCCGGGGGCGCCGACGTAGATCGGCACGTCGAAGGGGGCGAGGAGCGCCTCCATCTCCGGCAACCACTGCTCCTGCACGAGAATGGATCGAGGCCGATGACCCGCCGCGATCGCCCGGGTGATCACCTTCGACGATTCGGCGATGTAGAGACCGCCGGCCGGTTCGCTGAGGCGCCGCAGCGCCACGTCGGTCAGTCCCGAATAGTCGGCGAGGCCGGGATGCTCGAGGTCGTCGATGCGAACGATGTGCATGGGACTCCTGCCGCCGAATCCGGCGTCGCGGTGGGGATTGTGGAAAAGGGACGGCAAACACTGCCAGCAATCGGAAACATATCCGAAAACTCGATTGTTTACTCTAGGGTAGGCGCGCGTGCGCCACCCAGGTGAAAGACAGCGAAAGGGGTGCTCCTGATGACCGGTGCCGTCCTTCGCGATTGGCCGGTAGCCACTTCCGCCGAGCTGGATACCGCCGCCGATGCGCTCCGTGGGCGCACGGTCGCCGTGCTCACCGGCGCAGGCATGAGCACCGATTCCGGCATTCCCGACTACCGGGGCGACGGCGCTCCCCCGCGCAACCCTATGACCTTCCAGCAGTTCCTGAAGGATGCGGAATACCGCAAACGGTACTGGGCGGGCAGCCACCTCGGGTGGAAGCGGTTCGACGGGGCGCTGCCGAACGACGGGCACCGCACCCTCGCCGAGTTGGAGACCGCCGGAATCGTCAATGGCATCATCACCCAGAACGTGGACGGACTTCACCTGAGAGCCGGGTCGCAGCGGGTCGTCGACCTGCACGGCACCATGGATCGTGTGCGATGTCTCACCTGTGGCCAGACCTTCGCCCGATCGGATGTCTCGGAGCGCATCGCCCGCGCAAACGAGTGGCTCGATGCTCCGGACTCCTTCGAACTCGGTCCGGACGGCGACGTGGAGTTCACCCAGATCGCGGACTTCGTCACCCCGGACTGCACGGTCTGCGGCGGCGTCCTCAAGCCGGACATCGTCTTCTTCGGGGAGTTCATCCCCACCGAGAAGTTCTCGGAGGCGAGCGCGCTCCTGCAGTCGGCCGGCGCGCTTCTGATCGCCGGATCCTCGCTCGTGGTCAATTCGGGAATCCGATTGCTCGACCAGGCATCCAAGCGCCGGCTTCCCGTCGTGATCGTGAATCGAGGGGTCACCAAGGGCGATCCGCGCGCGACCGTTAAGATTGATGCGGGTACCTCGGAGACGCTCGCCGAACTCGCACTCCGCCTCACCGCCTGACCGCGGTCGACCGGGCCGCAGGGCCGGGCGCACGGACCCACCGACCGCCGGAGGACCTCGCGCGCATGACTCTGATCTACCTCGTGAGACACGGCGAGACCGACTGGAACCGCGCTCGTCGCATCCAGGGCAGCACCGACATCCCCCTCAACGACACGGGGCGGTCGCAGGCGGCGCGATCGGGGCGGCTCCTCGCCCGGCGGTCGTGGGACGGTATCGCCTCCAGCCCACTCTCCCGCGCCCTCGAGACCGGGGCGATCATCGCGAATGAGGTGGGCATCGCCGCGGACGAGATCGAGGTGCTCGAAGACCTCGTCGAGCGCCGCTACGGCGACGCCGAAGGCCTCGATGACCGCCAGCTCGCGCGGCTGTTCCCCGGAGACGCCCCCGTTCCCGGGCGGGAGCGTCGGGAGGATGTCGCCGCCCGTGTCATTCCCGCGCTCGTCGCCCTCGCCCAGCGGCACGAACGCGATCGTTCCACCGGCGCGCCCGATGCCCGGCTCATCGTCACGACCCACGGCGGGGTCATCCGCACCGTGCTCAACCATGTCTCACCGCGGGCGAAATATCACCGCGGCATCCCGATCACCAATGGGTCGGTGCACAGCTTCCGTCACGTGGACGGCGCGATCGAACTCGTGCTGTTCAACGATCCGATCGACATCGAGTCGGTCGCCGATGACTGCGTGGACTTCGATGAACAGAATGCGGTCGAGCATCGCGAAGGGGGATTGGAGCCTCGCGCTCAGTGATCCACTGCGGTGCGGGCCGGAACCATTTCGCTGAGGAGCGCGAGTAGACGTCTCGCCGATTCATCCCAGCTGAAGTCCGCGGACCGTGCCCGGGAGGCCTCGCTGCGGCGTCGCCACTCCCCCGGCTCCTCGAGAGAGCGCACCGCGGCGGCAAAGGCTGCCGGATCGGAGTGCTCGAAGTAGACCGCGGCCTCGCCGCCCACCTCGTGGAACAGCGGAATGTCGCTGAGCACGAGCGGCACTCCCGCGGCCTCTCCCTCGATCAGGGGAATCCCGAATCCCTCGTCCCAGCAGGCCGTGACCATCGCGGTGGCGCCAACCAGTGCGTCGAGGTACTCCTCGTCGGTCACGCCGTCGTCGAAGCGGATGGAGCCCTCTGGCGCGAGCGCGCCGATGCGTTCGCGATCCTCCGGGCTGATCCGGGACAGCAGGCGCAGGCTATAGCCCGGGAGGTGATGCATTCCGCGGGCGAGCGTCTCCACGTTCTTGTTCGGCTGGAATGTACCCATGTAGACGAGCGTCTTCGAGCGGGGTTCGCCCCGTTGAGGCACTCCGGAATCGTCGACTCCCGGCCTGATCACGGTGAGGGGACGTCTCGTGAGGCGGGCTTCGATCATCTCGCGCTCGCAGTTGTAGGAGCCGGTGACCACCGCATCCGCCCGGCTGAGCACCATACGCTGCGGCCAGTAGGTCAGGTAGAAAGCCCGCCAGATGGCGCGCACATACCAGCTGTACCCGGCCGGGATCTGGGTGATGCGATAGAAGACCATGTCGTGGACGGTGAGCACGAGCTTGTAGCGCCGTCCGGTCGCACCCATCGTCTGCATCGGGCTGAAGACGATATCCGGCTTCCACTTGTTGATGGAGAGCATCCCGATGAATGGCTCGAGCGCGCTGGTTCCCGGCCGACCCTTCACCCAGGGCAGATCGGGCAGCAGTGCGAGCTGGCGCTCGTCGCTGATCAGCATGGTGACCGGATGCAGCCGGGAGAAGGCTTCGACCAGGCCCGCCGTGTACCGGCTGATGCCGTCGTGGCGCACGAACCGGGTGTAGCGGCAGTCGAAGATCACCTTCACGGTGTGCTGGGTTCCGCGTCGGACTCGATCTTGCGCTGAACGGTGGTCGCCTCCGGGGGCAGATCGCCGAAGAGGCCCTGCTCGACGAGGAAGCGGTGAATGGCGGCGGCCGCGAGCCCCGGAACCTCGTAGTGGATGAGGTGACCGACGCCCATGAGCAGTTCGAGCCGGGCATCCGCCATGCTCTCGACGAGGTCTCGGTGGGCCTGGACTGGCGTGATGTCATCCAGTTCGGCGGCGACGAGAAGCGTCGGCACCGTGATGCCGTCCGAATAGGTGCTGACATCCGAGCCGACCGAGGCCTCGAATGCCTCGACGACGGAGTCGCGACTGGCGAAATTGTTGAAGTAGGTGTGGTGCTGGTAGTGGATCCAGCGGCGAAGCTCCCGGTCTTTCGTCTTCGCGAGCACCGAACTCATGAACTGAACCACGATCCAACGCTTGAGCAGGAACTCCCCGACCCGATCCGGCAGCAGTCCCGCGAGGCGGTAGAAGGCGACGGTGAGTTTCGTCGCGGTCTTGCTCGGCCCCTCGAGCCCGGAGGTCGAGATCGGGTTCACCAGAATGAGGGCGGGCGTCTTCAGGCCGTCCGCGACGGCCTTCGACGAGATGATCGTGCCGAACGAGTGTCCGAGGGTCACGGCGGTGCCGCTCAGGCCGAGGGCATCCACGAATGCGGTGAGCCACTTGGCGAAGCCGTCGATCGAATGAGGCACCTCGGTGAGGGGGGTCGACTCGCCGAAACCGGGCATGTCCGGCCCGATCCACCGGATGCCGGGAAGCTGGGCGATCACCGGCTCGAGCCCGTGATGCTCGCCGCGGTAACCGTGCGCGATGACGATCGTGAGGGCTGCATCGACCGGTCCGTATACCCAATAGCGTGTCGTGCTGCCGAGGATCACGATCTCGTGCCGCTCGATCGGCATCCGGGCGAGCAATTCGGCGTAAGGAGAGTGAACAGACATTGGCTCGATTCTACGGATACGAAGTTACGCGGGCGTTTCACACACGCGCCTAGACTTGACGGGCTCGATAAAACTCGACGTCGATTCCGATGCCTACCCTGCTCTCGAGAGGAGCACTGTGAGCTTTACCGCCCCCATCCAACTGCCCGGACTGACCCTCGATCCGCAGTGGTATCGGCGTTCCGTCTTCTACGAGGTGATGGTCCGATCCTTCGTCGACAGCAACGGGGACGGATCGGGAGACCTTCAGGGATTGCTCTCCAAGCTCGACTACCTGCAATGGCTCGGCATCGACGCACTCTGGCTCCCACCGTTCTACCAGTCGCCGCTGCGCGACGGTGGCTACGACGTGTCCGACTTCCGCGCCATCCTGCCCGAGTTCGGCACCCTCGACGAGTTCAAGGACCTGGTCACCAAGTCCCACGAGCGCAACATGCGCATCATCATCGACTATCCGCTCAACCACACCTCTGACCAGCACGAATGGTTCCAGCAGTCCCGGTCCGACCCGGAGGGGCCGTACGGTGACTACTACGTCTGGAGCGACACGGACGAGCGGTACCCGAACATCCGGGTCATCTTCGTCGACACCGAGGAATCCAACTGGACCTTCGACCCGGTTCGACGCCAGTTCTTCTTCCACCGGTTCTTCTCCCATCAGCCGGACCTCAACTTCGAGAACCCCGCCGTGCAGGATGCCGTCATGGACGTCATGCGCTTCTGGCTCGATCTCGGCGTCGACGGCATCCGCCTCGATGCGATCCCCTACCTGTTCGAATCCGAGGAGGGCAACGGCGAGGGCGAGGCGCCGACACACGACTACATCAAACGGGTGCGGGCGATGTTCGACGAGGAGTTCCCCGGCCGCATCATGGTGGCTGAGGCGAACCAGTGGCCCAGAGAGGTCGCCGCATTCTTCGGCACCGAAGAGGAGCCGGAATGCCACATGGCCTTCGACTTCCCGGTCATGCCGCGCATCTTCTACTCGCTCCGCTCGCAGAACGCGGCGGAGCTCACCCGAATCCTCGCCGAGACCACGGACATCCCCGAGGGCGCGGGATGGGGTGTCTTCCTCCGCAACCATGACGAACTCACCCTGGAGATGGTGTCGGAGGAATACCGTCAGGCCATGTACGGCTGGTACGCCTACGACCCGCGCATGCGATCCAATATCGGCATTCGTCGGCGCCTTGCTCCCCTGCTCGACAACTCGCGCGCCGAGCTCGAGCTGGCCCACGCACTGCTCTTCAGCCTCGCTGGCAGCCCGTTCCTGTACTACGGCGACGAGATCGGCATGGGAGACAACATCTGGCTTCCAGACCGGGATGCCTCGCGCACGCCGATGCAGTGGACCCCCGACCGCAACGCCGGGTTCTCCTCCGCAGACCCGGGCAAGCTCTACCTCCCGGTCGTGCAGTCGCTGGTCTACAACTACAACCTCACGAACGTCGAGTCGCAGCTCGCACAGTCCCGGTCGCTGTTGCACTGGGTGCGCAACGTGATCCACGTGCGGAAGGCCCACCCGACCTTCGGGCTCGGCTCCCTCACGGTGCTCGAGACCAACCACGAGTCGGTGCTGGCCTTCGTGCGGTCCTACCCGGGATCCGGCACCCAGTTCGGCGATTCTGCCGAAGACGTGCTGTGCGTCTTCAGCTTCGCCCACAATCCGATCGCGGTCACCATCACCGCGGAACAGTTCGCCGGATCCGCCCTGTACGACCTCTTCGGCGGCGGGGAATTCCCCGCCTTCACCGAAAACGGCGACATCACGCTCACGCTCGGAACCCAGAGTTTCTATTGGCTTCACGTCGGGTCTCCGAGCCCCGCCGGTGGTCGGCCCTAAGTGGCACTGGCGGATGCCGAAGACGACGCTTCAGCGGGCGACCCGGGCGACAGTGCCGGCACATGGTTCGACCGCCTCGGCGTTTTCGACCTCGAGACCACGGGGATAGACACCGACACCAGTCGCATCGTCTCCGCTTACGTCGGAGTCGTGGATGCCCAGGGCATGCCCAAGGGCGTGTCCTGGCTCGCCGACCCCGGCATCGAGATCCCCGCGCAGGCAGCAGCGGTGCACGGCATCACCACCGAAAGAGCGCGAGCAGAGGGTCGGGATGCCGCCGAGGTCGTCGCCGAGATCGTCGCGGTGTTGCGCGCGCTTCTGGCTCAGGGCGTCCCCATCGTGATCTACAACGCCGCCTACGACCTCACGCTTCTCAACCGGGAGTGCCTCCGCTACGGCATCGAGCCTCTCGACGACCCGCTGCCCATCATCGATCCCCTGGTGATCGACCGTGCGATGGATCGATACCGCAAGGGCAAACGCACCCTCGAGGTGGCAGCGGAGTATTACGGTGTCGAGCTCATGGACGCCCACGACGCGGAAGCGGATGCTGTCGCGGCCGGGCGCGTCGCCCAGGCCATCGCCCGCAAATACTCCGACACGCTCGGGCAGGACGTGAGGCTCGTGCACACCAACCAGGTGACCTGGGCGGCCGACAGTGCCACGAGCTTTCAGGACTATATGCGCCGCACCAAAGACCCGTCCTTCATCGCCGACGGGGCCTGGCCGCAGCGCTGAAACCGCGCTGCTCGGCTCACACGACAGAGGGCGACCGGCCGAAGCCGGTCGCCCTCTGCGATGAGTACAGGGTGCTCGCTACGCGCCGAAGCCCTTGTAGCGCGAGTTGAACTTCTCGACGCGTCCGGCGCTGTCGAGGATGCGCTGCTTGCCCGTGTAGAACGGGTGCGAGGCGGAGGAGATCTCCACGTCGATGACGGGGTAGGTCACGCCGTCGAGGTCGATCGTCTTGTCGCTCTTGACGGTCGAGCGGGTGAGGAAGGTCTCGCCGCTCGCGAGATCGCGGAAGACAACCGCGCTGTAGTCGGGGTGGATGTCAGTCTTCATCGTGGATTCCTAGGTGTTGAGAAGGGTGAGGGGAAAAGGTCGGCACGTGGGCCAAGGGTTTACATTACCAGAAGTGGTGCGGCCTAGGAGGAATGCGCGGCGCGTGCCGTGAATCGACCATCGCGCTCGTCCACCTGGAGGTCGAGTCCGAAGGCCTCGGTCAGCTTTTCCGAGGTGATCACCTCGCCAATCGGGCCCGCGGCGGTGATGCGTCCGTGGGACAGCAGCAGCGCATGGCCGAAGCCCAGGGGGATCTCCTCCACGTGGTGGGTGACCATCACGATCGCCGGAGCCTGTTCGGCTCGTGCATAGCCACCGAGCAACTCGAGAAGCTCCTCCCGAGCGCCGAGGTCGAGGCTGGCGGCCGGCTCGTCGAGCAGCAGGAGCTCTGGGTCTGTCATCACGGAGCGGGCGATCTGCACCCGCTTCTGCTCCCCATCGCTCAGCTGCCCGAACCGGCGGTCCTCGAGGTGGTCGAGCTTCCACTCGGCGAGCACCCGCTGGGCGCGGCGTATGTCGATGTCTTCGTAGTCTTCGTTCCAGCGGCCCGCGACGGCGTACGCGGCGGTGAGGACGACATCCAGCACCCGCTCGGTGGCGGGGATGCGTCGAGCCATCGCGGTGGACGCGAATCCGATGCGGGGCCTCAGGTCGAACACGTCGGTGCGACCGAGCGTGACATCCAGGATCTTCACGATTCCGGAACTGGGGTGGATCATCGCCGACGCCAGCTGCAGGAGAGTGGTCTTGCCCGCGCCGTTGGGCCCGAGGATGACCCAGCGCTGGTCGTCCTCCACTGTCCAGTTGACGGAATCGAGGATGTGGTTGCCTTCTCGGACGACGGAGACGTCGGAAAGCTGGAGAACGCTGGCCATGCCTCAACCCTACCTTCGCCGCCGGACCATTCCCGGCAGCGCCACAGTGTGAGCGCCAGGGCTGTGGGCAGCGAGCGGGTCAGAGCAGCGAGCGGTAGATCTCCTGGGTCCTCTTCGAGATGCGGTCCCAGCCGAAGTCGCGTTCGGCGCGAAGCCGACCGGCCTCACCCATCCGCCGGGCGGATTCGGGATCGCTCACGACCTCCGTGAGTGCCCGCGCGAGATCGGCGACGTACCGGTCAGGATCGAGCGGCGTGCCCGTGCCATCCTCCGCCTGCGCGATCGGCACCAGGCGACCCGTCACCCCGTCGTCGATGACCTCGGGGATGCCCCCGGTGGCCGTGCCGACCACCGCTGCGCCGCAGGCCATTGCCTCGAGGTTGACGATGCCGAGTGGCTCATAGATGGAGGGGCAGACGAATGTCGTCGCCGCGGTGAGCACCGCCGAGAGGTCGTGGCGGCTCAGCATCTCCTCGACCCAGATGACCCCGGTGCGGGTCTTCTGCAGTTCGGCGACTCCCGCACGAACCTCGGCCATGATCTCCGCGGTGTCGGGGGCTCCGGCGCAGAGCACAAGCTGCACCTCCGGGGGAAGCAATGCCGCCGCGCGAAGAAGGTAGGGTAGACCCTTCTGGCGGGTGATCCGACCCACGAAGACCACGGAGGGTCGGTCGGGATCCATCCCGAGGGAACGGACCAGGTCGCCATCCCGCACCGGATGCCACGACTCGAGGTCGATGCCGTTGTGCACCACGGAGACTTTCGTCTCGTCCAGCGTCGGATAGGAGCGGAGGATGTCTCGTCGCATCCCATGGCTCACGGCGATGACGGCATCCGCGGACGTGAAGGCGTCCCGCTCGATCCAGCTCGAGACGCGATAGCCGCCGCCGAGCTGCTCGGCCTTCCACGGGCGAAGCGGCTCGAGGCTATGGGCGGTGACCACGTGGGGGATACCGTGAAGCAACTGGGCGATGTGACCGGCACCGTTGGCGTACCAGGTGTGCGAATGCACCAGGTCGGCTCCGGCGACGTCCTGGGCGATCTCGAGGTCGACACCCAGCGTGGCGAGGGACGGATTCGCGTGGGCGAGTCCCGGGGGCACGTCGTAGGAGTAGACGTCAGCCTCTTCCCTCGGCTTGCCGAAGGCGCGCACCACGACATCGATGTCGAGACGGAGGGCCTTCACGAGCTCGGTGACGTGCACACCGGCCCCGCCGTAGATCTCCGGCGGGTATTCCCTGGTAATCAGATCGACTCTCACAGGGGAAACGCTAGCGCGGTTCGCGCACTGACGCATCGCGATCGGTCCTCTACTGTTGTCACATGGCATCGAAGAAGATCTTTGGCATTGTTCTCGCCGGCGGAGAGGGCAAGCGCCTCATGCCGCTCACCGCTGACCGCGCGAAGCCGGCAGTTCCGTTCGGCGGAAATTACCGGTTGATCGACTTCGCCCTGTCGAACCTCATCAACTCCGGTCTGCGGCAGATCGTCGTGCTGACCCAGTACAAGTCGCACAGCCTCGACCGTCACGTGTCGCAGACCTGGCGCCTCGACGGGATCACCGCGTCCTATGTCGCATCCGTGCCCGCGCAGCAGCGCCTGGGCAAGCGGTGGTTCGCGGGATCGGCCGACGCCATCCTTCAGAGCCTCAACCTGCTGCGCGACGAGAAGCCCGACATCGTCGTCGTCGTCGGCGCCGACCACGTCTATCGCATGGACTTCAGCCAGATGATCGAGGCGCACATCGCCTCGGGCGCCGGGGTCACCGTGGCGGCCATTCGCCAGCCGATCTCGCTCGCCGACCAGTTCGGTGTGATCGAGCTCGATCCGGAGGATCCGACCCGCATCGCGCAGTTCCTCGAGAAGCCGAAGAACGCGGTGGGCCTCGCGGACTCCCCCAATGAGGTGCTCGCCTCGATGGGCAACTACATCTTCGATGCCGACATCCTCATCGACGCGGTGCTGCGCGATGGAGAGCTCACCACCTCCAATCACGACATGGGGGGCGACATCGTGCCCGACTTCGTGTCGCGAGGCGATGCCGCCGTGTACGACCTGAATCGAAATGAAGTGCCGGGGGCGACAGACCGTGACCGCTATTACTGGCGGGATGTCGGAACGATCGAGTCATTCTTCGATGCCCACCAGGACCTGATCTCCGCGCTGCCGATCTTCAACCTCTACAACAGCGAATGGCCGATCTTCAGCCAGCAGCTCAATTCCCCGCCGGCCAAGTTCGTGCGCGACTCCAAGGGCAACCTCGGCACCACGATCGATTCGATCGTGTCGCTCGGCTCACTGCTCTCCGGGGCCCATATCGAGCGCAGCGTGCTCGGACCCTGGGCGATCATCGAGTCGGGCGCGCAGGTGATCGATTCGATCGTCTTCGACCGGGTGCGCATCGGCCCGGATGCCGTGGTGCGCCGCGCTATCCTCGACAAGGAAGTCGTCGTCAACGCTGGCGCGACCGTCGGGGTGGATGCCGAGGCCGACCGGGCCCGCGGATTCACGGTGACGGACTCCGGCATCACCGTTGTCGGCAAGGGCGTAACGGTCAGCTGACCGGCGCGGGCTCGACGGTTGCCTTCCCCCTAACGAACGGTAGGTCCCGATGCCCCGCTTTCTCGTCGTTCTCGATGTCGATTCCACCCTCATCGAAAACGAGGTGATCGATCTCCTGGCCGATGCCGCGGGGTCCGGCGTGGCTGTCGCGCAGATCACGGCGCGCGCCATGAACGGCGAGGTGGACTTCGAAGAGAGCCTCCGCGCCCGGGTTGCGACGCTCGCGGGACTGCCGGAGTCGGTCTTCAGTGAAGTCGGTCGGCTCGTGCGCATCACGCCGGGAGTGCCGGAGATGATCGCCGGCGTGCGCGCTGCGGGCGGCCGTGTCGCCGTCGTCTCGGGAGGATTCCACGAGATCATCGATCCGGTCGCGGCCCAGCTCGGTCTGGACTACTGGAGGGCCAACCGTCTCGAGGTCGTCGACGGGGTCCTCACCGGCGAATTGGTCGGACCCATCATCGATGGCACGGCGAAAGCCGACACCCTCATCGAGTGGGCCGCGGACTTCGGGGTTCCGATGGCGCAGACGGTCGCCGTCGGAGACGGGGCGAATGACCTGCAGATGATGGCTATCACGGGACTCGCCGTGGGCTTCGACGCAAAGGCGCCGGTTCGCGATGAGGCGGACGTGCTGATGGATGTGCGGGATCTCAGCCAGCTGCTTCCGCTCCTCGGATTGCGCGGCTGAACTCCGCGCGGAGCCGGTATCCGGGGCGGTCAGTGCCCCATGCCGAGGCCGCCGTCGACGGGGATGACCGCACCGGAGATGTAACCGGCATCCTCTCCCGCGATCCAGGCCACCACCCGGGCGACCTCCTCTGCGCTGGCGAAGCGGCCCGCCGGAATCGACTTCTTGTAGGTCTCCTGCTGCGCTTCCGGCAGTTCCGCCGTCATGTCGGTCTCGATGAACCCGGGTGCGATCACGTTGGCGGTGATCCCGCGCGCGCCCAGCTCGCGGGTGACCGATCGGGCCAGGCCGATCAGGCCGCTCTTGGACGCGGAGTAGTTCACCTGCCCGGCGGACCCGAGAAGTCCGACGACGCTCGAGACGAGAACGATGCGCCCGTAGCGAGCCTTGAGCATTCCCTTGGAGGCCCGCTTCACCACGCGGAATGCGCCGGAGAGGTTCGTGTCGATCACCGACGTGAAGTCGTCTTCCGTCATCCGGAGCAGGAGGGTGTCCCTCGTGATCCCGGCATTGGCGACGAGGATCTCGACAGCGCCGAGGGCGGATTCGATCTCGGTGAACGCGGCATCGACCGAGGCCGAGTCCGTGACATCCGCGCGCACCGTCAGTGCGCCGACCGGACCCTCGCCGGAGCGTGCGGTGACCGCGACACGGTGCCCGAGGGACACGAATTCGGCGGCGATGGCAAAGCCGATACCCCGGTTCCCCCCGGTCACGAGCACGGTACGGGGGACGAATTCGGAGCTGGTCATCGCTCTCTCACTCTCGCTGGTTCTGCCGGGTTTCACGCTTTCCTCAACGCCCCCTGAGCGTATGCCGGGCGCAGGCAAACTCCCGCAATCTTAGCCGTAGGCTTGATTCACACCATGGCTAAACAGCAGCAGCAGTCGATCACCTCACTCCCCCGGTCTCCTCAGGACGATCGGCGCAGCCGCATGATCCAGTACACGGTCGCGATGAGCATTCGCACCGTGTGCATCCTGCTCTGCCTCGTCGTGCCGGGCTGGTGGCGACTCCTTCCGGCTGTCGGGGCGATCGTTCTGCCCTACATCGCCGTCGTGCTCGCCAACGCGAGCATCTCGAAGCCTGCCGCCGAGGTGCTGCGACCGGGCGCGCTCGTCCGCCGCGCGCCCGACGTTCCCGGCCCCGACGCCCGGTGACCGGCGCGCCGATGATCGGTTTCGGGAGCGGATCCGAGGGGCAGACCTGCTCTCGGGCGAACTGTTCGAACCCCGCCGGGTGGAACATCAACTGGCGCAACCCGCGCATTCACGGGCCGGAGCGCGTCAAGATCTGGCTGGCGTGCGATGAGCACCGCGACTATCTGCACGACTATCTCGAAGCCCGGGACTTCCCGGTCGTCGTCACCGCGCTCGATGAGCCGCTCGACCGGCTTCCCGACGTCACAACAGACGTTTCCTCTTCGGTAATCGCACCCGAGACCGCGCTGCCGTGAACCGCTGGAGGTTCGCGATCAGCCGACGATGGTTCGGCTATCTCGCTCTCGCCGTGGTGTTCGCCGCGGTCTGCGTCGGGCTCTCACAGTGGCAGGTCGCCCGGCTCAACGAGACGCGGAGCGCCAACGAACTCGTCGATCGCAACTACCACAGCACCCCGGTGCCGCTCGAATCGGCCCTTCCCACCCGCAGTTCCTATTCTCCGAGGCAGCAGTGGAAGCAGGTAACGGTCACCGGGACCTATCTCGCGGAGGCCCAGGTTCTCGTGCGCAATCGTCCGCTGAACGGACAGCCCGGGTTCGAGGTGCTCGATCCGCTTCAGCTCCCGGACGGCACAGTCTTCGTCGTGGACCGCGGCTACGTGCCGATCGGCAATAAGCAGGACCGGCCCGACAGCATCCCCTCACCGAGAAGCGGCACGGTCACCGTGGTGGTGCGGCTGCAGGCGGGCGAACCGACCCTGAGCGGCCGTTCGGACACCCCCGGCGAGCTGGCCACGATCCACCTGCCCGACGTGCAGAAGCTCGTGGGCAAACCCACCTACACGGGCGCCTACGGTCTGATGGTGTCGGAGAGTCCCGCGGCGGCGACCCGGCCGACCGCGATGCCGCAGCCCCAACTCGACGAGGGACTGCACATCTCCTACGCCATCCAGTGGATCATCTTCGGGGTCATGGCGTTCTTCGGGCTCTGGTACGCGATCCGCCAGGAATATCGGATGAGGAATGCCGACGACCCGGAGGAGCAGGAGCGTGCCGAGGTGCGCGAGCGCAAGAAGCTCACCAGGCCGCGCAGCGACAGCGAGGTGGAGGACGAGATCCTGGAGACGACCGGTTCCCGTCCCGGGCGCTGAGCGATCCCCCGCGCCGCGAGAATTCAGGCGAGTGCCACCAGGTCGGCGTAGTCCCGATTCCAGAGGTCCTCTGTGCCGTCGGGCAGGATGAGCACGCGTTCGGGGTTCAGGGCCTCGACGGCTCCCTCGTCGTGGCTCACGAGCACCACGGCGCCCGAGTAGTTCGCCAAGGCATCCAGGATCTCGAGCCGACTGGCCGGGTCGAGGTTGTTGGTCGGTTCGTCGAGCAGCAGCACGTTCGCGCCGGACACCACGATCATCGCGAGGGCGAGACGGGTTTTCTCGCCGCCGGAGAGCACGCCGGCGAGCTTGGTGGCGTCGTCCCCCGAGAACAGGAAGGAGCCGAGGACGCGACGGGCCTCGGTCTCGGTGATGTTCGGTGAGGAGGACACCATGTTCTGCAAGACGGTGCGCTTCACATCGATGGTCTCGTGTTCCTGCGCGTAGTAGCCGATGCGCAGGCCGTGACCGGGCTCGAGCTGGCCGGTGTCCGGCTGGTCGACGCTCGCGAGAATTCGAAGCAGGGTGGTCTTGCCGGCGCCGTTGAAGCCGAGGATCACCACCTTCGATCCGCGGTCGATGGCCAGGTCCACCGCGGTGAAGATCTCGAGCGAGCCGTAACTCTTGGAGAGATTGGATGCCATGAGCGGCGTGCGTCCGCAGGGCGCCGGATCGGGGAAACGCAGCTTGGCGACCCGGTCGACGGCACGCACCTCGTCGAGCCCCGACAGCATCTTCTCCGCGCGGCGCACCATCTGGTGGGCGGCGGCGGCCTTGGAGGCCTTCGCTCCGAACTTGGCCGCCTGCATCTGCAGGACCCCGGCCTTCTTCTCCACGTTGACGCGTTCCTTCTTGCGACGTTCCTCGTCGGCGGCACGCTGGCGCTGGTAGTTCTTCCAGCTCATGTTGTAGATATCGATGACCTGGCGGTTGGCATCGAGATAGAAGACCCGGTTGACGGTGTCCTCCACGAGCTCGACATCGTGGCTGATCACGATCAGTCCGCCCTGGAAGTTCTTGAGGAACTCGCGCAGCCAGGTGACCGAGTCGGCGTCGAGGTGGTTCGTCGGTTCGTCGAGAAGCATGGTGTCCGCCCCGGAGAACAGGATGCGGGCCAGTTCGATGCGGCGACGCTGGCCACCGGAGAGAGTCGACAGTGGCTGGTCGAGGATGCGGTCGGGCAGGCTGAGGTTGCTGGCGATCGATGCCGCCTCGGCCTCTGCCGCGTATCCACCGAGCGCCATGAAGCGGTCCTGGAGTTCGCCGTACTGCTTCATCGCCTTGGCGGCGACCTTCTCGTCGGAGTCGCCCATCTCGAGCGCGGTCTTCTCCATGCCGATCACCAGCTGGCCGAGGCCGCGGGCATCGAGGATGCGGGTGCGGGCGAGATCCTCCGGGTTGCCGGATCGCGGATCCTGCGGCAGGTAGCCGATCTCACCCGTCGAATCGATGGTGCCGCCGGTGGCGAGTTCCTCGCCGGCGAGCACCTTCGTCAGCGTCGTCTTGCCCGCTCCGTTTCGGCCCACCAGGCCGATCTTGTCTCCGCGTTCGACTCTGAAGGTGACGTCCTCCATGAGCATGCGTGCGCCAACACGCAGTTCGAGGTCGTGCACGCTGAGCACAGGCAAAGTCCAATTGTTTGTGTCATCTGACGACGACGGGAGGGAGGGAGAGGCCTCTAGTATAAAACGTGGGCCTGTCGGTCTATTCCCCCTGTTGCACAAGGAGAACGAATGAGCACCCTCACGCTGGCCACCGGCCGCTCCACTCTTGCCGATCGTGTCTTCACCCGCGGTATCGCTACAGATGTGGTGCTCATTGTGGCGGGAGCAGTCCTTACCGCTGTCGCAGCCCAGCTCGCCGTGCCGCTGTGGCCCGTTCCGATCACCGGGCAAACCCTTGCCGTTCTGGTCGTGGGAAGTACCTTAGGTGCCGCGCGTGGTTCGATCGCGATGTTGCTGTACGCGGTGCTCGGAATCATCGGTTTGCCGGTTTTCAGCGATGCGACACACGGCTTAGGCGTTGTCGCCGGCCCAACCGGAGGCTATATCGTCGGTTTCGTCTTCGCTGCGGCCCTCACAGGATGGCTCGCGCAGCGCGCTTGGGATCATCGCATCATCGGTGCTATCGCCTCGTTCGCCGCCGGTACCCTGGTCACCTTCGCCATTGGACTCCCGTGGTTAGCATTCTCGCTCGGTCTCAACCTTGAACAGACTCTCGCGGCAGGTCTGTACCCCTTCGTGCTCGGTGGGATTGTCAAGGCGCTCTTGGCCGCAGGGTTCATCCGACTGGCTTGGTTCGGGATCACACGCTCCGATTCCGCTAAGCCCCACCATCGCTGACTCGTCGTACCGTCCTGCATCTGAGCTCCCTATGTCATTAATTCCACAGAGGATTCCATGAGTCGCTCTGAGAGGCCTCGCCGTCCCGCCTTGACTCTTTCGATAGTTCTTTTGAGCGTTGCCGTAGTCTGCCTCGGTACCGTGCTTGTGGCCAAGGCATTCGGCGGTTCCGGCGCTGCCGTTCGACCCGGCTCGGCCGATGCCTCGAATGCTGCTCCGAGCTTTCTTGCCGGCAAGGGACTGTACGTAGATCCAGATTCCTCCGCGGCCCGAGCGAGTATGGCTGATCCGAGCGTGGCGGTAACCTTCGCCCCTCTGGCTCACACCCCTACAGCGATCTGGCTCACGCCCGAGAAGTATCCGACCGTCAGCGTCGAAACCTCTGTTGCGAGAATCGTTCGTGACGCGACGGCAAAAAAGGATGTCGCGAGTTTCGTCGTGTACGGCATTCCCAATCGTGACTGTGGCAGCCAGTCGAGTGGTGGGCTCGATCAAGCGAGCTATCCGGCGTGGGTGGCCGCCATTGCCAAAGGTGTGGAGGGCAGCAAGAGCATCGTGGTCTTAGAGCCCGATTCCCTCGCGCAAAGCGCTAGTTGCGGTGAGCAGGATGCTCGAATAATCGAGGTGCGCAACGCCGCCTCCCAGTTTTCGGGCACAAGCCCCGAGGTCTACCTGGATGGTGGTCACTCGAACTGGCTTCCCGCTGCGACCATGGCCGATCTCCTGAATCGTGCCGGCGTCAGCTCGGTGCGCGGTTTCGCAACCAACGTCTCGAACTACAACGCCACCGAGCGCGAGCGCAATTACGCTAGCACCGTCAGCAAGTTGACCGGTGGTGCCCATTACATCATCGATGTCTCCCGCAACGGCGCCGGGTCGAATGGCGACTGGTGTAATCCCCCCGGCCGCCGCATAGGTACCACCCCGAGTATCGACCACTCGAACAACGCGCACGACGGCGATTTGTGGATCAAACCACCGGGTGAGAGTGACGGTACCTGCAATGGTGGCCCCGCCGCTGGCCAATGGTGGGCTCAGAGCGCGCTCGAACTCCTCGGACTCGGTAGCTGAGACCAGAGCCGCAGGACCCGCCCGCGAGATCGGGCAATCGACTCGCGTCGCACTGCGTGGGTTCCCCGCCAGATTGCTACGATGGCTGATATGGGGAATGGGGAAGAACGCCGTACGGCCGTCATCGTCGAGGACGAGGTGGACATTCGTCACCTTCTCGAGGCGATCCTCACGCAAGCAGGATTCCATGTGATCGCCGCCGGCAACGGTCCGGATGGCATCGAGGCGGTGCGTCAGTACAACCCGATCATTACGACACTCGATGTGAACATGCCGGGTATGGACGGTTTCGAGGTTGCTCGACGCATTCGCACCTTCAGCGATGGATACATCGTGATGGTCACTGCCCTTCAAGACGAGATCGACATCCTGGAGGGGCTGCGTGCCGGTGCGGATGACTACATCTCGAAACCATTCCGCCCGCGTGAGGTCAGGGCCCGCATCGAGGCTCTTCTGCGACGTCCGCGTGCAATCGTCGCGGAAAACCCGAGCGTGTCCACTGTCGATGATGCTCCGCTCGCTCCGATAACTTCGTCGGCACTCCACGGCCAGGCTCGGCAGGAGCCGATATCAAAACCGATCGTGCACGGTGCTGTGCCGACAAACGCGGAGACTTCGTTTACTGAGCCCACTCCAGTGCGACCGACTCTGGCAGAAAAGGCCCCGGCCGAGCCCAACCACGCCGAGGCAGACGCGGTCGAGCCTGAGCTGGAGGGTGATCTGCTTCCGGTAGAAGATACACGACAAGGTTGGATCACGCACAACGGTCTGACCCTCAATACCAGTTCCGGTAGCGTACAGGTCGACGGTCACGACACTCCCCTGCTTCGGAGCGAATTCGATCTGCTGTCGTCACTGCTGGGGTCTGGACGACGCGTGCGCACCAAACCCGATCTGGTGTTGCTGCTTCGCCGCGAGAGTTTCGTCACGAGCCACTTCGTCAGCGACGCGGAAAAGCGTGCCATCGATGTTCTTATCGGCAGTCTGCGAAAGAAGTTGGGTGAGAACACGGCCGATCCGCGCTGGATCGAGGTTGTGGGTGCCGTCGGCTATCGCGCGACCCACGACGATAGCATCTGATCTCTTAACGCTGGTCTCTGATCATGTGATCGGTTCCCAGGCCATCGACCCCGCTCAGACTTTGTAACCGCGATGACGACGCAGGAGTGACGCAACCATTGTGAGAGTTTGCGTGAAGGTGATTACACCAAGTACGGGCCAGGCAATCCACAGGATCGACGACTGAACCACGCTCGACACCTGGAACCAGGTGAACACCAGCACTGCGGTTGCCAGCACAAGGATGAAGATGGGGGCGAGGTGCGCGTTGCCTGAGCCTCGTTCTGCCTTCGCCTGGGCTGCCCAGTTGTCGACCTGTTTGCGGCTGAGGAACTTTGTCCAGGCCCGGAGAAAGTGCCCGAGCCGCACGATCATATAGATCTCCGCGGGGAAAATCAGCCCGGCAAAGACAAAATCTCTCCAGTTGCGATTCTTCATCGAGTAGGCAATACGCAGGTTCAGGAGCACCGCGACGACCGGTGGAATCAGCCAAATCGGGCTGAACACGAACGCATGGATCGACAGAGACGCGACAAGTAGAACAAGGAAGAGGATGCGTGTGACCCCGTTTATCGCCATCGAGAAGTTCTCGATCCAGCGAAGACGGAGATTCGGATGGAGGGGTTGGCCCTTCGTGTCCCCACGTTGGCCGGGCCACATCAGCTCGATTGCGCCGAAGTTCCATTTGACCTGTTGCGCATCGAGGCCGCGTAGCGTGGTCATTCCGCCGACATCCGCTCGCGCCTGCGCGCTGATCTTAGTAAGGTAGCCGGCGCTCTTGATCTGAAGCGAGAGGAGTGAGTCTTCGACCTCGCTGTCCTTCACCCACGGGGTCGACTGGTGGTTGTCGATCATGGCCTGCGTGAGGGCGCGAACCGAAAAAATAGAGAATTGACCACCGAGCACGGCCATATTGCGACCGCGCAACATGTTCTGCATATTAAAGGCGGCGAACTGAGTGCGTTGGCCAGCAATGAGAAACGGGGCGATGAGTCCGTGCTGCTTCGAATCGTCGATGCTGAAGATGGCAGAAATGCCACCGATGCGGGTGTCAGAATTGATCTCGTCTTCGAGTGCGGCGACGGCGTCGGGAGCTGCTGTGGTGTCTCCGTCAACGCCGAGCAGATAATCGCATCCTTCGACGAGTGTGAAACCGTAGTTGAGCGCTCCGACTTTCTTGTCTCGATTGACGCCGATGTCATGGACGTATACCTCTGTGCTGTACTCGACGTTATCGACTGTGCGAGTGTGCGGGCCGGCGTACTCACTCGAGATCTTCACCGTGTCGTCGGTGGTGTTGTTGACGATGACGTGGATGACGTCCGGCATGCGGGTCTGCGCTAGCAGCGATTCGATAACCTCAGCAATCGACTCGGCCTCGTTGTAAGCGGGAACGACACAGCCGATGGTCGTACGCTCAACCCGGATATTCTCGACACTCGCGATGAAGTCCATCGCCTGCGGAGACACCTCTGCGGAGTACTGAACATAGTTCGTGCGATACGGCACCATCGACGCGCCTGGTTCGGATGGCGAATCCGGCTTAGAGATCGTCATGGCTGCGAGCACTCGTTCCTGATCTGATACGGGCTTTCCGTTTGGCAAGGGTGGACAGATCTGATCACCTCTCCATCTTTGCACTCCGCGGCCAATATCCTCACCCCCCGTTCGCGCGGCATTGTGGAGAATCAGGGCTCGATCGACAATTGGTCAATCGACGCGGAGGTAGTGTCTTCTTGAGGGGGAAACATCATGCATAGGCGTTCCAAGTACACCCGTAAGAGGATAAAACCGGCTGTGGTGATTGCCACATCCCTTCTTTTGCTTTCCTTGACTGCCTGCGGCACACCTCCGTGGGAGAAGGCTGGAGCCGGCGGGACTCCGAAACCCTCTCCAAGCGGAACCATCACGATGATCAAAAATGATCTCGCATCGGGATCGACTCGCCGTCTCCTCGAGGCGGGAACCATCGGTGTCACCGTGGACTACTGGTCGGACCTCGCGATGAAGTCGTGGACGGCCGGTGCGAACAAGCCGTTGAGTTTTTCGCTCACAGGCGCGCTAACACCGGACGACGGCCAGCAGGTTTACCTCTCCAAGGTGAGCGCAGTCGTGGCTGTCATGGCAGGGAGCAAGGCCCTCCCTTCGCCAGCCACGCTGTCGGACCAGGCCAGTATTTCCCCCGGGTACCTCATCAAATCACCGTACAGCTATAGCCAGACTTTTGTGCTGCCCGCGCTTGATCCGAAAGCGACCTCGGTCACTCTGGACCTCACGTACGAGCTGCTTCTGCAAACTACCCCGACCTCGGTTCAGTACGCCAAGCAGACCGCGACCGACACGCTCACCATCGCTATCGCCCGATGACGCGGGTAGCGAATCGGGCTTCGGATCATTCGGCCGGTTGAGCAGCCCGGTCGAGCATGATTTCGCCACTGCCTGCTGCCCTGGCCGCATCGAGTGCGCGAGCGGCAGCGGCGAGCAGGCCCGCGGGTTGGTAGCCGATCGCCGCCGTGGTTGCGACACCGATCGTCGCGACAGCACGGATACCTGTCACTGTGTCAATAGGAGATTCGACCAACGCATTCTGAAGTTGTTCCGCAACCTTGCGCGGGTCAACATGAGATGGTGCGGTCGACAACACAGCGAAGCGCCGCGACGACAGGCGGCCAACGATCGAACCGAGCGGCGCATTCTCACAGGCTGAGCGACCGACCGCACGGATGGCGATATCACCGAACTCGTGGCCAAAAACCCGATTGAGGTGGGCCAGGTCGTCAACGTCGAGCAACATGATCATGAGCGGGATTCGAAGGATTCGCCCCTGCCGAAGCCAGTCGTGAAGCTGATGCTCGAACAACCCGAGGGTGGCCACTCCGGGGATCCCCGAATCGCCCGCGGGGACATCGATGGCCCCCTCGGGGAGTGTATTGCGAAGCGCAGTCATACTGATACCGGCAACCAGAATGAGCACGATGATGACCAGTCCGGTTGTCGAGGTGCCGAACCAGACGAGAAAGATCGACGACTGCGTGCCGAAGATAGCGACGATACACGCGCGCACGGCGTAATAGACCGCAGCTAGTGCGAACACAATGGTGAGAGCCGAGGCGTTAATGTCCCGGAGCAATCGGCCACGAACGCTCTCGACGGCGGAAAGTGCGGTAAGGACCGCGATCAGGCTAAAGAATGGCAAAGAGCCGGCCCAGGTGCCGAGGCTCGCATCGTCGAAGTAGACGACACTCCCGGCGAAGGCCCCGGCGATCGCTGCCACCCAGGAGAGCGGGCGGTGTTGGTTGGCAACGCGGCATCCGCTCCAGAGCACGCAGAGTGCTGCGGCGAGCGCAGCGCAGCCGATTGCGTTGATCATACGGAGGCTGTCGGTAGAGAATCCGGTCACCGCGAAACAAATCACGGAGAGGATTCCCAGGGCAAACGCTGCGCTCCACACTCTACCGACGGCGTTTGCGCGCCCCATCACAGTTGTCAAGATGAAAGTTACGCCGGTGGTCATGAAAACAAGGCCCTCGACCAGGGCGATCGTGCTCGAGTCGATGGCTATCATCGGGTACTCCCGGAGGATTCGGTAAGGATGTTGGGGACGGGGTTACGAAGTGACGGCAGGGTGATCTCGAATGTACTGCCCACTCCCACGACACTCGACACGACGAGTTCTCCTCCGTGTTCCTTTATTATTTCGGCCGAGATGTTGAGACCGAGTCCTGAGCCGTGCACAGAGGAGAGTCGAGCGGTTTCGGTGCGAAAAAAACGCTGAAACAGTTGTTTTTGATCGTCGTCGGATATCCCCAAACCGGTGTCCGAGACCGCAATGCGCACCGTCGAGCCGTCGTCATGCAGGGTTACCCCGATCTCTCCATGCTCACTGTTGTACTTGACCGCGTTGGTCAACAGGTTGTCGAGCACCTGACGTATTCGTAAGGGGTCGATCACGCAGAGTACCGGCGTCTCGATATCTGTGTTGAGTTGCAGCCCTTGACCCTCCATCATCGGGCGCTGAGACTCGACGGCCTCGTCGACAGTGTAGGAGAGGTCGTATGGCAAGAAAGTCATGGCGGGCTTCGGATCCGACTCACTGGCGGCATGCATCAGGTCTGACACGAGAGCGAACAATCGCTCCGAATTGCGATGGGCGATGCCAACCATCTTCCGGCTTTCCTCATCGATTTCGTCGTCTTCGAGCACTAGCTCGAGGTAGCCGAGAATAGAGGTGATAGGGGTGCGCAGGTCGTGAGACACGGAGGCGACCAGGTCGTCTCTCGCTTTGATGGCGTCGAGTTCCCGGGTGACATCCCGTACAACCACGACCTGACCATCGAACCGACCATCGGAGCCCGTGAGGGGTCGCGAGCTGACGGAGAACGCCTCCCGGCGAGAGCCGGGCTCGCCTATCCAGATGATCTCCCCGTCGAGTGACTCACCGGCTATCGCGCGGGCAAGGGGTCTCTCGACGTTAGATAGACGGGTGACGCGGTCTGGCCCGTACACCACAGGATGTACGATCACTCCGGCCGGTGCATCAAACTCACTGAGTGACTTCTGATGGGCATCGTTCATCAGGATGAGAAGTCCATTGCGATCCAGGGCTATGACTCCGAAGTTCACGGCGTTGAGGATTTCATTGCGCAAGCGCTCTTGGGAGCTAGCGCGGGCGAATGCTCGCTCGACAAGCTGCGCCTGCTGCTGCAGCAGAATTCGCTGGCTGGCGCTATGCCGAGCGGTGAAGTAGGTAGCGGTCGCCACAAAGGCGAGGGTCATCGGCAGCAGAAAAAGTCCAACAAGCGCGAGACCGCTGGTCGGTGCGTCATTGAAGATCGCTCCGGTCCAGATGAGGACTGCAATCAGTACGACGCTGCCGATTGTGCCGGCGATACCATTCCGTCGCGACATCCAGATCACTGGCAACACGAATAGTAACCCCGCACTTAACTGGGGTGCGCCCTCGCGGATGAGGAAAATCGCCAAAATGTTGGTGATGGGCAAGAGTGTCGCCCAGCGAGAGTTCCTCTCAGTCCACGTTATGAGCAACGCGACGACCGTGGCTACGAATTCAAGCGCGAGGCCCCAAAGAAATAAAGGATCGGCTAGAGAGGTACTGTGCACGACAACGACGAAACAGGTCATGAGCAGCATGGCAGCGGCGTTCAGGAGTTGACTTTGTGCAATCGAGCGTCGCAGACGCTCACGACGCCGCTCATCGGAGTTTCCGATAATGCCCGATATGTTCCCCACCGCCTCAACGCTACAGGCGAAGACCAGCCGACGCAGTCATGCCGCACCACCCAGTCCGAGGGGTCTATCAACCCGGTGGTGCTCAAGGGAAAAATGAGAAGGACGGGGTTACGCGGGGGAAGCCCGCTGTTACATCGAGAAGCCGAGGGCCCTCATCATGTCGCGACCGTCGTCCGTGATCTTCTCTGGGCCCCACGGCGGCATCCAGATCCAGTTGATGCGGAACTGCTCCACTACCCCGTCGAGAGACTGCGCAGTCTGCTCCTCGATCACATCGGTGAGAGGACAGCCGGCCGAGGTGAGGGTCATGCTGATGATGAGCGCGTCGTTCTCGTCGTCCCAGGTGAGGTCGTAGATGAGTCCGAGGTCGACGATGTTGACCCCGAGCTCGGGGTCCATGACATCCTTCAGCGCCTCTTCCACCTGGTCGAAGAGAGCGGGAGCGAGTGCGACAGCCATCGCCCTAGCCTAGGCTCGCGGGGGCGAGGAAGCGATCGTAGCCCTCATTTTCGAGGCGATCGGCCAGCTCCGCGCCGCCCTCTTCCGCAACCCGTCCGTCGACGAAGACGTGAACGAAGTCGGGGGTGATGTAGCGAAGGATGCGCGTGTAGTGGGTGATCAGGAGGAGGCCGAGACCGGTGTTCTCCTTGGCCCGGTTCACACCCTCCGCGACGATCTTGAGCGCGTCGACGTCGAGGCCGGAGTCGGTCTCATCGAGGATGGCGAACTTCGGCTTGAGCAGCTCGAGTTGGAGGATCTCGTGGCGCTTCTTCTCGCCGCCGGAGAAACCCTCGTTGACGTTGCGGTCCTTGAATGAGGCATCCATCCGCAGGTCCTTCATCGCCTGGGTGACCTCTTTGGTCCAGGTGCGGATGGACGGCTGCACACCATCGATCGCCGTCTTGGCAGTGCGCAGGAAATTCGTGACGGCGACTCCGGGGATCTCCACCGGGTACTGCATCGCGAGGAAGAGGCCGGCACGGGCACGGGCGTCCACGGGCAGGGCGAGGAGGTCCTGGCCGTCGAGGGTGACGGATCCGCTCTCGACGTGATACTTGGGGTGACCTGCGATCGTGTAGGCGAGCGTGGACTTTCCCGAGCCGTTGGGTCCCATGATCGCGTGGATCTCGCCCTCGTTGACGATGAGGTCGACGCCCTTCAGGATCTGCTTGGTGCCCTGTTCGGTTTCGACGCTCACGTGGAGGTCGGTGACTTCGAGTACTGACATGGTGTGAATTCCTTGGGGGTTAGGAGGCGACCACGGGGGTCGGATCGATGAAGACGTCGCCGTCCACGATGGAGACCGCGAAGACGGGCACCGCTTCGTAGGCCGGGAGAGTGATCGGCTTGCCGGTGATCAGCGAGAACTTCGACCCGTGCGCCCAGCACTCGAGGGTGTCGTCTTCGACGAAACCCTCGGCGAGGGAGATGTCCCCGTGCGTGCAGGTGTCACCGATGGCATGCACCGCCCCAGCGGAGTCACGAACGACGGCGATGGGGGTGCCGTCGATCACGACGCGCACTGCGGAGCCGAGTTCGATGTCGCTTTCGGCACAGATCTTGATGGTCACTGCAGGCTCTTTCATTCGGGGTCAGGCTTCGTTTACGGTGAGTTCGGCTTCGATGGCGTCTTGGAGGCGTTCTTCGAGTTCAGGCAGACCGATTTTCTGCACGATCTCGGAGAGGAAGCCGCGCACGACGAGTCGCCGCGCTTCGTCTTCCCGGATTCCGCGGGCCTGGAGGTAGAAGAGCTGCTCGTCGTCGAAGCGTCCAGAGGCACTCGCATGGCCGGCGCCGGCGATGTCGCCGGTCTCGATCTCGAGGTTCGGGATGCTGTCGGCCCGCGCGCCATCCGTCAGCAGCAGGTTGCGGTTCTGCTCGTAGCTGTCGGTTCCGGCGGCGGTGGGTCGGATGAGCACGTCGCCAATCCAGACCGTGTGGGCGCCAGCACCCTGAAGGGCGCCCTTGTAGCTGACGCGTGACCTCGTGTTCGGAGCATCGTGGTTGACGAAGACCTGCTGTTCGAGGTGCTGGCCGGTGTCGGCGAAGTACACGCCGTAGAGCTCGACATCCCCGCCCTCGCTCGAGAGATGCGTCGAGGGATTGATGCGCACGACGGATCCGCCGAGCGAGACGACGACGTGCTTGAGCCTCGCGTCGCGACCGATCTCCGAGAAGTGGCTCGCCAGATGGACGGCGGTGGGTTCCCACTGCTGCACGGTGACGACCGTCAGCTGGGCACCCTCGTCGAGGATGATCTCGACGTTCTCGCTGAGAAGAGCGTCACCGCTGTTCTGCAAGACGACAGTGCCGACGCTGTGGTGCGTGGCGTGGATCACGGTGTGCGCGGCCCGGAGGGTGGCTCCGAGGGCGGACCGGGTCACGGTCACCTCGGAGGAGTGCTCTCCCGTGACGGTTACGACGAGTGCCGACTCGAACGCGCTCCAGGCGTTCGCCGACGCCCGTTCCTCCGGCTTGCCGGCGCGACCGATGCGGGAATCATCGCGCGAAACCCACTCGACCAGCGCTGCGTCGCCAGAGGCGGTGACACCGGTGAAAGGCTGAATGTCCGGATCGAGGGTGCCATCGATCAGTGGCTGAACCCGGGCGATCGGGGTGTGCTTCCACTCCGCCTCCTGCCCGGTGACCGACTCGAAGTCGGCGACGTCGAAGGATGCGAAGCGCGCGGAACGCACCTGGACGGGTACGAGACCCCAGCCGCCGTCGCTGTGTTGCTTCGAGCCGAGGCGGGAGTGATCGGGCGCTGAGGCAGAACCCGTGGTGACCGTTTCGGGCACGGTTTGAGTAGGAACAGACACCTAGCCGACGCTGCCTTCCATGCCCATTTCGATGAGCTTGTTGAGTTCGAGCGCGTACTCCATGGGGAGTTCGCGGGCGATCGGTTCGATGAACCCGCGCACGATCATCGCCATGGCCTCGTCCTCCGGCATCCCGCGCGACTGGAGGTAGAAGAGCTGCTCGGCGCTCACCCGCGAGACAGTCGCCTCGTGGCCCATCTGCACGTCGTCCTCGCGGACATCCGTCGTCGGGTAGGTGTCGGAGCGCGAGATGGCATCGACGAGCAGGGCGTCGCAGCGCACGGTGTTCGCGGAGTGGTGGGCGCCCTCGGCGATCCGCACCTCGCCGCGGTAGCCGGTGCGGCCACCGCCCCGGGCGATCGATTTGGAGACGATGGATGACTGGGTGTACGGAGCCATGTGGATCATCTTGGCGCCGGCATCCTGGTGCTGTCCGGGTCCCGCGAACGCGACGGAGAGGGTCTCGCCCTTCGCGTGCTCCCCGACGAGGTAGATCGACGGGTACTTCATGGTGACCTTCGAACCGATGTTGCCGTCGATCCACTCCATCGTCGCGCCCTCATGGGCGATCGCCCTCTTGGTGACCAGGTTGTAGACGTTGTTCGACCAGTTCTGGATCGTCGTGTACCGAACGCGGGCGTTCTTCTTCACGATGATCTCGACCACGGCGGAGTGGAGGGAGTCCGACTTGTAGATCGGCGCGGTGCAGCCTTCGATGTAGTGGACGTAGGAACCCTCGTCGGCGATGATCAGCGTGCGCTCGAACTGGCCCATGTTCTCGGTGTTGATGCGGAAGTAGGCCTGGAGCGGAATCTGTACGTGAACGCCCTTCGGTACGTAGACGAACGAGCCGCCCGACCACACCGAGGTGTTCAGCGCCGCGAACTTGTTATCGCCGGCGGGGATGACCGTGCCGAAGTACTCCTTGAAGAGTTCCGGGTACTCCTTGAGGGCCGTGTCGGTGTCCATGAAGATGACACCCTGCTCTTCGAGGTCCTTGTTGATCGTGTGGTAGACCACCTCTGACTCGTACTGGGCGGCGACCCCGGAGACGAGGCGCTGTCGCTCGGCCTCGGGAATTCCCAGCTTCTCGTAGGTGCTCTTGATGTCGTCGGGCAGATCGTCCCAGGTCTGGGCCTGCTTCTCGGTGGAGCGCACGAAGTACTTGATGTTGTCGAAGTCGATGCCGGAGAGGTCCGCACCCCAGGCGGGCATGGGCTTCTTGTAGAAGAGGGCAAGCGCCTTCAGGCGGTTCTTCAGCATCCATTCCGGTTCGCTCTTGAGGCCAGAGATGTCTGCCACCACCTCGGGAGAGATACCGCGTTTGGCGGATGCTCCGGCGACGTCGGAGTCGGACCAGCCGAACTCGTAGATACCCAGGCTTTCCAGTTCGGGACGGTCGATCAGGATGTCCGACATAGTTTCCCACTTCCTTTGACAAAACCTCTGGTGCAAAATTCCTTGGCACCGCTCCTGCCCCTGTGACAACCGGAGGAGGAGCGAGGGCATTCCCCCGCACGCCCACCGGCGGCGGATCCCCACCGGCACACTAACTGCCGAGCGGAGACGCCTCGCGTATCGACGCCGACACGGTGGCCCAAGTGCTTACTGCGTACTCGATTCTACAGGCAGCGGGTTGCGAATCAGCGGAGAGTCGCCGTCATCGGGGTCGCGAGCACCTGCGATCGCACCGTGCGGAACAGCCCGGGGTTCACATCCAGCAGCACCCGAAGCGCGCCGACCCACACCAGTGCAGAACCGAGCACGTGGATGGCCACGAGCGCGGCGGGCACTCCGATATTCGCCTGCAGCAGTCCGAGTGCGGCCTGCGCCACCGTCACGACGACGAAGGCGATCACCCGGCGTCGTGCAAGGGACGTGTCCGACCGCGCCCGCAGGGACGCGTAGAGCGCGAGAGCGAGCAGGATGACCGCTGTTCCGAGCACCCCGTGCACGATCGCGACCTGTTGCCAGACGAAGCCCATGCGCGGCACATCCGCGGAATCACCCGAGTGCTGTCCGGAGCCGGTCACCAGGGTTCCGACCACGATGAGCACGAGGGTGACCGCGACCAGTAAGACGCTGAGGATTCCGGAAGCGCGCCCCGCCGCCGCCGCGGGGACCTCGGTCGGCGCGACGGCCTGCCGCGCACGGTGCCAGGTGAGTGTCGTCGTCGTGAGAAGCGCGATCGCCAAAACGAAGTGCATCGCGACGACGTAGGGGTTGAGTCCGGTGAGCACGGAGATGCCGCCCGCGATCGAGTTGGCGATGACCAGCCAGAACTGCGACCAGGCCAGGCGGGTGAGGGTGCGGTTGCGCGGCTTCTGCAGGCGCGCCGCCACGATCGCCCAGCCGACCGCGATGATCAGGATTCCGGTGAGGGCACGGTTCGCGAACTCGATGAAGCCGTGGATGCCCAGCTCCGGCGTGGTGGTGAACGAACCGGTTTCACAGGCGGGCCAGGTCGGGCAGCCGAGTCCGGATCCGGTGACGCGTACCACTCCCCCGGTGAGCACGATGAAGACGCTGACCACGAGTGCCGCCGTCGTGCCCCAGCGCAGTGCACGGGGGCCGAGGCTGTACCGGCTGGCCAGCCAGGTGAATGGGGTGACGATGGGTCGGTCCTCCGAGAGATGGGGGTCAGCGCACGAGCGCGAGCAGAGGGTCGATCCCGACAGCGAGGAAGAGCAGCGTGAGATAGCTGATCGAGCTGTGGAAGACCCGCATCGGTTTGACGGTGTCGTGGCGGATAGCCATGGCGTACAGGCGATGCGACTCGAACACGAACCATCCGCCGGCCAGGACAGCGACGACGGAATACAGGATCCCCATGTGCGCAACCGGGATGAGGAGGAGGGAGCAGGCCACTGTCGCCCACGCGTAGAGCACCACCTGCAGGCCGACGACCGTGCGGCCGCGCACCACGGCGAGCATCGGCACGTTCACCGAGGCGTAATCGGCGCGGTAGCGCATCGAGAGAGGCCAGTAGTGGGGTGGCGTCCAGAGGAACACGATTCCGAAGAGGATGACCGGAGCCCAGCTGAGCGAGCCGGTGACGGCGGACCAGCCGATGAGCACTGGCATGCAGCCGGCGGCCCCACCCCACACGATGTTCTGCGGGGTGCGGCGCTTGAGCACGAGGGTGTACACGAGCACGTAGAACAGGATGGCGACGAGCGACAGTGCTGCGGCTAGCCAGTTGACGAGCAACCCGAGCACCGCGATCGATGCGGCCCCGATGACCCACGCGAAGACGAAGGCCTCCCGGTCGCTCAACTCCCCGGTGACCAGTGGACGGTTACTCGTCCGCTTCATTACTCGATCGATGTCGCGATCGATGTAGCAATTGAATGCTCCGGCCGACCCGGCGCTCAAAGCTCCGCCGACCAGCGTCCACAGCACGAGCCAGAGGTTCGGGATGCCGCCTTGCGCCAGGATCATCACCGGCGCGGTCGTCACGAGGAGCAGCTCGATGACGCGCGGCTTGGTCAGGGCGAAATACGCCTTCGACTTGCGGGCAAGACCGATGCGCTCGCTCGGTTGCCGAGTCTCTACCGCTACGTCCATTGCTCCTCTAACACCCGATCGCATCCGCTGATTAGTGTAAGCGCCCCGGCTGGGAGGTCCTGTCAACCCCCCTGCCGCACAGGGACGCATTCGAACGCTCGCTCACGGCTTTCTCTATACTTGTCAGTGCCCGCACGCCGTGCCCCCAGCCCCCGCCGACCTCATTCGTCGCTTCGGTCTGCCCACAGCTCTGCCGATGTCGTCAGGCGAGCATGTGTATTTACCTCAGGCGGTGTGACCCACCCGGGACAGACATCGTACGCAACAGAAGGGTCGAATTCTCGTGGCAGCTCTCCAATGGGATCCCATTGACAACACCGCCGTAGACACCGCTCGAATCCTGGCGGCGGATGCCGTCGAGAAGGTCGGGAACGGACATCCCGGCACCGCTATGAGCCTCGCCCCCGCCGCCTACCTCCTCTTCCAGAAGGTCATGCGCCGCGACCCGAGCGACAGCACCTGGATCGGTCGCGACCGTTTCATCCTCTCCGTCGGGCACTCCTCACTCACGCAGTACGTGCAGTTCTACTTCGGCGGCTACGGCCTCGAGCTCGACGACCTGAAGGCACTGCGCACCTGGGGTTCGAAGACGCCCGGCCACCCCGAGTACGGTCACACCGACGGAATCGAGATCACCACCGGTCCGCTGGGCCAGGGCCTGTCGTCGGCCGTCGGATTCGCCTACGCCTCCCGCTTCGAGCGCGGTCTCTTCGACCCGGACGCCGAAGCGGGCACCAGCCCCTTCGACCACTACGTCTATGCGATCGCCGGTGACGGCGACATGCAGGAGGGCGTCACGAGCGAGGCGTCATCTCTCGCCGGCCACCAGGAGCTCGGCAACCTGATCGCGATCTACGACAGCAACCAGATCTCGATCGAGGACGACACCAACATCGCCTTCACCGAAGACGTCAAGGCCCGCTATGAGGCCTACCACTGGCACGTGCAGGTGGTCGACTGGAAGAAGACCGGGCAGTACGTCGAGGACATCGCCGCCCTCAACGACGCCATCGAGGCGGCGAAGGGTGAGACCTCAAAGCCCTCCCTCATCATCCTCAAGACGATCATCGGCTGGCCGAGCCCGAAGAAGCAGAACTCGGGCAAGATCCATGGATCGGCGCTCGGTGCCGAGGAGCTCGCCGCCGTCAAGGAGGTGCTCGGTTTCGATCCGGAGAAGACCTTCGAGGTCGACCCGGAAGTTCTCGCCCACACCCGCAAGGCCGTCGACCGCGGTAAGGCCGCCCACGCCGAGTGGAACACCCGGTTCGACGCCTGGGCCGTGGCCAACCCCGACCGCAAGGTGCTTCTCGACCGCATCCTCTCCGGCGACCTGCCGGAGGGCGTTGAAGAGGCTCTGCCCGTGTTCGAGGCGGGCAAGGAGGTCTCCACCCGTGCGGCCTCCGGCAAGGTGCTCAACGCACTCGGACCGGTGATCCCCGAACTGTGGGGTGGCTCCGCCGACCTCGCGGAGTCGAACAACACCACCATCGAGGGCGCGCAGTCCTTCGTGCCCGCCGAGCACTCCACTCACGAATGGACCGGCAACAAGTACGGCCGTGTCCTGCACTTCGGCATCCGCGAGCACGCCATGGGAGCCATCCTCAACGGCATCGTCCTTCATGGGAACACCCGCCCGTTCGGGGGAACCTTCCTGATCTTCAGCGACTACATGCGTCCGGCCGTGCGCCTCGCCGCACTGATGAAGGCGCCGACCATCTACGTCTGGACCCATGACTCGGTGGCGCTGGGTGAAGACGGACCCACGCATCAGCCCATCGAGCAGCTCGCGGCGCTCCGGGCCATCCCGGATCTCGACATCGTGCGACCCGGAGACGCCAACGAGACCGCGTGGGCGTGGAAGACGATCCTCGAGCGTCGCAAGGGACCCGCAGGAATCGCGCTCACCCGTCAGAACATCCCGGTGTTCGAGCGAGGAGACGATGTCGCCAGCGGCGAGACCTTCGCCGCGGCGAAGCATGTGGCCAAGGGCGCCTATGTGCTGGCAGAGGCACCGAACGGCACTCCCGACGTGATCTTCATCGCGACCGGCTCGGAGGTGCAGATCGCCGTTGATGCCCGCGAGCAGCTCAAGGCCGAGGGCATCAATGCCCGGGTCGTGTCGGCGCCGTGCCTCGAATGGTTCGAGGAACAGTCCGACGAATACCGCGAGTCCGTGCTTCCGAAGAGCGTGAAGGCGCGGGTCTCCATCGAAGCGGGACGCGACCTCACCTGGCGTTCCTACGTCGGCGACGCCGGCCGCAGCGTCTCGATCGAGCACTTCGGGGCATCGGCCGACTACAAGACGCTGTTCCGTGAGTTCGGGATGACCACCGAGCACGCCATCTCCGCCGCCAAGGACTCGATCGCCGCCGTCTAGGCGTCGAAAGATAAGGAAAACGAACATGACTGAGAACACCCCCACCGCCGCCCTCTCCGCCGTCGGTACGAGCATCTGGCTCGACGACCTCTCGCGCGAGAGGATCAACTCCGGCGGCCTGCAGAAACTGATCGCCGACCGCAACGTGGTCGGCGTGACAACGAACCCGACGATCTTCGCCAGTGCGCTCGCCAAGGGCGAGGCCTACGACGCCCAGGTCGCCGAACTGGCTGCCGCGGGCAAGACCGTCACCGAAGCCGTCTTCGAGATCACCACCGATGACGTCGCGAGTGCCAGCGACATCTTCCGCTCGGTCTACGACTCGACCGATGGCCGCGACGGACGCGTCTCGATCGAGGTCGAACCGGGCTTCGCGCACGACGCAGCCGCGACCTCCGACCAGGCCAAGCAGCTCTGGGCCAAGGTCGCGCGACCGAACGCCATGATCAAGATCCCCGCGACCGTCGAGGGCCTCGGGGCGATCACCGAGACCATCGGATCGGGCATCAGCGTGAATGTCACCCTGATCTTCAGTCTCGAGCGCCACCGCGAGGTCATCAATGCCTACCTCACCGGCCTCGAGAACGCCAAGGCGGCCGGACATGACCTGTCGACCATCCATTCGGTCGCGTCGTTCTTCGTCTCGCGAGTCGACACCGAGATCAACAACCGCCTCGACGCCATCGGCACTCCGGAAGCCCTCGCGCTGAAGAGCAAGGCGGGCATCGCGAACGCCCGCCTCGCTTACCAGGTCTTCGAGCAGGCCTTCGACAGCGAGCGGGCCAAGGGCCTCATCGCAGCGGGCGCGAACGTGCAGCGACCGCTCTGGGCCTCCACCGGAGTGAAGGACCCGACGCTGCCCGACACGCTGTACGTCACCGAGCTGGCCGTCGCGAACGTCGTGAACACCATGCCGGAGAAGACCCTCGAGGCCACCTTCGACCACGGCGTGATCGACGGAGACCAGGTCACCGGCAACTACGACGACGCAAACGCGGTGCTCGACTCGCTCGACGCGCTGGGCATCTCGTATGAGGAGGTCACGGCACTGCTCGAGAAGGAGGGCGTCGAGAAGTTCATCGTCTCCTGGAACGAACTCCTCGACACGGTGACCGCGGCCCTCGAGTCGGCGAACGCGGAGGTGGCGAAGTGAGCTTCGACATCACGGTGAGCGGCGCCGCAGCGGAAGCCGTCGACCGCATCGTGCCGCAGCTGGTCAGCGACCTCGTCGCCTCCCGCATCGCCGATCAGGACGCCACGCTGTGGGGGACGGATGCCGAGGCAGAGGCCGGCAAGCGTCTCGGCTGGACCGAGGCTGTCGTCATCTCCGAACCGTTGATCGATGACATCATCGCGCTCCGTGACAAGCTCCATGCCTCAGGCGTCAACCACATCGTGCTCGGCGGGATGGGCGGATCCTCGCTCGCGCCAGAGGTCATCACCCGAACCGCCGGGGTCGAACTGACCATTCTCGACTCCACAGACCCGGGACAGATCCTGGCGGCTCTCGCCGACCGCCTCGACACGACCGCCGTCGTCATCTCCTCGAAGTCCGGCTCGACCCTCGAGACCGCGAGTCAGCGCAAGTCCTACGAAGAGGCCTTCCGCGGCATCGGTATCGACCCGGCCGAGCGGATCGTCATCGTCACCGACCCGGGCTCACCACTGGATGCCTCCGCCCGCGCGGCCGGCTACCGCGTGTTCAACGCCGACCCGAACGTCGGCGGTCGCTACTCGGCCCTCACCGCCTTCGGTCTCGTGCCGTCCGGCCTCGCCGGTGTCGACATCCGCGCACTTCTCGCGGAGGCGTCAGCCGTCACCGGCCAGCTGATGGTCGACCGCAGCGACAACCCGGGACTCGTCCTCGGTGCCGCCATCGCGGGGACCGTCCCGCTCAAGGACAAGGTCGGTATCGTCGCCGACGGAACCTACATCGTCGGGTTCGGCGACTGGGTCGAGCAGCTGATCGCGGAATCCACCGGCAAGAGCGGCAAGGGCCTGCTCCCCGTCGTGCTCGACCTGCACTCCCCCGAGCTCACCGAGAACCTCGACGATGTGCAGATCGTGCGCCTGGTCGAGAGCGCCCGCGCCACCAAAGAGGTGCGCGACGGAGAGATCGAGATCAGTGGAACGCTCGGCGCGCAGATGCTCGTCTGGGAATACGCGGTCGCTGTGGCCGGTCGACTCCTCGGCATCGATCCCTTCGACCAGCCGGATGTCGAATCCGCCAAGATCGCAACACGCGCCCTGCTGGACGCGCGCCCCGAAACCGTCTCGCCCGCCTTCACCGCTGACGGCATCGAGGTGCGTGGATCGACCGAACTGCTCGGTGGAGCGGATTCCGTGTCCGCAGCGATCGATGCGCTCCTCGCGCAGATCGGTGCCGACGGCTACCTTGCGGTGCAGGCCTACGTCGACCGCCACGCAAATATCGAACTTGCGAAGCTCCGCGACATCCTCGCCGAGAAGACCGGGCGCCCGGTGACCTTCGGTTGGGGTCCGCGCTTCCTGCACTCGACCGGCCAGTACCACAAGGGCGGACCGGCGACCGGGGTCTTCCTTCAGATCACCGCGACGGCTCCGGCCGACCTGGAGATCCCGGACAGCCCCTTCTCCTACGGCTATCTCATCCAGGCACAGGCTGCCGGTGATGCCAGCGTGCTCGCCGACCACGGTCGTCCGGTACTCACCCTGACCCTCACGGACCCGGCACAGGATCTCGCGGCGCTCTTCAGCGCGATCGCCTGACCCCGGCCGGCCCTCGATACGAACTCGCTAGGAGTCGAATGTCCCCGGTGGAAATCACGCCGGAGTTCAACCCGCTGAGGTTGCCCTCCGACCGCCGTCTCAACAGGATCGCCGGACCGAGCGCCCTGATCATCTTCGGAGTGACGGGTGACCTCGCCCGCAAGAAGCTGATGCCGGCGGTCTACGACCTCGCCAACCGCGGCCTGCTCCCTCCGGGCTTCGCGCTCGTGGGGTTCGCGCGCCGGGACTGGGTCGACCAGGACTTCGCCAAGGTCGTGCACGATGCGGTCGAGCAGTATGCGCGTACCCCCTTCGATGAGGACGTGTGGAAGCAGCTGGCCGAGGGCATCCGTTTCGTCCAGGGCGAGTTCGATGACGACAAGGCCTTCGCCGAGCTCAAGAGCACCCTCGAAGAGCTCGACAAGACGCGTGGCACGATGGGCAACCACGCCTTCTATCTCTCGATCCCGCCGAAGTCGTTCCCGCAGGTCACCGAGCAGCTGCGTCGCTCGGGACTCGCCGACGAGGTGGATGGCGCATGGCGCCGTGTCGTGATCGAGAAGCCCTTCGGGAGTGATCTCAAGACCGCCCGCGAACTCAACGATGTCGTCGAATCGGTGTTCCCCGCGGACTCCGTGTTCCGCATCGACCACTACCTCGGCAAGGAGACCGTCCAGAACATCCTGGCGCTCCGCTTCGCGAACCAGCTGTACGAACCCATCTGGAATGCCAACTACGTCGACCACGTGCAGATCACCATGGCAGAGGACATCGGCGTCGGCGGTCGTGCGGGCTATTACGACGGTATCGGCGCCGCGCGCGACGTCATCCAGAACCACCTCCTTCAACTCTTGGCGCTGACGGCGATGGAAGAGCCCGTCTCGTTCGCGGCGAAGGACCTGCGCGCAGAGAAGGAGAAGGTGCTCTCGGCCATCCGCCTGCCGAAGGATCTCTCGAATTCGACGGCCCGCGGCCAGTACGCGAGCGGTTGGCAGGGCGGGGAGAAGGTGGTCGGATTCCTCGAGGAAGACGGCATGAATCCGCAGTCCCTCACCGAGACCTTCGCCGCGATCCGCCTGGACATCGGCACGCGCCGCTGGGCGGGGGTTCCGTTCTACCTTCGCGCCGGCAAGCGCCTCGGGCGTCGGGTCACCGAGATCGCGGTGGTCTTCAAGCGCGCGCCGCAATATCTGTTCGCCGAGAGCCAGACCTCGGCACTCGGCCAGAATGCCCTCGTCATCCGTGTACAGCCGGATGAGGGGGTGACGATCCGTTTCGGATCGAAGGTACCCGGCGCCGGAATGCAGGTGCGCGACGTCACCATGGACTTCGGCTACGGCCACGCATTCACCGAGGCGAGCCCCGAGGCCTACGAGCGACTGATCCTCGACGTCCTACTCGGCGACCCGCCGCTCTTCCCCCGCCACCAGGAGGTGGAGCTCAGCTGGATGATCCTCGACCCGATCGAGGAGTTCTGGGCCACCCAGGGCCAGCCGGAACAGTACCGCCCCGGCACCTGGGGCCCGAAGTCAGCCGACGACCTTCTCGCCCGCGACGGCCGCGTCTGGCGACGCCCGTGATCATCACAGTCTGGAGTCGTTCATGATCGTCGACCTTCCCAACACCACCACGAGCCAGATCTCGAAGACTCTCGTCAAGATCCGAGAGGAAGGCGGCGCTGTCGCCCTCGGGCGCGTGCTCACCCTGGTGATCTCCACCAATCTCGGACACGAGGAGGAGGCGATCGAGGCCGCGAACGACGCATCCCGCGAGCATCCGATGCGCGTCATCGTCATCTCGACGGGTCCCGACGGTGCCGCGGTGTCGGATACACCTCGGCTGGACGCCCAGATCCGTGTCGGCGGAGACGCCGGAGCGAGTGAGGTCGTCGTGCTCAAGGCCTACGGCGACACCGCCTCGGACGAGGAGGGTCTCGTCACGGGACTCCTGCTTCCCGACGCGCCCGTCGTGGCCTGGTGGCCCGGTGAGGCTCCGAAGGTCGCCTCCAAGTCGCCCCTGGGGCGCATCGCCCAGCGTCGCATTACGGATGCCGCAGCGCAGAGCGACCCGCGCGGATTCCTCAACCACCTGTCCCGCACCTACAGCCCGGGCGACACCGACTTCTCGTGGACACGCCTCACGCTCTGGCGGGCGCAGCTCGCCGCCGTGCTCGACCAGCCGCCCTACGAACCGATCACCGGCGTTGAGGTTCACGGCGCACCGGACTCCCCCTCGACCGGACTGCTCGCGGCGTGGCTGCAGATGCAGCTCGAGGTGCCCGCGCGTCACGAGCTCGTCACGCCTTCTCACGGCTCGAGCGGGATCCAGGGGGTGCGGCTTCACCGGGCCTCCGGAGTGATCGAGCTCGAACGCACCCACACGAACATCGTCACGCTCGTTCAGCCCAACCAGCCCATCCACGACATCTCCCTTATCCGTCGCAGCCTGCGCGACTGTTTGGCCGAGGAGTTGCGCCGCCTCGACCCGGACGATCTCTTCGGGGCGGTGATCCAGCACGGACTTGCGGAGCTGGATGCGCCGACGGTCACCGGATCCATCACGGTGCCGGAATCATGAGCAATGCCCGACGCGTGCTTGTTCACGCGGACAAGAAGGCTCTCGCTGGATCCGTCGCGGCTCGCTTCATCACCAAGGTGGTCGATCTGCTCGACCAGCAGCCGCGCGTGAACATCGCGCTCACGGGCGGCACCGTCGGCATTGCGGTTCTCGAGGCGATCAGTGAATCTCCCGCACGGGACAGCATCGACTGGTCGCGGGTGGTGCTCTGGTGGAGTGACGAGCGCTGGCTTCCCCTGGGCGATGCCGAACGCAACGACACGCAGGCGCGCGCGGCTCTTCTCGACAACGTCGCGCTCCGTCCGGAGAACATCCACTGGTGCCCCGCATCAGATTCGGGTCTCAGCCTCGAGGATGCGGCGACGTCCTATGCCGCGGAACTCGCGGCTGTCGCGGAAGACGGCAGAGAGACGCCGCGATTCGACATCCTGTTTCTCGGCGTCGGACCGGACGGGCACATCGCGTCGCTGTTCCCGGATGCCCCGGGCATCCGTGTCACCGAAGGCTCCGTCATCGCCGTACGCAACTCCCCCAAGCCGCCGCCCGAGCGTCTCAGCCTCACCCTGCCCGTGATCAACGGCGCGGACCGCATCTGGCTCGCGCTGTCCGGTCCGGACAAGGCCTCAGCCCTCGGGCTCGCCCTCGCCGGAGCGAGCACCTGGGAGGTGCCGGTCGCCGGTGTCGAGGGACGCTTGCGCACGGTCTTCTTCGTCGACCGAGAGGCTGCCGCCGAAGTGCCGGAAGACCTCATCGCGGCAGAGTACTGACGGCAGCCCTGGCGCCGGGGGCGTAGCGCCCGCCGCGCGCGGGTGTTCGCGGGGAGTCGGGGCGGCGGCGTCCATCGTGCCAATCGGGGCGTCATCCGTCGCAAACTGTCCCTCTGGGTGCCCCTCGCGACAGATAGTGACGGGTCGGCCGCTCTGCGCCACCGAACAGCATCACCACGCCGCTGCCATCCGTCGCAAACTGTCCCTCTGGGTGCCCCTCGCGGCAGATTGTGACGGCTCGGCCGCTCTGCGTCGCGGAGCAGGGTGACCGCGTGGTCGTCATCCGTGAGCAGGTCATCCGTCGCAAAGTGTCGTGCTGGGTGCCCCCTCGCGACAGTTGTTGACAGGTAGGCCGCTCTGCGCCACCGAACAGCATCACCACGCCGCTGCCATCCGTCGCAAACTGTCCCTCTGGGTGCCCCTCGCGCCAGTTGTTGACGGCTCGGCCGCTCTGCGCCGCCGGCGCTCTCCTGACGGGCTGCCATCCGTCGCAAGCTGTCCTGCTGGGTGCCCCTCGCGACAGATAGTGACGGGTCGGCCGCTCTGGGTCGCCGGCGCTCTCCCGACGGGCGTCATCCGTCGCAAACTGTGCTGCTGGGTGCCCCTCGCGACAGTTGGTGACGGCTCGGCCGCTCTGCGCCGACGAACAGCATCACCACGCCGTCGCCATCCGTCGCAAATTGTCGCTCTGGGTGCCCCTCGCGACAGTTGTTGACGGCTCGGCCGCTCTGGGCGGCCGGCGCTCTCTCACGGGCGTCATCCTTCGCAAACTGTCCTGCTGGGTGCCCCTCGCGACAGTTGTTGACGGGTCGGCCGGTCTGGGGCGCCGAACAGCATCACCACAAGGTCGTCATCAGTGTGCAGGCCATCGGTCGCAAAGTGTCCCTTTGGGTGCCCCTCGCGACAGGTAGTGACGGGTCGGCCGCTCTGCGCCGACGAACAGCATCACCACGCCGTCGTCATCCGTGCTGGGGTCAGCCGGCGAAATCGGTCACACAGAGGCCCGCTCGCGACGATATGTGACGAACGGCGCACGAAGGCGAGTCCCTCGCAACAGCCGGTCATCGACCGGTGGGTTGCGGGCCGAAACTCAGCGACCCGCTCGTTCCGTCGGACTCCGTGCGCGCGCTACTGGGGGGTGAGACGACCGCGACGCGCGCGGAGCTGTTCAAGCGCTTCGTCGAGGAGCGTTGCCGCTTCCTCTTCCGTGCGACGCTCTTTCACGTAGGCGAGATGGGTCTTGTAGGGCTCGACCTTGACCACCGACGGAGGATTCTCCTTGTCGCGCCCCGCGGGAAGGCCGCAGTTCGGGCAGTCCAGGGTGGTGGGAATCTCTTCGGGCTCGATCGTCGCGAGAAAGTGCGGGCTCAGCTCGTGACCGTTCGCACACCAGTAGAAGACCTGGAGTCGTTCGGCGTGGAATCCGCGGTCCTGCTCGCCCATCGGACCGGCTCCCACGCGGGAACCACGAATAGCGCTGCCACCTGAAGCCATGGGTACGTCTCCTAGCCGGTTACGTCGAACTTGGTGATCAGACCGAGCACGATGATCGATGCGACCCAGATCAGCGCGAGAATCAGCGTGATGCGGTTGAGGTTTCGTTCCGCGACTCCGGATGCTCCGAGGTTGCTGGTCACTCCGCCGCCGAACATGTCGGACAACCCGCCGCCGCGACCGCGGTGCAGCAGGATGAGGAGGGTCAGCAGGAGGCTCGTGATGCCGAGCACCACCTGCAGGATGACCTGAAGAATTTCCACGAACAGCCTTTCTGGGGCGCGCCGATGAGGTCTATCGGGCGCGGTTCAGTATAACTTGCTGAG
Source organism: Frigoribacterium sp. UYMn621 (assembly GCF_040549525.1). NCBI lineage: Bacteria > Bacillati > Actinomycetota > Actinomycetes > Micrococcales > Microbacteriaceae > Frigoribacterium > Frigoribacterium sp. UYMn621. The sequence goes on along the minus strand of NZ_JBEPTM010000005.1, from coordinate 122,754 downwards.
ACGCTCGGCGACGAAACCGCCGAACCGAGGGCGGCTCAGGTGCCGACGTGCTTCTGGAACTGCGCGATACTCGAGAACTCTGCGAGGTCGAGGCTCGCTCCGCCAACCAGCGCGCCATCCACATTGGGCTCCCGCATGAAGCCGGCAATGTTCGATGCCTTGACGGAACCACCATAGAGAATGCGAGTGGCGGATGCCGCCTCCTCGCCGATCAGCTCGGCGAGAGTGGCCCGCAACTGGGCTGCGACCTGCTCCGCCTGCGCGGGAGTCGCCGCCTGCCCTGAGCCGATCGCCCAGACCGGCTCGTACGCCACGACGATGTTCGCCCCGGTCTTCACCGACGCGAGCGCCGCCCGCAGCTGGGCGACGGGCACGGCGCTCGGCCCGTGCTTCTCGAGGTCTTCGGCCGTCTCGCCGACACACAGCACGGGAACAAGCCCGTGGGTGATCGCCGCGGCGACCTTCGCCGCGAGCTCCTCATCTGTCTCGTGATGGAGCGTCCGTCGCTCGGAATGTCCGATGATCACGTACTCGCAATCGAGCGCCTTGAGAAAGGCTCCCGAGATCTCGCCGGTGTAGGCGCCGGAGTCGTGAGCCGACACATCCTGCCCCCCGAACTTGAGGGAGAGCTTATCGGCCGAAATGAGGGTCTGCACCGAGCGCAGGTCGGTGAACGGCGGGAAGATAGCGACCTCGACGGTGCCATAGTCGAGCTTGGCGTCCTTGAGGCTCCAGGCGAGCTTCTGCACGAAGGCGATGGACTGCAAGTGGTCGAGGTTCATCTTCCAGTTGCCGGCGATGAAGGGGGTGCGAGTGGTCATGCTGCTGTCCATCCCAATACTTCGAGGCCCGGAAGGCTCTTGCCCTCCAGGAATTCCAGGCTCGCGCCTCCGCCGGTGGAGATGTGACCGAACTGGTCATCCGTGAATCCGAGCGCCCGAACCGCTGCGGCGGAGTCGCCCCCGCCCACTACCGACAGCCCGTCCACCTCGGTCAACGCCTGCGCGACGGTCTTGGTACCCGCGGCGAAGGGCGTGAGCTCGAAGACTCCCATCGGACCATTCCAGAACACGGTCTTCGACCCGCGGATGACCTCCGCGAAGCGCGCAGCCGTCTCCGGGCCGATATCCAGACCGAGACCGGACTCAGCCCAGGGCGAGCCTTCGATGTCGTCGGCCGGACGCACCTGGTGTTCCGCGTCGGCGCCGAACTTCGACGCCACAACGACGTCCGTCGGGAGCACTATCTCGACGCCGAGTTCTTCGGCCCTCGCCAGGTAGCCCTGCACGACCTCCAACTGGTCGATCTCGAGCAGACTCGCGCCGACCTTGTGCCCCTGGGCGGCGAGGAAGGCGAAGAGCATGCCTCCACCGATGAGGAGGGAGTCGACCCTCGGGAGCAGATGCGCGATGACACCGAGCTTGTCGGACACCTTGGAGCCGCCGAGCACCACGGCATAGGGCTTGCTCGGGTTCTCGGTGAGGCGATCGAGCACGTCGAGTTCGCTGGCGATCAGGGTCCCAGCGGCGCTGGGAAGGAGTTCGGCGAGTTCGTAGACACTCGCCTGCTTGCGGTGGACGACTCCGAATCCGTCGGACACGAAGGCGTCGCCGAAAGCAGCGAGTTTGCTTGCGAACTCGCGGCGGTCTTCTGCGCTTTTGGCCGTCTCCCCCGCGTTGAAACGCAGGTTCTCGAGAAGCGCGACGTCGCCGTCGACCAGGCCCGCGACGGCCTCCGCTGCGGAACTTCCGACGGTATCCGACGCGAAGGTGACGGGCTTGCCGAGAAGTTCACTGAGCCGCTGGCCCACCGGAGCGAGACTGTACTTCGCGTCCGGTGCCCCCTCGGGACGCCCCAGATGGGACACCACGACCACTCGAGCACCGGCGTGGATGAGCAGGTTCAGTGTGGGCAGCGAGGCACGGATACGGCCATCGTCCGTGATCTGGGTGCCCTTGAGGGGCACGTTCAGATCACAACGGACGATGACCGTCCTGCCCGCAAGCGAACCGAGTGAATCGATCGTGCGGAGCGTCATCCGTCGGCCTTACAGGCGCTCTGCGACGTACTCGGTGAAGTCGACGAGGCGGTTCGAGTAGCCCCACTCGTTGTCGTACCAGCCGGCGATCTTCACCTGGTTGCCGATCACCTTGGTGAGTCCGGCGTCGAAGATGCAGGAGTGAGGGTCGCCCTGGATGTCGCTGGAGACGATCGGGTCTTCGGTGTAGCTGAGGAATCCCTTGAGCGCACCGCTCTCGGACGCAGCCTTGTACGCCGCGTTGACCTCGGCGACGGTGACGTTGCGTCCGGCTTCGACAGTGAGGTCCGTGATGGAACCGGTGGGCACTGGCACGCGGAGCGCGTAGCCATCGAGCTTGCCGATGAGTTCCGGCACGACAAGGCCGAGGGCCTTTGCGGCACCGGTCGAGGTTGGGATGATGTTGAGGGCCGCGGCACGGGCACGACGAAGGTCGCTGTGCGGGCCATCCTGCAGGTTCTGGTCGGCCGTGTAGGCGTGCACGGTGGTCATGAGGCCACGCTCGATGCCGAAGGCCTCCATGAAGACCTTGGCCAGGGGCGCAAGGCAGTTCGTGGTGCACGACGCGTTGGACAGGATGTGCTGGGTCGCGGCATCGTAGAGGTGCTCGTTGACACCCATCACGAAGGTGCCGTCGTCGTCGGTCGCGGGCGCGGAGATGATGACCTTCTTCGCACCGGCCTCGATGTGCTTTGCTGCGTCCTTCGCGTTCGTGAAGCGACCGGTCGACTCGATGACGATGTCGACTCCGAGGTCGCCCCAGCCCAGGTTGGCGGGGTCGCGCTCGGCGAGAACCTTGATCCGCTTGCCTCCGACGACGATGAACTCGCCATCGACCGAGACGTCCTCCGACAGGCGGCCGGCGACGGAGTCGTACTTGAGAAGGTGCGCGAGCGACTTGGGGTCGGTGAGGTCGTTGACGGCGACGACCTCGAGGTCTGCACCCTGCGCGAGAGCCGCGCGGAGGTAGTTGCGACCAATGCGGCCGAAGCCGTTGATACCGATCTTGACAGTCAAGAGAACTCCTGTTGCTGAGGCGCGGTGACCGCGACTTTGTTGGGGGTGTTGTGCACTACGGGTGGGATCAGCGGTGCGGCCGGGATGACCGGCCACACCACGCTGATTGCTGGACGAGCCAGATTTGCTATGACAGTACCAGCAGGCCGTTCGTCTTTTCGCGAGCAACATCGAAACGCTGCTGCACGTTCGCCCAGTTGGCGATGTTCCAGAAGGCCTTGACGTAGTCCGCCCGCACGTTCTTGTAGTCGAGGTAGTAGGCGTGCTCCCAGACATCCAGCATGAGAACCGGAACGGTGCCCGCGGCGAAATTCGACTGCTGGTCGAAGAACTGGCTGATGAGGAGCTTCTCGCCGATCGAGTCCCAGACGAGGGCCGCCCAGCCGGAGCCCTGCACACCGAGTGCGGCGGCGGTGAAGTGTGCCGTGAACTTGTCGAACGATCCGAAGTTGTCGTCGATCGCAGACGCGAGCTCCCCGACCGGCTTGTCGCCGCCGTCCGGAGAGAGGTTGGTCCAGAAGATGGAGTGGTTCACGTGTCCGCCGAGGTTGAACGCGAGGTCCTTCTCGAGCTTGTTGACGTTGGCGAGGTCACCGGAGTCGCGGGCGGCCGCGAGAGCCGCGACGGCGGCGTTGGCCCCGGTCACGTAGGCCTGGTGATGCTTGGAGTGGTGCAGCTCCATGATGGCGCCGCTGATGCTCGGAGCGAGTGCTCCGTAGTCGTATCCCAGTTCGGGCAGAGTGTAATCGGCCATAGTGTGATCTCCTTTTCTTAGTCCCGTCGGCGCTTGAGATTCGCGGCGATCCGGGTCTGTTTTCAGTCTACCCGGCACGGCGGAGGCACCCATCGGATGCGTGCCTCCCGGTCAGGTCGCGTTCAGAACCTGTTCAGGAGATGGCCGCGCCGGCCGCTCACGCGTCTTCGTAGTCGGGGGGCAGGTTCGCGTCGGTGCCGGGGATCCCCAGATCGACGGCACGCTTGTCGGCCATGGCGAGGAGGCGACGGATGCGCCCGGCCACTGCATCCTTCGTCATCGGCGGATCCGCGTGGTGTCCGAGCTCGTCGAGACTGGAGTCACGGAACCTCAACCGGAGGTCGCCCGCGTACCGCAGGTGCTCAGGCACGTTGCCGTCGAGGATCTCCAGTGCACGCTCCACGCGCGCGCAGGCCGCAACCGCAGCCTGGGCGGATCGGCGCAGATTCGCATCGTCGAAGTTCACGAGACGGTTGGCTGTCGCGCGCACCTCACGGCGCTGACGCAACTCCTCCCAGTTGAGCACTGTCGAATGCGCGCCCATGTGCACGAGCATCGCGCTGATGGCCTCTCCGTCGCGGATGACCACCCGATGCACCCCGCGCACCTCGCGCGCCTTCGCCGCGATCTTCAGCCGCCCCGCGGCGCCGACGAGAGCCATCGCGGACTCGTTCCCCGGGCAGGTGATCTCGAGGGCCGCCGAGCGACCCGGATCGGTGAGTGATCCATGCGCGAGGAACGCGCCGCGCCAGACGGCGGCGAGCTCTTCACGACTGCCGGTGGTGAGTTTATTGGGAAGACCGCGGATCGGCCTGCGACGGGCATCCAGCAGTCCGGTCTGGCGCGCCAGTGTCTCTCCCCCGTCGAGCACGCGCACGAGATAGTGACTGGTGCGGCGCAGTCCGGAAGCGGAGATCACAGAGATCTCACTCTTCACGCCGTAGAGCTCGGCGAGGTCCTTCCGCACGCGTCGGGCGAGCTGGGCTGTGTCGAGTTCCGACTCGACCGCGATGCGACCCGAGATCAGGTGCAGCCCTCCGGAGAACCGCAGGATGGTCGCCAGTTCAGCGGCGCGAACCGTGGTCTTGCTGACCTCGATGCGGGCGAGTTCGTCTTTAACGTCGGCGGTGAGAGCCAATCCGATTTCCTTTGCTTTCCGTTATTCGAGGATGGCGTGTTCGGTTCCCGCGGGATTCAGCCGGGTCCGGAGCCATCGAAGTCGTGATGCGAGCTCGCGCCCGAGGGCTATTCGCGTCCGAGGTCGCGATGCTTGATGCTGACGGCCACTCCCGGTTGTTCACGCAGCAGCGCGGCAAGGCGCTGAACGACGGCCACCGACCGGTGCTTTCCCCCCGTGCATCCAATGGCGATCGTAGCGTGTCTCTTGTTCTCGCGCTGATAGCCGGCGAGCACCGGGGCGAGCGCGAGCACGTACTGCTCGATGAATTCCTGCGCGCCCTCCTGGGAGAGCACATAGTCGCTCACCTGGGCATCGAGCCCGCTGAGAGCGCGAAGGGCCGGCACCCAGAACGGGTTCGGCAGAAACCGCATGTCGGCCACGAGATCGGCGTCTGTCGGCAGCCCGTACTTGTAACCGAAGCTCAGCACGGTCAGCTGAAGCCCCGGAGTGTCGGCGCTCGAGAACGTGTCAGAGATCTTGGTCGCGAGCTGGTGGATGTTGAGATCGGAGGTGTCGACGATGATGTCGCTCGACTCGCGGAGGCCGAGCATCAGTTGGCGCTCCGCACCGATTCCGTCGAGCAGAGTGCCATCACCCTGCAGCGGGTGCGGACGGCGCACCTGCTCGAAGCGACGCACGAGCGCGGCATCCGTCGCCTCGAGGAACAGCACTCGAACGGCAGTCGCCTCGCGAAGTGATTCGACGGTCTCTTCGAGGTCGGCGAAGAGCTTGCCTCCGCGCACGTCGACGATAGCGGCGACCTTCGGGAGATTGTTGCCGGCCTTTCCCGCGAGTTCGACCAGCGGACGCAACATCTGTGGTGGCAGATTGTCCACGACGTACCAGCCGAGGTCCTCGAGCGCATTCCCCACTGTCGAGCGGCCGGCACCGGACATGCCGGTGACGATGAGCACCTCCTGGTGCTGCTCGGCTTGGCGGTAGCTGTCTCCGGTCATCGCGTGGTCACGCATTCACTCCTGTGCGGTTGCCTGAGGGTCAAGCCTACCGACCAACTCACTCCCGGAGTTTTTCGAAGATCGTCTGGGCGATCACCATCCCGACCCCCTTGACCTCGGAGATGGCCTCGGGCTGGGCGGCGCGAAGCTGGGTCACGGAACCGAAGTGTCGCAGGAGTTCCTTGACCCTGGCCGGGCCGAGCCCGGGGATCTCGGACAGCACCGAGCCGACATCGCGCTTGCGCCGCTGACGCTGGTAGGTGATCGCGAAGCGGTGTGCCTCATCACGGATCCGCTGGATCAGGAAGAGGGCGTCGCTATTGCGCGGCAGGATCACCGGATAATCGCTGCCCGGCAGCCAGATCTCCTCGAGCCTCTTGGCGATGCCGCAGAGCGCGATTCCGCTGATCCCCGCGTCCTCGAGGGCGCGGGCGGCGGCGGCGACCTGCGGTTGCCCGCCATCCACGATGAGCAGGTTCGGGCGGTAGGCGAAACGCGGACGCGCCGGGTTTGTGCCGGCCTCTGCGCTCACTCCGCTCTCGGCCTGACTCAGGGCCTCCGCCACCGCGGCCGCCGGATCGTCGTCCAGGTGCGCGAGCCGACGGGACAGGGTCTGGTAGATCGATTCCGTGTCGTCGGTGGACTCCGGGATGCTGAAGCGGCGGTACTGGTCCTTGCGCGGCAGCCCGTCTTCGAACACGACCATGGAGGCGACGATGTTGGTGCCGCTCAAATGGGAGACGTCGTAGCATTCCATGCGCAGCGGCGCGTCGTTCATCCCCAGCGCCTGCTGGATGTCGGCAAGGGCCTGCGACCGGGCCACGAAGTCGCCACTCCGACGCGTCTTGTAGAGGATCAGGGCGTTGCGGGCGTTGGTGGCGACGGTGAGGGCGAGTGCGGCGAGCTCGCCGCGCTGGGCGACACGAATGACCACCTTGCCACTGCCGACACCCCGTTCCGACCGCAGTCCGGTGAGCCAGGTCTCGAGCTCTGTCACATCATCCGGCAATTCCGGCACGACGACGAGCCGCGGCGGATCCAGTTCGTCGTAGGCGTTGTGCACGACGGTCTCGACGAGTTCGTCCAGCTCGAGATCCAGCTCCTTGTCCACGACCCAACTGCGCACACCTCGGATACGGCCTCCCCGCACCGTGAACTGCTGCACCGCGGCGGCGAGCTCATCGTGCGCGATCCCGAAGATATCGGCATCCACATCTTCAGACAGCACGACGGTGTTCTTCGAGAGGGCGGTCTCCAGTGCACCGAGCTGGTCGCGGAACTTGGCTGCCGACTCGTAATCCTGCACTGCCGCTGCGGCCTTCATCTTTCGAGAGACCTCGCCGACGAACTTCGAATCGTTGCCGGCCATGAATGAGGCGAAGTCCAGGGCGATGGACTTGTGCTCCTCCTTCGACACGCGAGCGACGCACGGCGCGGCGCACTTGCCGATGTCACCGAGCAGGCAGGGACGTCCGGTCTGCTCGGCTCGCTTATAGGTGGATTCCGAACAGCTGCGCATGGGGAAGGCCTTGAGCATGAGGTCCACGGTCTCGCGGATCGCCCACACCTTCGTATACGGTCCGAAGTACCGGGCACCCTTGAGGTTTCGGTTGCGGGTGACCAGTACCCGCGGCACATCCTCGCCGAGCGTGATCGCCAGATACGGATAGGACTTGTCGTCGCGAAACTGCACGTTGAAGGGCGGATCGAATTCCTTGATCCAGGTGAACTCGAGCTGCAGCGCCTCGAACTCGGTGCCGACGACGGTCCACTCGACGGATGCCGCGCTCAGCACCATGCGCCGGGTGCGCTCGTGCAGGCTCGCCAGGGGCGCGAAGTAGTTGCTCAGTCGAGCGCGGAGATTCTTCGCCTTGCCGACGTAGAGCACCCGCTGGGCGGCGTCACGGAAGCGATAGACCCCCGGCTGCTGAGGGATCTCGCCCGCCTTCGGGCGCCATACGACGGTGTCGGACACGGCGGGCTGCTACGTCGTTGCGAGGGCTTTGGCGCGGGACGGGGACTTCTTGCGACGCACCGGCTCCGGAGCCACCGGAAGGATCTCCCTGAGGAACGTTCCGGTGAAGCTCGCTTCGACCGTGGCGAGATGCTCCGGCGTTCCGACCGCGAGGATCTGCCCTCCCCCCGCGCCACCCTCTGGCCCGAGGTCGATGAGCCAGTCCGCGGACTTGATCACGTCGAGGTTGTGCTCGATCACGATCACCGTGTTGCCCTTGTCGACGAGGCCGTTGAGCACGAGAAGGAGCTTGCGAACGTCTTCGAAGTGCAGGCCGGTCGTCGGCTCGTCGAGCACGTAGATGCTGCGACCCATCGATCGCTTCTGCAGCTCGGTGGCGAGTTTCACCCGCTGTGCCTCGCCCCCGGAGAGGGTCGTGGCGCTCTGGCCGAGACGCACATAGCCCAGTCCGACGTCGACGAGCGTCTTGAGGAACCGGCTGATCGATGAAATGGCCTCGAAGAAGTCCGCGGCCTCGCTGATCGGCATGTCGAGCACCTCGGCGATGCTCTTGCCCTTGTAGTGCACCGCGAGGGTCTCGCGGTTGTAGCGGGCCCCATTGCAGACCTCACAGACCACGTAGACATCGGGAAGGAAGTTCATCTCGATCTTGATCGTGCCGTCACCGGAGCAGTTCTCGCAACGGCCGCCCTTGACATTGAAGCTGAAACGACCGGGAAGGTAGCCGCGGGCTTTGGCGTCCTGGGTCTCGCTGAACAGGGTGCGGATCTTGTCGAAGACGCCCGTGTAGGTGGCCGGGTTCGACCGCGGGGTGCGCCCGATCGGGGCCTGGTCGACGTGAACGACCTTGTCGAGGTTGTCGAGGCCGGTGACCCGGGTGTGCTTTCCGGGGATCTGCCGCGCGCCGTTGAGCTCGTTCGCGAGCACCTTGTAGAGGATGTCGTTGATCAGGCTCGACTTGCCCGATCCGCTGACCCCCGTGACCGCGGTGAAGGTACCGAGCGGGAACTCCGCTGTGACATTCCGCAGGTTGTTGGCGCGTGCACCCTCGACCGTGAGCATGCGCTTCTTGTCGATCGGACGCCGCGACGTGGGAGTGGCGATGGAGCGGCGCCCGGAGAGGTAGTCACCGGTCATCGATCCCGTATTGGCGAGGAGAGCCTCGTAGGAGCCGGAGTGCACGACCTCTCCCCCGTGTTCGCCCGCTCCTGGGCCGATGTCGACGATCCAGTCCGCGGTGCGGATCGTGTCTTCGTCATGTTCGACAACGATGAGGGTGTTGCCGAGATTCTTGAGCTTCACGAGGGTCTCGATCAGCCGGCGATTGTCTCGCTGGTGCAGGCCGATGCTCGGCTCGTCGAGCACATACAGAACTCCGGTGAGACCCGATCCGATCTGGGTCGCGAGGCGGATGCGCTGGGCCTCGCCACCGGAGAGGGATCCTGCAGAACGGGCGAGGTTGAGGTAGCTCAGCCCCACCTCGATGAGGAATTCGAGCCGAAGCCGGATCTCGCGCAGCACCTGGGCTGCGATCTTGGCATCCCGAGCGGAGAGTTCGAGGCGCTGCATGAAGTCGAACGCGTCGAGCAGGCTGAGCTCCGCGACATCCGCGATGTTGAAGTCGTGCACGGTCACCGCGAGAACCTCGGGCTTCAGACGCTTGCCGTCGCACACCGGGCAGTTGATCTCCCGGAGGTAGGCAGAGTAACGCTGGCGGGCCGAGTCGGTCTCCGCTTCGAGGAACTTGCGCTCGATGTAGGGCATGACGCCTTCGAAGCCGGTCGAATACTTCATCTCACGCCCGAAGCGGTTCTTCCACTTCACCGTGACCTGGAAGTCGTTGCCCTTGAGGATTGCGCTCTGGATGTCGGCGTCGAGATCGCGCCACGGAGTCTTGAGTGAGAAGTCGAGGTCGGCGGCGAGGCCCTCGAGCAGGCGCTGGAAGTAGTTGAAGAGGCCCTTTCCCGATTGGGTCCACGGGAGGATCACACCGTCGGCGAGACTCAAGGCGGGGTCTCCGAGCAGCAGTTCGGAGTCGACCGACATCTTGGTGCCGAGCCCGGAGCACTCCGGGCAGGCACCGAACGGCGCATTGAACGAGAAGGTGCGTGGCTCGATCTCGGTGAGCTGAACGGGGTGACCGTTGGGGCACGAGAGCTTCTCGCTGAAGTTGCGCCAGGCGTCCGGGCCGGTGGCATCGACGTAGTTCACACTGACGAGCCCGTCGGTGAGCCGCAGGGCGGTCTCGAGTGAATCGGTGAGGCGGGTGAGGATGTCGTCGGCGGCGACGAGGCGGTCCACGACCACGGAGATGTCGTGCTTGTACTGCTTCTTCAAGATCGGGGGGTCGCTCAGCTGCACCTGCTCACCGTCGACGATCGCGCGGGAGTATCCGCTCGCGGCCAGTTCCTTGAAGAGGTCGACGAACTCCCCCTTCTTCTGGGAGATGACCGGGCTCACGATCTGGTACCGCACGCCGGTTTCGAGAGTCATGAGCTGGTCGGCGATCTGCTGCACCGTCTGTCGCTCGATTTTCTCGCCGCAGACCGCGCAATGAGGCACACCGATTCGGGCCCAGAGAAGGCGCATGTAATCGTAGATCTCGGTGATCGTTCCGACGGTGGACCGCGGGTTGCGGTTTGTCGACTTTTGGTCGATCGAGACGGCGGGACTCAGCCCGTCGATGAAGTCGACGTCGGGCCGGTCCACCTGCCCGAGGAACTGGCGGGCGTACGCCGACAGAGACTCCACATAGCGGCGCTGCCCTTCCGCGAAGATCGTGTCGAAGGCGAGGGAAGACTTGCCCGAACCCGAGAGCCCGGTGAATACGACGAGTGAATCACGCGGAATCTCGAGGTCGACACCCTTGAGATTGTGCACTCGTGCACCGTGGACGGAGAGCTTCGAACCGGACTCGACGCGGGAAATAGACACTCTATAGATTCTATGCAGGCCACCGACATTGAACCTCGGGGTTCGCTCAGTGCGTACTCAGGCGTAAGGCATCCGCACGCTGGACGGCCACGGCTCGCTCCAGGACGACGACCTTGGCCGCGCGGCGACCGTTGAAGGTCGTTGCGGTCACAGAGGTATACGCGCCCATCGTGGGGCTGAGCAGCAGATCGCCCTCGCGCAACGGGGGCAGGGGGTAACGGCGCGCCACGACATCCGCGCTGTCGCAGGTGGGACCGCCCACGGTAGTCGGGACGAGCGCGGATTCCTCGCCGTCGAGTTCCGCGCGGGAGAGGATCACCGGGTTCACCGCCTCGGACACCACATTGGAATAGCTCCCGTAGACCCCGTCGTCGATGAAACACCAGGCCTCACCGTCCCGGTCTCGCACGCCATTGACCCGGCTCACCAGCGTGGCGGCGTCGGCGACGAGGATGCGCCCGGGTTCGGCGATGATGTTGAGTCGCGGGGATCGGGGCTCGAGCAGCGGACGCAGGGCACCGGCTATCTGCTCGATGCTCGCGACCTCGGTCCGATAGCCGACCGGGAACCCGCCACCGATGTCGAGCGTCGTGAACTCCACGTTCCAGTTCTCTTCGAGCCGGTCCATCAGCTCGAGCGTCGCCGTGGTCGCCCGCACGAACGCGTCGACGCTGTCGAGCTGGCTGCCGACGTGGAAGCTGAATCCGGCGATGTGACTGCCCTGTGCGATCGCCTGGGACAGCAATACCTCGGCCTCGACGGGCGACACCCCGAACTTGCTGGAGAGGTCGCTCTTCGCGTCAGGGTTGCGATAGGCCAGACGGATGAGGAGGGACACGTTCGCCGGCACGTTGTGAAACTTCGCCAGCTCGCCCGGACTGTCGATCACGAAGGTGCGGATGCCGAGGACGTAGGCGCGGGTGATCTCGGTCGCGGACTTGATCGGCTGGGTGTGGATGATTCGGTCCGGGGTCACATTCTGGCCGGCCACCAGATCGATCTCCCCGTCGCTCGCCACGTCGAATGATCCGCCGAGCGAAGCAATGGTCTCGATGACCTCCGGATGAGACAGCGCCTTCACCGCGTAGTGCCAGTGGACGAAGGGAAGTGCGGCGCAGAGGCGGCCGTATTGTGAAGCCACGGTGCCCAGATCGAGCAGCATGAGCGGGCTGCCGTGGGTCGTCACCAGGGCGTCGAGATCGATTCCCGAGAGCGAGCGGCGGATTGCGTCGATGCGTTTGGCCCTGATCTGCGGGCTGAGGACCATATCGTCGACCGGCGGTGTCCCGGCCTGCCTCCTGGCGTCATCCCAGCGTCGACCGAGCACATAGCCGAACCCCGCAATGCCGTAGAAGACGAGGTCGGCACCGATCTTTCCAGCGATCCACCCCGCTGCGGGAAGTCCGAGGAGCAGCGGAGCGAGCCAGAGCAGCAGCGGGCGGACGGCAAGCGTGTCGATCAGCTCGGCCGGACCGAATTCGACCGCCGAGAGCCAGGCGGTGCGGGCGATCACCGATCGCCGTCGCGCGCCGGGATCCCCCCGCGAACGGCGCCACAGCTCGGCGAAGTTGCGGGCACCGGCGACCCCGTAAAACCCGAGGTTCTCGCCGATGGTGCCCGCGATCGCCGCGACGAAGAGCGAGCCACTCAGTCGGTAGGAGATCGCGGCGGCAGCCAGGGCTGTCGCGGTGCCCACGATCTCGCTCGGAAGGTACCGCCGAATCCAGAATCCGAGCCCTCGTGCATTCCCAGACGACACGACATCCGCTCTCCCGAGGCCACGGGGGCGACCTCATCACCGACTAGGAGGCAGGAGAGCGCGCGCTGATACGGGCCGCGTCTCGTGAATTCAGGAGATGTGTCCGGCCGCTTCCATCTGACGAAGTTCCTTCTTGAGGTCGGAGACCTCGTCGCGCAGCCGTCCGGCGAGTTCGAACTTGAGCTCGCCCGCGGCCTGGAGCATCTGGTCGTTGAGGTCACGGATGATCGACTCGAGATCGTTCGCCCCGCTGGCCGCGAGGCCACCGTGACGCTTGAGGTTCGGCGTCGGAGATCGCTTGCGCCCGTCCCGGCTGGAGAGCAGCTCCGCCGTGTCCGCGCCCTCGCGGTTGAGCGACTCGGTGATGTCGGCGATCTTCTTGCGCAGCGGCTGCGGATCGACGCCCCGCTCGAGGTTGTAGGCGACCTGGAGTTCGCGTCGCCGCGTCGTCTCGGAGATCGCGAGCTTCATCGAGTCGGTCATCACGTCGGCGTACATGTGCACGGCCCCGGAGACGTTTCGTGCGGCGCGACCGATCGTCTGGATCAGTGAGGTCGACGACCGCAGGAAGCCCTCCTTGTCCGCATCGAGGATCGCCACGAGCGAGACCTCTGGCAGGTCGAGGCCCTCTCTCAGCAGGTTGATCCCCACCAGAACGTCGTAGACGCCCTGGCGGAGTTCGGTGAGCAGCTCCACCCGACGAAGAGTGTCGACATCCGAGTGGAGGTAGCGAACGCGAACGCCCGCCTCCCCGAGGAATTCGGTGAGCTCTTCGGCCATCTTCTTGGTGAGCGTCGTCACCAGCACGCGTTCGTTGGCGGCGGTGCGCTTGCGGATCTCCTCGAGCAGGTCGTCGATCTGGCCCTTCGAGGGTTTCACCACGATCTCCGGGTCGATGAGACCGGTCGGACGGATGATCTGCTCGACCACACTGTCGGTGATGCCCATCTCGTACTTGCCCGGGGTCGCGGAGAGGTAGACCTTCTGGCCGACCCTGTCGAGGAACTCGTTGAATTTGAGCGGGCGGTTGTCGAGCGCGCTCGGCAGGCGGAAACCGTGATCGACGAGAGTGCGCTTGCGCGAGGCATCCCCCTCGTACATCGCGCCGATCTGAGGAACGGTGACGTGCGATTCGTCGATCACCACGAGGAAGTCGTCGGGGAAGTAGTCGATCAGGCAGTGCGGTGCTTCACCCGGCTGGCGCTGGTCGATGTGGCGCGAATAGTTCTCGATCCCGCTGCAGAACCCGATCTGCTCCATCATCTCGATATCGAAGGTCGTGCGCATGCGCAGTCGCTGCGCCTCGAGCAGCTTGCCCTCTCGCTCGAGCTGCTTCAAGCGATCCTCGAGCTCGATCTTGATGGTCTTGATCGCGGCATGCATGCGTTCCTGGCCGGCGACGTAGTGAGACCCGGGAAAGACCGATACCGCGTCGAGCTTCTGCACCACGTCTCCGGTGAGGGGATGCAGGCTGTATAGCCCTTCGATTTCATCGCCGAACATCTCGATCCGGATCGCGAGTTCCTCGTACATGGGGATGATCTCGATGGTGTCTCCGCGCACACGGAAGTTGCCGCGCGAGAAGTCGACGTCGTTGCGCTGATACTGCATCGACACGAACTTGCGGATGAGCGTCTCGCGGTTGATCGACATGCCGACCTGGAGCGCCATCATGGCCTCCAGGTACTCCTCGGACGACCCCAGCCCGTAGATGCAGGAGACCGTGGAGACGACGATGACGTCACGACGACTGAGCAGTGCGTTCGTGGTCGAATGACGCAGCCGCTCCACCTCGGCGTTCACCGAGGAGTCCTTCTCGATGAAGGTATCGGTCTGGGGCACATAGGCCTCCGGCTGGTAGTAGTCGTAGTACGACACGAAGTATTCGACGGCGTTGTTCGGCATGAGTTCGCGGAACTCGTTGGCGAGCTGCGCCGCGAGGGTCTTGTTGTGCGCGAGCACGAGAGTGGGCCGCTGCACGGCCTCGATGAGCCAGGCCGTCGTCGCGGACTTGCCGGTTCCGGTGGCGCCGAGCAGCACGATATCGGTCTCGCCCGCGTTGATCCGCGACGTCAGCTCGGCGATCGCCGCGGGCTGGTCGCCGCTCGGCGTGTATTCGCTGATGACCTCAAACGGGCGCACTGAACGTGTCGGTTCCATACCTCCAGCTTAGGCACGGCCACTGACAGAGTCGCCGGATATCTCCCCCGGGAGAACTCGCGACGTGCGAGGGATTGCCTGCCGTCGATTGTGCGGGTGCCCACGCACGATCTGCAGGGGCGATGGATTTCCGGTTCGCTCACGACGCCGGGCGGCAGAGCAAAACTCCTTGACCGTCACAGGTCCGCCCGATCCTCTGTCGCAGGCGCGGAGTGATGCGCATCGTTGCCCTTCCGGGCACAGTGCGTCTGTCCCGTCGACAGACCCTGTGACGAGGTCAGCGGGGAAGGCTGCCCCAGAGGGCATCCGCCTGCGCGATCGTCTCGTCCACAGTGCCGTTGCTGTCGATCACCACGTCTGCGATGGCGAGACGTTCCGTGTCGGTGGCCTGGGAATTGAGCCGGTGTTTCGCCTCTTCTCGGCTGAGTCCGCGCAACCGCACGAGCCGTTCACGGCGGGTCTCCGCGCTCGCGTTCACCACGACGATGAGGTCGAAGTCGTGATATCCCGGATCCTGTGACGCCTCCACGAGAAGGGGGACGTCATAGACCACCACCGCATCCGGATCGGCACGCTCAGCGGCCGCGAACAGCTGCCCACTGAGTTCTCGGATGGCCGGGTGGGTGATGCCGTTGAGCGCGAGCCGGGCATCCGGATCCTGGAAGATCAGCGCCCCGAGGGCAGCGCGGTCGAGGGAGCCGTCGGCGGAGATGACGCCGGGGCCGAAGCGCTGCGCGATCGCCGCGAGGCCTGGAGTTCCGGGGGCGACCACATCCCGCGCGAGCTGGTCGGCATCCACCACCGTCGCCCCGAGTTGCTCGAGGCGCTTCGCGACGACGGTCTTGCCCGAAGCGATGCCTCCGGTGAGGCCGATGAGATACACGTGCGCCAGTTTAGCCGCCGCCGGGTATTCCCTCCCCTGCGCGCCCCTCCGGCGGGCCAGTGCGGACCGATCGGGCCGGCGCGCCGGCCCGGATTGTCCGCGACGGCCCGCATTCCGCGGGCGACCCAGTTGACGAGCGACCCGGTCCGTCGTGCGGCCCGCTTAACTACGCAACGGCCGGACCCGAGGGGCCCGGCCGTTGCGATGGGGACTGCTTAGGAGTTGGAGCTCAGCTTCTCGCGAAGAGCCGCGAGTGCCTCGTCATCCGCCAGCGTTCCGGCGGAGTCGGCGTCGTTCGAGAACGAGGAGCCTCCGGCGACCGGTGCGTCGCTGATCTCGTCGGCGGTCGCAACCTGCTTCTTGTGGGCTTCCCAGCGAGCCTGGGCTGCAGCGTAGTCCTGCTCCCACTTCTCGCGCTGGGACTCGAAGCCCTCTTTCCACTCGTTGGTCTCCGGGTCGAAGCCGTCCGGGTACTTGTAGTTGCCCGCCTCGTCGTACTCGGTGAGCATTCCGTATAGCGCCGGGTCGAACTCGGTGCCTTCGGGGTCGACGCCCTCGTTCGCCTGCTTCAGCGAGAGGGAGATGCGGCGACGCTCGAGGTCGATGTCGATGACCTTGACGAAGACCTCGTCGCCGACCGAAACGACCTGCTCGGCGAGCTCGACATGCTTGCCGGAGAGTTCCGAGATGTGCACGAGACCCTCGATGCCCTCTGCAACGCGAACGAACGCGCCGAAGGGGACGAGCTTCGTGACCTTTCCGGGAGCAACCTGGCCGATGGCGTGGGTGCGGGCGAATACCTGCCACGGGTCCTCTTGAGTGGCCTTGAGCGACAGGGAGACGCGCTCGCGCTCGAGGTCGACCTCGAGAATCTCGACGGTGACCTCCTGGCCAACCTCGACGACCTCTGAGGCGTGCTCGATGTGCTTCCAGCTGAGCTCGGAGACGTGGACGAGACCATCGACGCCACCCAGGTCGACGAACGCACCGAAGTTGACGATCGACGAGACGACACCCTTGCGGACCTGGCCCTTGGCGAGGTTGTTGAGGAAGGTCGTGCGGCTTTCGGACTGGGTCTGCTCGAGGAGGGCGCGGCGAGAAAGCACAACGTTGTTGCGGTTCTTGTCGAGCTCGAGGATCTTGGCCTCGATCTCCTGGCCGAGGTACGGCGTGAGGTCGCGCACGCGGCGCAGCTCGATGAGCGAGGCCGGGAGGAATCCGCGGAGTCCGATGTCGACGATGAGGCCGCCCTTGACGACCTCGATGACCGAACCGGTGACGACGCCGTCAGCATCCTTGATCTTCTCCACATCGCCCCACGCACGCTCGTACTGAGCGCGCTTCTTGGAGAGGATGAGCCGGCCTTCTTTGTCTTCCTTCTGGAGGACGAGGGCTTCGACCACATCGCCGACCTGGACGACCTCGGTGGGGTCCACGTCGTGCTTGATGGAGAGTTCACGAGAGGGGATTACACCCTCGGTCTTGTAACCGACGTCGAGGAGGACCTCGTCACGATCGATCTTGACGACGGTGCCCTCGATGAGGTCTCCGTCGTTGAAGAATTTGAGAGTCTTTTCGACCGCGGCGAGAAAGTCTTCAGCAGATCCGATGTCGTTGATTGCGACCTGCTTGGGCGCCTTGTCGGTCGTTACGATTGTCATGTAGTAGTTGCTCCAGGATGGACATTTATTTGGGCCGGCCGCAGGGACGTGCTGTCTTGCAGAGTATTTCGTGTGTTTTCCGCGACTGGCAGGCGGATGGATTGTCACAGAATTGCGACATTTCAGTCTATAGCCCCCCCATGGCCCGCGCCACCCGCCCCGATCCGCGCGTTGCGCCCGTCAGTTTCTGCTCCCTGGCGCTACCCGGTCAGCTCTTATCGACGGATCGGCGCGCTCGGGTGACCCACCGGCTCACTTGCGCGCGGCGACAATTGCTCGCACGGCGGGCCGCAGCTCGGGGTATTCGAAGGTGTAGCCGGCCCCGGTGAGCCGCTCGGGCAGCACCCAGCGACTCTTGAGCACCAACTCGGTCTCGGTCTTGATTACGGCCGAACCGATCTCGAGCATCCAGCGTGCCGCCGGGAGCCCGAACGGCATCCCCACGACATCCCGGATGATCTGCATCACGGTGCGGTTATCGCTCGGGTGTGGCGAGCTCAGGTTGACCGGACCGTCGATATCGGGATGTTCGCGAAGAAATTGGATGATGCCGAGCACGTCGGCCAGATGAATCCAGCTGAACTTCTGCCGGCCCGCACTCCCCCGGTTCTCGTGGAACGTGCCGGCCGCGCGACGGGCGGGACTCGCGAACCAGTGGCCATCCAACTGGGGTCCCCCGAGTCCCATCCGGGCCAGCGCGATCAGCGGGAGGAGGGCGCTGCCGTCGCCGAGCACGATCGCCATCCGGAGCGCGACCCGCCTCGTGCCCGGCAACTCGCCATCGAAGAACTCCTGTTCCCATGCCCGTGCAACGTCCACCGAGAAGCCGTCGCCGAGCTCGCCGGTCGACTCGGTCATCGGTCGGTCTTCGGCATGCCGATAGATCGTCGCTGTCGATGAATTGATCCAGAGCGACGGCGGGTTCTGGCACTCACGAATCGCCTCGGCGAGCTCCCGCGTGGTCTCCACGCGGGAGCGCACAATCTCGGCCCGGTTGGCCGCGGTGTAGCGACAGTTGACGCTCTTCCCTGCCAGATTGATGAGCAGGTCGGCCCCGTCGATCAGGTCGACGATGGCGGCGGTATCCCCCCACGAGGCATCCGCGCCGTCGCGCCCGATCACCCGCACCGATGCGCCGGCGTCACCGAATGCATCGGCGAGATAGCGTCCGATGAAGCCGGATGCCCCGGCGATCACGATCCGGTCGGCAGAGGTCTCGGTCATGGGCTATCTCGATCCTGAGCTGGTGTGATGAGAGGGAACCTCGCGGGAACGCCGGGCCACGCCCGACCTCCCGACGGTGAGGCAACTACGCGAGCAGAGCCGCCTTCAGCGTGTCGAGGCCGACACCGCCGATGTCGAGGGCCTTCTTGTGGAACGCCTTGATGTCGAATGCCGCCCCCTCGCGACGGGCATATTCGTCGCGAAGCTGCTCCCAGATGCGCTGCCCGATCTTGTAGGAGGGGGCTTGTCCGGGCCAGCCGAGGTAGCGGTTGACTTCGAAACGCACGAACTCCGGGCTCATGTTGACGTTCTCGCCGAGGAATCCGAAGGCGTATTCGCCGGTCCAGGGGCCCGAGCCGTCGGGAAGCGTCTTTTCGAGGTGCACCCCGATGTCGAGCACCACCCGGGCAGCGCGCATCCGCTGTCCGTCGAGCATTCCGAGCCGATCGGCGGGGTCATCGAGGTAACCGAGCTGCTCCATCAGGCGCTCCGCGTAGAGCGCCCAGCCCTCGGCGTGCCCCGAGGTTCCGGCATTGCGACGCCAGGTGTTGAGCAGTGCCTTGTTATAGACGGCCTGACCGATCTGCAGGTGATGCCCGGGCACTCCCTCGTGGTACACGGTCGTGAGCTCGCGCCAGGTGTCGAATTCGGTGACACCTTCTGGCACGCTCCACCACATACGTCCCGCGCGGGAGAAATCATCGGTGGGAGGCGTGTAGTAGATGCCGCCCTCTTGGGTCGGGGCGATCATGCATTCGAGCCGACGAACCTCGGCGGGGATGTCGAAGTGCACCCGCGAGAGCTCCTCCACGGCGCGGTCGCTGGTCTCCTGCATCCATTTCTGCAGGGCATCCGTGCCATGCAGCTTGCGACTCGCATCCTGGTCGAGGAACTCGATCGCCTCGAGTACCGTCGCGCCGGGCTTGATCTCGCGCGCGATCGACTCCTGCTCCGCCGTCATCCGAGCGAGCTCCTCGATGCCCCACTCATAGGTCTCATCGAGGTCGACGACGGCGCCGAGGAAGTCCCGCGAGGCGAGCGTGTAGATGTCGCGGCCCACGGCATCGCGCTCCGGTGCGTGCGTGGCGAGCTCGTTCTGGAGAAAGTCGGAGAGGCTCGCATAGGCGCCGGCGGAGTCGCGCGCCGCAGCCGCGAGGTCTCCGCGCAACGACACGGGAAGATCGCTCTCTCCCGCCCGGGCTCCCTCGGCCAGCCGATGGAAGAACCCGGTATCGGCGACCTGCTTGGCCGCCTGCGCCAGGACCTCCCGCACCTGGCGGATTGCCGGCACATTTCCGGCGGCGATGCCGGTTCGCAGCGTGCGGATGTAGCCGTCCATGGCCGCCGGGAGGTTGCGCATCCGCGTGGCCACGTGTGACCAGTCCTCTTCCGTGTCGGTCGGCATCAGGTCGAAGATGTCGCGGAGACTTTGCGGTGCGGACGCGATGACGTTGAGGTCACGCTGGTCGAATCCGGCCTCGTGCTTGTCGATCTGGAGTTGGAGTTCACGGCTGAGGTCCATCTTGGTGACCTCGTCCACCGCATCGACGGCGGTGGCCGCCTGGATGCTCGCGAGGGTCTTCCTGACCTCCGAGATCACCCGCTCGGCGCCCTCCGGCGAGTAGTCGGCGTACTCGCCCTCGTGTCCTTCGCGGCCGAGGTAGACGCGATACTCCGGGAAGAGATCGAGCTCTGTGTCGACCCAGGTCTCGGCTATCGCATCGATGGGGGTCGTGGGACGGGCCTCGTGGGCCTGGTCTGCATCAGTCATCCCCCGAGCCTAGAACAGTCGGTCGCTCCTGTTCAGAGCGACGTCACTCTTTGTCGAGATCGGTGTTCAGAAGCTCGGCGAGTGAATCGAGGGCCGTCTCGGCCTCGTCGCCGTCCGCCTTGAGCGTGACCACCTCGCCGTGTCCGATTCCGAGCGAGAGCACACCGAGGATGCTGGCCGCATTCACCGTCTTACCGGCGGCGCTCGTGAGGGTGACCGGCACCCCGACCTTCGCGGCGGCCTGGCTGAACAGGGATGCGGGGCGGGCGTGGAGTCCGACGCTGGAGGCGACGGTGACGGTACGTTCAGGCATTTCTGGCTCCTTGGTGTTCGGTGCTGCAAGAGGTCGAGAGTGGATGGTTCAGGGTTCGATCGTGACTTTGATACCGTCGCCGCGAGCGACGATTTCGATGGCCTCGAGCACCTCGTCGAGGGGCAGCCGATGGGTGATGAGATCGGTCACCGGCACAGCTCCCGACGCGATCAATTCCAGGGCCTCCTTGTTGTGGGCGGGACTCGACCCGTTCACGCCCACGATCGTGAGTTCACGGTAGTGCACGAGGTTCGAATCGACGGTGATCGTCGGATGGTCCTTCGGCAGTCCGCCGAACAGGCTGAGGCGACCACGGCGTGCGAGCATCAACAGCCCCTGCTCCTGGGCGGCTCCGGATGCGGCCGCGGTGATCACGACATCCGCTCCCCGACCGCTTGTCGCCTCGAGTACGGCCGCGACGGGGTCCGTCGATTCCGAGGCGATCGCGAGGTCTGGTTTCACGAGATCGGCGGCCTTCTTCAAACGGTCGGCGTTCAGATCGACGAGGATCACCCGAGCGGCGCCGCGCGCCCGTGCGAGTCGCACGTGCAGGCAGCCGATCGGGCCGGATCCGATGACGACGACCACATCGCCCGCTCCGACCCTGGCCAGTTCCTGGCCGTTGAGCACGCAGGCCAGGGGTTCGGCGAGGCTGGCCTCGGCGAAACCGAGACCCTCGGGGATGCGGTTGAGCCCGTCCACTCGTAAGACCTCACGCGGCACGATCATGAATTCCGCGAAACCGCCGGGGAACTGGTAGCCCATCGACAGCTGGTGGGGGCAGACGGTCTGGCGACCGGCCAGGCAGTCGGGGCAGGTGCCGTCCGGGATCGCCGCGATGACCTGCACGCGGTCTCCCGCGGCCCAGCCCTCGACGCCGTCCCCGACATCCACGATCTCACCGGCGATCTCATGCCCCATCACCTGCGGCGGTGTCATGTTGGGATGACCCGAACGGGATATCTTGACGTCGGTGCCGCAGGTGGAGCAGTTGCGCACTCGGATCTTCACTTCACCCGCAGAGACCTGCGGTTCGGCTAATTCTTCCAGCCGGATGTCGCCGGGCGCGTAGAACCTCGCTACCTTCACGCGTCCTACTCGTCTTCCGGGTCGGGCTTCAGAAGCTCATAGACCTCTGAACTCGTGGTGGCCGCCCGGAGCGCGGCGGCCTTGTCCGGGTCGAGAAGCACGGTGGCGAGCTGGGACAGCAGGGCGATGTGCCCGTTGCCGCGCGCGGCGATGCCGACGCAGACCCGCACATCGTTGCCGTCCCAGTCCACGCCATCCGGAAAGCGGAGAACGACGAGTGCATCGTTCTTCACCGAGTCCTTGCCGGCGAGGGTGCCGTGAGGAATCGCGACACCCTCCCCGACGAAGGTGGAAACCGACCGCTCGCGTTCGAGCATGGCCTCGATGTAGGAGGCATCGATCGCGCCGGCCTCCAGCAGGGCTGCCCCGGTCTGCCTGATCGCGTCTTCCTGGTTCTTCGCTGACTGGTCGAGTCGAATGGACGACTCGGCCAGCAGCGTCGAGAGGGCGGGAGCGGTTTCGTCTGTCATCTTCTACGCCTCGAAGGTCTCGCCGTTTTGAATGGCCTTGACGATCTTGGCGACGGCAGGGTCACCCAGGAACAGCTGGAACGGCACGACCGGGACATCCGGCACGGTGTGCCGTGCCCGGTCGGCCAGTCCCGTGTGGGTGAACACCAGGTCGGCGTCGCTGGGAATGGATGCGACGGGGGAATGCGCCACCGTCACTCCGTTCTTCGCGAGTTGCTTCTTCAGCGTCGCGGCCAGCATCACGCTGCTGCCCATTCCCGCGTCGCACGCAACGATGAGCTTCTTGATGCTCGATCCGTCGATGGTTGCCATGTGTGTTTCTCCTTGAGTGTTGTACTACGGGTCAGGCGACTGGGGCGGTCGCCGGCTTGTTCTTGTTGCGCGCGCTCTGCTCCTTGGCGGCCTCGAGGTCGAGTCCACTGTTCTGGTTGCGACCGAAGCCGAGCAGCGCAGCTCCCACGATGAACGCTACGCCCGCAGACACGAGGATTCCCAGAAGGATGGTCGGAAGATCACCCGGGTAGGCCACGAGGATGTAGGCGAAGATGCTTCCCGGCGAAGCCGGAGCGAGCAGTCCGTCGTTGAACAGGCTGAACATGAGCACACCGGAGGCTCCACCCGCGATGGCGGCGATGAGCAGGATCGGCTTCATGAGCACATACGGGAAGTAGATCTCGTGGATGCCGCCGAGGAACTGCACGACGATCGCCGCCGGCACGGTCGCGCGGATGGCGATCGGTCCGAAGAGCATCATCGCGACGAGGATGCCGAGGCCGGGGCCGGGGTTCGACTCGAGCATGAACAGGATGGACTTGCCATCCGGTCCGGCCGCCTGCTTCGCCGCGAGCGGAACGAGCACGCCGTTACCGATCGCGTTGTTGAGGAACAGGATCTTCGCCGGTTCGATGATGATCGAGGCGAGGGGAAGCAGCTTCGCGTTGATGAGGGCGTCAACGAAGTTCGCGAACACGGTGGTCAGCCAGAACACGGCCGGGCCGAGGGCGAACACACCGACGAGCGCGGAGAAGCCTCCGACGATGCCGGAGGTGAAGTTATCCACCAGCATCTCGAAACCGCCCCGGAGCTTTCCGTCGATCATGCTGTCGATCCACTTGAGCAGCAGGGCTGCGAGCGGGCCGATGATGAGTGCCCCGAGGAACTGCGGACCGAGGTCGGCGATCGACTTCGGCGCAGTGGCCCCTGCCGCGGCCAGACCGAGCGCGAGCGGCGAGACGATGACACCGATCGTCGCGATCGCGCCGACGACGGCACCTCGCTGGCCGTGAACCGTGCGACCACCGGTGTAACCGATGAGGATCGGAAGCAGGAACACGATGATCGGGCCGACGATGGTCGACGCCTGGCTGGCGAACGGCACGACGCCATCCTTCGCGACCGCACCGGTCGCTCGGGCGATTTCGTTGACCCAGCCATTCGGGATGAAGAGGGCAGTGACGAGGCCCCAGGCGATGAACGCACCAAGGTTCGGCATGATCATTCCGGCGAGGAATGCACCGCCCCGCTGGATGCGTGCGCGGGCGCCGGTACCGGCGGCCACGGGAGTGTAATCGGACATTTCTAGTGGTACTCCTTTGTACGGATCAGGACTGTACGGATGGGTGGGGGTTCGGCGGTAATCAGGTAGCCACGAGTGGCCGATCCAAATCCGGCTGCCAGACCAGATGGACGTTTGAGTAGGCGATATCGCCCGGACCGGGAACGGAGGTACCCGGAAGACCGACTGCGGCCGCACCCCAGGCGAGAGCCTCGACCAGAGCCGATTCCTCGTCTGATTCGTCGGCGCTGAATTTGGAGAGGAAACCGGCGAGGAAGCAGTCGCCCGCCCCGACGGTGCTGCGGTGCTCGAGCACTGTCGATTCACCGACGATCGCCCCGTGCTCCCCGACGAGGACGGCACCATCGGCACCGAGACTCACCAGGACGCGCTCGACTCCGCGTGACCGAAGCTCTTCCGCTGCGACGATCACTTCGGAAATGGAGCCAAGCTCACGGCCGACCGCCTCCGCGAGTTCGGCACGGTTGGGCTTGATCACCCGTGGCCGGGCCGAAATCGAGGCGGTGAGGGCATCCCCGCTGGTGTCGACGGCGAGGGATGCTCCGAGGTCCGTGACGGAGGTCATGAGCGCCACGAGCTGGTCGGCGGAGCACTCCGGAGGGATGCTCCCGGAGAAGACCACCCAGTCGCGTGCCGAAACCAGCCCGGCGAGCACGGTGGCGAGCACGGAGAAATCCGCGGTGGAGAGCGGGGAGCCCGGCTCATTCAACTTGGTGGCGGTGCCATCGGGCTCGGAGACCGTGAGGTTCGACCGGGTGCGACCGTTCACCGGCACGAGCCGGGTTGCCACCCCGGCAGCATCCAGCAACGCGCTCAGCTCGGCGCCCTCCGGGCCACCGACGGGCAGCACGGCGATGCTGTCGATGCCGTTGCGCGAGAGTGCGCGGGTGAGATTCACGCCCTTGCCGCCGGGCTCCAGCGTCGGCGCGCTCGTGCGGAGAACAGCACCGCGCTCGAGACGATCGACCTGCACCGTGCGGTCGAGGCTGGGATTCAGCGTCACGGAGACGATCACACGATCACCACCGTCGGGCCGGCGCTCTCGATGTCCTCGGCGAACTCCACGTCGAGGCCGACATCCGTGATGATCGTGTCCACCACGCTGAGCGGCGCGACACGGGCGAAGTCCTCCCGGCCGAACTTGGTGTGGTCGGCGAGCACGACGACGCGTCGGGATGCCTCGATCAGGGCGCGCTTGATGGTGGCCTCGGCGATATCGGGAGTGGTGAGCCCGCGTTCCACGCTGATCCCGTTGGTACCCATGAAGGCGACATCCGCGAAGACATCGACGATCTGCGCCTTGGTCCACTCCCCCACCGCGGCCAGCGTTCGCGGGCGCACGACACCGCCGAGAAGGTGCAGGTTGATGTTCGATCGTCCCGTGAGAATCGCCGCGACGGGGATCGAGTGGGTGACGACGGTGAGCTCCCTGTCGGTCGGAAGCAGTTGCGCGAGACGCACCGTCGTCGTTCCGGCGTCGAGGATGATCGAGCCGCCGTCGGGGAGCTCTTCGAGGGCTGCGCGGGCGATGCGTTCCTTCTGCCCGGTGGAGTGAGCTTCGCGGTCCGCGACATCCGGTTCGTTACCGAAGCGTTCGACCGGGATGGCTCCCCCGTGCACCCGACGGAGAACCCCGCGGCGCTCGAGGGCCGTGAGATCACGGCGCACGGTCTCCGGTGTCACCGCGAGGTCACGCGCGAGTCCGGCGACCTCCACGCGGCCGAAGGACCGCGCAGTCTCCAGGATCTGCTTGTGTCGCTCAGGAGCGTACATCGGACCTCTTTGTCTGGGACATAACAACATCGGGAATGTTGTTCTGCGTTTATATAAGTCCGTTTGTGTCCGCTTGTCAACTCACATGCCATTCACAGGCGCGGCGTGTCGCAATACTTCGGGGGGCGCGCCGTCACTCTGCCGAGACTGTGCGCCAGAGAATCCCACCCGCATCCCACTGTTCGGGCGCGAGTCTCACACCGGAGCGCGGCGAGGGGATGCGGCTGGGCCGCCAGTGGGCTGGACCGTCAGTCGGCTGGACCGTAAGTGGGCTAAACCGTCAGTGGGCTGCGGCGTCCCAGTTCGCCCCGAGGCCGATCTGCACCTCGAGCGGCACCGCGAGGTCTGCGGCGTGCCCCATCCGATCGGTGACGACCGCGGTGAGCACATCGAGCTCGCCCGCGGCAACCTCGAAGACCAGCTCGTCGTGAACCTGGAGCAGCAGCCGGGACTCGAGCCCCCGCTCGTCGAGGTCCGAGGCCACCCCGAGCATCGCGATCTTGAGGATGTCCGCGGCCGAGCCCTGGATCGGCGCGTTGAGTGCGGCGCGCTCCGCATTCTGCTTGAGCACCCGGTTATTCGACGCGAGGTCGGGGAACGGGCGGCGACGACCGAAGATCGTTTCGGTGTAGCCGTCTTCCCGCGCCTGGTCCACGACACTCCGCAGGTAGTCGCGCACGGCGCCGAAGCGCTCGAAGTAGTCGGTCATCAGCTGCTTCGCCTCGGAGTTCTCGATCCGCAGTTGCTTGCTCAGCCCGAAAGCGCTGAGGCCGTAGGCGAGTCCGTACGACATCGCCTTGACCTTGGTGCGCATCGCCGAGCTGACGTCAGACGGGTCGACGCCGAAGATGCGGGAGCCGACGAAACGGTGGAGGTCCTCGCCGGAGTTGAAGGCCTCGATGAGCCCGGCGTCCCCGGAGAGGTGAGCCATGATCCGCATCTCGATCTGCGAGTAGTCGGCGGTGAGCAGTGTCGTGAACTCCGGTCCGCACTCGAAGGCGGTGCGGATCTCACGGCCCACCGACGTGCGCACCGGGATGTTCTGCAGGTTCGGGTCGGTCGAGGAGATGCGCCCCGTGCTCGTGCCGGTCTGGTCGTAGCGCGTGTGCACCCGGTGGTCGTCGGCGATGGCCTTCTCCAGCGTGTCGACGATCTGTCGGAGCTTGGTGGCGTCCCGATGCTGCAGCAGCAGGTCGAGGAATGGATGCGGATTCTGCTCCTGAAGGTCGGCGAGGGAGGCGGCATCCGTCGAATAGCCGGTCTTGTTGGCCCGCGTCTTGGGCATCTGCAGGTCCTCGAAAAGCACCTGCTGCAGCTGCTTGGGCGACCCGAGATTGATCTCCCGGCCGCCGATCTCCGCGTAGGCGCGCGCGGCCAGATCCGCCGCCGTCTCTCCGAGCTCGCGATTGAGCCGCTCGAGGATACCCGAATTCACCGTGATGCCCGTCGACTCCATCGCCGAGACGACGGGGACGAGAGGCAACTCGATCTCGCGAAGCACGCGCAGCGATCCCTCGTCGAGCCGTTCGCTCAGGTACTCCGAGAGCCGAAGGACGTACCACGCCTGGGTTGCCGCACTCACCGCATCCGTTTCCGGCACGAGCTGGTTGGGATCCGGTTCGGCCAGGTGCTCGCCGAGGTGCGTGTAGACCTGATCCGCGAGGGGCTGGTCGTGACCGCCGGGCTTCAGCAGCCAGGCGGCGAGGGTCGTGTCGAAGGCGACGCCGTCGATGGGGAGGCCGGCCTTCTGCAGTCGCTTGAGCGCTGGCTTGTAGTCGAACAGGTACTTCGGAGCGGGGGACGCGAGCCACGCGGCGAGGGCGTCGTAGTCCGGGCGGCCGGCAGCCCACGGAACATAGGCGGAGTCATCCGTCGTCGCCAGCCCGAATCCGGTGATGCCATCGAGACCGATGTCGAGGTGGAGGCCGAGTGCTCTGGTTCCCTTCGCCGTCACCGTCGCGATCCAGTGTCCGAGTTCTTCATCGATCATCGTTCGCACGCCGGGGATCTCCGATACCGGGGCAGCGGAACCCTCGCCGGTGGACTCCACCGAGACGGGGTCACCCGCGGCCGCCGCGATCTTCAGTACGCGGTCGAGCAAGGTTCGGAACTGCAGCTTGTCGAAGACCTCGCGCACGGCCGCTTCGTCGATCGGCCGCCGATCGAGATCGTGGGGGCCGACAGGCAATTCGACATCGGTGAGCAGGTGGTTGAGCTTTCGGTTGCGGATGGCACGGTCCTGCTGCTCACGCAGCTTCTCCCCGACCACGCCCTTGATCTCATCCGCGTGAGCGAGCACCTCGTCGAGTCCGCCGTACTGGGTGATCCACTTGACGGCGGTCTTCTCCCCCACCTTGTCGATGCCGATGAGGTTGTCGCTGGTCTCGCCGACGAGAGCGGCGACATCCGGGTACTGGTGCGGTTCGATGCCGTACCGCTCGAACACGGCATCCCGGTCGTAACGCTTGAGCTCCGACACCCCGCGGGCGTTCGGGTAGAGAAGGGTCACGTCGTCGTTCACCATCTGGATCGCGTCCCGGTCGCCGGAGACGATGAGCACCCGGAAGCCCTCCTGCGCTCCCTTCGAGGCGAGGGTGGCGAGGATGTCGTCGGCCTCGTAGTCCTCCTTCGAGATCGTGGTGATACCCATGGCGTGGAGCGCCTCTTCGAGAAGGGGGATCTGGCCGATGAATTCCGCCGGGGTCTCGCCCCTTGTGCCCTTGTATTCGGGATATTCCCTGGTGCGGAAGGAGTAGCGCGAGATATCGAAGGCCACCGCGAGATGGCTCGGCTTCTCTTTCTGAAGCAGGTTCAGCATCATCGAGATGAACCCGTGGATCGCGTTGGTGTGCTGTCCCTCCCGGTTCTGGAAACTGTCGACGGGTAGGGCGTAGAACGCCCGGAAGGCAAGCGAATGCCCGTCGATAACGAGGAGGGTAGGCTTTTCGTTGTCCGGCACGAAGCCAGCCTATCCGCGGCCGCCGACACCCCGCAGCCCGCCAGGAAGAAGACGATGACCATCATCCCCGACGATCTCGACCCGGAACTGGTGGAGCGGCTGGTGAACTCCGGCGGCGGTGCCCTCGCCCAGAAGATGGGCTTCGAATTCCTCGAACTCTCGGCCGAACGGTCCGTCGCGACCATGCCCGTCGATGGCAACACCCAGGTCGTCGGGCTCCTCCACGGCGGCGCGCATGTCGTACTCGCCGAGACCCTCGGATCCGTGTCATCCGCGATCCATGCCGGACCCGGGCGCATCGCGGTCGGCATCGAGATCAACGCGACCCACAGTCGCTCCATCACGTCGGGAATCGTCACCGGCACCTGTGTGGCGCTCAACCTGGGTCGCACCCTCGCCACTCACGAAATCGTGATGCGGGACGAGCAGGGTCGACGACTGTCGACCGTGCGCATGACCAACTTCCTGCGCGACGCCTGACCTCGACGGCCGCCGAGGCAGGCGTCGGCCTGCCTCGGTCGCGTCGACCGTGCTGCGTCGAGGCTTCGACCGCGTCGAGCGTGCTGCGTCGAGGCTTCGCGGGGAGCGGTTGCGGCGCGGTCGTCTAGCCAGCGGCGCCCGCAGGGAGAGTCCACCGGCGGACCCCGGCTCGGACACGCCGCGCGGCGGACGGCAGAACCGGCGCGTCATCCGGGATCTCCGCTGTCGGCTTACCGGCACCGAGAAAAGCCACGCACCGAGGCGCGTGGGATCGAGCGGAGCTGTGCGCTACTTCTTGGCGGAGAGCTGCTCGATGATCGCCTGGGCGACATCGTGCATGGTGAGACGGCGGTCCATGGATGCCTTCTGGATCCAGCGGAATGCCTCGGGCTCGGTGAGCCCCATCTTCTCGTTGAGGAGGCCCTTGGCGCGATCCACGAGCTTGCGGGTCTCGAAGCGTTCGACGAGGTCGGTGACCTCGGCCTCGAGGGTGATGATCTGCGCGTACCGCGCCAGAGCGATCTCGATCGCCGGAAGCAGGTCGTTGGGCGTGAAGGGCTTCACGACGTAGGCGAGGGCGCCGGCCTCGGTCGCCCGCTCGACGAGCTCCTTCTGGCTGAAGGCGGTGAGCAGGACCACGGGTGCGATGTGGTTCTTGGTGAGTCGCTCGGCGGCGGAGATCCCGTCGAGGAGCGGCATCTTCACGTCCATGATCACGAGATCCGGTCGCAGTTCCGTGGCCAGGGCGACGGCGGTCTCCCCGTCCCCGGCCTCACCGACGACCTCGAAGCCGTTGTCTCGAAGCGTTTCGACGATGTCGAGGCGGATGAGCGACTCATCCTCGGCCACCACCACACGGCGGGGGGTCTGAGTAGCGTTTTCCTGGTCTGGCACGATCACAACCCTACGGTATTCTTGGGCTCGGTATCGTGCGCCGGTGTGGCGGAATGGCAGACGCGGAGCACTCAAAATGCTTTGCTCGAAAGGGCGTGTGGGTTCGAGTCCCACCACCGGCACGATGGGGCACGACCGCAGGGCGCCGTCGGTCAGGCCGTAGCCGTCGCGACGAACGCGGTGACGAGCGGATGCGGCGAGGCCGTCATCCAGTCCCTCAGCGCCGATACCGCATGATCCCGTCGCTCGGGCATGAGGGCGGAGAGCACCGGTCCGTAGGGTGTACCGAAAATGCCGTTGACCGCGTCGTCGACGCTCGGCCAGTCGAGGCGCAGCGAGGTGGTCTCGATCGTGGTGCTCTCGAATCCCGCGAGTATTTTCACGAGCTTCGCCCGGGTCATCTTGAATGAGTCGAAGTCCCAGGCCCGGGTGAACGGCTCGTCGATGCCCTCGTCGCGGAGGGCGTCTCCGTAACTGTCGAAGGGCTCAAGGCGCATGGCGGCGACCCACACGACGATGCCGAGACTGCCGCCAGGACGAAGCACTCGCTTCATCTCCGCGAGGGCGGCCGCCTGGTCGCGCACGAAGGGCAGTCCGTGCTGGCAGAGCACGATGTCGACCGAGTCGTCCTCGAGCGGAAGGGCTGTCGCCGGTGCCTCCAGGGTCTCGATCGACGCGCCTTCCGGGTCTGCACCGCGAGAGACCTCGGCGAGCATTCCCGTGCTGATATCGCTCGCGATCACCCGGCCGGCCGGTCCCACCGCCGTCGCAGCGGCCCTGGCGACCGCTCCGGTGCCCGAGGCGACATCGAGCACCGTTAGGCCCGGCCGGGGCGCGACGGTCTCCACCAGGTGCCGCGCCCATGGCTCGAAGACCGTCGGCAGGAGGTACTGGCGGTAGTTCTCGGCGATCGAGTGCGATTGGAACAGGCTCGATCGGGCATCCTCAGTCATTTTTCGCTCCTCCTTGGTCGGGCTTGAACTGCGGGGCGTGGCTAGGCTGGTGCTCGCCCACTACCGTGACGACACCGCTGGAGAACTCGTGACTGACCTGCCAACACCTGCTCCATCGGTCCCGAACACGCCCGCCGGCTGGTACCCGGACCATACCGGTGCTCCCCAATTGCGCTGGTGGGACGGTGCGGCCTGGACGGAACGGGTGAGCCCTGTCACACCGGCATCCGGAGTCGCGCCGTATTCGCTCAGACCGGCACCACGGACGGTGCCAGCCAACACCCCGGTGTATAACGTGTTCATCTGGGTCATCGCCCTGCTTCCGTTACTCGGCATCGTGACTCTACTCACGATCAACCTGTCCGCTCTAGTGGCAACCTCCTCCGACCCCCTGGCGATGTACCGGGACCCGGGATACATCACGAGCCTCGTGCTCGGCTGGATCGTCTACGGCGGAGCGGTGGTGCTCGCCTACTTCGACCGGAAGCGACTGTTGCGCGACGGCTACGATCGTCCATTCCACTGGGCCTGGACCTTCTTCAGCGGCGGGGTCTACGTGATCGGGCGTTCCGTGATCGTCGGGAGAAGAGCGGGTCACGGCAGGGCCCCGCTCTGGGTCTGGGTCGCCATCACCGTGTTCGTCGTCGTGATCAACGTGGTGAAATTCAGCATGTTCGTGGCCGGCCTGGTCGGCACCACCCCGCTCTCGAGCTGAGAACCTTGGCGTTGATCAATCAGCGCTAGGGTTGCCTCAACTTCTGGAGCACCCCCATGGGTAGTCTGCTGCACGGCGATTCAGGCACCGAGATCGGTTTCGACGACCGTTCGCTCATGCATCTGCAGGTGGTCATCACGGCGAAACTCCGGCGGCGAGAGAGCTTCCTCTTCACCTGGATCAACTCCGCCGAGGGCGGCGGCGGTCGCAGTTCGATCCTGTTCGCCCAGGGCAACGCCATCGTCTATCGATTCGCGGGGAGCAGAGCCCCGTCCCTCAACCGTGACTGGATCGAAACGCTCATGCTTTCCGCCAACAGTGCCGCCGGCCTGCAGTTCTCGAGCGAGCCGATCGCCGTTCGCACCGCGTCGCCCGGCCCGGGTGGGACCCAGCCTCGGCGCTGACCCGGCGCTGACCCAGCGCTGACCCGGCTCCCGCGTCCCACCCGCTACCGCGGGGAGGATCGTCCCGGTCGAGGGTCTGCCTGCGGCTTCTGCCGGGCTAATTCCCCGCCGACGCGCCCTCCGTAGGGTCGGCCGTGGTCCGCGAACTCCTCCCGGAAGTATGCCATCTTCCACTTGCCGAGTTCGATCCGGGTGCCGGTGCGCAGAACCTGCCCGCCATCCTTCCGCCCGCCCGCATCGGCAAGACGCGAACTGCCGCTCAGCTCGCCGATGGGATAGAGCACGTACTCGTCGTCTTTCGTGTGGCGGATTTCCGCGTGAACGGGGCTCAGGCCCTCGAGCTGCAGGTCGGCCTCGGCTCCGGAGCCGATGGTCGTGCCGTCGGGAAGCAGATCGAACTCCCGCGGCATCTGGCCGTTCCAGTTCTTCGAGCCGATGACGAAGATCAGTCGAGGTCGACCGGACCCCGGCAGGTAGTGCGTGGTGGTGACCGTGCGTCGGATGCGACGGCTCACCGTCGGCACGAGCGGGAACAGGGTAGCGGGAGGGAGAGACACCGCGGGCGCGGCAGTGCCGCGCCGCCGAAGCAGCGGAGCGACCGCCGCCGCGCTCCCGAGCCTGATGTGCGGTGAGCCGGTCACGACACGCTGCACCACCGGGGCATTCACGTCGCCGATCCGCGCGATGACCCCCTCTGGTCCGGTCAGGGTGACGGACAGGCCGTACCCCGCGATCTCCTGAGC
Source organism: Frigoribacterium sp. UYMn621 (assembly GCF_040549525.1). NCBI lineage: Bacteria > Bacillati > Actinomycetota > Actinomycetes > Micrococcales > Microbacteriaceae > Frigoribacterium > Frigoribacterium sp. UYMn621. The sequence goes on along the minus strand of NZ_JBEPTM010000005.1, from coordinate 90,073 downwards.
GAGCGTGCGGATGTCGGCGAGCTTGACACTGCGCCCCTGCATCAGCATTTCGGGGTGGTTCGCGAAGATCTGGATATCGGTGCCCGCCGCCGTGACGGTGCCCTCGAGGGCATGCGCGGCATCTGCGCCCTCGGCGTGCGGCTCATCCAGCGAGAAGCTGAGGTCGATCTCCAGCCGGGGAACGGCCACCATGATCAGTTGCGGTGCTGGTCTGCGCCGGCAGCCTGGTCGTCACTCGTGGTGACCCGCAGCGTGCCGTTGAGCTTCCAGGTCGCACGCGGGGCATCGGGACCGATGTCTCTCGGCACCTCGACGGTCATGTCGATGAAGCTGTAGTTGACCGCTGCACCACGACCGGTGAGATACGACCACATCTCCCGCCCGAGGTCCGTCCAGTCGCTGATACTGCGACCCTCCGGTCCCGCTGAATCGTCGAATGGGCCCGAAACCTGCTGTGAGTCTGTCACGATGAAATCCTTCCCGAGTGCGTTGACTCACCGTACCGAGACGGTGAGGCTGGCCGCCGATTTCACAGCCGACAGCCAGCCTCATCCCCGACTACGGGGCGCTCGAAGTCATTCCGCGGCGTACGCCGGCGCTACCGCGTTGTGGGCATCTCCCATACGGTGTACCCGCATATCGTTGGTGCCTCCGGAGATTCCGGGAGGGGACCCGGCGATGACCACGACCTTCTCGCCGACGACGGCCCGGTTGTGACCGATCAGGATGTCATCGACCTGGCCGAACAGCTCATCGGTGTGCTTCTTGCGCTCGACACGATAGGTCTCCGTGCCCCACACCCAGGCGAGGCGATTGCGGATGCGCTCCTCCGGGGTGAAAGCGATGATGGGGATGCGGTTGCGCAGCCGGGACATCCGTCGCACCGAATCCCCGGACTCGGTGAACACGCAGAGGAACTTGGCCTCGACGAACTCCGCTACCTCGGCGGCGGCGAGGGTGATGGCGCCGCCCTGGGTGCGCGGCTTCGTACCGAGCTGCGCGATGCGCTCGAGCCCGTGCTCCTCGGTGGAGGTGATGATGCGTGCCATGGTCTGAACCGTGATCACGGGGTACTCCCCCACGCTGGTCTCGCCGCTCAGCATCACGGCATCGGCTCCGTCGAGCACGGCGTTTGCGACATCCGAGGTCTCCGCACGGGTCGGGATCGGGCTCGAGATCATGGATTCGAGCATCTGGGTTGCGACGATGACGGGCTTGGCCATGCGACGAGAGAGCTCGACCGCGCGCTTCTGAACGATCGGTACGGCCTCGAGCGGTAGTTCCACTCCGAGGTCTCCCCGCGCGACCATGATGCCGTCGAAGGCGTCGATGATGGCTTCGAGGTTGTCGACGGCCTGCGGCTTCTCGACCTTGGCGATGACCGGCACCTTGACGCCCTCTTCGGCCATGATCTCGTGTACGCGCACGATGTCTTCGGCGTTGCGCACGAAGGAGAGCGCGATGAGATCCGCGCCGAGCTTCAGGCCCCAGCGGAGGTCCGCCTCATCCTTCTCGGACAGAGCGGGAACGTTCACAGCGACACCGGGCAGGTTGATGCCCTTGTTGTTCGACACCGCTCCGCCGACGACGACCTCGGTGGTGACGACGGTGCCGTCGGTCGAGATGACCTTGAGCTTGACCTTGCCGTCATCGATGAGGAGGGGGTCCCCCGGCTTCACGTCGTTGGGCAGGCCCTTGAAGGTTGTGCTCGAGAGCTCCTTGGTACCGAGCACGTCTTCGATGGTGATCTTGAAGGTGTCGCCGACGGCGAGATCGTGGGGCCCGTTCGCGAACTTGCCGAGGCGGATCTTCGGGCCCTGCAGGTCGACCAGCACGGCGACGGCACGGCCGGAGTCGGCACTCGCCTTGCGGATGTTCGCGTAGACCTCCTCATGCACGTCATAGCTGCCGTGGCTGAGGTTCATCCGGGCGACATCAACTCCGGCATCCACGATGGCACGGATGTTTTCATAGCTGGCCGTTGCCGGACCGAGGGTTGCGACGATTTTTGCGCGTCTCATGTGTTTCTTTCTGTTGTGGGAAGAACTCGTGAAGAGTGAGGGGAAGAGGAGCCTTAGATCGCGATGGCGCGGTCGGTCGGGGCGACAGGGGACGGGAGTTCAGTGTCGCCCTCGAGGAAGCGGTCCACGGCGGCGGCGGCGGCTCGCCCCTCCGCAATGGCCCAGACGATGAGGGACTGGCCCCGGCCCGCGTCGCCGGCGACGAACACGCCGGATTCGCTGGTGTGGTAATCGGAATCGCGCTCAACGTTTCCACGCTCGAGGGGGAGGTGCAACTGGGACTCCAGCGCATCGCTCTCCGTTCCCGTGAATCCGAGGGCGAGAAGGACGAGATCCGCCGGGATCTCCCGCTCGGTGCCCGCCTTCGGAACCCGACGACCGTCGAGGTATTCGGTCTCCGCGACGCGGATGGCGCGAACCTCTCCGGCGTCGTTGGAGAGGAATTCCACGGTGGATGCGAGGTAGACCCGTTCGCCGCCCTCCTCGTGCGCACTCGACACCTCGAAGAGGGTCGGGGACATCGGCCAGGGCTGGTGCTCCGGACGTTCGTGGGGCGGCTGGAGTCCGATGGCCAGGTTGGTGACGGAGAGGGCCTGCTGGCGGTGCGCCGTGCCGATGCAGTCCGCACCGGTGTCGCCGCCACCGAGGACGACGACATGCTTGCCGTCGGCGGTGAGCTGATCGACGATCACGTCACCGGCACCCACCCGGTTCTGCTGCACAAGGTAGTCCATCGCGAAGTGCACGCCGGAAAGGTCGCGCCCGGGGATGGGAAGGTCTCGCGGCGTGAGGGCTCCGGTGGCGATCACCACCGCGTCGTAGCGCGCCCTCAGGTCATCCCAGGTGATGTCGACGCCGATATTCACGCCAGCCCGGAAACGGGTGCCCTCGGCCTGCATCTGCTTGAGCCGCAGCTCGATGTGACGCTTCTCCATTTTGAAGTCAGGGATGCCGTAGCGGAGGAGACCGCCGATGCGGTCGTCCCGCTCGAACACCGCGACAGTGTGACCGGCGCGGGTGAGCTGCTGGGCCGCGGCGAGACCGGCGGGGCCGGATCCGACGACCGCGACCGTCTTGCCGGTGAGGCGTTCGGGGGGATGCGGCTCAACCCAGTCATTGGCGAAGGCCTGATCGATGATCGCCACTTCGACGTTCTTGATGGTCACGGCGGGCTGGTTGATGGCGAGGACGCACGACGACTCGCACGGGGCGGGACACAGCCGACCGGTGAACTCGGGGAAGTTGTTGGTGGCATGCAGACGCTCGATGGCCTGTCGACCCTCCCCACGCCAGGTGAGGTCGTTCCACTCGGGAATGAGGTTGCCGAGCGGGCAGCCATGGTGGCAGAAGGGGATGCCGCAGTCCATGCAGCGACCCGCCTGCTTGCGCACGGTTGCGGCATCACCCTGCTCGTAGACCTCTTTCCAGTCCATCAGCCGCAGCGCGACCGGGCGCCGCGCGGGCAGCTCCCGCTCACGCGTCTTCAGGAATCCCTTGGGATCAGCCACCGGTTACCTCCATGATCCGAGACCAGACAACATCCCCGTCGGGGTCGAGCCCCTCTTCGACCGCGGTCGCGCGCGTCGCGATGACCGCGGCGTAGTCGCGGGGCAGAACCTTGACGAACCGGGCCATCGACTCGTCGAGGTTCTCGAGCATCCGGGCCGCGACTGCCGAATCCGTCTGTGCGAGGTGCTGCTGGAGCAGGTCTGTCACGATCTCGACATCGCCCGCGCCCAGCGGCAGCAGTTCGAGCTCGCCCGAGGCGAGGGCATCGCGGTTGACCCGCTCGGGAGCGAGGTCGAAGACGTAGGCGGTGCCACCGGACATACCGGCGCCGAGGTTACGCCCGGTGCCGCCGAGGATCACGGCGAGGCCGCCGGTCATGTATTCGAGGGCATGATCGCCGACTCCCTCGACGACCGCGGTCGCCCCGGAGTTACGCACGAGGAAGCGTTCCCCCACGATGCCGCGAAGGAACAGGCTGCCCTGCGTCGCACCGTAGCCGATCACATTGCCGGCGATCACGTTGCGCTCGGCCGGGAAGCTGCTGTTTCGATCGGGGCGCACGATGATCTGGCCGCCACAGAGACCCTTGCCGACGTAGTCGTTGCTGTCCCCCTCCAGTCGCAGGGTGATGCCGCTCGGCACGAACGCACCGAAGGACTGACCGGCGGTTCCGCGCAGGGTGATGTCGATGGTGCCGGTTGGCAGGCCGTTCTCCCCGTGACGAAGGGTGACCTCGTGCCCGAGCATCGTGCCGACGGCACGCTCCGTGTTGCGGATGGGGAGGGAGATGGCCACGGGCTCGCCACTCTGCAGCGCGCCCGCGCTCTGCCGGATCAGCTCCACATCGAAGTGCTTATCGAGCTCGTGCTCCTGCTGGGAGACGTTGGATCGCGGTTCGTCCGCACCGAAGACCGGGCCGTCGAGGATCGGCGCGAGGTTCAATCCATCGGCCTTCCAGTGCTCGATCGCGCGGTTGACGTCGAGAAGCTCGGAGTGCCCGACCGCCTCTTCGATCGACCGGAACCCGAGCTCGGCGAGATACTCCCGCACCTCCTGCGCGAGGAACTCGAAGAAGTTCACGACGAACTCCGGCTTTCCGGTGAAGCGTTTGCGCAGCTCGGGGTTCTGGGTGGCGACGCCGACGGGGCAGGTGTCCAGGTGGCAGACGCGCATGAGGATGCACCCGGAGACCACGAGGGGAGCGGTCGCGAAGCCGTATTCTTCGGCTCCGAGCAGAGCGGCGACGATCACGTCACGGCCGGTCTTCATCTGGCCGTCCACCTGCACAACGACGCGTCCGCGCATGCCATTGAGCATCAGCGTCTGCTGCGTTTCGGCGAGGCCGAGCTCCCAGGGCGTTCCCGCGTGCTTCAACGAGTTGAGCGGGCTCGCGCCGGTGCCCCCATCGTGGCCGGAGACCAGCACGACGTCCGCGAGGGCTTTCGTGACACCTGCGGCGACCGCTCCGATGCCCGACTGACTCACCAGTTTGACGTGCACCCGGGCATCCGGGTTCGCTCGCTTGAGGTCGAAGATCAGCTGCTTGAGATCCTCGATCGAGTAGATATCGTGATGCGGCGGGGGGCTGATGAGGCCGACACCGGCGGTGGCGTGGCGGGTCTTCGCGATCCAGGGGTAGACCTTGTTCGACGGCAGCTGGCCGCCCTCGCCGGGCTTCGCCCCCTGTGCCATCTTGATCTGGATGTCGGTGGCATGGGTGAGATACATGCTGGTGACACCGAATCGACCGGATGCGACCTGCTTGATCGCGCTGCGGCGCTCCGGGTCGAGGAGACGCGCGGTATCCTCGCCGCCCTCCCCCGTGTTGCTCTTCGCTCCGAGGCTGTTCATGGCGATGGCCAGGGTCTCGTGCGCCTCGCCGCTGATCGAGCCGTAGCTCATGGCACCGGTGGAGAACCGGGTGACGATGGAGGCTACGGACTCCACCTCGTCGATGGGAACGGCGGGCCGCTCACCATCGCGCAGCGAGAACAGCCCGCGGAGTGTCATGAGCTGGGTGGCCTGCTCATCCACGAGTTTCGTGTACTGGCGGAAGATGTCGTAACGCCGTGACCGGGTCGCGTGCTGCAGCTTGAAGACCGTGTCCGGGTTGAAGAGGTGAGGCGGGCCTTCACGGCGCCACTGGTACTCCCCGCCGATGGCGAGCCGTTCGTGCGCGTTGATCGCGCCGTCTTCCGGGTAGGCGGCCAGGTGGCGTGACGCACTCTCCGCGGCGATCACGTCGATGCCGATCCCGCCGAGCAGGCTCGAGGTTCCGGTGAAGTACTGGTCGACGAATGCCTGGTCGAGTCCGACCGCCTCGAAGGCCTGCGCGCCGGCATAAGAGCCGACGACGGAGATGCCCATCTTCGACATGATCTTGAGCACGCCCTTGCCGAGGGCCTTGATCAGATTCTTCACGGCCTTCTGCGCGTCGATGCTGGAGATCATGCCACTGCGCACGAGCTCCTCGGCGGACTCCATGGCGAGGTATGGATTGATCGCCGACGCGCCGTAGCCGATCAGGAGCGCGACGTGATGCACCTCCCGCACGTCCCCGGCCTCGACGATGAGCCCGACCTTCATGCGGTTCTCGGCCCGGATGAGGTGGTGATGTACCGCCGCGAGCATGAGCAGCGACGGCACCGGGGCGAAGTCCTTGTTGGAGTCGCGATCCGACAGCACGATGAACAGGGCCCCGTCGGCGATGGCGGTATCGACCTCTTCACACATAGCGGCGATGCGCTGCTCCATGGCTTTCGGGCCCTGGTCGACGCGGTAGAGCCCCTTGATCGTGCGGGTGGGGTTGAAAGCCTGGCGAGAGGACTTGGGCGCGATGTGCTGAATCTTGGCCAGTTCATCGTTGTCGATCACCGGAAAGTCGAGGATCACCTGGCGAGCGTGCTCCGGAGTGGCATCCAGGAGGTTTCGCTCGGGGCCGAGACCCAGCTTGAGCGAGGTGACGACCTCCTCGCGGATGCTGTCGAGGGGCGGGTTCGTCACCTGGGCGAACTGCTGGGTGAAGTAGTCGAAAAGCAGTCGGGGTCGCTTCGACAACACGGCGATCGGGGTGTCGGAGCCCATGGCCCCGAGGGGTTCGGCGCCGTTCTCCGCCATCGGCTTCAGCAGGATCCGCACCTCCTCCTCGGTGTATCCGAAGGTGCGCTGGCGACGGGTGACCGAGGCGGGGGTGTGAACGATGTGTTCGCGCTCCGGCAGGTCTTTGAGGTTGATGCGACCGCCATCCAGCCAGGCACCCCAGGGCTCGGATGCCGCAAGCTCGCTCTTGATCTCGTCGTCTTCGATGAGGCGGCCGGCCTCCGTGTCGACGAGGAACATCTTGCCCGGGCGCAACCGGCCCTTTCGCACGACCCGCTCGGGGGCGATGTCGAGAACACCGATCTCACTCGCGAGCACGACGAGACCGTCGTCGGTGACGAGGTAGCGGCCGGGGCGCAGTCCGTTGCGGTCGAGCGTGGCGCCGACGAGTGACCCATCGGTGAAGACGAGGGCGGCCGGGCCGTCCCACGGCTCCATGAGCATCGAGTGGTACTCGTAGAAGTCGCGACGGGCTGGATCGATGTCCAGCTGGTTCTCGTAGGCTTCCGGCACCATCATCATCATCGCGTGCGGCAGCGACCTGCCACCGAGGTTCAGCAGTTCGACGACCTCGTCGAAGGACGCGGAGTCGCTTGCGCCCGGCGTGACGATGGGCAGGATCGGCGCCAGGTCACCGAGCAGCTCCGACTCCAGTTGCGACTGCCGTGCGCGCATCCAGTTGCGGTTTCCCTGCACCGTGTTGATCTCGCCGTTGTGGGCGATCATGCGGAAGGGCTGGGCGAGCGGCCACGACGGGAAGGTGTTGGTCGAGTACCGGGAGTGCACGAGGGCGAGTTTCGACGCGAACCGCTCGTCGGAGAGGTCGGGGTAGAAGGGCTCGAGCTGAAGGGTCGTGACCATGCCCTTGTAGACGATGGTGCGGCAGCTCAGTGAGGGGAAGTAGGCATTGAGTTCGCGCTCGGCCCGCTTGCGGAGCCGGAACGACTGGCGGTCGAGAGCGATGCCCCGCACCGGCGCGCCCACGGAGCCGAGCGTGCTCGCGAGGAAGACCTGCTCGAAGAAGGGCATCGCCTCACGAGCGAGGTTGCCGAGCCCATCCGGACGCACAGGAACCTCACGCCAGCCCAACACCGTGAGGTGCTCCTGCTCGGCGAGGGCGGCGAATGCCTGCTTGATCGAGGCGCGTTCGTCGTCGTCGACGGGCAGGAAGGCCGTGCCGGCGATGTACTCACCGACGGGCGGGAGCGAGATGCCGGAGACCGCGCGGAAGAAGGCATCCGGAATCTGCGTGACGATGCCCGCGCCATCGCCCGTGCCTGCGTCCGACCCGATGGCACCGCGGTGCTCGAGGTTGCGCAGGGCACCGAGGGCGAGGTCGATGATGTCGTGCCCGGCGGCACCACGCAGGGTCGCGACCATCGCGAGGCCACAGGCATCCTTTTCGCGGCGCGGGTCGTACATTCCGGTCGCGGCGGGAGTGGTGCTGAAGCGGGAAAAAGCTGGCGTGAGTGCCATGGTGAAACCGTCCTCACGAAGTTACGTCGGCAGGTGGGACGGCGGCGGCCCGAAGAGTTGAAGCCCGAGATGATTGCGATACTCAGACGCTGGGGTGCGGCGCCCGACCTTCGATGCCGTACTTCACGGCATTTTTCCGGTGAGACTTCAGGGTATTACGACTTCAGGCGGGTGCCGCTTGTGACGGACTTCCCCCTTGGTGCGGCGCCGCCCTGAGGAGCGGATGCCGTTGCCGATTCGGAGTGCGAGTTGCTATCGAGATCGGCATCGTTGTCGGTCTCATCGTATTCCGAGTAGGTGTCCGCAGAGTCTACCGCAGGCGTCGGTGACCACTGCCGACCGGGCACATAGGCGCTCGGCTCGAGGCCGGGGTGACGACGCGATTGCACGACGAAGATGATCACACCGATGAGGATCGCCGCCCAGGCCGCCCAGATGTTCGTGCGCACCCCCAGGAAGATCAGGCTCGGGTCGATGCGGATCGACTCGAAATAACTGCGGCCGAGGCCGTACCAGATCAGGTAGACCGAGAGGGTCTTGCCCCACTGGAGGGTGAACTTCTTCGAGAGGTAGAGGATCACCAGCACGCCCGCGACGTCCCAGATCACTTCGAAGAGGAAGGTGGGCTGGAAGAGCGTTCCCGCCGGAAGCCCCGCGGGGAAGGCCGGGTTCGACTTCTCGATCTCGAGTCCCCACCAGGCGTTCGTGGGCACGCCGTACAGCTCGTGGTTGAAGTAGTTGCCGAAGCGGCCGAAGGCCTGGGCGAGCAGGAGGCCGGGCGCGAGGGCATCCGCGAAGGTCCAGAACCGCACGCCGGTCATGCGGCAACCGATGTACACACCGACCGCACCACCGATGAGCGATCCGAAGATCGCGATGCCACCCTCCCAGATGTAGAGGATGTGCAGCATCTTCTCGGCGGAGCCGAAATAGTCGTCCGGATGGGTGACGACATGGAAGATGCGGGCGCCGATGATGCCGAGCGGCACTGCCCACAGCGCGATGTCGAGCACGACACCGGACTCCGCGCCGCGCGCTTTGAGACGCTGGTTGGTGAGGATGGTCGCGGCGATGATGCCGACGAGGATGCAGATGGCGTAGGTACGGATGCTGAGGTTCGGGGAGACGAAGGTCAGGCCGAGGCTGTTGAGCCATTCGCCGAGGTGGATCGCCTGCCAGGCTTCGCTCGGGCTGGGGATGCTCAGGGGAATAACCACTTTTCGAGGGTGCCTTTCGTACTGACGCTGGTGTGCTGCGTGAGTGTGGTGCTGGAGTCTCCGGCCTCGACCGCGGGGGAAGACCTAGCTAAGCGTACCGGTCGCGAGGTGCGCGGCCGTCGCCGCGACGGCGGACACACCGCCATCGGCGAGGGCCTTCACCAGAGCGGAACCGACGATGGCGCCATCGGCGTACTGGATGACCTCGCGCACCTGCTCCGGAGAGGAGATGCCGAGACCGACGCAGGTGGAGGTGGCCCCCGCCGCACGGAGGCGCGCGACAAGGGTCTTCGCCGCGACATCCACATCGCTGCGGGCGCCGGTGATCCCCATCGTCGAGACGGCGTAGACGAAGCCCCTGCTGCGCTCGACGGCCTGCTCCAGCCGGGTCTCGGTGGAGGAGGGCGCTGCGAGGAACACCCGGTCGAGCCCGGTACGGCTGGAGGCGGCCAGCCAGTCGCGCGCTTCGTCGGGAATCAGGTCGGGGGTGATCAGTCCGGCGCCACCCGCAGCAACGAGGTCGTCGGCGAATCGCTCGACGCCGTACTGCACCACGGGGTTCCAGTAGGTCATCAACAGGACCGGAACGTTCGTGCGCGCGGTGATCTCGGCGATCGCCTCGAATCCGTGACGCAGTTTGAAACCGGAATTGATGGCCGTGAGGGTGGCGGCCTGGATGACCGGTCCATCCATCACCGGATCGGAGTACGGCAGGCCGAGCTCGATCACGTCGACCCCGTTCTCGGCCAGGGCGACAGCCGCCTCGATGCTCGTCCGCAGGTCGGGGAATCCCACGGGGAGGTAACCCACCAGCGCGCCACTTCCGGCCGCCTTTCGCGCGGCGATGACCGCTTCGACGGTGCTCACGCCGGCGGCACTCGCGGTCGCGGTGCTCACGCGTTGTCCCCGGTCGAGCCGGCCTGCAGGGCGAACTCCCCCGCGGCCTCGGCCGTGAGAGCCTCGGTGTCGAGGATGTCGAAGTACTTGCCGGCGGTCTCCATGTCCTTGTCCCCGCGACCGCTGAGGTTCACCAGGATCGTCGCGTCGGGCCCGAGCTCCAGCCCGAGCTTTATCGTGCCGGCAAGGGCATGAGCCGACTCGATGGCCGGGATGATTCCCTCGGTCATCGAGAGCAGCCGCATGGCCGACATCGCCTCGTCGTCGGTGATCGGCAGATAGGAGGCGCGCCCGATGTCGTTGAGCCAGGAGTGTTCCGGACCCACACCCGGGTAGTCGAGGCCGGCGGAGATCGAATGGGACTCGACGGTCTGGCCGTCCTCGTCCTGCAGGAGGTAGGTGCGGGTGCCGTGCAGCACCCCCGGGCGACCGCGGGTGATGGTTGCGGCATGCCGTTCGGTGAGGTGGCCCTCTCCGGCAGCCTCGTAGCCGTAGAGCGCGACGCCGGGGTCGTCGAGGAAGGCGTGGAAGATCCCCATCGCGTTGGAGCCCCCGCCGACACAGGCGGTGACGGCATCCGGAAGCGCACCGGTGAGCTCGAGCACCTGGGCCCTGGCCTCTTCGCCGATGATCTTGTGGAAGTCCCGCACCATGACGGGGAAGGGATGCGGCCCAGCGACCGTACCGAGAAGGTAGTGGGTGTTCTCCACGTTCGCGACCCAGTCGCGCAGTGCCTCGTTGATCGCGTCCTTGAGGGTGCGGGAGCCTGCCGTCACCGGGATGACCTCTGCGCCGAGAAGGCGCATCCGTGCGACGTTGAGCGCCTGGCGCTCGGTGTCCACCTCGCCCATGTAGACGACGCAGTCCATGCCGAACAGCGCGGCGGCCGTTGCGGTCGCCACGCCGTGCTGGCCCGCCCCGGTCTCCGCGATCAGGCGGGTCTTGCCGAGCCGACGGGCGAGAAGAGCCTGCCCGAGCACATTGTTGATCTTGTGCGAGCCGGTGTGGTTGAGATCTTCACGCTTGAGGATGATCCGCGCGCCGCCCGCATGCGCTCCGAAACGCGGGGCTTCGGTGATGATGGAGGGGCGACCCGTGTAGGTGCGGTGAAGCTCGGCCAGCTCCTCCTGGAACAGCGGATCGGTCTTTGCGGCCGTGTAGGCGGCATCCAGCTCGTCGAGGGCCGCGATTAGCGATTCCGGGACGAAACGCCCGCCATACTCACCGAAGTACGGACCGAGTTCATCACGCAGTGCCATGGATCTATCACCCTTGCTCGAGATTGACTAGTTACCGAGGAATTCTGCCAGCGTTCGCACCGGATCTCCTGTGACCAGCGCCTCTCCCACGAGCACGACGTCTGCTCCGGCCTCCCGGTAGTGGGCGACATCCGCTGCGGACTTCACCGCGGACTCGGCGACCCGGATCACACCGGAGGGGATCTGCCCGGCCAGCGTGCCGAAGAGGTCTTGGTCGAGCTCGAAGGTGGAGAGGTCTCGCGCGTTGACCCCGACAAGGCCGGCACCGATGTCGAGCGCCCGGGATACCTCGTCGGCACTGTGGGTCTCCACCAGCACGGCCATGCCGAGCTGGCGGGTGAGCTCGAACAGTTCCGTGAGCGTCGCCTGGTCGAGCGCCGCGACGATCAGCAGCACCAGGTCCGCTCCCGCTGCGCGGGCTTCGAACACCTGGTAGGGCTCGGCGATGAAATCCTTGCGGAGAACGGGCACCGTCACCGCGGCCCGCACCGCCTCGAGATCGGCGAGGGAACCGCCGAACTTGCGTCCCTCGGTGAGCACACTGATCGCGCTGGCCCCTCCGGTCTCGTAGGACACGGCGAGAGCGGCGGGGTCGGGGATGTCGGCGAGAGCGCCGCGGGACGGGCTTGCCCGCTTCACCTCCGCGATGATGCGCACGCGGGAGGCCGGGGCGAGCGCCGCAAGGGCATCGATCGCCGCTGGCCGGGCGAGGGCGGCGGCTTCGACTTCGGCGAGGGTGCGCAGGGCACGACGCTCCGAAGCATCCTGGATGGCCCCGGAAACGAGATCGGCGAGCACCTGAGTCAGTGGCCCTTCGGTGTGTACTTGGCGCCGTAGACGCCGTACCCCATGCGCTTCATCACGAAACCGACGATGATGCCGACGAGGAGGAGGCCGACAGAGGCCCAGACCATGAATTGCACGTTGAAGAAGAACGCGATCGTGCCGATGCTGAATGCGATAAGCATGATGATCACGGCAGTCCAGGCAGCCGGGGAATTGCCTTCGCCCGGCTCGGGGAATTCGTCGCTCACAGGTCTCCTTCGTGGGTGTTCAGCCCACAGTCTATCGCGAGGGGCGATGCCTCTACCGCGAGGTCGGGTCGCTTCCGCCGCTCAGCGTGTCCCAGTCCGAGACGGCGTGGGCCGCGGCATCCTCCGGCCCGGAATCCTCGCTGCCGATGGCCGCATCCGGATCCTCGAGAACGACGGGCTGGCGATAACGCCCGGACGAACCCGGCCAGCGCCGGCCGGTCACCAGCACGACCACACCGAGCATTGCCGTGAGGATGCCGACAGCGATGGCGATCACAGGGTATGCGGACTCCGACACCGCCGTGACGAGTGCGGCGATCGACTTGGAGCCGCCGACTCCGGTGACCGCCGAGATGGCAGCCTCCGACGCGCGCACCGGATTAGACACCGCGATGATCGCGGAGAGGGTGACGGTGAACCCGATGACGACCTGAAGCACACCGAGAACGACCCGGAAGAAGGGTCCGGAGATGGCGAGTGCTGCCACGAGGGCGAGGCTGGCGAGGGCGAGGGCGATGAGCGCCGGGGCCGCGACATCGCCGGTGACGCTGAGCACCGGATGGCCGGTGGCCGTCTCGCGCAGGGTGAGCGAGAACCATTCACCGGTCCAGGTGAGCAGGGTGAGACCGCTCAGCACGATCGCCGCCAGCAGCGTGGTGGTCTTCAATCGACGAGGTGTCATGGGCTACTGCACCCGCCGCATCGCGTTGGCGATGGCGACCGCCCGGAGCGGGGCGGCAGCCTTGTTCTGGGACTCGAGGTATTCGCTCTGCGGATCGGAATCCGCGACGAGCCCGGCCCCGGCCTGCACGCGCGCGATCCCTCCCGAAATCGTGGTGGTGCGGATGGCGATGGCGAGATCGAGATCCCCCGCGAATCCGAAGTAGCCCACCACTCCCCCGTAGAGGCCGCGCTGGGCGACCTCGAGCTCGTCGATGATCTCCAGTGCCCGCGGCTTCGGCGCACCGGACAGCGTGCCGGCCGGGAAGGTCGCACGGAACACGTCGATCGAATTCGCCGTCGGCCTCAGGTCTCCCTCGACGGAAGAGACGAGGTGCATGATGTGACTGAAACGCTCGACCTGCATGAATTCGCTCACCTCGACGGTGCCGGGGACGCAGACCTTGAGCAGGTCGTTCCGGGCGAGGTCGACCAGCATCAGGTGCTCCGCCCGTTCCTTCGGGTCGGCAAGAAGTTCGTCCGCGAGAGCGAGATCCTCTTCCGGGCCGATGCCCCGGGGGCGGGATCCGGCGATGGGGTGCATGTACACCCGCGAGTTCTCCACCTTTACGAGAGCCTCCGGGGAGGAGCCCACGATGGAATAGGGCTCACCCTCCGCCGTCACCAGGGACAACAGGTACATGTAGGGACTCGGGTTGAGGGTGCGCAGTACCCGGTAGACGTCGATCGGGTCGGCGGTGATCTCGTGGTCGAATCGTTGGGAGATCACGACCTGGAAGACATCTCCGTCGCGGATGAATCGCTTCGACTTCTCGATCGCCTCATGGAAGACCGGGGCCTCGATGCGCGGCACGGCCGCCGCCGGCGTCGACAGGTCGACCTCCGCGAGCCAGGCTTCGGCGGGTTGCGCGATGCCGGCCTGCATCCGATCGAGCCGGGATTGGGCGACCGACCAGAGCTCGTCGCCGGCATCCACCCCGTCATTCAGCACCCCGTCGTTCAGGACCGTGGCGATGAGCAGCACCGTGCCGGTGCGGTGATCGACGACCACGAGTTCAGACACGAAGCTCAGTGCCTGCCCGGGGAAATCGAAATCGGCCGGGGGCCGGTTGGGCAGACGCTCGATCTGACGGATCGCCTCCCACCCGATGAAGCCGACGAGCCCGCCCGTGAGGGGAGGATGACCGGGAACGTGCGGGGTCCCCCACCGTTCGTAGAGGTGCGCGAGAGCCGCGAGCGGGCCCCTCGGGCAGTCGCTCCCGAGCGCGCGATCGGCGGAGAGCCCGTAGTCGAGCCAGACCGCGACATCCTCCCCCGACCCATCGGTGGACTGGGTGAGCACTCCGAAACTGGACACCCCGATGAAGGAGAACCGCGACCAGATGCCACCCTGCTCGGCCGATTCGAGCAGGAAGCTACCCGGTTCGCCCTTCGCGAGCTTGCGGTAGATGCCCACCGGCGTCTCGCCGTCGGCGAAGAGCTCGCGGATCACCGGCACCACGCGATGACCGTCGAGGAGCGATTCGAACTGTTCGCGGCTGGTGGTCTCACTCATGCGCAGCACCTTCCGTCACCTCGAGCACGAGCGGGTGAAGGGGATCGACATCGAAGCAGGCGTGCGCTCCCGTGTGGCAGGCGGCCCCGACCTGCTCCACCTGCACCAGCAGGGTGTCGGAGTCGCAGTCGAGAGCGGCGCCCCGCACGTACTGGCGGTGACCAGAGGTGTCCCCCTTACGCCAGTACTCCTGGCGCGAGCGCGACCAGAAGGTCACCCGCCCCTCGGTCAGCGTGCGGCGCAGCGCCTCCGCATCCATGTAGCCCAGCATGAGCACCTCGCGGCTGTCCCATTGCTGGATGATTGCGGGCAGCAGGCCGGTGTCGTCGAAACTCGCCCTGGCGAGCACGGCGTCGATCAAGGGGTCGAGAGGCGCGGCGCCCATCGATGCGGTACCACTCGGTGGAGTGTCCATAGGGCTCAATTCCTCACCAGGATGCCGGCCTCGGCGAGTCCCTGTTTCACGTCACCGACGGTCAATTCTCCGTTGTGGAAGACGGATGCCGCGAGCACGGCATCCGCGCCGGCCGCAATCGCCGGTGCGAAGTGTTCGATCGACCCCGCTCCGCCGCTCGCGATCACAGGCACCCGGCTGATCTCACGCATGGCGGCGATCAGCGGGAGGTCGAAGCCGTTCTTCGTACCATCCGCGTCGATGGAGTTCACCAGAAGCTCACCGGCACCCCGTTCGATCGCCTCGATCGCCCACGCCAGCGCGTCGATGTCGGTCTCGGTGCGGCCACCGTGAGTGGTGACCACCCATCCGCTCGCCCCGCGTGCGGAACGCTTCACGTCGAGGGAGAGAACAAGGGCCTGGGCTCCGAAGCGGTCGGCGATCTCGCCGAGGAGCGCCGGACGCGCGATCGCAGCGCTGTTCACGCCGATCTTGTCCGCCCCGTGACCCTGAAGGCGTGCGACATCCTCGACGGTCCGCACCCCTCCGCCCACCGTAAGCGGGATGAAGACCTGCTCGGCCGTCGCCTGCACGACGTCGTACATCGTCGCGCGGTCGTCGACCGTGGCGGTGACGTCGAGGAAGGTGATCTCGTCGGCACCCTGCTCGTAGTAACGGCGCGCGAGCTCGACGGGATCGCCGGCGTCGCGCAGGTCGAGGAAATTGACGCCCTTGACCACCCGGCCGGCCGCGACATCAAGGCACGGGATCACTCGAACAGCGACAGGCACGGTCAGATCCGGGCCGCGTGGATGGGGCTGACCAGGATGGCGCGTGCTCCGAGCTCGTAGAGCCGGTCCATGACCTGGTTGGTGTCTTCGCGCGGCACCATCACCCGCACCGCGACCCACTCGCGATCCCGCAACGGCGAGACCGTCGGGGACTCGAGACCCGGAGTGATGGCCGAGGCCGCTTCGATCAGGGTGACGGGGAGGTCGTAGTCCATCAGCACGTACTGGCGGGCGACGAGCACGCCCTGCAGGCGGCGCTGGAGCGTGGTGATCCCGGCCATTCCGCTCTTCGCGCTGATCAGCACGGCCGAGGATTCGAGGATGACCGGGCCGAAGATCTCCAGACCCTGGGCACGCAGTGTCGAACCGGTCGAGACGACGTCGGCGACGGCATCAGCGACCCCGAGCTTCACGGCCGATTCGACCGCGCCATCGAGTGTGACGAGGTCGGCGTTCACGCCGTTCCGCGCGAGGAAATCACCGACAAGTCCGGGGTAGCTTGTCGCGACCCGCACCCCCTCGAGATCCTCGAGGGTCGAGAAACGACCGGCCGTACCGGCGAAGCGGAAGGTGGATGCCCCGAAGTCGAGGCTGGCAATCTCGACAGCGGTCGATCCGGAGTCCAGCAGCAGGTCGCGCCCGGTGATCCCGACATCGAGCGCGCCGGACCCGACGTAGGTGGCGATGTCGCGGGGACGAAGGAAGAAGAACTCCACGTCGTTTCGAGGGTCGGACAGGTTGAGCGCGCGCGGATCGCGACGGCCGGCGTATCCGGCTTCGGACAGCATCTCGGCGGCGGTCTCGCTCAGGGAGCCCTTGTTGGGCACTGCGATTCGCAACATGGTGGTCTCTTCAGGTGAGGGTGGCGGTGGAGGGAGGGGGGGACTCACAGATGTCGGTAGACATCCGCCGTGGTCAGGCCCTTCGAGATCATGAGCACCTGAAGGTGGTAGATCAGCTGGGAGATCTCCTCCGCCGTCTCGTCGAGAGACTGGAATTCCGCCGCCATCCACACCTCGGCGGCTTCTTCGACGATCTTCTTGCCGATGGCGTGCACTCCGGCGTCGAGCTCGGCGACGGTGCCCGAACCCTCGGGGCGCGACACCGACTTCTCGCTGAGCTCAGCAAACAGGTCGTCGAACGATTTCACACCTGCAAGGCTACCGGGTGCTGGCGGATGCCACGGGCTCGAGCCGCACGATGACGGCCTTCGACACCGGGGTGTTGCTGCCGATCGCCGCACTGGCCAGGGGAACCAGCACATTCGCTTCGGGGAAGTACGCGGCGGCACAGCCCTTCGCCGTCGGGTAGGACACGACCCGGTAGTTGCGAAGATACCGGTCGGGCTCCCCCGGCCACTCGCTGGCGATGTCAACCCTCTGGCCATCCTCGAGCCCCAGCTCGGTGAGGTCTTCGGGGTTGACGAAGACGACATCCCGGCCGTTCTTGATGCCGCGATAGCGGTCGTTCAGGCTGTAGATCGTGGTGTTGAACTGGTCGTGCGACCGGAGCGTCTGCAGGATGAGCCGGCCTTCCGGGCGTTCGAGCGGCTCGAGGTCGTTGACCGTGATCATGGCCTTGCCGGTCTCGGTGTCGAAGCTGCGGGTGTCCCGTGGCCCGTTCGGCAGGATGAATCCGCTCGAGCGACGAACCTTCTCATTGAAGTCTTCGAAGCCCGGGACCACCCGGGAGATGTGCTCACGGATGCGGTCGTAGTCGGCCTCCATCCCCTTCCAGTCGATGGGCCCGGAGTCGCCGAGCACCGCGGTCGCCAGCCGGGTGACGATCGACACTTCGGACAGCAGGCCCGGCGCGACGGGAGGAACGCTCCCGTGGGTGGCGTGCACCGCGCACACCGTGTCCTCGACGGAGAGGAATTGCGGGCCGGACTTCTGCAGGTCGAACTCGGTGCGGCCGAGGGTCGGCAGGATCAGCGCCTCCGAGCCGATCACCGCGTGGGAACGATTGAGTTTGGTCGACACCTGCACCGTGAGATCGCAGCCCCGCATCGCGGCTTCGGTCGCCTCGGTGTCGGACAGCGCCGCGACGAAGTTGCCGCCGAGCGCGAAGAAGACCGAGACCTCGCCCTTCTGCATCGCCGCGATCGACTTCAGGGCATCCATCCCGTGCGGTCGTGGGGGCGAGAATCCGAACTCCGCCTCGATAGCGTCGAGGAATGGCGGCTTCATCTGCTCCCAGATGCCCATGGTGCGGTCCCCCTGCACGTTGCTGTGGCCGCGGATGGGGGATGCCCCGGCACCGGGCTTGCCGATGTTGCCGCGCAGCAGCAGCAGGTTGATGACCTCCTTGAGTGTGGCGACAGAGTTGCGGTGCTGGGTCAGCCCCATCGCCCAGGAGATGATGACCCGGTCGGAGGAGAGATAGCGTTCGGCGAGTTCGTCGATCTCCGCGGTGTCGAGCCCGGTCGCCGCGAGCACCTCCGCCTCATCCAGCCCGGAGAGATGGGCGGTGAATTCGGCCAGGCCGGAGCTGTGCTTAGCGAGGAAGTCGTGGTCGAGCACCGTGCCGGGGTTCGCCGCCTCGGCGTCCAGCACGCGCTTCGACAGGGCCTGCAGCAGTGCCATGTCCCCGCCCGATCGGATCTGCAGGAATTGATCGGCGAGGGTGGTGCCCCGGCCCACGATTCCGCGCACCTTCTGCGGGTTCTTGTAGCGCATCAGCCCGGCCTCTGGCAGCGGGTTCACCGCAACGATCTTCGCGCCGTTCTTCTTCGCATCCTCGAGGGCGGTGAGCATCCGCGGATGATTCGTGCCCGGATTCTGGCCGAGGATGATGATCAGGTCGGCGCGTTCGAAATCGTCGTAGGCGATCGTCGACTTGCCGATCCCGATCACCTCGCCGAGAGCGAGGCTGGTCGACTCGTGGCACATATTCGAGCAGTCCGGCAGATTGTTGGTTCCGTAGGCGCGCGCGAAGAGCTGGTAGGCGAATGCCGTTTCGTTGGCGGTGCGCCCGCTCGTGTAGAACACGGCCTTGTCGGGCGAATCGAGTCCGCGCAGCCGCTCGCCCAGGAGGGAGAACGCCTTGTCCCACGAGATCGGCTCGTAGTGATCGGATCCCGCCGGCTTGTAGACGGGTTCGGTGAGTCGACCCTGCATCCCGAGCCAATACTCCGATTTGGTCAGAAGGTCCGACACGGAGTTCTCGGCCCAGAAGCTGGTGGGAACGGTCACCGGGGTCGCCTCCCAGGTGACAGCGCGGGCGCCGTTCTCGCAGAATTCAAGCGTCTTGCGCTTGTCGGGATCCGGCCAGGCGCAACTCATGCAGTCGAACCCGTCTTTCTGGTTCATCGAAGTCATGAGCTTCGCGGTGCGCGTGAGGCCGAGTTGCACGATGGCCGGCTCCATCGAGTGGTAGATCGCGGGAAGCCCGACGGCCCAGTCCTCGGGAGGGGAGACCTCGAGATCCGGATAGTCGTGGCCCGGGTTCAGGGATCCCTTGGACTCTGTCTTCTTCGTCATTTCGCTGCTACCGTCTCATCGAGTCTCGTGGCTGGGGTGTCGGTGTCGAGCCTGTGCTCGCCGCTGTATACGACCATGGACCGTCCGCGCAGGAAGCCGACGACGGTTATCCCCACCTCGCTCGCGAGCTCGACGGCGAGGGATGACGGCGCAGACACCGCGGCAAGCACCGGGATGCCCGCCATCGACGCCTTCTGCGTGAGTTCAAAACTCGCTCGCCCGGAGACCATCAGCACCATGCCTCGCAGCGGCAAGAGGTTCTGGGTGAGCGCCCAACCCACCACCTTGTCGACCGCATTATGCCGACCCACGTCTTCGCGAAGCACCAGCATCTCGCCGGTGACACCGTCGAACAGCGCCGCGGCATGAAGCCCCCCGGTCTTGTCGAAGACATCCTGCCCGGCGCGCAGGCGGTCGGGGAACGTCGCGAGCAGCTCGGCATCCACCACGAGCGGGTCCTCGGAGACGGCGAAGGCGGAGAGGGTTCGCACGGCATCGATGCTCGCCTTCCCGCACAGGCCACAGGAGCTGGTGGTGTAGAAATTGCGTTCGAGGCTGGGATCTGGCGCCGGAACGCCCTCACCGAGCGTGACATCCAGCACGTTGTAGGTGTTCTCGCCGTCGACCGTCGCCCCCGCGCAATAGCGGGCTGCGGCGAAGTGGTCTCCGTTCGAAACGACCCCTTCGGACACAAGGAATCCCGCCGCCAGGTCGAAGTCGTGCCCGGGGGTACGCATGGTGATGGCGAGTGCCTTGCCTCCCACCCGGATCTCCAGAGGCTCCTCGACGGCGAGCACATCTTCGCGCCGCACCGACCCCTCTCCCACCGTGATGCGTGTGACCCTGCGCCTGACCGTGATTCTGCCCATACTCTCGAGTATCCACCCGTCTGCCGGACGCGCCGTGATCCACACCGGAATTGCAGGTACCGACCGAGCCGCGGTGCCAGCGACCTAGAGTTGAACGCATGATCTTCGACGCCATCGTGCTCGCCGGTGGGCGGGCATCCCGACTGGACGGCGTCTCGAAGCCAGAGTTGGAGGTCGACGGCAGGTCCTTGCTCTCCCGCGCCCTCGACGCGGCATCCGGTGCCCGCCACAGCGTCGTCGTCGGCACGCCCTCGGTAGTGCCGGCCGGTGTCCTCGTCACCCGGGAAGATCCGGCCTACGGCGGGCCGGCCGCGGCGATCGGAGCCGGCATACTGGCCCTCGGCCCGGAATCGCCGGGCCCAGAATCTCGTGGCGCGGCTTCCCCCGACTACCTGCTGGTGCTCGCGAGCGACCTGCCGAACAGCGCGAAGGCCGTGGCCGAATTGCTCACTCACGCCTCCGAAGGCACAGATGGGGTGCTCGCGATCGACTCCGGGGGTCGCCGTCAACCCCTGCTCGGCCTGTACCGGTACGGGCCGCTCAGCGCGGCGGTGCACGGGCGGGACCTCACCGGCCTCTCGGTTCGCGCCCTGCTCACCTCGCTCGATCTCGCCGAGATCCCGATGCCGGAGGGGTCGACCGATGACATCGACACGTGGGCGGATGCTGCGGGCTTCGGCATCCCGCAGCCCGCGGCGACAGCGCGACCCACCACAACGAAAGGACAGCCCACGAGCGACCGGGACGATGAGGCGATGCGCGTTGCACTGTCAGAGTGGAGCGATCGACTCACCGAGGCGCTCGGCCTCGAAGCGGTGGATGTCGACATCGACGCCGTACTCGCCCTCGCCGGAACCGCCGCCCACGCGGTCTTGCGCCCGGCAGCGCCACTCACGACCTACCTGGTCGGCTACGCCGCCGGGATCGCCGCAGCCTCGACGGGGCCGGCAGGCGCGACCGCCGCCTTCGGCCAGGCAGTGGCAATAGCGACGCAGCTCGCGAAATCCGAGAGACAGTGATCGGAGGCCTCCCCGGTGCGGAGCCCGGACCCCCGCTCGCCCATGACTGGCATGCGGCACGCCTCGTCGCGGCGGCCGCGGCATCCGTGCTCCCCTCCGAGACGGTGCCGCTAGAGGACGGAATCGGGCGCATTCTCACCAGGGACCTTCTGGCGTTAAGCGATGTGCCGCACTATTCCTCCTCGGCAATGGACGGCTGGGCGGTCAGCGGCGCGGGTCCGTGGCACCTCACCAGCGAATCGAGGCTCGAACCCGGATTCGCGGCCGCGATCGTCACCGGCGGCCTGGTGCCGCCGGGCGCCGATGCCGTGCTCCGCAGCGAGAGCGGCACCATCGCCGGCGCGGTGCTCCAGTCGACCTCCTCCAGCGGCGAACCCCATCCCGGCCAGCACATCCGGGTCCCGGGGCGCGAGGCCCGCTGCGGCGAGATCGTCGTTTCGGCCGGGACCCTGCTCAATCCGGCACACGTCGCGCTGGCCGCGGGATGCGGGCACGATGACCTCGACGTCATCCGACGCCCGCAGGCGCTCCTCCTTCTCACGGGTGACGAGGTCGACGAGCACGGAATCCCCGGTCCGGGGCGCGTGCGCGACAGTTTCGGTCCGCAGCTGCCCGGCGTGCTGGGAATGCTGGGCGCCGCGGTCGTCTCACAGCGGCGCGTGCGCGACGACTTCGCCGCGACTGTGGAGGCGCTTCAGGGGCACTCCGGTTCCGTCGACCTCATCGTCACCACCGGCGGCACCGGCGACTCCGCGTCCGATCACCTGCGGTCCGCCCTACGGTTCCTCGACGCCGAGTTCCTGGTGCACCGGGTCGCCATGCGCCCGGGAGGACCGACGATGCTCGCCCGGATGCCCGACGGCCGCCTGGTCGTGGGTCTTCCGGGCAACCCGCTTGCCGCGATGATGGGGTTCCTCACCCTCGCGGTACCGCTCCTGGCCGGATTCCATGGGCGCGTCTCCGAGGTCGGCCGCGTGGTATCTGCGGACCCCCTCGAGGGTCGCGGCGCCTCGAGCATCCTCGTGCCATTCCGAATCGTGGACGGACAAGGCGTGGCCAACCCATGGCTCGGCTCCGGCATGATGCGAGGGCTCGCGGATGCCGAGGGGGTACTGGTCGTCCCCCCGGGTGGCGCCGGCACCGGCGAGCAGGTCGAGACCGTCGCGCTGCCCTGGCAGTGACGCGCGGCCGGCTGCCCCATCGCGCCGGGGGCATCCGCCCTGCCCGCTAGGCAGGGCGGGATGCCGTGGGGGTCTAGCTGACGCCGAGCAGGTCGATCACGAAGATCAGCGTGCGGCCGGAGAGCCGGTGGCCGGAACCCGCTGCGCCGTAGGCGAGGGCGGGAGGCACGATCAGCTGGCGGCGACCGCCGACCTTCATGCCGGGGATGCCCTCCTGCCAGCCGGCGATGAGGGAGCGCAGTGGAAAGTCCACGGACTGGCCGCGGCTCCAGGAGGAGTCGAACTCCTCACCGGATTCGAAGTCGACGCCGAGGTAGTGCACGTCGACCTTGTCGCCGGTCTTGGCCTCGTCTCCGGTGCCGACCTCGATGTCGATGGACACCAGTTCGGCGGGCACGTCTCCCTCGTAGAACTCGATTTCTGGCTTGGTCTTGTTGAACTCAGTCATGGGTCAATTCAAGCAGAGTCGGCGAGCCCGCCCGTTCAGTGGGAGTGTGCGGATGCTGCCGCTCGCAGGAGCGCGATCTGTTCGACCGGCTCCCCCACGTTGAACACACTCGAGCCGGCGACGAAGGTGTCGGCTCCGGCCTCCGCGGCGATCTCGATGGTGCTCACGGTGATCCCGCCATCCACCTGCAGCCAGACGTCGAGACCGGATGCCGCCACGGCGGCGCGAAGCGCGACGAGTTTCGGCATCGTCTCGCCCATGAACGACTGCCCGCCGAAGCCCGGCTCGACGGTCATCACGAGCACCTGGTCGAACTCGGGCAGCAGCTCGAGATAGGGCTCGATCGCTGTGCCGGGCTTGACCGCGATCCCGGCCCGGGCGCCGATGGCGCGCAGGCGCCGCGCGAGGCCGACGGCATCCGCCGCAGCCTCGGCATGGAAGGTGACCGAGTAGGCACCCACCTCGGCGTAGCCGGGAGCCCAGCGGTCGGGGTCGTCGATCATCAGGTGGATGTCGAGCGGCAGGGGCGAGACCCGCTGCAGGGATTCCACCATGCGTGGTCCGAAGGTGAGATTCGGCACGAAATGGTTGTCCATGACGTCGACGTGCACCAGGTCGGCAGTCGCGATACGACCGAGCTCGTGCTCGAGGTTCGCGAAGTCGGCGGTCAGGATGCTCGGATTGATTCGTACAGTCACCTGCGTCAGCCTAGACGGCGCGCTGTGGCGCCGGGGATCTCCGCGAGGCGCTTCACGGCTCGACGGGTGCGGCCTTTTCCAGCAGACAGATGAACATCGCGTCCGTGCCGTGTCGATGGGGCCAGAGTTGCACGTGCCCGTCGCCCGCGGAGTCACCCAGGTCGAGCTCGCGCTTGGTGACAGCCGCGAGCACGGCGACGGTGTCGATTCGAGAGACGCCGGGGCTGCGGCGCAGAACCGTCTCCACCACGACCTTCGTCTCGGCCAGGTGCGGAGAGCAGGTGACGTAGGCGAGGATCCCGCCGGGTTTCAGAGCGGCGAGCCCGGACTCGAGAAGCCCGATCTGCAGCCCGGTGAGGTCCGCGACATCGCTCGGCTGCTTGCGCCAGCGCGCCTCCGGGCGGCGACGAAGCGCACCGAGCCCGGTGCAGGGAGCGTCGAGCAGGATGCGGTCGAACTGCTGCGGCATCCGGTCGCCGAACAGCGTGCCATCCTGCACCAGCACCTGCGGAGGATCGGGGAACACGGCAAGCGCCTTGCGCACCAGCTCCGCGCGCACGGGCGTGATCTCGTTCGCGACGAGAATCGCCCCGCCCTCACGGGCTTCGGCGGCCAGAAGTGCGGCCTTGCCTCCCGGCCCCGCGCACAGGTCGAGCCAGCGCTCGCCGGCGACCACCGGACGGGCGCGGCTGAGCGCGAGGGCTGCGAGTTGCGATCCCTCGTCTTGCACGCGGGCGCGCCCCTCGTGCACCGCCGGCCAGAGGGCGGGGTCTCCCCCGTCACTCACCGCTGCGAGAGGCGAGTATTTCGCCTTCTGGCTTCCCCTGATCTCGGAGATGGTCGCGAGTCCCGGCAGCGCGACCAACGACACGCGCGGAGCGAAGTTGTCGGCGATCAGCAGGTCTTCCAGCTCCTCCTCCCGGCCCTCCGCCGCAAGCGCCTGGCGGAACGCGCGCACGATCCAGAGCGGATGAGAGTGCTCGAGCGAGAGTCGTTCGTCGTCATTGCGCGGCTTCGCCATCACCCGGTCGTGCCAGGCCGAAGGCTCGCTTCGTGTGATGGTGCGCAGGACTCCGTTGACGAAGCCGGCGGCCGACCGGGATCCGACCTCCTTGGCGAGGGAGACGGCCTCATCCACCGCAGCATGCTGCGCAACGCGCATCGACAGCAGCTGGTGCGTTCCGAGCCGAAGCACGTCGAGAATCGGCGAATCGATCTCCTCGGTCGAGCGCCCGGCGGCGAGCTCGATCACCGCGTCGTAGTATCCCTGCTGGCGCAGCGTGCCGTAGGTGAGCTCTGTCGCGAGGGCGGCATCCTGCGGGTTCAGTCGGGCACGCTCGAGCTTCACCGGCAGCAGGAGGTTGGCGTAGGCATCCGTCTCGCGCACCGCCATGATCACGTCGAGAGCGATTCGCCGGGCGGGCTGCACCCGGGACGGGGGCTCAGGCGCGCGGGTGCGGCGAGCCGGGCGACGGTCGTTCATCGCGCCACCGTTCCGGCTCCGGCCGGGCGCCCGCGCCACCAGTCGGCGGCCCTCATCGGCTTCTTCCCGGCCGGATGCACCGAGACCAGCTCGAGCGGGTCGCTCGCGGTGCCCACCAGCACCCGTCCGTCGCGGAGTTCGAGCTGACCGGGGGCAAGGGGCGGCTGATCGCGCACGATCGCCGCCTCGAGCACCTTGACGCGCACATCGTCGACCTGGGTGAACGCCCCGGGCTCTGGAGTGACCCCGCGCAGGCGATCGAACACGGTGGAGGCATGCTCGGCGAAGTCCAGCCGGGCATCGGCGAGCTCGAGTTTGGGCGCGAGAGTCACGTCTCCGCGCTGGGGTTCGGCCCGCGCGATGCCGTCCGCGATCGCATCCACCACTCGCACCAGCAGCTCCGCGCCGCTCACCGCCAGCGAGTCGAGCAGGTGCCCGGCGGTCTCGTGGGCACCGATCGCCTGGGTGAATTGGCCGAACACGTCACCGGCATCGAGTTCGGGCACCAGCTGAAAGACGGAGGCGCCGGTCACCTCGTCCCCGGCGATGATCGCCCGTTGCACCGGAGCAGCTCCGCGCCACCGCGGCAGCAGCGAGAAGTGCAGGTTGATCCATCCGAGCCGTGGCACGGAGAGCAGCGGCTCGCGAACGAGACCGCCGTACGCCACGATCACCCCGAGGTCGGGTCGCAGCGCGGTGATCTCCGCGGTAGCCGGTCCCGCGGGACGATTGGCCCGGATGATCGGCAGACCGAGTTCCCCCGCGGCAGAGGCGACCGCGGTCGGGGTGAGTTCGCGACGACGCCCCCGGGGCGAGTCATCACGGGTCAGCACGGCGGCGACCTCGTGGCGACTCGCCGTGAGAGCCTGAAGGCTCGGCACAGCGGCCGCCGGGCTTCCGGCGAAGACGATGACCAGATCGGACATGGAGGAACTCGTTCGTTGAGGGGTGGCTACTCTGAGCTGTCGAAGGACAGTGCGTCGTCGAAACGCACTCTCAGTGTAGGCAGGCCGACCCGCCCCGTCGCGCCGCCGGGGCGCTTGCGCCGGGACGTCGCCGCCCGGATCACCTCCGCTCGAAGGCCGGACGCGACGGCAGCGCCCTCGCCGTAATCGAATCGCACGATGGCCCGCACACCGCCGTCCGGTGTTTCCACCGGGCCGAGCACATCCACCCGGTCGATGGTGTGGATGGCGTCGACCGCGGCTTGCACCGTCTCCGAGGTTCCGGTGACGGTAGCCACCCGAACCGCGGGAGGGAACCGGAGAGTGCGCCGGTCAGCGAGTTCGGACCGGAGGTAGTCCGCACGCCTCCAGGTGGCGAGGGCGGATGCCAGTGCCCCGCCAACACCCACCAGCACCGTCGTCGCCCCCGGTGCCGCAAGGGCGATCGCGTTCGCCCACCAGCGGAGGCAGTCCTCACCGACCCGCAGGCTCTCCCGCGCCACCATCCGCTCGCCATCGAGCAGCAGGACCGCCCGGTAACCGCCGGCGGCGATCGGTTCGGCTCCGCGGGTGGCGATGACCAGAGCGGGCTCGGCGTCGACGGAGAGGATCGGGCGGTCCCCGTCGGCGATGATGATCCGGACGCCGGGAAAGGCACGGCCGAGATCCTCCGCGGTACGCCCCGTGCCCTGCCCGATCATTCGGAATGCCGTGCCCGCACAGTTCGCGCAGCTCCAGTCCGTGGCGAGTTTCCCGCACCAGGAACACGAGGGGGTGGAGCGAGCCGTCTTGAGGCGCAACGGGCCCTCGCACCGCTGGCAGCGGGCCGTAGTGCCGCAGCTCGCACAGGCGAGGCGCGGGGCGTAACCGGGGCGGGCCACTTGCACGAGCACCGGTCCATGTTCGAGCGCGGCCCGCGCCTCCCGCCAGGCGGAGGAGGGAATGCGAGCCTGAGCGGCCAGGCGATCCTGGGACTGCTGCTGGGCCGTGGGGAGCACCTTGGGGGGAACCGCGCGAACGGCGGTGAGCTCGTCGAGCCACCCCACCTCGACCAGCCGCTCCACCTCGGTGCTGCGCGCATGGGAGAGAAAGAAGAGCGCGGAGCCCTGTAGCTCCTGCCGCACCAGAGCGATGTCGCGGGCATGGACGTAGGGACTCAGCGGCTCGGTGTGAAGCGGATCGCCCTCGTCCCAGATGGCCATCAGACCGAGTCGTGCCGCAGGGGCATACAGCACCGAACGGTTGCCGACGATGGCGAGCGGCGTGTCTCCGAGACAGGACAGCAGCGCGCGATAGCGATCGGGGTTGGACTGCCGGGCATCCAGATGCACGATCCGGTCCGCGGGCAGCACCGCCCGCAGTGCGGTCACCAGCTGCTCCTGGTCCCGGTAGTCGGGCACGGCGAGGATCGCGGATCCGCCTGCCGCCAGCGCCCGCGTGGCGCTGGCAGCCATCGTGGTCGCCCAGTGTCCCACCCAGCGCGGTGCCCCGCCCCCAGCCGCGGGCACTTCGACCACCCGAGGCACGGCATCCACCGCGAGGCGTCCGCCCGTGGCGAGCGCGAGATCGATTCGGTCGGTATCGAAGCCCGGCACAGGTCGGGCCACTACGACACCGGATGGCTCGGCTCGTGCACTGGTATTGGCGCTGGCACCGGCACTGGCACTGGCACTGGCATCGAGCAGCCAGGCCTTCTCCACGCGCACCTGCCTCTTCGGCACTGCGAGCCTCACGATGTCGCTCGCGCTCCCCGCGGCACGGTCGGCGAGACGGCGGGCGAGCATCCACACCTCCGGCGACAACACCCTGGCGGTGGAGACCACGGTCTCCAACTCGCTCAGCGTGCCGGCGAACTCCCCCGCCCCCGTCACCTCCACGATGAATCCGTCGGCGATGCGTCCCATCGAGCGGAGGGGAACCCGCACCCGCACGCCGGGTTGAGCATCTGCCACCATCGCGGACGGGATGCTGTAGTCGAAGAGCCTGTCGAGTTGCGGCAGCGGCGAGTCGATGAGCACCCGCGCGACCCGTGGGGTGTCCCTGCCAGGCACCTCCTCCATGGCGAGGTCGGTGCCCGCTTCTACAGGCCGGCCAGGCTGCGCAACGCGTCGACCCGGTCCAGCTTCTCCCACGTGAATTCGGGCAGTTCGCGCCCGAAATGGCCGTAGGTCGAGGTGGAGGCGTAGATCGGGCGCAGCAGGTCGAGATCCCGGATGATCGCGGCCGGCCGCAGGTCGAAGACCTGGCGGATCGCCTCGATGATCGTCGCCTCGTCGACATGGGCCGTGCCGAAGGATTCGACGTAGAGTCCCACCGGCGCGGCCTTGCCGATGGCGTAGGCGACCTGCACCTCGAGGCGGTCGGCGAGACCAGCGGCGACGACGTTCTTCGCCACCCACCGCATGGCGTAGGCCGCCGAGCGATCGACCTTCGAGGGGTCCTTGCCGCTGAAGGCGCCCCCGCCGTGCCTGCTCGCTCCCCCGTACGTGTCCACGATGATCTTTCGGCCGGTGAGTCCGGCGTCGCCCTGCGGCCCCCCGATCTCGAACCGACCGGTGGGGTTGATCAGCACGCGAGCGTCCAGGCTGTCGAGGCCCACCCGGTCGAGCACCGGTCGAATGACAAGCTCCTCGATCTCCGCACGCAACATCTCGGTGCTGACCTTCGGCGAGTGCTGCGTGGAGAGCACGACGGTCTCGATGGTGCGCGGAACGATTCCGTCGTACCCGACGGTCACCTGGGTCTTGCCGTCCGGGCGGAGGTAGTCGACCATGCCGGACTTGCGCACCTCGGCGAGACGCTCGGCGAGGCGGTGGGCGAGCCAGATGGGCACGGGCATGAATTCGGGTGTCTCGGTGGTCGCGTAGCCGAACATGATGCCCTGGTCACCCGCACCCTGCCGGTCGAGGTCGTCGATGCTCGACTCCTCCCGGCTCTCGAAGGCGTCATCGACGCCCTGCGCGATATCCGGCGACTGGCCACCGATCGACACGGAGACGCCGCAGGACCGGCCGTCGAACCAGACATCGGACGAGTTGTAGCCGATGTTCCAGATGCGGTCCCGCACGATCGAGGGAATGTCGACGTAGCCGGAGGTGGTGACCTCGCCGGCGACATGCACGAGGCCGGTGGTCACGAGGGTTTCGACCGCGACGCGGCTGTTCGGATCCACCGTCAACAGGGCATCGAGGATGCTGTCGGAGATCTGGTCGCAGATCTTGTCGGGGTGGCCCTCCGTCACCGATTCGGAGGTGAACAGGCGGAGTGGCGTTGAGGATGCTGCGCTCATGGTGTTCCCAGCGTGGAGGTCGTTCGGGGGGCGAGTGACGGCCTCGGGCCGAGATCAGGCGAAGCGCGCGACGACGGCATCGAGGATGCGATCGGCCACCGTCTGCTTGCTCCCGGAGGCCTCCATCACTATATCTCCGAGCCTGTCGAGAACGACGACGGTATTGCCTTCTGTGCCGAAACCCTCAGTCCAGCCGACCCGGTTGAGGACGAGAAGGTCGCTGCCCTTCCTCACGATCTTCGCCCGACCGAGGGCGAGCAGGGCATCCCGATCCTGCTCCGTCTCTGCCGCGAAACCCACGATGATCTGGCCGGGACCCCGGCTCTCGCCGAGCCCCGCGAGGATGTCGGGATTCTTCACCAGTTCGAGCGTGAGCCGGTCACCGGTGGTCTCTTTCTTGATCTTCGCCTCGGCCACGGATTCGGGACGATAGTCCGCCACCGCCGCGGCCATGATCACCACATCGGCCTCCGGGGCGGCATCCCGCATCGCGGCCGCGAGTTCCAGCGTCGAACCGACGTGCAAGACGCGCATGGACGCGGGCGTCTGCACCTCGAGGTTCGCTCCGATGAGAGTCACTTCCGCCCCGCGCGCAACCGCGGCGCGGGCGAGGGCGAGTCCCTGCTTGCCGCTCGACCGGTTACCGAGGTAGCGCACCGGGTCGAGCGCCTCCCGGGTTCCTCCCGCGGAGACGAGGATGCGTCGGCCCACCAGATCCTTCGGTTCCAGCACGGCGAGGGCCGCCCGCACGATCTCGTCGGGCTCCTCGAGACGACCGGGCCCGGAGTCGGCGCCGGTGAGTTGCCCGACGGCGGGACCGACGACGGTGACGCCCCGAGAGCGGAGCACGTCGATGTTGTGCACGGTAGCCGGATGCTGCCACATCTCGGTGTGCATCGCCGGAGCGATGACCACGGGCGCGCGACTGGCGAGCACCGTGTTACCGAGCAGGTCGTCGGCGAGCCCCGCGGCGAGTTTCGCGATGCTGTTGGCGGTCGCCGGAGCGATCACGATGAGGTCGGCGGCCTGTCCGATCGCCACGTGCCGAACCTCGGCCACACCCTCGTAGAGGTCGGTGTGCACGATGTTGCGGCTGATGGCCTCCAGTGTCGGCTTTCCGACGAAGCGCAGTGCCGCATCGGTCGCGACGACGTGCACATCGTGACCCGCCAGCACCAGTCCACGGATCACATTCACCGCTTTGTAGGCGGCGATGCCACCGGTGACACCGACGACGATATTCACCTGGCCACCCCTCCGACGGGTTCGAGCACCAGACTCCGGAAGTTACTCGACGGGCTCGGCGAGGGCCTTGACGACGAGCTTGTCCTCGTTGATCTCGTGCATCGCGACGGAGAGCGGCTTGTCGTCGATGGTGGAGTCGACCAGCGGTCCGACGTTGTCGAAGAGGCTGCCTTCGTGAAGGTCCGCGTAGTAGTCGTTGATCTGGCGAGCACGCTTGGAAGCGAAGATCACCAGTGCATACTTCGAGTCGACCTTCGACAGCAGTTCGTCGATGGGCGGATCGATGATGCCTTTGGCGCGTTCAACCATGCGTAAAACTCCTGTTGTTTTTGGGGATTGCCATCAAGTCTACGACTTCGCGGGCGGCGGCGCTCACTTCGGAGTTGACGACGCGGTGATCGAACTCGTCCTGGGCGGCCAATTCCACCTTCGCGGTCTCGAGTCGCCGCTGCTGTTCCGCCGAGTCCTCGGTGCCCCGACCGATGAGGCGGCGCACGAGTTCATCCCAGGTGGGAGGCAGGAGGAAGACGAGCACCGCCTCCGGCATGACCTCTCGAACTGACCGCGCGCCCTGCAGGTCGATCTCGAGCAGCACGCTCTTTCCCGCCGCGAGGGCTTCGTCGATGGGCGCACGGGGCGTTCCGTATCGGAAGGCGTTGTGCACTGTCGCCGTCTCGAGCATCTGGCCCGTCTCGATGAGCCGGTCGAAGTCGGAATCGCTCACGAAGTAGTAGTTGACGCCGTGCACCTCGCCGGCGCGCGGCGCGCGGGTGGTCGCGGAGACCGAGAGGTGCACCTCGGGGTAGTTCTCCCTGATATAGGTGGAGACGGTGCCCTTGCCCACGGCGGTCGGTCCGGCGAGAACCACGAGACGAGCGAGATCCGGGCTGTCCCGGTGCTCGCGATGGGCCAGCCATTCCACGAGTTTGCGGCGCTGGCGCACTCCGAGACCACCGACCCGCTTGGACTCGGCGATGCCGAGCTGGTCCATCGCCTTCGCGGCGCGGGTCGGGCCGAGAGTCGGGATGCTGGTGAGCAGTTCACGCACGCGGAGGCTCGCCTCGGCGGTGGCCGAGGGGTCCGTCCAGGCGGCCTCGACGACATCCACGGCGCTGCGCTCTCGGTCGTGGACGGCGAGCTTGACGGATGCCCTGGCGCGGCGCGCGGCGACGGCGGCGTGGGCCGCCGCGACCCGATCGACCTCCGGCGGGGCTACGCGCGGCACTCGAACACCTCCGCGGCCTGCACCCGGATCGCTTCCGCGATGCCATCGGGACCGGCTTCGAGGATGCTGCGGGAGGCGCTCACGACCGTGACCGGCGCGGCGGGGCCGTACAGCCGGGCGAGATCGCCGAACCGCGCACCCTGGTGGCCGAAGCCCGGTGCGAGCACCGGGGAAGCGGGAGAAGCGGCGATGGCATCGAGGTCGAGCTCGAATTCGGTGAAGTCGACGGTGGCACCGAGCACGAGGCCGATCGAACCGACCCCTCGCAGCGGCGCGTCAGCCAGGGCCGTGCCCGATCCCCCTGAAGTATTCCACTCACCCACCCCAGTGACGATACTCGACGCGACCGTCTGACCGGCATGCGATCCGGAAGAAATCCGGGCGGTCTGCAGGGAATACGCCTCGGAATTGGAGGTCGCCGCGAGCACGAACACTCCCTTTCCACGCTTCACCGCGAGGGCCATCGGGGCCTCGATCGAGCCGAGCCCCATGTAGGCGGTCAGGGTGAGCGCATCCACCTCGAGTGGGCTTCCCTCCGAGAACCAGGCCTGGCCGTAGGCCTCGACGCTGGTGCCGAGATCGCCGCGTTTCGCATCCGCTATCACCAGGAGGCCGGCCTCGCGGGCAGCGTGGAGGATGCTTTCAAGTGCCGCGAATCCCGCCGACCCGTGCCTCTCGAAGAACGCGACCTGAGGCTTGACGATGCCAGCGGTGCCGGCGGCGGCCTCGACCACCCGCAGTCCGAATCGGCGGAGGCCGGCGGCGTCGTCCCCGAGCCCCCACCGTTCCAGCAGGTACGGATGCGGATCGATCCCCACGCACAGCTGTCCGTAGCGATCGAAGGCGTCGACCAGCCGGTCGCCGAAGGACGCTGCCGGCAGGTCAGACAAGGGCGGCCAGCCGCTCTGCCCGTTCGCTCGCATAGTCCTGGAGGGACTTGACGTCGAATCCGTCGCGGATCGACTCGATCGACGCGACCGCCGCGCCGAGTTGGGCGATCGTGGTGAAGAGCGGAAGATCTGCCGCAACGGCGGCCGCGCGAATCTCGTAGCCGTCCACCCGGGCACTCCGACCGCTGGGGGTGTTGATCACGATGTCCACCTGCGACCGGTTGATCAGGTCGACGATCGAGGGCTCCCCCTCGACCGACACATCGCCCTGGTCGTACTTGCGCACGACTCCCGCGGTGATGCCGTTTCGCGCCAGGATCTCCGCCGTGCCGATCGTCGCCAGAATGGTGAAGCCGAGCTGCTGGAGTCGCAGCACGGGCAGGATGATCGCGCGCTTGTCTCGATCCGCGACCGAGACGAAGACGCTCCCGCTGGTCGGAAGCCCGCCGTAGGCGGCCTCCTGACTCTTGGCGAAGGCCTTCGGGAAGTTGGAGTCGATGCCCATCACCTCGCCGGTCGAGCGCATCTCCGGGCCGAGCACCGAGTCGACGATGAGCCCCTCCTTGGTGCGGAACCGCTTGAACGGCAGCACGGCCTCCTTCACCGCCACGGGGGAGTCCATCGGCACGACCGAGCCGTCGGCCGCGGGAAGCATGCCCGATTCGACCAGGGAACGGATGCTCTGCCCCACCATGATGAGCGAGGCCGCCTTCGCGATCGGCAGGCCAAGCGCCTTGGCGACGAAGGGGACTGTGCGGCTGGCGCGCGGGTTCGCCTCGAGCACGTAGAGCACTCCGGCACCGATCGCGAACTGCACGTTGATGAGCCCTCGCACCCCGATGCCACGGGCGATGGCATGGGTCGCCTCGACGACCCGCTCGATCTGGTCGCGTCCGAGGGTGACCGGCGGCAGCGTGCAACTCGAGTCCCCCGAGTGGATACCCGCCTCCTCGATGTGCTCCATCACGCCGCCGACGTAGAGTTCCTCACCGTCGTAGAGGGCATCGATGTCGATCTCCACGGCGTCGTCGAGGAACCTGTCCACCAGCAGCGGATGGTCCGGGCCGACGATGCCCTGTCCGGCGACCCGGTCGAAGTAGTCGGCGAGCGATGGGCTGTCGTAAACGATCTCCATGCCGCGACCGCCGAGCACGTAGGAGGGCCGCACGAGCACCGGATAACCGATCTCCTCCGCGACAGCCACTGCGCCGCGGTAGTCGTAGGCCGTGCCGTTCCGGGGTGAGACGAGCCCCGCGGCATCCAGGATGCCCTGGAACAGTCCGCGTTCCTCTGCGAGGTCGATGGCTTCCGGGGTGGTTCCGAGGATCGTCACTCCGTTGGCCTTGAGGCCCTTGGCGAGGCCGAGTGCGGTCTGCCCGCCGAGCTGTACGACGACCCCGACGAGTTCGCCGCTCTGGCTCTCCGCGTGAATCACTTCGAGCACGTCCTCGAGGGTGAGCGGCTCGAAGTAGAGCCGGTCGCTGGTGTCGTAGTCGGTCGAGACCGTCTCCGGGTTGCAGTTGATCATGATCGTCTCGTAGCCGGCATCCGACAGCGCGAAAGAGGCGTGCACGCAGGAGTAGTCGAACTCGACGCCCTGGCCGATTCGGTTGGGGCCCGATCCGAGGATGACGACCTTGCGGCGTCCGCTCGGCCGAACCTCCGTCTCCTGGTCATAGCTCGAGTAGTGGTACGGGGTGAGGGCCGGGAATTCGCCGGCGCAGGTGTCCACAGTCTTGAAGACGGGGCGGACCCCGAAGGCGTGGCGGATGGTGCGCACCTCGTCCTCGGTCATGCCGCGGAGGGCCGCGATCTGGATGTCGCTGAAACCGTGGTCCTTCGCGAGGCGAAAGAGGCTCGCATCCAGTGCGCGCAAAGAGCCGATCTCATCGGCGACCTCGTTGATGAGCACGATCTGGTCGATGAACCAGGGGTCGATCTTGGTAGATTCGAAGACCTCCTCGATCGTCGCTCCGGCCCGCAGAGCCTGCTGAACCGTGACGATCCGACCGTCGGTCGGCACTGCCGCGATCGCCAGGAGGGCACCCTTGTCGCCGGGCTCGCCGTCCCAGTGGAAGCTGCTCCCGCGCTTCTCGAGCGAGCGGAGGGCCTTCTGCAACGCTGTGGAATAGTTGCGCCCGATGGCCATGGCTTCACCGACGGACTTCATGGTGGTGGTGAGAGTCGCATCCGCGGCCGGGAACTTCTCGAACGCGAACCGCGGCACCTTGACGACCACGTAGTCGAGGGTCGGCTCGAAGGAGGCGGGGGTCACCTTCGTGATGTCGTTGGGGATCTCGTCGAGGCGGTAGCCGATGGCGAGCTTTGCCGCGATCTTCGCGATCGGGAATCCGGTGGCCTTCGAGGCGAGCGCACTCGAACGGGAGACCCGGGGGTTCATCTCGATCACGATGACTCGCCCGTTGGCCGGGTCGATGGCGAACTGGATGTTGCAGCCACCCGTGTCGACGCCGACGGCCCGGATGATGTCGATGCCGATGTCTCGCATGTTCTGGTACTCGCGGTCGGTGAGGGTGAGAGCCGGAGCCACAGTGATCGAGTCGCCGGTGTGCACGCCGACCGGGTCGACGTTCTCGATAGAACAGACCACCACCGTGTTGTCGGCGGTGTCCCGCATCAGTTCGAGCTCGTATTCCTTCCAGCCGAGGATCGACTCCTCGAGCAGCACCTCGGTCGTCGGGCTCTGGTGCAGGCCGTCGCCGACGATGCGCACGAGTTCGGCCTCTGTGTAGGCGAAGCCGGAGCCGAGGCCGCCCATCGTGAAGGACGGCCGAACGACGAGCGGGTAGCCGAGGTCCTTCGCGAACTCGATGGCCTCGTCGACCGTGTGCGCGATGTGCGAGCGCGCGACGTCGGCACCGCACTCCAGCACCAGCTGCTTGAAGATCTGGCGGTCCTCGCCCTTGTTGATGGCCTCGAAGTTCGCGCCGATCAACTCGACGTCGTATTTCTCGAGGATGCCGTGATGGTGCAGGTCGATGGCCGCATTGAGCGCGGTCTGGCCGCCCAGGGTCGGCAGTATCGCATCCGGACGCTCCTTGGCGATGATCGTCTCGATGACCTGCCAGGTGATGGGCTCAACGTAGGTCGCATCGGCGAAGTCGGGATCGGTCATGATCGTGGCGGGGTTGGAGTTGATCAGGATGACCCGCACCCCCTCCTCGCGCAGCACGCGGCAGGCCTGCGTGCCGGAGTAGTCGAACTCGCAGGCCTGGCCGATCACGATCGGGCCGGAACCGATCACGAGCACCGAATTGATGTCGTCGCGCTTGGGCATTAGTTGCTCTCCGTCTGGTCGGTGGCGGTGCTGGAGGTCTCGTGCAGGTGGTCGACCACGAGATCGCGGAACCGGTCGAAGAGGTAGTTGGCGTCGTGCGGACCGGCCGCGGCCTCCGGGTGGTACTGCACCGAGAACGCGGGGATGTCGAGGGCATTGAGCCCCTCCACCACGTTGTCGTTGAGGTTGACGTGACTCACCTCGACCCGGCCGAAGCCCGCCGGCGACTCGAACGGCCCGTCGAGGGGCGCCTCGACCGCGAATCCGTGATTGTGCGAGGTGATCTCCACCCTTCCAGTGGCACGGTCGACCACCGGTTGGTTGATGCCGCGGTGACCGAAGGGCAGCTTGTAGGTGCCGAGCCCGAGGGCACGACCGAGCAGCTGGTTGCCGAAGCAGATGCCGAAGAACGGCAGTCCCTCGCGCAGCACGGCCCGCAGCAGCGCGACATGGGTCTCGGATGCGGCGGGGTCGCCCGGTCCGTTGGAATAGAACACGGCGTTGGGTTCGAGGGCGAGGAGCTCGTCGATCGTCACGTCCTGGGGAAGCACGTGCACCTCGAGACCGCGGGCGGAGAGGTATCCCAGAGTCGCGTTCTTCACTCCGAGGTCGAGCACCGCGACGGACCCGATCCGCTCCCCCTCGGCGGGGATCGTGACCCGCTCGGTCACCGAGACCTGGGCGGAGAGGTTGAGGCCGGACATCTCGGCTCCCCCGCGCACGATCGCCAGCTGCTCGGCGGGATCGAGGGCGGCATCCGCTCCCGAGAAGATGCCGGACCGCATGGCTCCGGAGTCGCGCAGGTGCAGGGTCGCGGCGCGGGTATCGATTCCGCTGATGCCGACGATCCCCTCGGAGACGAGCTGGTCGTCGAGGCTTCCGTCGGCGCGGTAGTTGGAGACGATGCGGGAGGGGTCCCGCACGGCGAACCCGGCCACCCAGATGCGACGCGATTCCGGATCCTCGTCATTCACCCCGGTGTTGCCGATGTGGGGGGCCGTCATGAGCACGATCTGCCCGGCGTAGGAGGGATCGGTGATCGTCTCCTGATAGCCGGTCATGCCCGTGGCGAAGACCGCTTCGCCCAGGGTGGTGCCGTGGGCGCCATAGGCATGCCCGCCGTAGCGGGTGCCATCTTCGAGAACGAGTACTGCGGGGTCGAAACGCTTCACGTGGCGTCGCCTTCCAGGGGAACGGGAGTGGGGAGCAGGGGGGTGACGATGTCGATGAGCGCGGCGGCATCCGCCGGATCGGTGAGTCTGAGGTAGCTGTCCACCGGTGTCGCGCCGAGCGTCCAGGCGAGTCGCACGAGTCCGCCCTTCTCGACGACACGGTCGATCGTGTAGGTGGCGCGGTCGATGCCGCGAAGGGCGGCCTTGGCCAGGAAGGTCTCGGCTGCGCCGGTGCGGGAGAGGATGATTCCCGAATCGGTCACCGTCACCGTGGCACGCGCGCGGAATCCGAGGCCAGCCACGGCGATCCGGTTGAGTTCGTCGTCGGCCATGGTCGTGGCGACGTAGAACGCCTCGGCGGTGAACAGTTCGGTTCCGGGATCGGCGGGAACGGCATCCGGTCTGGGCAGGTGGGCTTGGCGCTTCTGGCGTCCTCTCCACCCGATCACCATGCCGGCGAGTGCCAACACGATGACGGCGATCACGATGGCCGTGGAGCTCGTCCTATCCATTGCGGGCTCCCGCCTGGTCGAACGCGCGGGCCGCCGCCGCGACCGCCTCTGCCTCGACCAGTTCGCCGTCGAGCACTGTGGCGTAGCCATGGTGAACCGTGGTCACGACCCGTCCGGGAAGGCTCGTCGAGAGGTAGGGCGAGTTGAGCCCCTTGCCCCGGAGCTGCGTGGTCTCGAAGATCCGGCTCACGCTCGGATCGTAGAGGGTGAAGGATGCCGGGGCGCCGACGGCGATTCCCCTCTCGTAGCCCTCGAGCTGCCCGATCGCGGCCGGCGTGCGGGAGAGCACGCGGGCGACATCGGCCCAGTCCAGCAGCCCGGTGTCGACCACGGAGGCCTGCACCACGCTGAGGGCGGACTCGAGTCCCACCATCCCGAAGGCGGCTGCCTCCCACTCGCAGTCCTTCGCCTCGACCGGGTGCGGCGCGTGATCGGTCGCAACGATGTCGATGGTGCCGTCGGCGAGCCCCTCGCGCACGGCGCGCACATCCTCGTCCCGGCGCAGCGGCGGGTTCACCTTGTAGCGCGAGTCGTAGCTCGCCACCAGCTGTTCGGTGAGCAGCAGGTGATGCGGTGTGACCTCGGCTGTCACGTCGATGCCCCGCGCCTTCGCCCAGCGCACCACCTCGACCGATCCCGCGGTGGACAGGTGGCACACGTGCAGACGGGCACCCACGTGCTGGGCGAGGAGTACGTCTCGGGCGATGATCGCTTCCTCGGCCACGGCCGGCCAGCCGGCCAGGCCCAGTTCGCCGGAGAGCGTTCCCTCGTTCATCTGGGCGCCCTCGGTGAGGCGAGGCTCCTGGGCGTGCTGGGCGATCACTCCCCCGAAGGTCTTCACGTATTCGAGCGCGCGCCGCATCAGCAGCGGGTCGGAGACGCACTTGCCGTCGTCGGAGAACACCCGCACGCGAGCGCGGCTGTTCGCCATCGCCCCGATCTCGCTGAGCTGTTGGCCCTCGAGGCCGCGAGTGACGGCACCGATCGGGCGCACCGTCACGTAGCCGTGGCGGTCGCCGAGGGACATCACCTGCTCGACGACACCGGCGGTATCGGCGACCGGTGAGGTGTTCGCCATCGCGTGGACTGCCGTGAATCCGCCGATCGCGGCGGCGCGGGAGCCGCTCAGCACGGTCTCGCTCTGCTCGAACCCGGGCTCGCGCAAGTGGGTGTGCAGGTCGACGAGGCCGGGGAGCGCGATCAGGCCGGCTCCGTCGATGAGACGATCCGCGGAGGCGAAGATCGCGCGGCCGAGCTCGGCGATGTGTCCGTCGCGAACCAGGATGTCGGTGCTCGTGCCGTCCACGAGAGTCGCCGCTCTCACCAGGATGGTCTCGGTCATTGCTTTCCTCCCTCGCCGGAGAGCGTGAGATAGAGCACGGCCATCCGGATCGACACCCCGTTGGCGACCTGCTCGAGCACGGTGGAGCGCGGCGAGTCGGCGGCGCCCGCCGAGATCTCCAGCCCTCGATTCATCGGTCCGGGATGCATCACCATCGTATCGGCGGCCAGCATGGCGAGCCGCGCGTCGTCGAGGCCCCAGAGGCGCGAATACTCCCGCGCGCTCGGGAAGTAGGCGGCGTGCATCCGCTCGCCCTGGATGCGCAGCATCATGACCACGTCGGGGCGTTGCGCCAGAGCCCGGTCGAGGTCGTAGAGCACCGTGACCGGCCAGTTCTCGATCCCGATCGGCAGCAGGGTGGCTGGCGCGACGAAGGTGACGCTCGCCCCGAGGGCGGTCAACAGCCAGGCGTTAGAGCGTGCGACCCGCGAGTGGAGGATGTCGCCGACGATCGTCACGGTGACCCCGTCGAGGTCGCGCCCCCGTGATCCGGCGCCGTGGAGTCGGCGGCGCATCGTGAATGCATCGAGCAGCGCCTGGGTCGGATGCTCGTGGGTGCCGTCGCCGGCGTTGATCACCGGGGCGTCGATCCAGCCGGAGTC
Organism: Frigoribacterium sp. UYMn621; assembly: GCF_040549525.1. Taxonomy (NCBI): domain Bacteria; kingdom Bacillati; phylum Actinomycetota; class Actinomycetes; order Micrococcales; family Microbacteriaceae; genus Frigoribacterium; species Frigoribacterium sp. UYMn621. Next base: position 50,441 of record NZ_JBEPTM010000005.1, on the reverse strand, counting down.
GGCGAGCACCCGCGGGGCCCCGGAAGACCCGTGGCGGATGACGACGGCATCCGCTCCGATCGCGGCGAGAGTCTGCGCCGTGTCCTTGAGGCTCTCCCCCTTCGACACGCTCGATCCCTTTGCGCTGAAGTTGATCACGTCGGCGGAGAGTCGCTTGGCCGCCGCCTCGAACGAGATCCTGGTGCGCGTAGAGTCCTCGAAGAACAGGTTCACCACAGTCCTGCCGCGAAGGGCAGGCAACTTGCGAACCTCACGGTCCGCGACCTCCGCCATGTCCTCTGCAACGTCGAGGATGGTGATCGCCTCCTCGCGGGACAGGTCGCGCGTGCTCAGCAGATGCTTCACGCTGTGGCCTCTTCAATGGAGACGAACTCGTCACCGTCGATCTCCTGCAGATGCACGTTGATGCGCTCATTCTGGGAGGACGGCAGGTTCTTGCCCACGAAGTCGGGGCGGATCGGCAGCTCCCGATGACCGCGGTCGATGAGCGTGGCGAGCCTCACGATCGCCGGCCTTCCGATGCCGCCGAGGGCGTCGAGTGCGGCACGGATCGTGCGGCCGGAGTAGAGCACATCGTCGATGAGCACCACCGTCGTTCCGTCGATCCCGCCGGCGGGCACCTGGGTGGGCGACGGAACGCGGGTGGGGTTCCGACCGAGATCGTCGCGGAACATGGTGACATCGAGCGCCCCGGTCGGCACCGGCGTGCCGGAGATCTCGGCGAGGAGCCGGCCGATGCGGGTGGCGAGCACCACTCCACGCGTCGGGATGCCCAGGATGACGAGGTTGTCCGGCCCCCGGTTGGACTCGAGGATCTCGTGCGAGATCCGAGTCAACGCCCGGGTGATGTCAGCGTGCTGCAGCACAGTGCGTGCAGGCAATCTGACCTCCTTCCCCGCCTCTCTGGACGGAATTTAAGGATGGCTATTGGTGACGACTATACCGCGCGCCGCGATCGCCGGCGAAACCGTGGGGTCGCGCCGGGCACGGGTCAGGCGCGGGTTTGGGCGATGCGACCCAGCAGTCCGTTCACAAAGCCGGCGGAGTCCTCGGTGCTGAGGGACTTCGCCGCCTCGACGGCCTCGGAGATCGCCACGCTGTCGGGGATCTCGTCGTTGAAGAGCAGCTCCCAGATGCCGATGCGCACGATCGCGCGGTCGGTGACGGGCATCCGGTTGATGGTCCAGCCCTGCGCGTAGGTCTCGATGAGCTCGTCGATCTCGTCGCCGTGCTCGCCGATCCCCTCGACGATGGTGCGGGCGTAGACCCAGGAGTTCCAGCGGTCGGGTTCGCTCTTCGCCCGGTCCGCTTCGAGAGCGATCGCCGCATTCAGTGAGATCTCGCGGAGGTCGGCGCCGTACAACAGGTCGATCGCGCGCTTTCGCGCCTTGGTTCGCGCTCCCACTAGTTGACGCGACCGAGGTAGCTGCCGTCGCGGGTGTCGACCTTGACCTTCGTGCCCTGCTCGAGGAACAGCGGAACCTGGATCTGGTATCCGGTCTCGACGGTCGCCGGCTTCGTGCCACCGGTGGAGCGGTCGCCCTGAAGGCCGGGCTCCGTGTAGGTGATCTCGAGGGTGACGGATGCCGGCAGCTCGACGTAGAGCGGGTCGCCGTTGTGCAGCGCGATGGTCACGTTCTGGTTCTCGAGCATGAAGTTGGCGGCATCCCCCACCTGCGGGGCGGTGAGGGTGATCTGGTCATAGTTGCCGACATCCATGAAGACGTAGTTCTCGCCATCGGCGTACAGGTACTGGAACTCGGAGCGGTCGACCGTCTCGGTCTCGATCTTCGCCCCCGCGTTGAACGTGCGGTCGACGACCTTGCCGCTCATGACGTTCTTGACCTTGGTGCGCACGAAGGCGCCGCCCTTGCCCGGCTTCACGTGCTGGAAGTCGATAACGGTCCAGAGCTGGCCGTCCATGTTGAGAACGACGCCGTTCCTGATGTCAGCGGTTGAGGCCATGACTGTAAATCCGTTCGATCTGGAGATGAGAATATTCAGCGCTCACGCGCGGGGAAACCAGCTAGTGAGTCTACCGTCTAGCCGAGTTTGCGGTTGATCGCGTCGAGAGCGAGCAGGTAGGAGTCGAATCCGAATCCGGCGATCACCCCCGTCGCGACCCCCGAGATCACGCTGGTGTGGCGGAATTCCTCACGGGCATGGGGGTTGGAGAGGTGCACCTCCACGAGGATCAGGCCGGCCTTGGTCACCAGCGCGGCGGCATCCCGCAGCGCGTAGGAATAGTGCGTGAAGGCCGCCGGATTGAGGATGACCGGGCTCGCGGTGTCCACGGCCTCGTAGAGCCAGCCGATCAGTTCGGCCTCGTCGTTGGTCTGCCGCAGGTCGATCGCGTGGCCGGGAGGGGCCTCCCGATCGAGCGCGATTCGGAGGTCCTCGAGGGTCCCGCTGCCGTAGACATCCGGTTCGCGGCTTCCGAGCCGGCCGAGGTTCGGGCCATTGAGAACGAGGATGCTGACCATGGCGTCGAGCCTAGCGGTCGGGGTCTGGTGCGCGTGGCAGGCCGCGCGATCGGGCCGGCGGTCGTCATCCGGTCGGGCCGCAGACCGCGGCTTCGGTCGCGATGCCGGCTGCGCGGCCGGTCGCGGTGGCGGCTGCGCGGCCGGTCGCGGTGGCGGCTGCGCGGCCGGTCGCGGTGGCGACCACGCGGCCGGTCGCGGTGCCAGCCGCGGTGGCGACCACGCTGCCGGTCGCGGTGGCGCAGACCGGGCGGGCCCCACAGCGGAGATCCCCCGGGAACTGCGGCGAGTCGGGAGCCGTCCACGGCGCGTCTTCCCGGGCATCCGCCGGCAGACGCTGCCGCACGCGACAGAATGGAGCCATGGGACTTGAACCAGACGGATTCTCGACTTCTTTCGGAGTCATCTTCGGGCTCGTTACTGCGGTGGTGATCGTCGGTTTCGTGGTCATCATCGCGCTGACCATCCGCAATGCGGCTCGCGTGCGAAATTCGGGGCACGATCCGCTTACCCTGCAGACCGACCTGGCCGTGAAGCTGCTCGACAGTGAGGCGCTCACGCCGGCGAAATCGCTCGAGAGCCGCCTGCTCGAACTGGATGCGCTGCTCGCGAAAGGCACGATCACCTCAGACGAGCATGCCGCGGCCCGCGCGCGGTTGCTCGCCGGTTGAGCGTCCGCTCCCCGTTCCGGGCCGTCACGGACACTCCGGGCTGGCGTGCTGGCCCGGAGTGTCCGAAACCGCCCGGTTTTGGCGAGACCCGGCGTTCGGGAGACCACGCTGCGCCGCGCCCGAGCCGAGCTACGAGCCGATCTCCTGGTAGGCCGCGAACAGCAGGCTCTCGTCGGGACCGGTGAGAACTGTCGGCTTGGCGACGTCATCGAGCACGATGAACCGCAACAGCGATCCACGAGCCTTTTTGTCGCGTTTCATCACCGAGAGCAGCGTCTGCCAGCGTCCCGCGGGGTACGAGATCGGCAGTTGGAGGGACGTGAGGATGCTGCGGTGCCGGTCGACGACGGCATCCGGCAGTCGTCCGGTGAGCCGGGCCAGCTCCGCGGCGTAGACCATGCCGATGGCGACCGCCGCACCGTGGCGCCACTGGAACCGTTCCGCGTACTCGACGGCATGCCCGAGGGTGTGGCCGTAATTGAGGATCTCGCGCAGCCCGTTCTCCTTGAAGTCATGCCCCACCACGCGCGCCTTGAGTCCGATCGACAGCTCCACCATGCGACGGAACTCGTCGGAGGCTGAGTTCGTGGCGACATCCACGTCTCGTTCGATGATGTCGAGGATCTCCGGCTCACCGATGAAACCGCATTTGACCACCTCGCCGAACCCGGCGAGGATCTCCATCTGGCTGAGTCCCTCGAGGGTGTCGAGGTCGACGACGACTCCGGCCGGGGCGTGGAACGCCCCCACGAGGTTCTTCCCCTCGTTGGTGTTGATCCCGGTCTTGCCGCCGATCGAGGCATCCACCATCCCGAGCAGTGTCGTCGGCACATTGATCAGGCGGATGCCGCGCAGCCAGGTGGCGGCCACGAAACCGGCGAGGTCGGTGACCGCTCCCCCGCCGAAACCGATCACGACGTCGGTGCGGGTGAAGTCGGACTGGCCCATCACCTGCCAGCAGAATGCGGCGACCTCCACGCGCTTTCCCGTCTCGGCGTCCGGAATCTCGGCGAGGAGAACCTCGAAGTCCGCACTCAGCGTCTCCCGCAGGCGCTCGGCCCGCGCACCGAGGGTGGCCGGATGCACGATGAGCACCTTGCGCGCGTCCGGACCGATCAGGGCCGGGAGGGTGGAGAGGATGTCGCGACCGACGGTGACCTCATAGGAGTCGACCCCGGGGACGGTGATGGTGGTGGAGCTCATGGTGCCTTCTCTTCTGCGACGTCGGTGGGGGTCTCCTCGGAGATCCAGGTGGCGATCTCGGCCGCGATGTGGTCGATCGGGCGGTCAGAGGTGTCCCAGGTGCGCGTCGCGAGGCGTTCGTAGATCTCGCGCCGGGACGCGACGAGCTCAGACCAGGTGTCGATTCCGCTGATCAGCGGACGACCCGTGCCGAGGATGCGCGCCGCGACCGCATCGGGACTCACCGTGATGAGCGCGATGCGGTGGGCGAGCAGATCGCGCTGGGTCACCGGGTCGATGATCGCCCCGCCGCCGAGCGCGACGACCGCGCGTTCCCCCAACGCCTTCGTCACCTCGGCGCGCTCGAGCGCCCGGTAGTACTTCTCGCCGTGTTCGCTGAAAATCTGGGCGATCGGGCCGTGACCCGCCACGATGCGACGGTCGGTGTCGACGAAGGGCGCCCCGAGGATGCGTGCGATCCGCTTTCCGAGCCGCGTCTTTCCCGCTGCCGGTGGCCCGATCAAGACGAGATAGGGTCGGCCCGGTTCGGGAGTGCGGTTGATCACGAGCCGAGGAGGAGGTTCGACTCCTGAGTCGTCGAGAGATTGGCCGGGATCGCCGCCAGGTAGCCGTCCCTGTTGCGTTTCGTCTCGGCCACGGAGTCGCCGCCGAACTTCTCGAGTACAGCGTTGGCGAGCACCAGTGCGACCATCGCCTCGGCGACGACGCCGGCGGCCGGAACCGCGCAGACGTCCGAACGCTGGTGATGTGCCTCCCCCGCGGCGGAGGTGGCGATGTCGACGGTTCGAAGAGCGTGCGGCACCGTCGAGATCGGCTTCATTGCCGCGCGAACCCGCAACACCGTTCCCGTGCTCATGCCCCCTTCCGTGCCACCGGCGCGGTCGGTGGAGCGACTGATGCCGTCCGCGGTCTGGAAGAGCTCGTCATGCGCCTCCGAGCCGCGTCGCGCGGCCGTGAGGAAGCCATCGCCCAGTTCGACGCCCTTTATCGCCTGGATGCCCATGAGGGCCGCCGCCAGCTGGGAGTCGAGTCGACGGTCCCAGTGCGTGTAGGAACCGAGGCCCGGCGGCAGGCCGTAGGCCAGTACCTCGACCACGCCGCCGAGAGTGTCGCCGTCTTCGTGCGCGGCATCGACCTCAGCCACCATCCGCACGGAGGTCTCCGGGTCGAAGCAGCGCAGCGGATCCGCGTCGAGGGCCGCGACATCCGCGAATCCGGGAAGGGCGGAGCCCTCCGGAACGCGCGTCCCACCGATCGAGAGGGTGTGGGAGACGAGTCGGATCCCGAGCTCGCCCAGAAAGGACCTGGCGACCGCACCGAGCGCGACCCGTGCCGCGGTCTCGCGTGCACTCGCCCGTTCGAGCACGTTCCGCGACTCGTCGAAACCGTACTTCTGCATGCCGACCAGGTCGGCATGTCCCGGCCTCGGACGGGTGAGCGGCGCCCCGCGGCCCTTCGGCAGCGAATCGAGGTCCACCGGCTCTGCGCTCATCACATCGACCCAGCGTGGCCATTCCGTGTTGCCGATCCGCAGGGCGACGGGGCTGCCCATCGAGAGTCCGAAGCGGATGCCGCCACTGATCGTGAGCGCATCCTGTTCGAACTTCTGGCGGGCGCCCCGGCCATAGCCGAGCGTGCGACGGTGCAGATCCTCCTGGATCGCCGCCAGTGAGACCGGCACTCCGGCCGGCAGGCCCTCGAGGATCGCGATCAATTCGGGACCGTGCGATTCCCCTGCGGTCAACCATCGAAGCATAGGAGAATCCTCCCACAGGCTCGGCCGCGTTCCGGTCAGACGCCGACTGCCTCGCGCATCGCCGCAAGGACCGCTGCCTCTCGGGGCAGGATGCGGTCGGGCCCACCGCCGACGAAGATTCGCACCTGAAGAAGTGCCTGGTTGACGAGCATCTCGATCCCGGGGATCACCCGTCCGCCCGCCTCGAGCCAGCTCGCCGCGAGAGCCGAGGGCCATGGGTCATAAGCCACGTCGAAGAGCACCGAGGAAGCCCGAACGGAGCTCTCGAAGCGATATTCGTGATCCGCGCCGCCGGGCAGTGTGCTGATCACGGCATCCGGCCGTATGCCGTCATCGATGCCGTCGGGATGGGCGGCGTGCACATCGATCCCGAGCTCCTCACCGAGGTCGAACAGCGCGATGAGCTTCGGTGCCGAGCGGGTGGAGACGACGACCCGTCGGGCGCCGAGCTGGGCAACGGCGACGAGGGCGGATGCCGCGGTCGCGCCGGCACCGAGCATCCGCACGCTGGTGAGACGCGCAACGCCGGCATCCCGGAAGGCCTCGAGGATTCCGAAGACGTCGGTGTTGAATCCGTGAATGGACGGGCCGTGCGCCCCTTCGCGGAACAGCACGGTGTTCGCTCCCCCGGTGAGTTCGGCGTAACTGTCGGCGTCGGTGAGCAGGGGCATCACGTCGCGTTTGAGCGGCATGGTGAGGGACAGCCCGCGCCAGTCGGCCCCGCAGGCTCCGATGAAGGCGGGGAGCCCGGCGGATGTCACCTCGATGGCCTCATACTCCCAGTCGAGCCCGAGTACCGCGTAGGCGGCCCGGTGCAGGGCCGGTGACTGGGAGTGCGAGATCGGGGATCCCAGCACAGCGAGTCTCGTCAATTGCAGCCCCCCGGATTCGCCTTCAACCAGGCACCGAGCTGCGCGTTCGCGGCCTGGTGCTGGGCGAAGGTGTCGGAGAAGGCGGTCTCCCCGGTGGAGCAGTTGACAACCACGAAGTACAACCAGCTACCCGGTGTGGGGTGCAGGGTCGCATCGATCGCCTGATCGCCGGGGTTGGAGATCGGGCCGATCGGCAGTCCGGGGTTGGCGTAGGTGTTGTAGGGGTTGCTCTTATCGGCGCGCTGGGCGGCAGTTGTCTCGATGCTCGATGACCCAGCCCCGTAGGCCACGGTGGCGTCCGACTGCAGGTTCATCCCCTTGGCGATGCGGTTGTCCCACACCTGCGCCACCTTCGGGAAGTCGGCGACGGGGCCACCCTCCTTCTGGGTGAGGGCCGCGAGGGTGAGCACGCGGTGTCGGTCCGCCGGGGCCACTCCGGCGGCATCCAATCGCTTGAACATCTCCGTGACGAAGACCTGCAGGATCTGGTGCGCCGTCTGTCCGGGCTCCAGGACGTAGGTCGCCGGAAAGAGGTAGCCCTCGAGGCTCGGAGCCGCAGCGGGCAGACCGAAGGATGTGTAGTCCGCGGCAGCGGCCTCCAGCTGGGCCTGGGTGACTCCGGTGCTCTCGCTGAGGTTCGCGAGTCGTGCGATGACGCCCTTCACGGTGATGCCCTCGGGGAAGGAGACACGGGTGGAGACCTTATTGGCCGGATCCACGAGCGCCGCGAGTGCAGCCTTGGCGCTCATGTGGCTCTTCAGCTGGTAGCTGCCGGGGACGAAGGTCACCGGAGGCTGCTGCACGAGCAACAGTTTGTAGAACGCGGCCGAGGTCTTCGTGACCCCCTTCGCGGCCAGAGTCTTCGCGACATCCCCGCCGATCTGCCCGTTCTCGATCGTCACGACGACCTTCCCGGTGCCTCCACCGGTGTAGTCGATGGGCGGTTCGATCCCGAGTACCTTCTGGATCTGCGGCTGGAAGTTCACCCAGACGGCGGTCGTCACGACCCCGAGCACGACCACGATCGAGAGCAGGACCCACAGCCACGCGAGGCTGCGGCGAGGTTTCTTGCGCGGTGCGAGCCCGTATTCGTCGACCGGCTCGCCTCGCGAGGAGCGGTCACGGCGTGCAGCGGGTTCCCGAGTGGCGCGGCCACGCGGCGCTGCCTGTTCGCGGGCCTCCCGACGGCTCCGCGGAGCGGCGGCGGGGACCTCGGCTCCGTTCGGCGGGGGTTGCGACGAGAAGATCTCGTCCCAGCTTGGCTCATCGGCCACGGTTACCGTCCTTCGTGCGGGACGACGATCGCACCCGGCAGACGTCCGCCGGTGCGCTCAGCGTCGAGGGCATGTTGCAAAATTATCACGGCGGCCACCTGGTCGATCACGGACCGTGAGGTGCGGGAGTTGCGCCCGGACGCCCGCAGAGCGCGCGTCGCCGACACCGTCGAGAGCCGCTCGTCGACCATCCGTACCGGGATGTCACCCGCCTCGGCCACACGCTGGGCGAAGTCGCGGGCATCCTGGGTGGAAGCCGAGTCGCCGCCCGAGAGAGCGAGGGGCAACCCGATCACGATCTCCACCACGGATCGTTCGCTCGCCTCGACCATGATGGCCGCGATATCACCGTCGCCGCGAGGCACCGTGCTCACCGGGGTCGCGATCATGCCGTGCGGATCGCTCGATGCGACACCGATGCGCACTTTCCCCACGTCGATGCCGAGACGAACGCCCGTTCGCACCGCTACCTCGGAAGTCCGGCCGCGATGGCGTCGAGGGCGGTCCCGATCTCGGCGAGGTTCGAGCCGCCGCCCTGGGCCAGATCGTCCTTGCCGCCGCCGCCACCACCGAGGATGCCCGCGGCTGTCTTCGCGAGAGCGCCGGCCTTCGCGCCGAGGGCACGTGCCGCCTCGTTGGTCGCAACGATCACCGCCGGCTTGCCCGCGACATCTGCCGCGAGTGCCACGACCGCTGCGTCGCTCCCGAGTCGACTGCGCACCGTGGTGACCAGTAGACGGAGATCGTCGGACGATGTCAGGGCACCGACGTTCGTGATCACGGCGGTAACGGCACCCACCCGGCTCGCCGTGGCGAGCAGGCCGGGCACGCGCTCGGTGAGGGCCGCCTGCTCGAACTCGGCGATGCGCTTCTCCGCGCTCTTCAGGCTCGCAAGCAACTCCGAGATGCGCGTCGACACCTGGTCACGCGGCGTCTTGAGGGTTGATGTCAGCTCATTGACAATTGCGCGCTCGGTGGCGAGATCTCGGAATGCCTCGCGACCGACCAGGGACTCGATGCGGCGATTGCTCGACCCGACGGAGGCTTCGCTGATCACGTTGATCAGGCCGATCTCCGCGCTCCGAGCCACGTGGGTACCGGCGCACAGCTCGAGCGACCATGGGCCGCCGATCTCGACGACCCGCACCTCCTCGCCGTACTTCTCGCCGAACAGGGCCATGGCGCCGAGCGCCCGCGCCTCGTCGAGGGGAAGGATGCGGGTCGTCACCTCGAGGTTCTGTCGCACGGCGTCGTTGGCGATGTCTTCGATCTCGGTGCGGGTCTCGAGCGACAGCGGCTTGCTCCAGTTGAAGTCCAGCCGCATGTAGCCGGCGCGGTTGTCGGACCCGGCCTGGTGGGCATCCGGGCCGAGCACCTCCCGCAGGGCAGCGTGGATGAGATGGGTCGCGGAGTGCGCCTGGGTCGCGCCGCGTCGATAGTCGCGATCGACGACGCTCGTCGCCGCCTCCCCCACGCCGACCTCACCGCTGCGCACCTGCACCCGGTGACTGACGAGCCCCTTGACCGGCCGTTGCACGTCGAGCACTTCGAGGTCGAAACCGGTGCCGACGATGCTTCCGGCATCAGCTTCCTGGCCACCGGACTCCGGGTAGAGCGAGGTCTCCGCGAGGATCACCTCGGCGATATCCCCGGCGACAGCTTTCGACACCGACACCCCGTCGACGATGAGGCCGAGGATGGTGCTGTCCGTGTCGAGGTGGTCGTAGCCGGTGAAGATGGTCTCGCCCTCCGCGCGGAACGCGCTGTACACCGAGAGGTCGGCAAGCAGTGTCTTTTTGGCCTTGGCATCCGCCTTCGCCATGGTGCGCTGCTCGAGCATCAGGGCGTCGAAGGCGTCGCGGTCGACGCTGAGGCCCGCCTCCTCCGCCATCTCGAGGGTGAGATCGATGGGGAATCCGAAGGTGTCGTGCAACAGGAACGCGGTGTCACCGGCGAGCTGCTTCGATCCGGCCCCCTGCGTCTTCGTCACCGCGAGGTCGAGGATGCTCGTGCCGCTGGCCAGCGTGCGAAGGAAGGTCTCCTCCTCGGCCGTCGCGAGGTTGCGGATGCGGTCGTAGTCGGTCTCGACCTCCGGGTACGCCGCCTTCATCGCATCCTTCGAGGCAGAGAAGAGCTCGGTGAAGGTCGGCGCATCCACGCCGAGCAGACGCATCGACCGCACGGTGCGGCGAAGGAGACGGCGCAAGATGTACCCGCGCCCCTCGTTCGACGGCGTGATGCCGTCGGACATGAGCATGAGCGCGGACCGTACATGGTCGGCGACGATGCGCATGCGCACGTCGTCGTCGTGCACCGCACCGTAGCGACGCCCCGAGAGGGTCGCGGCGAGGTCGAGGACCGGGCGCACCTGGTCGATCTCGTACATGTTCTCGACGCCCTGCTTGAGGAAGGCGACCCGCTCGAGACCCATGCCGGTGTCGATGTTCTTCTTGGGCAGGTCGCCGAGGATCTCGAAGTTCTTTCCGGATCCCGGTCCGCGCAGGTACTGCATGAAGACCAGGTTCCAGATCTCGACGTAACGGTCGTCATCCGTCGCTGGCCCGCCGTCGATGCCGTATGCGGGCCCACGGTCGAAGAAGATTTCGGAGCACGGCCCTGCCGGGCCGGGCTGACCCGTCGACCAGTAGTTCGTGTCCATGTCGAGCCGCTGGATGCGCTCCTCCGGCAGTCCGGCGATCTTCTTCCAGAGGCCGAATGCCTCGTCGTCGTCCTTGTAGACCGTGACCCAGAGGTCCTTCTCCTGGAAGCCGTAGCCGCCATCCGCTTCCGAGCTCGTCAGCAGGTCCCAGGCGTAGGTGATCGCCTGCTCCTTGAAGTAATCGCCGAAGGAAAAGTTGCCATTCATCTGGAAGAAGGTGCCGTGCCGTGGCGTCTTGCCCACTTCCTCGATGTCGAGGGTGCGAATGCACTTCTGCACACTCGTGGCGCGGGGATACGGCGCGGGCACCAGCCCGGTGAGGTACGGCACGAACGGCACCATGCCAGCCACCGTGAACAGCAGTGTGGGGTCGTCACTGACGAGAGAGGCGGAGGGGACAACGGTGTGGCCGCGCTCGGCGAAGAAGTCGAGCCAACGGCCCCGGATGTCAGCGGTCTGCATGGTGTCCTGAAGTCAGGGCGGGCCCGTCCGGGCCGCCGAGGGTGGAGAGAGAGGTCTGGTTCAGCGTGCGGTGAACTCGGAGAGCGCATCGCCGGCGTCGCCGACGGCCGCACGAAGCTCGGCTTCGCGTTCCTTGTAGCCGTCAACGACGGCGTTCGAGAATTCGTGAGCGCGACTGTCGACGTCTTCGAAGAACCGCTTTCCCTCGGGGGTCCTGTTGATCTGGTGGGCGGCGACGAATCCCAGCCCGACGCCGACGATGAGCCAGAGGATGTTCTTCATGGGTGCTCCCTAGATGAATTGCGGATGCTTCGGGCGCTGCGGATGGATCAGCTCGAGTTTACTTCGCGCGCGATTTGGGCTTCAGTGCACCGAGTGCGACTTTCACCGCTGCCGAGAATCCCGCGAGCTTGATGAGCGGTCCGCCGACCGTCGCCGCTGTCAGCGCGATGAGCGAGGTGATGTTGCCGGTGGCCTCCGCGACCCCCTTGGTGATGGTGTCGACCCTGGCGAGTTGCTTATTGGTCTCGGAGATCGTCGTGGTGGCCTCCTCGAGAATAGGGGTGACATGGGTTCCGAGGTCGCGGATGGCCGTTCCGGCCTCGTCGAAGACGCGTCCGAGCTTCACCAGCGGAATTGCCATGATGCCGACGAGCACCGCGAAGACTCCCGCGGCTATCAGTCCGGCGATATCGCCACCACTCATGGGGTGCACCAATCAGTTGTTTAACGAAGGAGGAGCGGACCATCCGAGGATGATCCGCTCCCACAATACCGGTGGTCGAGTAGGACGCTCAGCGCCCGTATCGAGACTAGCGAGCCGCGTAGTACTCCACGACGAGCTGGACTTCACAGGTCACGGGAACCTCGGCACGCTTCGGGCGACGCACGAGGCGGGCCTGCAGCTTGTCGATCTCGACCTCGAGGTACGGCGGCGTCTTCGGAAGCACGTCGACGTGACCGCCGGCAGCGGCGACCTGGAACGGCTCCATGCCCTCGCTCTTGGCGTGCACGTGGATGAGCTGTCCCGGCTTGACGCGGAACGACGGACGGTCGACACGCTGGCCGTCGACCAGGATGTGGCGGTGAACGATCATCTGGCGGGCCTGGGCAGTGGTGCGCGCGATGGCGGCACGCACGATGAGGGCGTCGAGACGCATCTCGAGCTGCTCGACCAGGTTCTCACCGGTCAGGCCTGCGGCGCGACGAGCTTCTTCGAACTGGATCTTGAGCTGAGCCTCACGGATGCCGTACTGGGCACGCAGGCGCTGCTTCTCGCGAAGACGAACGGCGTAGTCGCTGTCGGTCTTGCGCTTGGTGCGGCCGTGCTCCCCCGGAGGGTACGGGCGCTTCTCGAGGTACTTGGCGGCCTTCGGCGTGAGCGGGATGCCCAACGCACGCGACAGGCGCGTCTTGCTACGGGTACGTGACTGGGTAGACACGGATTCCTTTCGATTCTCTTCGCCCCCACGAAACGGATGTGCACCGTGGAGGCCCGTGCGTGAGCGCGGACAGGTTGGGAAGAGGGGTTCGGCCCGGGATTACTCCCCAGGGCCACAGAGCATCCTAACAGAAGGCCGGATGCTGGTCGAGTAGGGCGCGCAGCGCCCGTGTCGAGACCCCGGCCGTCACTCCCCGCGGATGATGCGGCGCAACTTCTCGAGGCGCGCCTTCACTTCCCTCTCGTTGCCGTGCTCGGTGGGAGTGTAGTAACGGGTGTCACGCAATTCGTCCGGGAGGTACTGCTGCTGCACGACCCCCAACTCGGAGTCGTGGGAGTACTTGTAGCCCTTGCCGTGGCCGAGCTTCTTGGCCCCGGCGTAGTGCGCGTCCCTCAGGTGTTTGGGCACGCGACCGATCTTGCCGGCGCGCACATCGGCGATCGCGGCATCCAGTGCCATGTAGGCGGCGTTGGACTTGGGCGCCGTCGCGAGGTAGACAACGGCCTCGGCGAGCGGGATGCGCCCCTCGGGCATTCCGACGTACTGCACAGCGTCGGCGGCCGCCACCGCGATGAGCAGGGCCTGCGGGTCGGCGATCCCGATGTCTTCCGCGGCGCTGATCATGACCCGCCGGGAGATGAACCGCGGATCCTCCCCCGCCTCGATCATCCGGGCGAGATAGTGCAGCGCCGCATCCACGTCAGAGCCCCGGATCGACTTGATGAACGCGCTGATCACGTCGTAGTGCTCGTCGCCGTTGCGGTCGTACCGCAGCAGCGCCCGGTCGACGGCCATCGCCACGATGTCTGCGGTCACGACCGGTTTCTCGTCGTCCTCGCTGGTCGACGATGCCGACAGCGCCGCGGCTTCGAGAGCCGTGAGGGCGCGCCGGGCATCTCCGGACGCGAGGCGGATGATGAGCGCTCGCGCCTCGTCCTCGAGCACGACCCTGTCGGCGAGCCCGCGCGGATCCACCACGGCGCGGTCCACGAGCGTAGCGAGGTCTTCATCGCTCAGCACCTCGAGGGTCAGCAGCAGCGAACGCGACAGGAGCGGCGAGATCACCGAGAAGGAGGGATTCTCTGTCGTGGCCGCCACCAGGATGACCCACCCGTTTTCCACCCCCGGGAGCAGCGCATCCTGTTGCGCCTTGGTGAAACGGTGGATCTCATCAAGGAAGAGCACGGTGGACACGCCGTAGAGGTCTCGTGACGACATGGCCTGCTCCATGACCTCTCGCACGTCCTTCACGCCGGCGTTGACGGCGGAGAGCTCCACGAACTTGCGGCCGGAGGAGTGCGCGATGGCCTGGGCGAGGGTCGTCTTCCCCGTTCCGGGTGGTCCCCAGAGGATGACCGAGGTCGCGCCCTGCTCCCCCGTCTTGTCCGAGGCGAGGCTGACGAGAGGCGAGCCTGGCGTGAGCAGATGGCGCTGGCCGGCGACTTCGTCGAGGCTGCGCGGACGCATCCGCACCGCGAGTGGGGTCGCGCCGGCGCGCAGTCCGATCCGGGCATCCACCATGAAGGCAATGGTAGTTCGCGCCGCCGACCATCATCGGTCGCGGCCGGGCACGCGTCAGCTACAGTGCAGGAGGACATTCCCTGCCGCGACTGCGGCACCGAGCTCGAAGGACCAGCCGTGGCAGCAAGCAAGAACGCCGAGCGGGACGCGCGCGAGGCCCGCGAACGTCTCCGCCGCTACAACGCCCGGCAGTCCGTTCACAGTCTCCAGGTCTCCCGGCGCCGGCGCGACAACGTCGTCGCCATCGTCGGCGTCGTCGTGATCGCAGCCCTCGCCACCCTCACGCAGGTCTTCTACTTCACGGCCGGGCCCGGGATGCCCGCGCCGAGCGCCTCGGCCAGCCCGGCCGCCTCGGCATCGCCCTCGGCCAGCCCGGCCGCGGGAAAGAACGTGGGCGATGTTCCGGCCAAGACGATCGCTGAGGATCGCACCTGGACCGGTGACATCAGCCTCAATGATGTGAAGCTGGGAATCTCGCTCGACGGGGCGAAGGCCCCGCAGGCGACGTCGGTCTTCATCGACCTCGCGAAGAAGAGCTTCTATACGACGACCGGGGCGACCTGCCACCGCCTCACGAACGGTGATTCGTTCAAACTCATCCAGTGCGGTTCGGTCGATGGTAAGGGCGCCGGCGATGTGGGCTTCAGCTTCGGACCGCTCGAGAATGTGCCCGCCGACGGCGTGTATCCCGCCGGGACCATCGCGATGGCCCGCGGGGACTCCGCCTACTCGCAGAGCAGCCAGTTCTTCATCACCTATGCCGACACGAATCTGCCCACCACGACCGGGGGATACACCATTTTTGGGAAGGTCACGAGCGGCCTTCCCGACTTTGTGAGCCGGATCGCCGATGCCGGCGTCACCCCCTCCGCGAGCGGCCCATCCGATGGCGCTCCCGTCGTTCCGACGAAGATCACGCAACTGACCGTGCAATAGGCTGGTGGTCGGCCATTCCACAGCATGGCCGACAAGCAAAGGTGAGACTTTTGGCGACAGACGAACAGGCTCCATGGGGCCGCGTTGACGAGACCGGCACCGTATTCGTGCGGGACGGCGAGGGCGAACGCGCGGTGGGGCAGTATCCCGACGGCACGGCGGAAGAGGCTCTCGGCTACTTCCAGCGCAAATTCGTCGAGTTGGCCGGCCAGGTGACGCTGCTCGAACAGCGCATCAAGCGCGGCACGGCGGCATCGGATGTCGCGAAGACGATCTCTGCGCTCAAGACCACGGTGGCCTCGGCCAATGCCGTGGGCGACCTGCCCTCTCTCACGAAGCGACTCGATGCGCTCGACGGCGCCGTCAGCGAACTCACCGAGAAGCAGACCGCCGAGACGAAGGCGGCAACCGAGGCGGCTCTCGCCGAACGGGAGGCCCTCGTCGTCGAAGCCGAGAAGCTCGCCGCGCAGGACCCGGCCAAGGCCCAGTGGAAGCAGGTCAGCGCCACCCTCGACGAGATCTTCGCACGCTGGCAGAAGCACCAGGCAGACGGCCCCCGTCTGCCCAAGAACGAGAGCAACGAGCTGTGGAAGCGATTCCGGGCGGCTCGAACCATCATCGAGACGCACCGCAAGGCCTTCTTCGCGGAACTCGATTCCGTGCACAAGGACGCGCGCAACAAGAAGCAGGAGCTCGCCGAGAAGGCAGAGGCCCTCATCCCCAAGGGCCTCGATGGCATTCCGGTCTACCGCACCCTTCTCGACGACTGGAAGGCCGCCGGCCGTGCCGGTAAGAAGTTCGATGATGCCCTCTGGCTGCGCTTCAAGGCGGCCGGAGACGCACTGTATTCGGCGAAGTCCGAGATCGACGCCAAGGACAACGAGGAATTCAGCGCCAATCTCGAGCTGAAGCTCGCTCTTCTCACCGAGGCCGAGCCGCTCGTGACCGAGACCGATCGGGTGAAGGCGAAAGACGCGCTCCTGTCCATCCAGCGCCGCTGGGACGCCATCGGCAAGGTGCCGCGCGACAGGGTGAAGCCGATCGAGGATCGCTTACGCAAGGTCGAGACCGCGGTGCGCAAGCTCGACGAGGACCACTGGCAGAAGAGCAATCCCGAGCGGATCGCGCGAGCCGAGGGGCTCGCCGGCCAGTTGCAGGATGCCATCGCCAAGCTCGAATCCGAGCTCGCCGACGCGAAAGCCGGCGGCGACGCCAAGAAGGTCGCGGCTGCCGAGGAGGCCCTTGCGGCTCGCAAGGCCTGGCTGAAGGCGATCGGCTAACGCCCCTCCCCCGCTCCACGCTCGGGCAGCGACTGTCCACAGATCGGGCTGCGCACCCGATGCGGTCCGATGGCATCAGCAACGATGGCTGGCATGTCCCGCTTGCCGTCCGTGCTCTTCCACTCGGATCTCCCCCAGGCGGAGCTCCACGCGGCCAAGCTGGACGGTGAGCTCTATCGTGTCGACCAGTGCTTCAGCCCCATCGACGAGATCGAGTCACGCCTTCTGCGGGCGCGCGCCCTGTTCCTGACCATCCCACCACGACTCATCGTGGAGCAGCGCAGTGCGGCCTGGGTCTACGGCGCGGCCCGACTGCCGACCCGGCACCAATTCTGCGCGGACATCACCGCCCGGGTGCGACCGGCGACCCTGGTTGCGCTGAGCGTTCGGGAGGTGGTGATCGACGAGGAGGACCTCGAGCACATCGCGGGACTGGCGGTGACAACCCCGGTGCGCACCGTCGTCGACCTCGCCCGAAACAGCCTCAGCTTCGACGACGTGGAACTGGATGTGATCGGCTCGTTGATGCGGATCGAGCGGTTCGGGCTCGATGAATGCCGCGCCGTTCTCGACCGCCGCCGCAACCTGCCCCATAAGACCCTCGCCGTCGAGAGGATAAGCGAGGCGCTGCGACGGATCCAGTCGGTCCAGCCGCCGCCGGATCCAGTGACCCCGGTATTCAGCGGCCCCTGAGGGGCTTAGCCCCCGTTGACCCGGTAGACGTCGTAGACCGCGTCGATGCGCCGAACGGCATTGAGCACGGCATCCAGATGCGTCGTGTCACCCATCTCGAAGACGAAGCGGCTGAGGGCCAGACGATCACTGGAGGTCGACACCGAAGCCGACAGAATGTTGACATGGCTCTCGGACAGCACGCGGGTCACATCCGAGAGGAGTCCGGCGCGGTCGAGCGCCTCGACCTGGATCTGCACAAGGAAGATGCTCGACGACGTCGGCGCCCATTCCACGTCCACCATGCGCTCTGGCTCGGTGAGGAGTGAGGCGACATTGTGGCAGTCGGTCTTGTGCACCGAGACACCGGATCCCCGGGTGACGAATCCGACGATGTCGTCGCCCGGTACCGGCGTGCAGCACTTGGCGAGCTTCACGAGGATGTCGGGGGCTCCGCGCACGAGCACGCCGGAGTCGCTGTTGCGTAACTGCTTGCTGCGCCCCTTGGTGGGGAACGGGATCTCGGCGTCTTCGGTCTCCGCCTCGGTGTGCAGAGTGCCGAGCACCTTCTCGATCACCGACTGGGTGGAGACGTGTCCCTCCCCCACGGCGGCGTAGAGCGCCGAGATGTCCTCGTAACGCATCTGGGCCGCGACCTCGTTGAACGAGTCCTGGTTCATCAGCTTCTGGAGCGGCAGATTCTGCTTACGCATGGCGCGCGCGATCGCATCCTTGCCCTGCTCGATCGCCTCGTCGCGTCGCTCCTTGGTGAACCACTGCTTGATCTTGTTCCGCGCGCGGGGACTCTTGACGAAGTTGAGCCAGCCCTGGCTCGGTCCGGCATCCGGGCTCTTCGAGGTGAAGATCTCGACGACATCACCGGAGTTGAGCGTGCTCTCAAGGGGCACCAGCCGGCCATTGACCTTTGAGCCCATGGTGCGGTGACCGACTTCGGTGTGCACGGCATAGGCGAAGTCGACCGGGGTCGCACCCGCGGGCAGGCCGATGACCTTCCCCTGCGGGGTGAAGACGTAGACCTCCTTCGCGCCGATCTCGAAGCGCAGTGAGTCGAGGAATTCGTTGGGGTCGGCGGTCTCGGCCTGCCAGTCGGTGATGTGCGCCAGCCACGCCATGTCTCCGTCGTCGCTCGTCTCGCTCGACGAGCCCTTGCCGTTGACGCGCTCCTTGTACTTCCAGTGCGCCGCGACACCGAACTCCGCGCGCTGATGCATCTCATCGGTGCGGATCTGGATCTCCACCGCACGGCCCTTCGGCCCGATCACCGTGGTGTGAAGCGATTGGTACAGGTTGAACTTGGGGGTCGCGATGTAGTCCTTGAAGCGACCGGGAATGGGGTTCCACCGTGCGTGGATGGACCCGAGCACCGCGTAACAGTCGCGAACGGATCCCACGAGCACACGGATGCCGACCAGATCGTAGATCTCGTCGAACTCACGGCCGCGCACGATCATCTTCTGGTAAATCGAGTAGTACTGCTTGGGCCGACCGACGACCTTGCCCTTGATCTTCGAGGCCTTGAGATCGTCTTTGACCGAGTCGATGACCTGTTGCACGAACTCTTCACGCTGCGGAGTGCGCTGCTTGACCAGGTTCTCGATCTCGATGTACAGCTTCGGGTAGAGCACCGCGAAGGAGAGATCCTCCAGCTCCCACTTGATGGTCTGGATGCCGAGCCGGTGCGCGAGCGGGGCGTAGATCTCCAGAGTCTCCTGGGCCTTGCGGGTGGCGGACTCCGCCGGCACGAAACCCCAGGTGCGAGCGTTGTGCAGCCGGTCGGCGAGCTTGATGACGAGGACGCGGATGTCTTTCGACATCGCCACGACCATCTTGCGCACGGTCTCCGCCTGCGCGCTGTCGCCGTACTTGAGCTTGTCGAGCTTGGTGACGCCGTCCACCAGCATCGCGATCTCGTCGCCGAAATCCCGTCGAAGCAGGTCGAGCGAATAGTCGGTGTCTTCGACGGTGTCGTGCAACAGGGCGGCCGCAAGGGTCTTCGGGCCGATGCCGAGGTCGGCCAGAATCTGGGCGACCGCAACCGGATGTGTGATGTACGGCTCGCCGCTGCGACGCTTCTGGCCGCGGTGGGCGCGCTCGGCGGCGACGTAGGCGCGCTCGATGATGCTCACGTCGGCCTTCGGATGATGCATCCGTGCCGTCTTGATCAGACGGTCGACCGCCCCGGTGGGCTGGGCCTTGGAGAAGATGCGCGGCAGAAGCGTGCGAAGCGAACCGGTGGTGGGGCCGTTCGAACCCGGGGTGGGAGGCGCAGAGGGTCCGGACGTCGTCGTATCAACCATCAGCGTTCCTCCTGCAGCAAAACTATCACCGCGCGGATGCTGCACTTCGCAGGTTCGCTCACGGCACGATGCTCCGGCTGCGCGACGGGCTCACTCGACGCGAGCCGTGTCCGTTCCGTCTGAGGCCAGGGGTCCATCGTCGGCCGACCACGCGAGCATGCCGCCCGAAACGTTCACCGCATCCACTCCGGACTCCGCCAGCGCGGTTGCCGCTCGAAGCGAACGCCCACCCGAGAGGCACACGACGAGCACCTGCCGGTCTGTTGGCACCTCGGCCAGGCGCGCTCCGAGCTCCGACAGGGGCACCAGGTGGGCGGATGGCGCGTGGCCGCGGTCCCACTCGTCCTTCTCCCGCACGTCGAGCAACCAGGTGCCGCCCTCGCTCAGAGTGATCGCTTCGCTCGCGGTGACTGACGGTACGGCCATGGTCTGCCCTTTCGACGATTGTTGCTACTTGACGGGCGCGATGCTGGCTTCGCGCACCGTGAGGGTGCGCTTGTCGCGCTTCTTGATGGCTTCCTCACCGCTGCGCAGCTGGGCGTACAGCGGTGCGGCGATGAAGATCGTCGAGTAGGTTCCGACGATGATGCCGATAAAGAGGGCGAGCGAGATGTCCTTCAGCGTGCCGGCGCCGAGCACGAACGCGCCGATGAAGAGGATCGAGCCGACGGGCAGGATCGCGACCACCGAGGTGTTGATCGAGCGGACGAGGGTCTGGTTCACCGCGAGGTTGACGGACTCTGCGAAGGTGCGGCGCGACTCCGCGCCATCCTCGCCCGTGTTCTCCCGGATCTTGTCGAAGACCACGACGGTGTCGTAGAGCGAATAGCCGAGGATGGTCAGGAAGCCGATCACCGCCGCGGGGGTGACTTCGATATGGAACACCCCGTACACCCCGGCGACGATCACCAGGTCATGCAGGAGCGCGGTGATCGCCGCGACCGACATCTTCCACGTGCGGAAGTAGAGGGCCATCACGATCGCCGCCAGGATGACGAAGACGATCAGTCCCGTGAGGGCCTGTCTCGTGATGTCCTGCCCCCAGGTGGCGCCGATGAAGGAGGTCGTCACCTCGGAATCCTTGATGTTGTAGGCCTTCGCGAGGGCCTGCTGGATGGCGACACTCTGCGAACTCGTGAGCTGGTCGGTCTGTACGCGCACCGACGAGGCAGAGCCCACGAGCGTCACCCGGGGGTTGGAGCCCGGTTCGACGGCGAGCACGGTGTCCTGGGCGAGGGTCTGAGCCTTGGTCGAGTCGAGGCCCGCCGAGCTGGAGATCTGGAACTGAGAACCACCGAGGAACTCGATACCGAAGAGGAATCCGCCCCGGAATATCGGCACGACGATCACGATCAGAATCAGGACGGCGGAGATGCCGTACCAGATCTTGCGCTTGCCGATGATGTCGTACGAGCGCTTGCCCGTGTAGAGGTCGTTTCCGAACTGCGAGAAGCTGGCCATCAGGAATCCTTCCCGTCGGTTTTCGTAGAGGAAGTGCTGGAGCCGGGCTTCTTCGCTGTGGCAGCGGGCTTCTTGGTACCGGGCTTGGTCGCCTCGAGCTCCGCGGCTTTGCGTTCGGCGATGGTCTGGCGCTTCTGTGCCTCTTTGCTGACCGAAGCCTTCTTTGCGGCAGACACCGCGGTCGGCTCGCGGAAGGTCGCGCGTCCGCGGTAGACGGCGCCGAGCGCGCGCGGGTCGAGTCCGCTGAATCGGTGGCCCTCGCTGAAGTACTTGCGCCGGGAGATCAACTGCAGCATCGGGTGGGTGAAGAGGGCGACGACCACGAGGTCGACGAGGGTCGTGAGGCCGAGTGTCAACGCGAAACCCTTCACGTTTCCGACCGCGAGGATGAAGAGGATCGCGGCGGCGAGGAAGTTGACGGTGTCCGAGGCGATGATCGTGCGGATGGCGCGCTTCCAGCCCGCTTCCACCGCCGACTCGAGCGCACGGCCGTCTCGCAACTCGTCGCGTATTCGCTCGAAGTACACGATGAAGGAGTCGGCGGTGATACCGATCGCCACGATGAGACCGGCGACACCGGCCAGCGACAGACGGTAGCCCTGTCGCCACGAGAGCAGGTCGACGATGAGGAAGGTGATGGTCGCGGCGACGACGAGCGAGGCGACGGTCACGAGGCCGAGGGTGCGGTACTGCAGCAGCGAGTAGAGCACGACGAGCACGAGTCCGATGAGCCCGGCGAGCAGTCCGCTCCGCAGCTGGCTGGCCCCGAGGGTGGCGGAGATGCTGTCGTTGCTCTGCACCTTGAAGCCGATGGGGAGGGCGCCGAACTTGAGCTGGTCAGCAAGGGTCTTGGACGACTCCTGGGTGAATGATCCGGTGATCTGCGGCTTACCGTTGCTGATCACCGCGTTCGTCGTCGGCGCCGAGATGACGCGCCCGTCGAGCACGATGGCGAACTGGTTGCGAACGCCGGTGAGCGCGTTCAACCGTGTCGTCACCTTTGCGAACTCCTCGGTGCCCTTGCTGTTGAAGACGATGTTGACCGCCCACTGGCCGGTGCTGATCCCCTGGCTGTTCGAATTGAGACCGTTGGTGGCGTCGGAGATCGTCTCCCCCGCGACCTCGACGGGACCGAGGATGTACTTGGACTGCTGGCGTCCCGCCTGCACGACATCACACGTGATGAGCGGTTTGTCGGCGGGGGCGACGTTGGTCTTGGCCGCCTCGACCTTGTCGCAGGTGAAGTCGTCGAACTGCTTCTGCAGGGCGGGCGTCACATAGGACAGATCGCTGCCGTTGGTCGGGCTCGCGGTCGGCGTCGACTGAAGCGGGGCTTCCGAGGCACCGGGGGTGGGAGTGGGCGTCGGGGTGCCGACCGCACTCGTGGCCGCGGCATTCGACACCAGAACGGCCCGGAACTCGAGCTTCGCTGAGGATTCGATTCGATTGATGGTGGCCTGGTCAGGGGTGCCCGGAAGGGACACCACCACGTTCGACGAACCCTGCGTGTTGATCTCTGCCTCTGACACGCCGCTCGCGTCGATGCGCTGACGGATGATCGCCACGGCCTGGTCGAGCTGCTCGGTCGTGGGATTGGCCGCGCCATTGGCCACCTGCGGCGTGAGGATGATCTGCGTGCCGCCCTCGAGGTCGAGGGCCAGCTTCGGAAGCCAGGAGCCTCCCGCGAAGATGGCGGCGTACCCGTTGAGGCCCGCGAGCCCCGCAACGATGATCAGCAGCCAGGTCAGCGACCTCAGGGCCTTCTTGACCGGGGTCGTTCTTGCCACGGGAGACTCAGCTTTCTACGCGCGCGACCCGGATCAACGACCGGGCACACAGGAGGCTCGCGCACAGGTCATGCGCGAGCACACATCAGGTTAGTGGTTAGTCGTCGGTCTTCTTGGGCGTTGCCTTGCGTGCGGGCTCCGCCGCCTCCGGCTCGACACGCTCACCGAATTCGGGGTCTCCCATGACGATGGCGCTGTCTTCGTTCAGCTGTACCGAATCCGTGGCGTCGTCGCCCTCCGATGCATCCGGCGTCTCGTCCTCGACGGCCTTGAGGATCGTCTGACGGTGGATCTTCAGCACGGTGCCCGGGGTCGTCTCGATGAGGGCCATGTTGGTGTCTTCATCGATCGAGAGGATCGTGCCGTAGAGGCCGTAGTTCGTCATGATCTCGACGCCGGGCGCGATCGCCGCCTGGCGGGCGGCGGTCTCCTTCGCACGCTTACGAGAGGAGCGGAACTGGAAGAAGACGAACACCGCGAGCGCGACAGCGATGAGAATGAGTGTGGGATCCATGGGGAAAGAGCCTTTCAGGGGCGTGTTGAGAACACGGGGAGTCTAACCCTGCGCACTGTGACCAGCTTCCGATTATAGGTCATCGCCGAACAGCGCAGACTCGACTCGAGGGATGCCGAAGTGCGCCCAGGCCTGCTTCGTCGCCACCCGCCCGCGGGGGGTGCGGGTGATCAGTCCGATGCGCACGAGGAAGGGTTCGACCACCGATTCGATCGTCTCCGCCTCCTCCCCCACCGACACGGCGAGGGTGTTGAGACCCACCGGTCCGCCGTCGAATCGGGTGAGGATGATCTCCATCACCGCCCGGTCGAGCCGATCGAGGCCAAGAGCGTCGACGTCGTAGAGCTCGAGGGCAGCGTGCACGGCCTCGATGCCCGCCGTGCCACGCACGAGCGAGTAGTCCCGCACCCGGCGCAACAGCCGATTCGCGATCCGGGGCGTGCCTCGACAACGGCCGGCGATCTCGGCGAGGGCCTCCCGCTCCATCCGCAGGTCGAGGAGGGACGCCGCGCGGGTGAGCACCTGCTCCAGCTCCCGCTCGGAGTAGAACTCGAGATGCGCGGTGAATCCGAACCGGTCTCGCAACGGGTTGGGCAGCATTCCCGAGCGTGTCGTCGCGCCGACCAGCGTGAATGGAGCCAGATCGAGCGGGATGGAGGTCGCTCCCGCTCCCTTGCCCACCATGATGTCGATGCGGAAGTCCTCCATCGCGAGGTAGAGCATCTCCTCCGCGGAGCGCGCCATCCGATGGATCTCATCGATGAAGAGGATCTCCCCCGGCACGAGCGAGGAAAGCACGGCGGCGAGGTCTCCGGCGTGCTGGATGGCCGGTCCGCTGGACATGCGCAGGGGGCGACCGCTCTCCTCGGCCACGATCATCGCGAGGGTCGTCTTGCCGAGGCCGGGTGGGCCGGCGAGAAGGATGTGGTCCGGGGTGCGATTCTGCAGGGTCGCCGCCTGCAACAGCAGCTGCAGTTGCGCCCGCACCTTGGCCTGGCCGACGAACTCGGCGAGGGTACGGGGGCGCAGGGCTCCCTCGAAGGCGAGCTCGGCATCCGACTCGAGGGTCGGCCTCACGATGGCGACGGAGGGATCATCCGTCATCGGGTGCCCACCTTCTGCGGGCCCAGCTGGGTGAGCGCGAGTCTCAGGAGCGTCGCGACCGATGACGATTCGGCGGCGGATGCTTCGGCAAGCGCGTCATCGACCGCTTGTGCGGCGATCTTCTCCGACCAGCCGAGGCCCACGAGCGCAACGAGCACGCTGTCCCCGACGGATGTCGCCGACGGGGCTGTTCTCGCGGCCGGGGACGGGGCGATCTGCATCTTGCCGGCGAGGGAGAGCACGATGAGCTTGGCCGTCTTCGGGCCGATCCCGGAGACCTTGCGGAACGCGGAGTCGTCCTCGGTCGCGACGGCGGAGGCCACCTGGCCGGGGGTGAGGACGGCGAGCACCCCCATGGCAGACTTCGGTCCCACGCCCGTGACGCCGCGCAGGAGATCGAAGACCGCGAGTTCGTCCGAGTCGACGAATCCGAACAGCGACAAATCGTCCTCGCGCACGATGAGAGCGGTGCGCACGATCGCCTCGGCGCCGACCCGCAGGCTGAGGGCGTGCTGGGGGGTCACGGTGACGGCGAGACCGACCCCTCCGACCTCGATGACCACGGTCGTTCCGGTGACGCCGAGCACTGTGCCGCGCACCGAGGAGATCATGATCCCAGCCTACGTTTGAGGGCCGACTTCGCGGCGGAGCGCTCCGCGGCGAGCCATGTCTCCTGCGCCTTGGTGAGCGATCCGCCGGGAACGGCGACGGTCGCGCCACGCTTCCAGGCATGGCAGATCGCGATGGCGAGGGCATCCGAGGCATCGGCGGGCTTCGGCAGCTCATCCAGCCCCAGCACCTTCGCCACCATGGTGGCGACCTGCTTCTTGTCGGCCGAGCCGTAGCCCGTGATGGCTGACTTCACCTCCGACGGTGTGTGGAGCCCGACCGCGAGTCCGCGCTTGGCAGCGAGATGCAGGGCCACCCCGCTGATCTGAGCGACGCCCATCACGGTGCTGAGGTTCTGCTGCGCGAAGACCCGTTCGATCGCCACAGCCTGCGGCCGGTGCAGGTCGAGCAGGCGCTCGATCTCGTCTCCGACCAGCAGAAGGCGCTGTTCGAGAGGCAACTCCGTGCCGCTTCGGATCACGACGACGTCGACGAGGGTCGCCCGCCGGGTCGGGGTGACATCGACGATGCCGACACCGCACCGGGTGAGCCCCGGGTCGATGCCGAGCACACGGATGGTGGCGCCATTCGGAGCGACCACCGGGGAGCTACTCCTCGTCGTCGAGCTCGGCCTGCACGTCGGCCGGCACGTCGAAGTTGCCGTAGACGTTCTGTACGTCGTCGTTGTCGTCCAGGGCGTCGATGAGGCGATAGATCTTGCGCGCCGTCTCCGCGTCGACCTCGATCGTCAGCCCGGGCACGAACTCGACGTCGGCGGAGTCGTACTCGATGCCGGCATCCTGCAGCGCGGTGCGCGCCGCGACCATGTCGTGGGGCTCGGTGATGATCTCGAAGCCTGCCCCGCGGTCGTTGACCTCTTCTGCGCCGGCATCGAGCACGGCGGCGAGGATGTCATCCTCGGTGACGCCGTCGGTCTTGGTCACGGAGACCACACCCTTGCGACTGAAGTTGTAGGCGACGCTGCCCGGATCACCCATGGTGCCTCCGTTGCGGGTCATCACGGTGCGCACATCGGCCGCTGCGCGGTTCTTGTTGTCGGTGAGACACTCGATCAGCAAGGCGACGCCGCCCGCCGCGTAGCCCTCGTACATGATGGTCTGGTAGTCGACGGCTTCGCCGAGCTGGCCCGATCCGCGCTTGACCGCCGAGTCGATGTTCGAGTTCGGCACAGATGTCTTCTTCGCCTTTTGGATGGCGTCGACCAGAGTCGGATTGCCGGCGAGGTCTGCACCCCCGAGCTTGGCGGCGACTTCGATGTTTTTGATGAGTTTGGCGAACGACTTGGCACGGCGAGAGTCTTTGATCGCCTTCTGGTGCTTGGTGGTTGCCCATTTGGAGTGGCCTGACATGGTCAACATTCTATCCAGCGCCGGGATGAGGACCGGGACACTCTTGATCCGGATGCCCCGCGCGCTTAGCCTCGCTGCATGTGCCGAAACATCCACACTCTCCACAATTTCGAGCCCGCCGCCAATGACGACGAGGTTCGGGCAGCGGCGCTGCAATACGTGCGCAAGATCAGCGGCTCGACCAAGCCGGCGAAGGTCAACCAGGACGCGTTCGATCGGGCGGTACACGAGATCGCCCACATCACCCAGCACCTGCTCGAGGACCTGGTTGCCACGACTCCCCCGAAGGATCGGGAGGTCGAGGCCGCGAAGGCTCGCGAGCGCAACGCGAAGAGGTTCGCGACCGCCTGAGCCGGGGCTCGTGCGCGGCTGCAACCGTCAGACCGGGCCTTCGCGGACAAACGGGGCCGGCGTGCCGACCCGGTCTGTCCGAAACCGCCCGGATTGCCGGCAAACCGCCCTAACGGACCCCGCGCACCCGATCGAGGAAGTATTCGTGGAAACGGGTATCGCCGGTCATCTCGGGGTGGAATGAGGTTCCGAGCAGGTTGCCCTGCTCGACAGCCACCACACGGCCGTCCTCGAGAGTCGCCAGCGACACGACCGACTCCCCCACCCGCTCGACGACCGGGGCGCGAATGAACACCGCGTGCACCGGGGGATCTCCGAGGACGGGGATCGACAGGTCGGTTTCGAAGGAGTCACGCTGCGATCCGAAGGCGTTGCGACGCACCGAGATGTCGAAGCCGCCGAGGCTCTGCTGTCCGGCAATCGCGTCGAGCACCCGGTCGGCGAGCATGATCAGCCCCGCACAGGTGCCGTAGACCGGCAGGCCCGCACGGATGGCGTCCTTGAGGGGATCCGCGAGTCCGAACATGCGCGACAGCTTGTCCATCACGCTCGACTCGCCGCCCGGGATCACGAGGCCGCCCACCTGGGCGAGCTCTTCCGGGCGGCGGATCGCACGCGCATCCGCTCCGAGCGATTGGAGCACCGCGATGTGTTCGCGGAAATCGCCCTGGAGCGCGAGGACTCCGACTATCGGGGCCTGGCTACCAGCCACGTTCGGCGAGGCGGTGCGGAGCGGGAAGGTCTGACACGTTGATTCCCACCATCGCTTCGCCGAGACCGCGCGATGCGGCTGCCACCACCGAGGGGTCATCGAAGAAGGTGGTCGCCTTCACGATGGCGGCGGCACGGGCTTCGGGGTTGCCCGACTTGAAGACGCCGGAGCCGACGAAGACGCCGTCGGCGCCCAGCTGCATCATCATCGCGGCATCCGCGGGGGTGGCGACGCCACCGGCGGTGAACAGCACGACCGGCAGCTTGCCGGTGCGGGCGATCTCCAGAACGAGCTCGTAGGGCGCCTGCAGCTCCTTGGCCGCGACGTAGAGCTCGTCGTGGGTCTTCGCCGCGAGGGCGCGAATCTCAGCGGTGATGGTGCGGATGTGCTTCGTGGCCTCTGAGACGTCGCCCGTGCCGGCCTCGCCCTTCGAGCGGATCATCGCAGCGCCCTCGTTGATGCGGCGAAGCGCCTCTCCGAGGTTCGTCGCTCCACAGACGAAGGGAACGGTGAACGGCCACTTGTCGATGTGGTTCACGTAGTCCGCCGGCGAAAGCACCTCGGACTCGTCGATGTAATCCACGTTGAGGGTCTGCAGGATCTGCGCCTCGACGAAGTGGCCGATGCGCGCCTTCGCCATGACGGGGATCGAGACCTCGGCGATGATCGAGTCGATGAGGTCGGGATCGCTCATGCGGGCGACCCCACCCTGGGAGCGGATGTCCGCGGGAACGCGCTCGAGCGCCATGACCGCGACGGCCCCGGCGTCCTCTGCGATACGGGCCTGCTCAGCGGTGACGACATCCATGATGACGCCCCCCTTGAGCATCTCGGCGAGCCCGCGCTTCACGCGGCTCGAGCCAAGGTTTTCGGTGCTGCTGCTGGTGGTGATGTCGGTCACTTCTCGCCTCTCTGATACTTCGCAGGTGCCGCGAAGCGACCCCATTCTAAGCCGGGGATACTGAGCGTTGCCGTGGGTTACGGACGCGGCCAGGCCGCGGCGACCTCGGTGCGTACATCGCCGAGGAGTCGGGGCATGGCTTTGGTACCCGCGATGATCGGGAAGAAGTTCGAATCCTGCGCCCACCGGGGCACGATGTGCTGGTGCAGGTGTTCGGCGATCCCGGCACCGGCGATGCCGCCCTGGTTCATGCCGATGTTGAATCCATCGCAGTTGGCGGTGGCGCGCAACACCCGCATCGCGATCTGCGTAAGTGCCGCCATCTCGGTGACCTCCTCCTCGGACGCATCGGCATAGCTCGCGACGTGGCGGTACGGGCACACCAAGAGGTGACCGGCGTTGTACGGGAAGAGATTGAGAAGCACGAAGCAGGTCTTCCCACGGGCCACGATGAGGGCCTTCTCGTCGGTCATCGAGGGCGCGACACAGAACGGGCACTCGTCCTTGTGCGGTTGCGGTCCGGCCTTGATGTAGACGAGACGGTGTGGCGTCCACAGGCGTTGGAAGGCGTCGGGGACCGCGGCGAAATCCTCCGCTGACTCGATCTCGATGCCCTCGAACTCCTCGGGCCCGTAGGTGCCGGGCACCTCAGACCTGTGCCCGGGTCGCTATCGCCGTGGTGATCCTCTCGATCGCTTCCGCGATCGGCACGCCGTTGTCCTGATGGCCGTCACGATAGCGAAAGCTGACGGCGCCGGCAGCGCGATCCTCTTCACCGGCGATGAGCTGGAATGGCACCTTCAACTTGGTGTGGGTGCGGATCTTCTTCGGCATCCGGTCATTCGAGTCGTCGAGCTCTGCTCGCACTCCGGCCTCGCGCAACTGCCGGATGACGTCACCGAGATACTCCTCGTACTGCTCCGCCACCGGGATGCCGACCACCTGCACCGGCGACAGCCAGACCGGGAAGGCGCCGGCATAGTGTTCGAGCAGGATGGCGAAGAAGCGTTCGATCGATCCGAGGAGGGCACGGTGGATCATCACCGGCTGCTGGCGGGTGCCATCGGCCGCCGTGTACTCCAGCCCGAAGCGTTCCGGCTGGTTGAAGTCGAGCTGCACTGTGGAGAGCTGCCAGGTGCGCCCGATCGCGTCCCGAGCCTGCACAGAGATCTTGGGGCCGTAGAAGGCCGCGCCGCCGTGGTCGATCACGAATTCGAGTCCGGACTCGGTGGCCACCTGGCGGAGGGTCTCCGTCGCATCGTCCCACGCCTGATCGGTGCCGACGGACTTCTCGGGGTCGCGGGTGGACAGCTCGAGGTAGAAGTCGTCGAGACCGTAACCGCGCAGGGTCTCGAAGACGAAGTCGAGCTGGCTGGAGATTTCGCCCTTCACCTGCTCCGGCGTGACGTAGATGTGCGCGTCGTCCTGGGTGAGTCCGCGCACGCGAGTGAGGCCGGACAGTGTGCCGCTCTTCTCGTAGCGGTAGACGGTGCCGAACTCCGCGAGGCGCAGCGGAAGCTCGCGGTAGCTGCGTCCCCGAGCGCGGAAGATCAGGTTGTGGAACGGGCAGTTCATCGGCTTGAGGTAGTAATCCTGGCCCTGGCGGGTGACGTGACCCTCGTCATCCACCTCCTCGTCGAGATGCATCGCCGGGAACATGCCGTCCTTGTACCACTGCAGGTGCCCGCTGGTCTCGAACAGGCTGCCCTTGGTGATGTGCGGTGAATAGACCTGCTCGTAGCCGTTCGCGATGAGCCGGTCGCGCATGTAGTTCTCGATCTCGGCCCGGATGATTCCGCCCTTGGGGTGGAACACGGCAAGGCCGGATCCGATCTCCTCGGGGAAGGAGAACAGGTCGAGTTCGGCACCGAGCTTGCGATGATCGCGCTTGGCCGCCTCCTCCTGCCGGGTGATGTACGCGCGCAGGTCGTCCTTCGTGGCCCAGGCAGTGCCGTAGACGCGCTGGAGTTGCTTGTTCTTCTCGGAGCCTCGCCAGTACGCCGCGGCGCTGCGAGTGAGCGCGTAGCCGTTGCCGATCATGCGGGTGTTCGGCAGGTGCGGACCGCGGCAGAGGTCTTTCCAGACCGTCTCGCCGGTGCGGGGATCGACGTTGTCGTAGATGGTGAGTTCCGCGCCGCCGACCTCGACGGACTCGTTGTCGTCGGTGCCGCCGGAGCCCTCCGTCGGATGCCCCTTGAGCGCGATGAGTTCGAGCTTGTACGGCTCGTTCGCGAGCTCCGCACGCGCCTCGTCCTCGGTGACCACCCGTCGAACGAACCGCTGGCCCGCCTTGATGATGCGTTCCATGGCCTTGTCGATGGCCTTCAGGTCTTCCGGGGTCAGCGGGGTCTCGACATCGAAGTCGTAATAGAAGCCGTCGGTGATGGGCGGCCCGATGCCGAGCTTGGCCTCCGGGTTGATCGACTGCAGCGCCTGTGCGGCCACGTGGGCTGCAGAATGGCGCAGGATGCTCAGCCCGTCCGGGGACGAGAGCAGCACCGGTTCGACGATCTCGCCCTCGCTGACCGATGCCGCGAGATCACGCAGTTCCCCTCCGACCCGCATCGCAACGACCTGGCGATCGGTGAAGAGATCGAACCCGGTGGTCGCCTCCGCCGCCGTGATCGACTCGAGGATGGGCTCGTTGCCGGCGGGCGAATCTGACACGACGGATGTCTCCTTGCGTTGGACAGAGTCTGCGCCGAGGGGCGCGACAGGGGTGTCTCAACTTTAGCGTCGTGCGGTGGCGGGGCCCGGTCAGCTCAGGAAGAGGCGTCGTCCCCGGCTGCGGCGCTTGACGGCCCGGGCTATCGCCGCGGCGATGTCCGCCGAAGCGACGGCGGCGAACTCCACCGGGGAGGCGATGACGGCGGCGATGCGTTCCGCTCTAGCGGCATCCGGAATCCGAGAGGTGGCCACGAGAACCGTGCCGTTCGACTGGTCTCTCACCGGAAACCAACTCTCGGCGAGATAGGTCTCGTCGGGCCACTGGTCCACGAGGTCGTGGTCCACGTGGGTGCGGGCGAGATTGAGCACCGGGAGGTTCCAGGCGCGCGCGAGCACCGAGCGCAGCGCCACGGGATCCAGGGCTCCCTGCGAGACGAGTACCGCGTCGACCGCGGTTCCGGTGAGCGCGCTGTCGACCGAGGCCCGGGCGAGTTGCTTCGCCGAAACCAGGCCGGAGGCCACGAGAAGATCGGCGAAAGCGGTGCGCTCGGCAGAGGAGTCATCGCTTTCCGGGTTCATGTACACCAGTCTCGCGAAACCTATACCCGATCACCATTCCCCACTAGGTGGGACAGAACGACCTGTCACGGTGTTGGGGCGTTAAATGCGTAAGGCCCCGAATCGAAATTCAGGGCCCTACCGGTGTGAGCGATACTGGGATCGAACCAGCGACCTCTTCCTGTATTTGACTCCGTCAATGCCGAATCGCCCGGACGTGTTCTTCTGAAAGTTGATAGAAGCGAACTTGTCACTCGGGTCGGGAAGCTAGCCGACATTACGCCAGGCTCCCGCATTTTGGGAGGTGACATTTGTTCATCGATCAATACCCGAGGCTAGTTGTGAGGGATTACCAGCACAATGCCCCTAGACGGCCAACTGACGCAGTTTCTGCGTTGAGTCAATTCGACAGGTGCGAGCGCACACGTTCCTCGATAGGAGGTGACCGCCGGCCGGCCTTCGTTCCCCCACAGCATTATTGAGGTTTGTTCATTGAAGCGCGAGCTGAAACTAATGTCGTGTCTTTCTGGGCTTGGCCTCGTCTCGAACACGACGGCATTCGTCGCCAAATTCTTCGAAGAGTGACGGACGAATCCAAGTCGCGAGTCCGTCGAAAGGGTGAAGAACATGCGGGGCTGGAGACCTGAGCGCGAATAGTTAGCGCGCCCGAGGATGCGCCGCGACCCATTCAGTGGCGATCGGACCCCACTTGAATAGATTCGGCCAGGGGACAACGCCGCCGCCATCCCTCCGAGCGGCGATAAATGGCTGCGCGCGTTCCCATGTGATCGCCATTGTCTGACCCCACTCTTCGAACACGAGATCGCGATTGATGTACTTCCGCTCCACGTACATCGAGAGCACGTCGAAGAGGGCGATCGCGCTGTTGATCGCGGTGAAATCTTCCGGAGTGTCCGCTCTCATCGTCACAAAGTCATCCGGCGTCCGCTGATGTGAGAGAAGAAGGCGCCTTCCGTCTGAAACTTCGGGCGCACTCAATCTCTGGTCGAGTTGGAGGAACAGGTCTCGTTGATCCTTTTTTCGCTGCTGAAGGTAAGTCAGTAGGGAGAAACCGAACGCGGCAAGCGAGATTAGAACTGATAGAACGCTGAAGACCCACGACATTCCGTCATTGTTGCAGGGAACCTCCACATAGCGAATTCTTGCGCCCGCGTTCCCACCCTGCACAGGCGTCGTGAGACCTGATCGCGATTGGACCTCAAGCGTTCTCGGCCTTCATCAGCCTGATCAGTCAGAAATAGCCCCTGCGCTTGTATCCTCAGTAAGCCGCGATCAGGTGAGCAATTCTCTCAGCAGACGGCTTATCTCGTATTTGCGAGATCAGGGCGGACAAGAAAAGAGATTGGAAAACGGTTCGGTGACGAAGACAAGCCATAAGAATGAGGGCCGTTCATCGGAAGTACTGCTTGCCGAATATTCCGCAGCAAATCAGGTCTACTTGACCTACGACGGCTACCGCTGGCAGGCAGGCTCGTTCCTCATCGCGGGCGTATTCGTTTATTGGGGGTTTCTCATCCAGACATCAGTGTCGGAATGGGTTATGGGCACATCATCCCTTCTTGTCGCAGCGCTGATGTCGTGCTGGCTCTTTTTTGCTAGTCACTACCGCCAACTGTATTTGCTGAAGCTCCGGCGTTTGCACGAGATCGAACTCCTTCTGGGCATGGAGCAACATCTCAGGTTCACCACCCTTTCGCCGTCGGGTTTTCAATATCGCGCACGCGGCATTAAGGGCCATCACATTGATGCGGTGGTCTACGTGATCACCGCTGTTGGCGGGAGCGTGCTGGCCTTCGCAAAGAGTGGATTCTCCCTCTGGGGCCTCGCAGTACTCCCCTTGGTCGTCATCGTCGTGTTGTGCGTAGCTCGCAATGAGCGAGTGATGAAACGTGACCTCGGCCCATTGGACAGGGCCTGAGACCCAGCGGTTCAAGGTGAATTCAGGATTTGCCTCCACCGAGTTGAATCGCCAAGCCCGTGTTCCACGCTTACGTAATCGAGCTCGGCAACGCGAATCGTGTCCTTGTCGATTTGTTCCGTTTATTCGGCCTTTCGTCGGCAGACCGAGCTGACGCCCCGCCGCACAGCGCCGGCGCAAATTGGAACAAAGGAAATAAGTAGTTTCAGCGTTTGACTCACTTCCGCAGTGGGAAAAACTGAGGACTGTGAAAAGTGTGCCCATGCCGCGTAGGGCTAAAACAAAACCCCCGGGATCTCAATGATTCCGGGGGTTTTTCTGTGAGCGATACTGGGATCGAACCAGCGACCTCTTCCGTGTCAGGGAAGCGCGCTACCGCTGCGCCAATCGCTCAAACATGTGTGAAGTTTTTCTTGCCCTTCGAGGTGGCGACGGGATTTGAACCCGTGTGGACGGCTTTGCAGGCCGCTGCCTCGCCTCTCGGCCACGCCACCGTGCATGACTTTTTCGAGTCACATACAGTGAAAACTACTCCACTCGAGCGGATGACGAGATTCGAACTCGCGACCCTCACCTTGGCAAGGTGATGCGCTACCACTGCGCCACATCCGCACTGCTCGCATTTCTGCGTGCGTCCATGACTCTAGCCGATGCCCGGTGTCTCGCCAAACCGTGTGACGCAACGGCGTGGCGTCGTGAACGGTCTCCGGATATGGCAGGATTGGCGAGTCAGGGCGATTGGCGCAGTTGGTAGCGCGCTTCGTTCACACCGAAGAGGTCATCGGTTCGAGTCCGGTATCGCCCACAATATTTCCTGGCCGTGCAACAGCGCCTGGCAGCCAGAACCTGCCGCGCTCGGGTGCAGTGATCGGACGTGCTCCGCTGAACTGGGTGAGCACGCCCGGCGAGAACAGCACGGAATCCGGCGCCCGGTCCGCGATCCCCGGCAGTCCCGCTGCGGCAAGCAGGGCGTCGTCGAGTTCGACGAGCTCCGCCCTGACGAGCGGCCACGCACCGTGCCGATTCGCCTGTACCGCGGTCTTTCCACCCCGCCCGACGAACAGTCGCCAGCGCGCGGTCAGAAAGTCGGCGAGCGGGTCATCCACCACTCGGACTCCGGATGCCCGGCTCACGATCCTCGTGCTCGGACCGCCGCCGCCGATCCGCTTGCTCGCGTAGCGGTACTCCTGCCCCTCGCTTCCAAAGTCAGCGGATGCCCAGAAATACGGGAGTCCGAAGACCGCACGTGCGGCGACGACGGCGGCAAGCCGAGACGCTTCGAGGGAGGCGAAGACGACGCCGCGGCGACCGAACTCGTCCACCCCGTAGAGGCGCACGTTGACCTCGGTGAAGGTACCGAAGTACGGGACGGCCGGCCCCCCGAAGAATGCCGAGCCGACCATCCGAAACGGAATGAGCCCGACCCAGGAGCTGCCGTCGAAAATGTCGGGAACGATGCCGGGCGGCAGGAGCGGCGCAACGACTGCGGCATCCACTCTCCAGTGCAGGAACGTGAGGTCGGCCCAGAACTGCTGGAGCACCGGGCGCCCCGGAAGACTCGGCGCTGTCTGAGAGATCGACTCCACGAGTGCCAGCTTATGCTTGCCCCATGTCGAGTCTTGCCAGTCGCCTCATGCCCGCCGTCATGACTCTCCGGGGATCGAAGCGGGTGTTCTCCTCCGCCGATGCCATGAAGCGCAAACTGGCCCGTCAGTCCGCCGGGCGTGCGCCGAATTCGCGCCCCCCGGCTCGACTCGCGAAGACCGTCGACATCCGTGAGCTCAGCATCGACGGCTGGACGGTCTACGAGATCAGCCCGAAGGGAAAGACGCCTCCGCGCCGCGCGCTGTACCTCCACGGCGGATGCTACGTGTTCGAGATCGCCCTTCAGCACTGGCTGTTCGTGGCAAGGCTCGCCGTGGAGACCGACACCCGATTCCTGGTGCCCATCTATCCCCTGGCACCCGCGGAGACCGCCGACACCATCGTGCCGAAGGCCACGGCTCTCGCGAGCTCCCTCATCGACGAGGTCGGCGCGCGAAACACGAGCATTCTCGGCGACTCGGCCGGGGGCGGAATGGCCCTCGCGGTGGCGATGCAACTGCGCGATCGAGGCATCGAGGCCCCGCACAGCACGGTGCTGATCTCGCCCTGGCTCGACATCACCGGCACCGATCCACAGCTCGCCGTCATCGCGCCCCATGACCCGTGGCTCGCGGTGCCCGGTTCGCATTTCGCCGGAGGCGTCTATCGCGGGCCACTTTCCGAGACGGATCCCCTGGTCAGCCCGATCTATGGCGAGCTCAGCGGGCTCGGCTCTCTCACGATGTTCAGCGGCACCCGGGACATCCTCAATGCGGATGCCACGAGATTCCTGTCCCTCGCGGCTGCCGCCGGACTCGCCGTCGATTACCACGAGGTGCCGGGGATGATCCACGTGTTCCCGATCCTGCCGATCCCCGAAGGCACCGCCGCCCGGGCGGTCGTCGCCCGGTCGATTCTCGACTAGGGAGCCCTACACCTCCGGCGAGGAGTCGGCGAGGTTCGGGGACGGCCACCGGCGGGAGAGCCAGCCCAGCACGGCGCCCACCGCTCCCCCACCCGTCACTGCTAACAGCACGATCGTCAGCTGCCCGAAGGCGAGCTCGGGCTGGCCCGTGTAGATGTAGCCGATATGGGTGCCGAACGCGCCGAGCAGCACCGCGCTGATCGCGGCACCGAGGGCGAGTGCCGTGGCGGGCCACGCGCGCACTCGCTGCGGCAGGAGCCCGATGGCGGCTCCGACGATCACCCCGATCACGGCGGCCAGTGGTGCCGTGACGAACGCACAGGCGGGAACCGCTGCAGCCACCCCGGCCAGGAGGCCGACGACGATCCCCGAAGACGTCGTGCGGCCGGATCGCAGCCGCTCGACGAGGGATGCCGAAACGGCAGCCAGCGCGGGCATCACGAGCGCGCTCACCGCAATCACCGGCACCATGTCGTCGGCCGCGAGCTCGAGCCCGACCACCCAGCCCACCCCGGCGATCCAGACCAGGACCGCGGGGATGAGCACGCTCCATCCGCTCATCCGGGCGGGCGTAGCGACCCCTTCCGGTGCAGCATCGACCCGTGCACGCCCGCGAACCAGCGCCGTGCCGAGAGCGACGGCGCCGCCACCGACCAGGGTCGGCACTCCTCCCCCCAGGTCGATCACTCCCAGCTGGGTTCCGAAGGGGTCGAAGCTCGTGGCGAACACCGTCCACGCCAGGGGCAGGAAGACGAGCGCGGTGGAGAGAGCGGCCAGAGCAAGCCGGCGGGGCGTGGAGCGCGACCGTAGCAGCGAGGTCGACAGCGTGGCGAAGAGCGCGCCCAGTGCGGCGAGTGGCCCGATCAGGAGGAGCGGGAGCACCAGCAGCTGCAGGAAGCAGGCCACGGCGACGATTGCGCCTCCGACCCCGGCGATGAGCACGGTGCGGGCCCAATCCACCGAAGCGAAGCGGTTCTCGAAGACGGCGAGAAGTGCGGTCACGGCGAGGATCGACACGATGGCCAGCGCGCTGAAGCCCAGGCTCACAGCATCCATTCGGCGCCTTTCTCATCGGGCGCCCCGGTGGCGTCGTCGCAGCCAAGACTAGGGCCAGCCAAGACCAGGGGCGCCCAGAACCGCGGGCACACAGAACCACGGGCACACAGAACAGGGCGCCGTCCCGAAGGACGACGCCCTGTTACTGCGAGCGGGTTAGACCGTCTCGAGGGCGTAGCCCTCTTCACCGTGGACGATGGTGTCGACGCCGGCGACCTCATCTTCGTTGGTGATGCGGAAGCCCATGGTCTTCTGGATGACCGTGCCAATGACCCAGGCGAGCCCGAAGGAGTAGATCCCGATTCCGAAGCCGGCGAGAGCCTGAACGCCGAGCTGCTTGAAGCTGCCGGTGTCGATGAGCCCGATGCCGCTGCCGAAGATTCCGATGTAGAGCGTGCCGAGCAGCCCGCCGACGAGGTGGATGCCCACGACATCGAGAGAGTCGTCGAAGCCGAGCTTGAACTTCAGGTCGATCGCGAGGGCACAGACGGCACCGGCGAGGATACCGAGCACGATCGCCCATCCGGGGGTCAGGATGTTGCAGGCCGGGGTGATCGCGACGAGTCCGGCCACCGCACCGGAGGCGGCACCGATCGAGGTGGGCTTACCGTCCTTGACGCGTTCGACGATCAGCCAGCCGAGGATTGCGGCCGCGGGAGCGGCGAGGGTGTTGATCCAGGCGATCGCGGCGACACCGTCGACGGCGGCCTCGGAGCCGGCGTTGAATCCGAACCAGCCGAACCACAGCAGGGCGGCACCGAGCAGGGTCAGCGGCACGTTGTGAGGCTTGGACATGCCCTTCTGGAAGCCGACCCGCTTGCCGAGCACGAGTGCGAGAGCGAGGCCGGCAGCACCGGCGTTGATGTGCACCGCGGTACCACCGGCGAAGTCGTTCACGCCGAGCACGTGCGGGGCCCAGCCGTCGGTGAGATTGAACACCCAGTAGGCGACGGGGAAGTAGACCAGCGTGGCCCAGACACCCGCGAAGACCATCCATGGGCCGAACTTCGCGCGGTCGGCGATCGCTCCGGAGATGAGGGCGACGGTGATGATGGCGAAGGTGGCCTGGAAGCCGGCGAAGGCGAGCCCCGGAAGGTCTCCCGTCATCGCGCCGTCTTTGCCGATGCCCACCAGCTTGCCGAGGCCGAAGAGGCCAGAGGGGTTACCGAGCCAGCCGCTGATGAGCGGCGGCCCGAAGGAGAGGCCGTAGCCGTAGAGCACCCACAGCACGCCGATGAGGCCCATGGCGCCGAAGCTCATCATCATCATGCTGATGACGCTCTTCGCACGCACCATTCCCCCGTAGAAGAAGGCGACCCCGGGGGTCATGATGAGCACGAGAGCCGCTGCTACGAGAAGCCAGAGCGAGTTCAGGTTGGATGTTATGCCGTCAGTCGTGGCATTTGTAAGGACCGACAATGCGACCATGGGTGGGGTTGCCTCTCTCTATAACCGAAGGACTCCCGCGTGGCATTTCGCTCGGTGCCTGGAATCAGGCTGCGATTCGGGATCCGCCCCGGGGATGGGGCAAGTTTGGTGGGCCGATATTTCCACGAGCGTGTCCCCGTGTTTCTCCGTTGTTACGCACCGAGCGTCAATGTAAACATCGTGTTTCCGAAGTCTTTGCGCCGGGATGGAACGGTGACAGGCACCCGTGCGACCCGCTCTCGTAGACTTCTGAGAATCCGATCGGAGGCACGATGACATTTCTCCGGAGCGAACGCTACGCCGCCTTTCTGCTGCTCGGTGCCGCGATTCTCGGTGTCATCCTCGCCAATTCCGCGCTCGGTCCCGGCTTGCAGGGCCTGCGCGACCAGCATCTGCCCGTGCCCTGGCTCGGCCTGGATCTCTCCGTCGGTCACTGGGTCACGGACGGTCTTCTCGCCGTCTTCTTCTTCCTCGCGGCCATCGAACTCAAGCACGAACTCGCCCATGGGGAGCTCGACAGCGCGGGGAAGGCCCTGGTCCCCACCATCGCCGCGGTCGGAGGCGTCATCGTGCCGGCGGCGATCTTCCTCGTCATGGTTCCGGACCGCGAACTCTCCAAGGGCTGGCCGATCCCCACGGCAACGGACATCGCGTTCGCGCTCGGAGCACTCGCCCTTGTCGGTCGAGCGCTCCCCTCCCGCATCCGCGCCCTGCTGCTGGCTCTCGCCGTGATCGACGACCTGATCGCGATCCTGATCATCGCGTTCTTCTTCACTGACGACCTCTTGCCGCTGCCGCTGATCGCCGCCGTGCCGGTGATCCTGGTCTTCGGGTGGCTGAGCAGGCGAGTGCGATCGGCACCGATCGTCGCCATACTCATCGTGCTCGGAATCACCGCCTGGGTGCTGGTGTACCTCTCGGGCATCCACGCCACCATCGCCGGAGTCGCTCTCGGACTCGTCATGGCTGGCACGAGCGCCGCGCGCACCCGGCACGCGCTCGAGCCGTGGAGCAACGGGATCATCCTTCCGGTGTTCGCCTTCGTCGCCTCGCTCGTCGTGCTTCCCACGGTGGGCATCGGCGAACTCAGCCCGGTGTTCTGGGCCATCCTCGTCGCTCTGCCGATCGGCAAGCTCGTCGGCATCACCGCCGGGGCCCTCGTGGCCAACCGGCTCGCCTCCGCGCGTCACCGTGTGCCCTTCGGCGACATCACCGCGGTGGCCGGCCTCGGTGGCATCGGCTTCACGGTGTCGCTGCTCATGAACGAGCTCGCCTATGCGAAGCAGCCGGATGTCGTGGTGGAGGGCACCCTCGCGGTGCTCATCGCTTCCGTCTTCGCGGCCGTCCTCGGCGTCATCCTCACCGCGATCCGCGCGCGCCACTACCGCTCGGTCGACGCGGCCTGACCGGCTCTTCGACAGCGGACGGGGAAAACCGCCGGCTCAGACCTGCCCGGCGGTCAAGGCGATGAGGCGCGATGCTGCCCGGAGATACTTCTTGCGGTACCCACCGGCGAGCATGTCCTCGTCGAAGACCTGGTCGATCGGGGTGCCCGTCGCGAGAATGCGAACCTGGGCGTCGTAGAGACGGTCGACGAAGGCGACCAGGCGCAGGGCATCCGTCTGGTTGGAGAGCGGATGCACGTCGGTCAGCGCGATCGCGTCCACCCCGTCGACCATGCGCACGTACCGGGACGGATGCACCGTGGAGAGCAGCCGGATCACGGTGTCGAAACCGTCGACTGTCACCACCCCGGACAGTGCGTGGAGCGCGGCCCCGAAGTCGGAGTCGGCGGTCGTGGTGGCATGGCCCTCCATGTCACGGCGACGATAGTCGAGCCCGTCTATGCGGAGGGTGGTGAAACGCGCGGCCAGCGCATCGATCTCACGAAGGAAATCCTGGGCGGCGAACCGGCCCTCGCCGAGCGCGTTCGGAGGGGTGTTCGAGGTCGCGGCGATGCGGGATCCGGAGGCGACGAGCTCAGAGAGCAGCCGCGACATCAACCGGGTATCCCCCGGGTCGTCGAGTTCGAACTCGTCGATGCAGACGAGGGTCGCGCCCTTCAGCTGCGCGACCGCGCCGGCGTAGCCGAGGGCTCCCACCAGGGCGGTGTACTCGATGAAGGTGCCGAAGTACTTGCGACCGGGCGCGAGGTGCCAGAGTGCCGCGAGAAGGTGGGTCTTGCCGACCCCGAATCCGCCGTCGAGGTACACCCCGGGCAATTCGACCGGAGCCTTGCGCCGGGAGAAGAGACCGCTGCCACCCTTGGATGAGAATCCGTGCGCGAAGTTCCTGATCGCCGCCACCGCACCCCCCTGCGAGGGATAATCGCGGTCGGGCCGGTAGGAATCGAGCGTCGCCGTCTCGAACTGGCGTGGAGGAACCAGATGCTGAACCATCTCCGCGGCAGTGATCGAGGAGTCGCGGTCCACGAGGCTGCCTCGGGATATCACCTGTTCGGCGGTCACGTGTCGAAAGGCCCTTACGCTTGCGGAGGAGATGTGTCGAAGTCTTACGGAAACGACATGTCGTTCAGGTCGAGTGCGTAGATTCGATAACGGTCAGTTACGAGCCTAGCTCCCTGTCCACAGGCAAATCGCCGCCCCAGAGGGCGCAAACCGGAGGTACCAGATGACCGTCGCGGTCGACCCATCACCCACGTTCACGGAGTTCGCTCATCCCGGTCGGCTCGTCAGCACCGACTGGCTTCGCGCCAACCTCGGCACGCCGGGCCTCGTCGTCGTCGAATCGGATGAGGACGTGCTGTTGTACGAGACCGGTCACATTCCCGGCTCGGTGAAGATCGACTGGCATACCGACCTCAACGACCCGGTCGAACGCGACTACATCGACGGGGCACGGTTTGCCGCTCTCGTCGGTTCGAAGGGCATCGCACGTGACAGCACCGTCGTCATCTATGGCGACAAGAACAACTGGTGGGCGGCCTACGCCCTCTGGGTGTTCTCCCTGTTCGGCCATGAAGACGTGCGGCTGCTCGACGGCGGCCGGGCCAAATGGGAGGCGGAGGGCGGAGAGTACGTCACAGAGACCTCGACACCGGCCGCGGTCGACTATCCGGTCGTGGAACGGGATGACTCGGTGATCCGCGCCTATAGGGACGATGTCCTCGCGCACTTCGGCAAGCCGCTCATCGACGTGCGTTCCCCCGAGGAATTCAGCGGCGAGCGCACCACCGCCCCCGCCTACCCCGAGGAGGGCGCTCTTCGCGCCGGCCACATCCCGAGCGCCCAGAATGTGCCGTGGGGCAAGGCCGTCGCGGAAGACGGTACATTCCGCGCCCTGCCAGAGCTCGACGCGATCTATCGCACCGGCGCCGGTCTGTCCGAAGGCGACGATGTGATCGCATACTGCCGCATCGGCGAACGCTCCGCCCACACCTGGTTCGTGCTCACCCACCTCCTCGGCTTCGAGGGAGTGCGCAACTACGACGGATCGTGGACGGAATGGGGATCGGCGGTTCGGGTACCGATCGTCAGGGGCTCAGAGCCCGGAGCCGTGCCGATCCGCTGACGGCGGGCTCCGCTCCGGCGGATGGAATACTGGAGTCTTATGACCACCAGCGCACTCCCCGAGTCCCTCGCCCAGATCCGCGAGGACTTCCTCGAGCTCGACCAGGCCGATCGGCTCATCCTGTTGCTCGAATTCGCCAATGAACTGCCGGAGCTGCCGCCGCGCTACGCCGACCACCCCGACCTGCTGGAGCGGGTCGTAGAATGCCAGTCGCCCGTGTTCATCTTCGTCGAGGTCTCGGACGACGGGATCGTGCACCTGCACGCGACCGCGCCGAAAGAGGCTCCGACGACCCGGGGCTTCGCATCCATCCTCGCCCAGGGTCTCTCGGGACTCACCGCCCAGCAGGTGCTCGATGTGCCCGACGACTTTCCCCACACCATCGGACTCACCGAGGCCGTCAGCCTGTTGCGTATCCGCGGGATGACAGCGATGCTCGCCCGCACCAAGCGCCAGGTGCGCGAGAGGCTCGCCGCGTGATCGTGAGGCGGCTGTTCCCGGAGGCCGGCCCTGAGATAGAAATCGAATCGCCGGATGCGCGGGCCAGGCTCGGCGAACTCTATGCGATCGCGGGAGCCGACACCCTGCGCATCAACCTCGTCGCGAGCGTCGGCGGGAGCGCCGCCGGCGGAGACGACACCTCGGAGACGCTGACCAATCGGGCGGATCGCAAGATCCTCGGTGTCATCCGGCGCGACAGCGATGTGGTGCTGGTGGGGGCCGCAAGCGTTCGAGCCGAGGGCTACCAACTGCCCCGCACGGCGCCCCTCGCCATCGTCACGAGCACGGGGGATTTCGGTGGGCATCGACTCGCCGTCGCCCCCGACCGGTTCACTCCCCTCGTGCTGTGTCCGGCCGAAGTCGCCGAGACCGCCAGGGCCGCACTTCCCGCGGCGGAAATCGTCGTCGTTCCGGATGCCGCGGGGCGCATGTCCGCCGTCGACATCGTGTCTGCCCTCCGTGCGCGCGGACTGCACCGGATCGTCTGCGAGGGTGGGCCTTCGCTCGCGGCGCAGATGCTCGAGGCCGGTCTCGTCGACGAGCTCTGCCTGTCTACAAGCCCCGCCATCGGTGGGGTGTCGCTCCCCCTGCTCGGTACCGCCCCCATCGCCGCCCATCGGCTGGAGCTCACGCAGCTGCTCGTGGATGACACCAGCACCCTCTACGCGCGCTGGCGGGTGCTGGACTGAGGACTCGCTCTACAACGGCGCCGTGCGCAGCCAGTGGGCGATCGCGTCGTTCCAGCGTGCGCGATCGAAGTTCCACAGCTTCGTGTGACCGGCGACGGTGAATCGCTCGTAACTGACGATGTCCGGGCGGGCCGCCGCAAGGGCGAGCGAGGCTGTCGAGGGGATGAATCCGTCGTCGTCGCTGTGCATGAGCAGGATGGGCACGTGCAGGTCGGCGGAGCGACGGACGAAATCGAGCCGGGGCAGGTCGATGGGCACGTGCTGACCGGTGAGCCGCCCCGCCCCCTTCATGCCAAGCAGCATGATCACTCCCGTGCGAATCGGGTTCGGCAGTCCGAGCAGCTCGCCCTGGAAGCGCAGCGCGGTGACCCAGTCGATCACCGGCGAGTCCAGCACGATGCCCCGCACGACCCCCGCGAGCTCGGAACGGGTGAGGGTCTGCAGTACCGTCGCCCCTCCCATCGACCAGCCCATGAGCACGACATCCGTTGCGCCGTGATCGATGGCGTACCGGAGGGCAGCCTCCACGTCGTGCCACTCCGTGTCGCCGAGGCCATAACGCCCATCCGGGCTCGGCGGGGCATCCTCGTCGTTGCGGTAGGAGACCAGAAGCGAGGTGTACCCGGCTGCCCGGAACACGGGGACCGCCCTCAGGGTCTCCTCGCGACGCACCGCCCGGCCGTGAACCTCGATCACCCAGCGCGTGCTCGGTCCCTCGGCCGGCACGAGCCAGGCGGGAGCGGGCCCGAGCTCCGTGGGGATGTCCACATTCTGGAACGGGAAGCCGAGGTCGGCGGGGCCGATGTAGAACCACCCGCTGAACCGGCCACGACGTGCGTGAGCCAGATCCCCCCGATCCACCGCGAGCAGTCGGCGGATGACGGTCTCCGGTGTCTCCGCGACGATGTCCCCGACCCGCGCGTGGCCTCCCCCGTCGGCGAAGAACAGGCTGTACTCGCCCGGAAGGCGGGAATCCGCGGTCGACGACAGCGTGATGAGGTCTCCGGCACCATCCACCGAGAGGATGCGGGTGTCCTCCGGTCGGCGCTTCGGAGGCGTGACGACCGTGCGCGCGACCACCAGTGTCACGCCGGCCACGGTGAGGGTCGCGATTGACGCAATGGCACCAAGTGAAGCGGCGGCGACAGCAATCCACGGAAATGCTTTGACGGCGTGCCTTCGGGAATCTGCCACAGGGGAACTTTAGTCTTCACTCGTGCCCGAAACCGCCGCAGGTCAACCGGAGCCGGCCGCGTTCCGCGCCGCGCTCGATGCAGTCCGCCGGGCTTCGCTCCGTTCGGAGCTCGTGCTCACCGAGATTCCCTCTCCCGGTGGGGATCTCGCACCGTACAGCGTCGCGCTCGCCGCGGATGTCACCCCGGCCAGGCACAACTCGGACTCCGATCTCGGCACCGGCCGATTCATCCTCCTCTACGACCCCTCGGCCCCGGAAGCGTGGGGCGGTGTGTTCCGGGTCGTCTGTTACGCGCAGGCTCCGCTCGAGAGCGATATCGGCCTCGACCCCTTCCTTGCGGATGTCACGTGGTCCTGGCTCGTCGATGCGCTCGAAGCGCGCGGCGCCCAATACACGGCGGAATCGGGCACG
The DNA here is from genome assembly GCF_040549525.1 of Frigoribacterium sp. UYMn621. Classification (NCBI taxonomy): domain Bacteria; kingdom Bacillati; phylum Actinomycetota; class Actinomycetes; order Micrococcales; family Microbacteriaceae; genus Frigoribacterium; species Frigoribacterium sp. UYMn621. The sequence continues at coordinate 5,602 of NZ_JBEPTM010000005.1, read as the reverse complement.
GCCACCCGCATCATTTCCACCGGCTTCGGCGAACTCGCCGCGCAGGGGGACGGGGCGCAAATCGAGCTTCGCGCGTCCTGGACTCCCCTCGATGCCCACGACATCGGCTCACATGTGGAAGGCTGGGGTGAATTGCTGTGCATGCTGGCGGGACTGCCGCCGGCTGTCGAAGGAGTGAGTGTGCTAGCGGCCCGCAGAGATCGGACGTGAGCGACACCGGAAGAGAACCGGTGTTTCTCGACGGTACGGAGTACCAGGCCCGCGCCGATGCGCCGGTGAGCGTGCCAGAGGTCGCGCCTCCCGTCGAATCCGACACCGAAGCCCGGGTCGAACCGGAACAGGCGCCCCACGTCGAAGTGCACGTCATCGAGTCCCGTGAGGAATATCTCGAGGCTGTCGCGGCCATTGTGGCTGGCCACGGTCCGATCGCCATCGATGCCGAGCGCGCTTCGGGCTTCCGCTATTCCCAGCGCGCGTACCTCATCCAGATCTTCCGCCGCGGTTCCGGCGTTTTCCTCTTCGATCCGCCGGCCATCGGGTCCTTCGCGGAACTCGACGCGGCCATCCGTGACGAGGAATGGATCCTGCACGCCGCGAGCCAGGACCTCGCGTGCCTGCGCGAGGTGGGGCTCGATCCTTCCCGCATCTTCGACACAGAGCTCGGCGCGCGCCTCGCCGGCCTCCCCCGGGTCGGACTCGGCACCGTCGTCGAAGACCTCCTCGGCATCCACCTGGCCAAAGAACACTCGGCGGCGGACTGGTCGACCCGACCACTGCCCCAGTCCTGGCTCGTCTATGCGGCGCTCGATGTCGAGTTGCTCCCCGACCTCAGGGACGCGATGGCCGCCCTCCTCGAGACCGCCGGCAAGTCCCACATCGCCGAGCAAGAATTCGCCGCAGTGCTCGCCCGCGAGGCCAAGGTCGTCACCGGAGACGCCTGGCGACGCCTCTCTGGACTGCACAGCGTGCGCGGCGCCCGAAATCTCGCCGTCGCTCGCGAACTCTGGGAGGCCCGCGACGCCTTCGCCCGCGAGATCGACACCGCCCCGGGACGACTCGTCCCGGATGCGTCGCTCATCGCCGCAGCGAAGGCGATGCCGGAGTCCCGCCACGGTCTCGCATCCCTGCGCGAATTCAACGGTCGCGCGAGCCGCTCGGAGCTTCCGCGCTGGTGGGCCGCGATCGAGGCGGGACGCGCCACCGAAGATCTGCCCGCGCTCCGGGTCGCGAGCGAGACGATACCGCCGCCACGAGTGTGGAGCGATCGGAACCCCGTAGCCGACAAACGCTTGAAGTCGGCTCGCGCCGCGATCGCCGTGGTCTCGGCCGAGGTCGACATCCCCGTCGAGAATCTGCTGACTCCGGAGCTGCTCCGCCGTCTCGCCTGGACTCCCCCCGAGCCACTCGAGCTCGAGAGCGTCACTTCGGCCCTGGCCGGCTTGGGCGCGCGCGCCTGGCAGGTTGACGCTATCGCACAGGTGATCCTCGATGCCTTTGTCGATGCCAGCCAAACGATCGAACCGGGCGTCGAGACCGCTTCGTAGGAACAGTCAAACGATTCTCGACGCGATTTTCGCCGGTTTAGGCTTTTTCCCGTTACCTATGAGCGAAAAGAGGCACTGTGGCCGAGAGACATGAAGTCGTGTTCGTCGATGGGGTTCGCACCCCGTTCGGACGCGCGGGCGAAAAGGGAATGTACTGGAACACCCGAGCGGACGACCTGGTCGTCAAGGCCATGGTCGGCCTGCTCGAGCGCAACCCCGATGTTCCCCACGACCGGATCGACGAGGTCGCCATCGCCGCGACCACGCAGCAGGGCGACCAGGGCCTGACCCTCGGCCGCACGGCCGCGCTCCTGGCGGGCCTGCCGAAGTCGGTCCCCGGTTTCGCCATCGACCGCATGTGCGCCGGGGCGATGACCTCGGTCACCACGCTGGCCGGAGGCATCGCGTTCGGGGCCTACGACCTCGCCCTCGCGGGCGGCGTCGAGCACATGGGCCGTCATCCGATGGGTTTCGGGGCGGATCCCAACCCACGCTTCCTCTCGGAGAAGCTCGTGAGCGGAGAGGCCCTCAACATGGGTTCCACCGCCGAGCGCATCCACGACCGTTTTCCCCAGCTCACCAAGGAGCGCTCCGACCGCTTCGCCCTGGCGAGCCAGCAGAAGGCGGCCGCGGCCTACGACAACGGCAAGCTGCAGCCCGACCTGATCCCCGTGTCGGTGCGCTCCGAGTCCGGCTGGGGTCTCGCCACCCGCGACGAGGCGCTGCGTCCGGAGACGACCCTCGAGGGACTCGCCGGACTGAAGACTCCGTTCCGCCCGCACGGACGGGTCACGGCCGGCAATGCGTCCGGTCTCAACGACGGTGCCACCATCAGCCTTCTGGCGAGCGAGTCCGCCGCTCGGGAACTCGGACTCACCGCGAAGATGAAGCTCGTGAGCTTCGCCTTCGCCGGCGTCGAGCCGGAGATCATGGGCATCGGACCGGTGCCATCCACCGAGAAGGCCCTGAAGAAGGCGGGACTGTCGATCACCGACATCGGCCTCTTCGAGCTGAACGAGGCATTCGCCGTGCAGGTGCTGTCCTTTCTCGATCACTTCGGCATCGCCGATGACGACCCCCGGGTCAACCAGTGGGGTGGCGCGATCGCCATGGGCCATCCGCTCGCCTCCTCCGGCGTGCGCCTGATGATCCAGCTCGCCGCACAGTTCAAGGAACGCCCGGACGTGCGCTACGGCCTGACCGCGATGTGCGTCGGCCTCGGCCAGGGCGGATCCGTCATCTGGGAGAACCCGTACTTCGACGGAAAGAAGAAGAAGAAATGACCGACGTCGCAACGCAGAGCCGTTTCGCTGAACTGATCGCGGCATCCGACGATGAGGTGGTCACCCACTCTTACGTTCGGGACATCCCGATCTCGGGCGGCCGCACTCTCGCCCTCGTCACCCTGGACAACGGGCGTGACCACACCCGTCCCACCACGCTGGGCCCCGTCACGCTGATCGAGTTCGCGTCGACTCTCGACACGCTGAGAGAGCGAGCCTCCCGCGGGGAGATCGCCGGTGTCGCCGTCACCGGAAAGCCCTTCTTCCTCGCCGCCGGCGCCGACCTCTCGAAGGTGGGCGCGATCACGAGCCGGGCGGTCGGAAAGCAGATGGCCGAGCTGGGCCACTACGCCCTCGGCAAGCTGAACGGTATCGCTGTGCCGAGCTTCGTATTCATCAACGGGCTCGCGCTCGGTGGTGGCCTCGAAATCGGACTCAACGCGGACTATCGCACCGTCGACCGCAACACTCCCGGTGTTGCCCTTCCCGAGGTCTTCCTCGGCATCATCCCCGGCTGGGGCGGGGCCTGGCTGCTTCCGAACCTCATCGGCATCGAGAACGCGCTCAAGGTGGTCATCGAGAACCCCCTGAAGAACAACCGCATGCTCAAGGGACAGGAGGTCTTCGACCTCGGGATCGCGGATGCCATCTTCGACTCTGTGTCGTTCCTCGAGAACTCCATAGCGTGGGCCGACGGCGTGATCTCCGGAACCACCACCGTGAAGCGCGCGAATACCCCCGGCAAGATCGAACGCGCCGTGAAATGGGACATCGCCATCGGGGTAGCCACCAAGATGCTCGAGAGCCGCATCGGCCGGGTCGCGAAGTCTCCGTACAAGGCTCTCGAGCTGCTCAAGGCGGCGAAGAACACCGACCGGGCCACCGGTTTCGCCGCAGAGGATGAGGCTCTCGCCGAACTCATCTCCGGCGACCAGTTCAAGGCGAGCATCTACGCATTCAACCTGGTGCAGAAGCGCACCAAGCGTCCGGCGGGAGCTCCGGACAAGGCTCTGGCGAAGCCGGTGACCCAGGTCGGCGTGATCGGCGCTGGCCTCATGGCCAGCCAGTTCGCGCTGCTCTTCGTGCGCCGCCTCAAGGTGCCCGTGGTGATCACCGACCTCGACCAGGCACGGGTCGACAAGGGTGTGGCCTACATCCATGACGAGATCGACGCCCTCCTGGGCAAGAAGCGCATCTCACCGGATGAGGCGAACCGCCTCAAGGCGCTCGTCACCGGTACCACCGACAAGGCCGACTTCGCCGCCTGCGACTGGGTGATCGAGGCCGTTTTCGAGGAGCTCGGAGTCAAGCAGGCCGTCTTCGCCGATGTGGAGCAGTACATCTCCGAGACAGCCGTGCTCGCGACCAACACCTCCTCGCTCTCTGTCGAGCAGATCGGTGCCGACCTGAAGCATCCGGAACGCCTCGTGGGCTTCCACTTCTTCAACCCCGTGGCCGTGATGCCGCTCGTGGAGGTCGTCAAGACCCCGCAGACAGATGATGCGACGCTGTCAACTGCGATGGTGACCGCCGCAAAGCTCTTCAAGAACGCGGTGATCACGACGGACACTCCCGGCTTCGTGGTCAACCGCATTCTCGCGAAGGTGCTCGGCGAGGCGATGCACGCGGTCGACACCGGGACTCCGTTCGAGGTCGTCGAGGAGTCGACCAAACCGTTCGGCCTTCCGATGACCCCGTTCGAGCTGCTCGAGCTCGTCGGCCTCAAGGTGGGGGCACACGTGCTCGACACCCACCACGCGGCCTTCCCCGAGCGGTTCTTCGAGAGCGAGAACCTGCACAAACTCGCCGAACTCGGTCACATCTTCGAACGCGATTCCAAGGGGAAGGTCACCGGAATCGACAAGAAGGCTCGCGCCATCGTTGCCGGGGGCACGACGCCGACGACGGCCGAGGAACTTCGCACCCGCCTCGAGGACGGTCTGGCGGACGAGGTACACCGCATGCTCGAGAGCCACGTCGTCGAGGCTGCGGAAGACATCGATCTCTGCCTGATCCTCGGCGCGGGCTATCCGTTCCAGATGGGGGGCGTCACTCCCTACCTCGACCGGGTCGGCGCCTCGGAGCGGGTCTTCAACGACACCTTCCATCACCCGGTGTTGCGCGGAGTCTCGTAGTCCGTCGCGAAGCACGATCACAGGCCCGTCGGTACACGGCGGGCCTGTGATCGTCGGCGGCCGCGCAGAATCCGTCACGTCGCATCCGCCGACCCGACCGTGCCTCCCCCTGCGCGAAATCCATGCCATTCGGAATCGATGCGGTGTGTCGCGCGCAACGCGCCGCCCCTCTCCCGGATGGCATGGATTTCTGACACGGATGCTGCTGCCCCTCGCTGAGAGATGCGGGCGCGCCTCGCCAGCGCCCTCACGAAGACGGAGCGATCAGCGACGGGACAAGTGGTCCCCGCGCTCGATGACAGCCTGGATCATCGCGAGGGTCGCGGGCCAGTCGAAGACGATCATCCGATAGCTGAGCCGGATGACGTGATATCCGAGGGCTTCGAGGAACGCGTCGCGCACGCGATCTGCGTCCACTCGGCGGGCCACTTCACCGGGACTCATGTCCTGCGTGTACTTTGCGGCGCCGTCGATCTCGATCGCGAGCCGATCCCCGATAAGCAGGTCGATCCACCGCTCACCCAGAACACAGACCTGAGACTGGGGGTTGCGTCCCCGGGAGTGGTGTGGTTTTCGGGGTTTCGAGCGTTGGATGGTCGACGTGAAGAGCCACCGTGGGATGGTCAGTGAGTAACGACTA
>NZ_JBEPTM010000004.1:0-340720 GCF_040549525.1 Frigoribacterium sp. UYMn621 | reverse complement strand
TATCAGCGTCGCATCGCGGGCTTCGATGAGGCCGTCGTCTCGCTGTATGCGAAAGGGCTCACGACCGGGGATATCCAGGCCCACCTCTCCGACGTGTATGGGCAAGACATCTCCCGGGAGCTGGTGTCGAAAGTCACCGACCGGGTCGTGGCCGACATGGAGGTGTGGCAGGCAAGGCCCCTGGATCCGGTGTATCCAGTGATCCTCATCGACGCGATCGTGATGAAGGTTCGGGATGGGCAGGTCGGCAACCGGCCCGTGTATGTGGCGCTCGGAATCGACCTCGATGGCCACCGCGACGTTCTGGGCATGTGGGTTGGACCGACCGGTGGTGAGGGATCGAAGCAATGGATGAACATGCTCACCGAGCTGAAGAACCGCGGCGTCGCCGATGTCCTGTTCGTCTGTTGTGACGGTCTGAAGGGCCTGCCGGACTCGATCCTCGCAACCTGGCCGATGGCGACCGTTCAAACCTGTGTCGTGCATTTGGTGCGCAACAGCCTGCGGTTCGCGTCCAGGAAGTATTGGAAACCGATCGCGGACAGGTTGAAGCAGGTCTACCAGGCGCCGACGGTGAAGGCTGCGGAGCAACGCTTCGACGAGTTTGCGAAGGAGTGGGAACCCATCTATCCGGCGATGATCGCGATGTGGCGGCGGTCGTGGGGTGAGTTCACCCCGTTCCTCGACTACCCGTTAGAGATCAGGAAGCTCATCTATACGACAAACGGGATCGAGTCGTTGAACGCGAGATTCAGAGCCGCGACCAGGCGTCGCGGCCACTTCCCCAACGAACAATCCGCACTGAAAGTGATGTATCTCGCGATCATCGAACGACGCCACAACCGGGCCAATCCGACAGGCGAGATCAACGGGTGGAAAGCTATTCTTAACACCCTCGCAATGACCTACGGCGACCGCCTAGGACTCAACTAGCCGATGACCAGTTACACAAGAAATCTGACAGACCCGGAAGAACAACTGATATGTAGTTGCTTTTGTCAAGTGGGCAGGGTGAAGCGGCGTCCGGGATGATCGTTCCTGGGCGCCGCTTCTGCTGGTCATCGCAGCCGGTGGTGTCGAACGTGTCGTTGTCGATGTTCACGGTCAGGCTGATATGCGCGGGTTGGTTACCGCAGGGCGAAGTGTTCGAGCTGGAGAGGTGCCGCGGGTCTAGAAATCGGGCGTCGCGCTGGCCGAGGTTGGCGTTGCTCATAGTTGTTTAGCGGGTCACTCCACGTGTTCGCCGACACACATCGGATGATGATCAGCGGTCTGGGGTTAGTCGTCCATGACGGCCAAGGACCAGCACCAGCCGGCGAGTTCGCGGGCGATGGCGGTGTTGGCCACGACGGGACGTTTGCGGCGGACGGTGAAGGCCACCCACTGCCGGTGCAGGCGCTCGTTGCCGTCCTGGCCGCGGAGACGGGCAGGCGCTGGTGCTTTCTCCCACCGGGCATGCAAGATCGATTGGCGGGATGGGCTGTAGTCGCGGCGGTGCTGCCAGGCGGCCTCGACCAGCAGCCGGCGGACGTGAGAGTTGCCAGTTTTGGTGATCCCGCCCTGGCTGCGAGACTGCCCGGAGGAGTATTCCGAGGGCACCAGGCCGACGAAGGAACCGATGGTCTTCCCGGAGAATCGGTGCCAGTCGCCGATTTCGACCGCTAACGCCAACCCGGTCAGGGCTGATACTCCCCGGAGGCAACCGAGCCGGTTCACCATCGGGGTGAACGACGAGTTCGCGGCAAGGTCCTCGATCATCGTGTCGAGGCGGTCCCTGCGGGCGACGGTCTGGGAGACGGCCTCGTAGTAGGCGTCGAACGCGGTCGTGAACGACCGGTCGCCGCTCAAGCGGTGTTCCCGCAGCCACCGGTCGTGTTTTCCTGTCCAGGCGGCACCTTCGTCATAGACGAGCCCGTGCCGCAGCAGCAGCTTCGACAACTGGTGCCGGTTGCCCATCAGCACCTGCCTGGTGTTCTCCCTCGCCCGCACCACATCGCGGACCGTCTCGGCCTCAACCGTCGGGACCGTCACCTCAACGATCTGTCCGAGCCGGAGCAGCTTCGCAAGGTGCTCGGCATCGCGGGCATCGGTCTTGACCCGGTCACCGGTCGGGCGTTGCAGCTTCGACGGAGCAGCGACGCGGCAGTCAATCCCAGCCGCGACGAGCTGACGGAACAGGCCGAACCCGGTCGGCCCCGCCTCATAGGTGACAATCTGCGAACCGGGCAGCGAGGCCACCCATCCCACAATCTCAGGCGTATTCGCCGTGATTTTTCGATGCAAGATCTGTCCGGTCGTCGCGTCGATAACGCACCCCTCAACCGTGCGAGCGTGCACATCCAGACCAACGAAACTACGATGTTCGATCAACTGGGGCCTCCAAGGTTCGACTGTGGATAGGCCAACCTCCACGGGCTGGTAACCCACGTCTACTCGAACGGAGGCCCCAGCCTCAAGAGGCCGAGCTCATACTCATATCGTCTAGGCGTCACAAGAACAACTCGACGAGCACCGGCACCTACTCGCAGACCCGTCGGCAGGTGTTACATCCAGTAGCCTCACGGCATGGGCAACGCGAAACGAATACGCGCGCAGCGGCAGTCGATAACACTGCGGTCCGCGACTGTGCGGCATCTTGCTACCAAAAAGTTAACTCGCGATCCAATCGAGCGACTGCAGGCCGCCGTTATCGCGATCGGTGACGCCTACGACACCGATGCTGACTGCGCCTCAGCAGCGGCCTTGCTGCGTGAGGCCGGGAGGCTCATGGGCTATGTGCTCGAACCTCGCGCCGTTTCCGCGATCATCCGTGACGACAAGTCAGGCGACATTCTCGTGATGGGACCGAAAGCACGCGAGCGGATCACTCCCAAGGTGCTTGCGCGCGTCGAGAATCATTTGCCCAACGGCAAGGACAACGGACACATCGTCCTCACCAGCGAGGACCCGCGCGCCCTGTTCGATCCAAACCTCCGCCAAACCGGCGCATACGGCATCGAAGCGCCCAGCGTCGTCATGAACATCCAAAGCACTCATCCCGACTCAGGTCAGTGGGTATTGCAACATGGAGATCTGGAAGTGGTGTACATCCTCGACGAGGAGAATTGTGTCCTGCTCGACGCGATGGAGAGGGCGGCGCCGCACCTGGCTGCCGACGCACGGACCCTCGTGGAGAACCTACGCGATGGAGTAAGTATCGAAACGCTTCGACTTCAGAGTGCCGCGGCCCGAGTGCGGCGTACCAGCTAATCGGTAACCAACAGCATGGATGTCATTGGTAGGTGCGACCGCCGCTGGCGACCCGATTAGTCCGAGGCTTACCGAATCAACGGACGTAGACCCAATTGAGATTCATAGGGGTGCGCGGCTGTCACTGGAACGGAATCCCGTCGTGGGCGGGCGCGGACGACGGATAATCACTGAGCAATCACCGAGCATTCGGCAGTCGCTCCCGATAAGGGTTCTTATGCCAGCTTGTCCGAAAACCGCTGACCCTCCCCTATCGGCACGAGCACCTGACGCCCGGGGCGAGTACCGATTCCTGATTTTCCCACCACTACAGGTAACCAAACAGTGGGGCACGTCAAGACGTCACCTATCCGTGCAGCAGAGCCTTCCTTGCCGTGCGCAGCCAATACGGCGATGACACCTCGCTCTTCCGCCCCGAAAGTCATGGACAGACCTATAGGAGAAGCGACACCGGACTCTCGATGCGCCGAACGAAGGACGCCATCCATTGTGCACCGACGGCACCATCGATGACGCGGTGATCAGCAGAAAGAGTTACCGTCATCACTGATGCGACTCCTAGCTGCCCGTTATCCACCACCGGCCGTTGCTTTGCCGCGCTCACAGCGAGTATGCCGGAGTGCGGCGGATTCAGGATGGCGGTGAACTCGTCAACACCGTACATACCGAGGTTCGAGACGGAGAAGCTGCCTCCTTCGAGTTCTTCCTGACGCAGTTTTCCCGCCCGGGCGCGCTCGGCAAGGTCAGCAACCGAGGCGCTGATGGCCGCAATGCTCGCGGTGTCGACACTACGCAGCACTGGCGTGAGCAGACCTCCGTCGACAGCCACGGCAACTGCGAGATCCACCCCGTTGAAGCGACGGATATGATCGCCTCCCCAGATCGCGTTGGCCGCGGGCACCTCTGCCAGCGCCCCCGCAACAGCCTTGATCACGAAGTCGTTCACGGAAACTTTTCGTGAAGAGGATTCGTTGACCTCGGCTCGAAGGGAGAGCAACCGGTCGACACGCACGTGAGCAGTCAGGTAGAAATGCGGAACCGTCGTCTTGCTCTCGGTGAGTCGACGGGCGATCGCGCGGCGCATTCCCGTCAAGGGAATATCGGTGAAGTCGGTCTCCGATGTCGGGCTTCCCACTCGGAGCGGTGTCGCAGGCACCCGCACCGGTGAAGGTGCAGGTTCCGGTGCCGCTGCCGCTGCCGGCAGCACAGTCGTCGGGCGAGCGTCGAGGTCGCGCCTCACGATTCGCCCACCAGGACCGGTGCCTTCCAGGGAACCGAGATCAAGTCCGCGCTCGCGAACAAGCCTCCGTACGATCGGGCTCGCGAAGATGCGGCGGGTTTCGTCACCTGGAGCCTGTGCTGTTTCCGGCACCGAAGACTCGACAGTCGGGTCGCTCGCCTGAGGCGACGCGGTATCCGAGACGCCCGCAGCAGCGAGTGCGGGCCCCATTTCGTCTTCGCTCTCCCCTGCGTAGAGGATTATCGCGATCGGTTCGCCGACGCTGAGGTTCTCCCCGGGCTGAGCAATGAGCTTTCCCACGGTTCCGGCGACTTCTGCCGCGTACTCGACGACCGCCTTTTCGGTCTCGATGTCGGCCAGCGGTTCTCCGACCTCGATCGTCTGGCCTTCGCTGACCGACCAGGCCTGGATCGCTGCCTCAGTTGTCGATGCGAGCACAGCGGGCATCCGGACGATGGTGGGCATCAGCGATTCTCCAGCCGACGCTCGGAGGCGGCGCCCATACCTGCACGGATCATGTCGAGCCCCGCGACGACCTCTTCGGTGCGCGCGATGGCTGCTCGCTCGAGGACCTTCGAGATACTCGGACTCGCTTCGCCTCCAGTGACACGCTGAATCGGCTGGTCGAGCCAATCGAAGAAGCGCCGCTGCAACTCGTCTGCCAGCCATCCGCCGTATGAGGTGCCGACAGCACCCTGCTCCACGAGAAGCACTGCGTTGGTCTTCTTGATGCTCTCGCCGATGGTCTGCCAGTCGATGGATGCTCGATCCAACCACCGCAGGTCGATGAGCTCCGCATCGATGCCGGTCTGCTCAATCGCCTCGAGAGCGTGGTTGACCATGGAGAGGTAGCTGATGACCGTGACATCCGACCCGTGCCGCCGGATCGCAGCCTTCCCAGGCGGCAAAATATAGTCGAGATCGACATCTGGGACCTGGTCGGCTTGAGCGTAAAGGTCAACGTGTTCGATGACGAGCACCGGATCCTGAAGTGCCAGCGCGGCATTCATCAATCCCACGTAATCAGCGGCGTTCGACGGGGCGATGATGCGCCAACCGGCAGCCGTCGCAAAGATGCCCGCCGGGTCCATAAGGTGTTGCGAGCCGTAGCCGGAGCCCATGGCGACCTTGGTGCGCAGAACCAGAGGCATATCGTTATCGCCTCCGAACATGTGGCGCGCCTTCCCGATCTGGTTGAAGACCTGATCGGCCGCGACCCAGACGAAGTCGGGATACATGAATTCGACGACGGGTCGAAAGCGGCCGTCGAGGGCCAACCCGCCACCGAGGCCCACGAAGGCGTTCTCGCTGATCGGCGTGCCTATCACGCGGTCTGGCCCGAACTTCTTGGCCAGTCCCTTTGTCGCTCCGTTCGTCCCACCATTGAGGCGGTGCACGTCTTCACCGAGCACGATGATGCGCGAGTCGGTCTCCATGCGGCGATCCATCGTCGCAGCCACAGCATCGATGAACTTGATGTCACGCCACCCGCCGGTGTGTTCGATCGGGTCGAGTATCGACATCCCATCCAACTCGTGGGCATCACTCCTGATGCCGACATCGACAAAGCCCGGATCGGGCCAGAGCGCGGGGCGGATACGGCGGCGAGTCGCGTCTTCCGGGTCGGTCTCTATCAGTTCGGCGACCGCCGCGCTCATTGCTGCTTGCGCCTGGGTGCGAACCGATTGCACCCCGGCGGCGTCGATGAGGCCTAACTTGGTCATTTCTCGGGCGACCCTTTTGAGCGGGTCACGCTCGCGCCAGGCGGCCTCTTCTTCCTTAGCGCGGTAGCCGAAGGCGCTGCCGGGATATGCTCCGTTCTGGTGGAAGAACCGATAGACCTCCGCCTCGACGATGGCTGAGCCAGCGCCGGTGCGTAAGCGTTCCGATGCTTCTTCTACTGCGAGGTGCACAGCCAATGGATCCATTCCATCGACTTTCCAGCCCGGGATGCTGAATCCTTGTCCACGGACCGACAGACGGGTGTCTGCAGAGACTTCGTTGACATTGGTCGATACGGCGTACATGTTGTTCTCGACGAAGAACAACAGCGGCAGTTTCCAGGCCGACGCCAGATTCATTGTCTCGAGCACGGACCCGATTTGGCTCGACCCGTCACCGTAGTAGCTGATGGTCAAATCGCGCGTCTCACCGTGCTTCTGGGCAAAGGCGTTGCCTGCGGCGAAGGGGACCCCGCCTCCGACAATGGCGTTAGTACCGAGCGCCCCTGCCTCGAGCCACTGCAGGTGCATTGACCCTCCTCTGCCGCCGGAGAATCCTTGTGCGAGGCCGAGGATCTCGGCGAGCGTTCGCTGGAGTAGTGCCTGAACGTCATTCGGTACGAGATCGTCTAGATCGACTTTCCCCCCGGTCACGTGCGTGAGTGCCTTGGCGAGGAACTGGTGATGCCCGCGGTGCGAACCTGTGACTCCGTCCGCGGAACCTAATCCGATGATCGAGCCGACCGCGCCTCCTTCCTGGCCGATGCTCGAATGGGCTGGGCCGTGCACAAGGCTCTCGGCGGCAAGCTCGAGAACGGACTCCTCGAAGGCGCGGATGAGGTGGAGCTGCCCGAGCATCGCTGAGAGTAGAGCGGGATCCGCGTCTTTCCAGTCCTGGGCGGTGGTCGAAAGTTCGACCCAATCCGCCCCGGTCTCCAAACGTCGTCGTTTTGACATGATGCTCTTTCCTTCTCTAGGCACGACACCATGTGCGCTGCCCGCGTGACCCCAAGTTAGCGTCGATTGCGTCCAATCGCAATCAGAAATAGAAGAATACTTGCCCAATACGGCAAATTCAAGTAATACTGGATCCAATCAACGACCTGGAGGTCAATCGTGGCGCACGGCATCCCGGGAATGAGGGGAACTGATCACGTCGGCTTCACCGTGCCGGACCTCGACGAAGCCGAGCGCTTTTTCGTTGATGTGGTGGGTGCAGAGCACATCTACACCCTTGGGGCGAAACAGTCCGATGACGACTGGATGGCTGTGCACCTCGGTGTGGACCCTGGCACGGTGATCCGAGAGATTCGCTTCTACCGCATCGGCAACGGGAGCAATGTCGAACTGTTCCAGTACGAGCCGGCCGACGGCGCCCCACAACGACAGCCGCGAAATAGCGACATTGGAGGTCACCACTTGGCGATCTACGTCGACGATATGGGCGCGGCCATCGAGCACCTTGTCAGCCACGGCGTAGAGATCATGGGTGCTCCTACTTCGAGCAAGCAGGCGGCGGAAGGGCAGCAGTGGTTGTACTTCCGCAGCCCCTGGGGAATGCAGTTTGAACTGGTGAGCTACCCCGGAGGAAAGGCCTATGAGAAGCAAGCACAGCGGACGCTGTGGAACCCCGCGAGGCCGGCCGAATGAGTGCGCTGCCCGCGACCGGTGTCGCCCAGAATGGGCAGATGACGGAACATGCAACGCGCGACGGCGCCGGCACCCGGATCGCCGCTGAATTGCGCCAGGCCATCCTCGATGGCCACTACTCGCCCGGAATGCGTGTGCGCCAAGAGGACCTCGCAGACCTTCATGGGGCGAGTCGCATCCCTGTTCGCGAGGCCCTGAGGATGCTTGAGGCTGAGGGGCTAGTCACGGTCGTGGTCAACACCGGCGCCTGGGTGTCTCGGCTGAGCCTCGCCGAGTGTGAGGAGATGTACCAAATTCGGGAGCGTCTCGAACCTTTGCTCCTGCGATACAGCATCCCGAACCTGTCCAGACCCGAGATCGACCACCTCGCATTACTTGCCGATGCGATGGAACGCTCGACTGATGTTGAGCATTTTCTGAAGCTCGACCGTGAGTTCCACCTGTCGACGTATGCCACCGCCGGGACCAACGTGCTCGGCGAGATGGTGCTGCAGCTCTGGAATCGCACGCAGCACTATCGCCGGGCGTTCACGCGAGTGTTTCGCTCTGAAGGTGATCGCAGCGCTCATTACGACCACCATCTGCTCGTGCATGCGATCCGTCGCGGCGACGTCGACGAGGCGGAACGTGTGCTGCACGACCACATTCGTCGCACGCGGCTCGAATTGGCCCGTCACCCAGAAGTATTCGAAAACTAGCAGACAACAGGAGAATCTCCATGGCGATCGCGACCACGAACCCGGCTACCGGCGAAACGATAAAGGAATTCCCGACCGACGACACCGCCACCACCGACCGAAAAATCGGTGAGGCGCAGACGGCCTTCGAGTCGCTTCACGACACGGATTTTGCGGCGCGAGCCCGATGGATGCAGGCCTCTGCCGACATCCTCGAGTCCGAAGCGGATGAAGTCGCCTCCATGCTCACTCTCGAGATGGGTAAGCCCCTAGCGCAGGCGAAAGCGGAGGCTCTCAAGTGTGTCAAGAACATGCGCTTCTATGCCGAGAACGCAGAAGGCTTCCTCTCCGACGAGCCGCTTGCGAACCCCGCGGCTGTTGGCGCATCGGGCGCTTACGTGCGCTACCAGCCACTTGGTGTGATTCTTGCCGTCATGCCCTGGAACTACCCGCTGTGGCAGGTCATCCGGTTCGCCGCACCGGCTCTGATGGCCGGTAACACGGGGGTTCTCAAGCACGCCTCCAATGTGCCCCAGTCGGCGCTTTATCTTGACACTCTCTTCGAACGAGGAGGATTCCCTTCCGGGTCGTTCCGTACCCTGCTCATCGGATCCCGAGAGGTCAAGGCTGTCCTCGAGGATTCCCGGGTGCGGGCAGTGACCCTGACCGGTTCCGAGCCCGCCGGGCGGTCCGTTGCCTCCATCGCTGGCGAGCAGATCAAAAAGAGCGTCATGGAGCTGGGTGGCTCCGACCCGTTCATCGTGATGCCGAGCGCCGAGCTCGACGCCGCCGCGACAACCGCAGTCAAAGCTCGCGTGCAAAACAACGGCCAATCGTGCATCGCCGCCAAACGCTTTCTGGTGCACACCGATATCTATGACGCGTTTGCAGCGATCTTCGCCCAGAAGATGTCTGACCTCATCGTCGGCGACCCCATGGATGCCGGCACCGACGTCGGCCCACTCGCAACGGAATCCGGCCGAACGGACCTGGCCGAACTGGTGGATGACGCCGTGGCGAAAGGCGCAAAGGTGCTCGCCGGTGGGTCGGCCGTCGACGGTCCCGGCTGGTTCTATCAGCCGACACTCCTCAGCGAACTCACCGACGAGATGCGGATCGTGCAGGAAGAGACTTTTGGGCCGGTCGCCTCTCTCTACCGCGTCGCAGATCGCGAGGAGGCACTCCGCATCGCGAACCAGACCACTTTCGGTCTCAGCTCAGCGGTGTGGACCAACGACGACGCGGAGGAGGAATTCTTCACCCGTGAACTCGAGGCAGGCGCCGTGTTCATCAACGGAATGACCGCCTCCTCCCCCGAGCTGCCCTTCGGCGGGGTCAAAGCATCCGGGTTCGGCCGTGAATTGGCAGCAGAAGGAATCCGAGAGTTCTGTAACGTCAAATCCGTCTGGCGAAGGTAACGCTCCGGCGCCTGGAACACCGGTTGTCGCGACAGAGCACATAAGGCGGTCGGGTTCCGGCGCCGCGGCGGTAGGAGGGCGGCGCTAGGAGTGGAGGCGATAGGAGTGGAGACGATAGTGATGATCGGCATGACTGCAGCCGGATCACGACATAGACGGAGCTCGTGTGCCTCGGGGAGCCAAACGACGATCAGGCGCGGACCCCTGGTGTTCTCCCCGACTGCGTTCACACTATCTCGGTTTCCCCCCGACGGGAGGAACTGAGCGCAGGAGAACCCGGCGCTGCTGAGCACACCGAGATCGAACGATCTGCCGGTGGCACAGTTCGCCAGCACCCTCATCCGCCGTCGGCCTGCGCAGCCACCGGGAGCGTCACGAAACGGTGCCTAATATTCGTTCGCGACGAAGAGTTCCTGAGCCGGAAACTTGGTGAGGATCTCCGTCCCGTATTCGGTCACCACGACTTCTTCTTCAATCCGCGCTGCAGATATCCCGTCTGAGGCGGGGCAGTAGGTCTCGATGGCAAAGACCATGCCGACCTTCAGTTCGACCGGATTATCGAGCGAGTTGAGCCTCGAAATGATCGGTCGCTCATGCAATCCCAAGCCGAGTCCGTGAGCGAACTGCAACCCGAACGCTTCCATCTCGTTCTCGAATCCGAAGTCGGTGGCTTTCGGGAGCAGCTTGGCAACCTCGGACGTAGAAACACCGGGCTTGATTGCGGCGATGGAGGAATCCATCCACTCCCGTGCCTGCTTGTATGCATCCCGCTGGCTGGTGGTGGCGCTGCCCACCCCAAAGGTGCGGTAGTAGCAGGTGCGATAGCCGTTGAAGGAATGGATGATGTCGAAGAAGGCCTGGTCGCCGGGCCGGATGATGCGGTCGGTGAAGTTGTGGGGATGCGGATTACACCGCTCTCCGCTGATCGCGTTGACTGCCTCCACTTGCTCCGACCCCAGTTCGTAGAGGCGTTTGTTGGCCAGGGCGACGATCTCGTTCTCGCGGATCCCGGGCTTCAGCACATCCACGATGTCCTGATAAACGCCGTCGACCATGGCGGCGGCTTGGTTGAGCAGCATAATTTCGTCCTGTGACTTGATCACACGAGCATCAAGCATGTACTGCTGCGCGTCAGCGATGCGCAGACCCTGACGCTGCATCTCGAACAGGAACGGCGGCTCGACGATATCGATGCCGATCGGCGCATCCGCGACCCCGGCCGATTCGAGCAACCCCTTGATCTCGGTGACAGCAGAGCGCATCAACCCCGCGTCAGGGGCGACCGCGCCCCGGAATCCCAGGAACCCGTTGCGCCAATTCTCTTCGGGCAACCACTTGGAGTAGAGCTTGTGATGGCGCACTGCCGAGCCGAAGTCCCAGAGGATCGGTTCCTCGTCGCGGGTCAACAGGCAGTAGCGGATCATTTTGTCACCCAGGGCGCCGCCGATCCAGGTCTGTGTCGTGTAGCGGATGTTGTAGAAGTCGAACAACAGGAAGGCTCCGCAGTCGCTGCTTTCCAGAGCTGCCTTCGCTCGTTCGACGCGATAACGGCGAAGGCGATCGAAGTCGACCCGTTCCTCATAGTCGACACCCATGTGGCCGGGGGCGCCGAGCGGGCTGGGGCTGGAGCTGGAGGGAATGGCATTCATTCGTGAGTTCTTCCGTTGGAGTGTATGGCGGGGCGCCCGGCGAGTTCTCGTCTACCGGGCACCCCGCGATGAGTTCAGTACGGGCAGATCACCATTCGGGGGCGACGCTGGGATCTGTCGCGTTCGCCTTGGTAACTTTCACGGAGGGCATGAACTGGTCTTTGACCGTGCCACCGGTGAGCACGCTGTAGGCCAGGTCGATGGCGTGTTGCCCGTCCCAAGAGGACGACTGGAACACGGTGCCATCGAGTTCACCGGAAACCACGAGCGGGTTGCCAAGCTTGGTGTTGCCGATCGAGGTGATGAACAACGGGGCCGGATCGATACCGCGGGCCTTCAAGGCGTCGATGGCGCCAGCAACCATGGTGTCGTCGGCGGCGTAGATGCCCTGGACTTTGGATGCGCCGACTGATGTGAGCATCTCAGAGACCGCGATCTTCGAATCGTCCTTGTTCCAGTTGCCCGGCTGCTCCGCCAGTATCTTCACGTTCGGGCATTTCTTGGCGATGGTGTCCGCAAAACCGTCGTGGCGGGTGGTGGCCGTGGAGTTGCCGGTCAGTCCGTTCACTACGAGGATTCCCACGTCCTTGCCAGCGGTGATGTCGCACATTATCTCGGCTGACGCGACTCCCTGACCGTAGGTGTCTGGGCCGGAAAAGCCCTTGGTGAGCGACACGTCGGCCTTGTTCACTCCGGAGTTGGTGACCGTCACGGGAATCCCAGCGGCTTTCGCCTTGGCTAGACACGGGCGCACCGTGTCTCCGACGGCTGGCCACAGGACGATCAAATCGGGCTTCGCGGCCACGGCCACATCACATTCACTCGCCTGCTGGTCGGCGTTGTACTTCGAGTTGGTGATGGTGAGCTTGATGTTGTCCTTGGCCGCCTCAGCCTTCATGGGGGGCAAGTAGGTGGTGCCGTAGGGCTGGTCGGTTCCCTGAGGCAGAAGGGCGTAGACGTCGTATGACTTCTTACCATTGTCCGCCGAGTTATTGCCGGCGGTGCCGGAGCTTGAACAGGCGCTGAGGAGAATGGTGGAAGCAGCAGCGATGCTGAGTGCACCCATCGTGATGCGAGAGACGCGCATTTTTTTCACTCTTTCCGTTGGTGTTTCTGGGTTTACTGATCGGCAGCATTGCCGGTCAGTCCTCGGGCTGTGTCCCGAGTTCTCGAACGGGTGATTGCAGCCCGCAAGCGGACCCATGCCGTTCGAAGGCTTGATGGATCGCTAATGATCGCGACGAGCAAAATCGAGCCGATGAAGATGTCTTGAATATCGACTTGAACGCCCGACAGGGTCAACACGACCTGCAGGATGCTGAGCGCGAGCGCACCGAGAAGCGTGCCGACAATGGTGCCTCGCCCACCCGTGAGTACGACACCGCCGATGATGGCGGCGGCGAAGCTCGCGAGCAACACGGTTGAACCAGCAGTCGGATCCGCCGCAGTGAGCTCGAGCGTGTTGATGATGCCCGCGGTTGCGGCGACTACCCCGGATATCACAAACCCGAGCACGAGGCGCCGACGCACCGGGATGCCGACGTCGATAGCCGCCTGGCGGTTGCCGCCGACCGCATAGAACTCCCGGCCGATGCGGGTGCGGCTGAGGAGAATCTGCAGCACAGCGAAGATCACGAAGAAGAGAAGTACTCGGGGCGTCAACGGCCCCAGCAATGAAGATCCGAATGCGATGCCCGCATCGATGTTCTCGAGAGGGACCGGCTTCTCCGCCGAAATCACGAACGCCGCTCCGCGTAACGCGAAGAGCATCCCCAGGGTGGCGATGAAGGAGTTGATGCCGACGACCACCACGAAGAAGGCGTTGATGAGGCCAACAACTATTCCGGTGATCAGCGCAGCGATGATGCCGAGACCGAGATTGGGTACGCTCGCCATGACAACTCCCGAGAGCGCGAGCGTGCTTGCCACGCTGAGGTCCAGCTCTCCCAGCAGGATCAGTGCCGTGAGCCCGAGGGCGACGAGGCCGATCAGCGCGAGTCGACCGAGAACCACCGGGAATGACGAGAACACCACTGGCTCGAACACAGCGGCGACAATCGCCACCACAACCAGCAGGGCTACGGCCCTTCCCTCGGTGCGGCGGGCGAGCACTGTGCGCGCTCGCCCCACCGCGGTCGTGCGCTCAGTCGTTCTGACGTTACTCATCAGTTCTTCACCAACTTCCTAGCAATGGCGTCAATCGACACCGCGACGACAATGAGCACGCCTATCGCGACCTGCTGGGCCCCGAAGGTCAATCCCACGAGGACGAGGATGTTTGTCAGGACGCTGACGAACACGACCCCGAGAAGTGTGCGGTAGACACTGCCCTTCCCGCCGAACACGCTTGTGCCACCGATGATGATCGCGGCGAGTGCCTGGAAGTCGTATCCCTCGGCCATCGATGAGACCGCGGTATTGGAAAACGCGGCGAGCACGAATCCGGCCACCATCGCCGAGATAGACGTGATGAGGAAGGCTCCGACGACGAGCTGGCCGGTCCGGACGCCGGCGAGCCGCGTCGCGGCCTTATTCGAACCGTACGAACGGATCGAAAACCCGAATGTCGTCTTCTGCAGAACGAACCCCAAGATGACCGCCATGACGATCAGCACGATGGCGGACAACGGAATCGGGCCGACCTTCGCCTGTCCGAGCGACTGAATGACGCCCCCATTGGGCCCGAAGAAGATGCTCCCACCTGACAACCACCGAAGCACGCCGAGACCGACGAAAGTCGTCGCGAGTGTGACGATGACCGCGTTGGCGTGGAAGAAACCGACGGCGACGCCGTTCACTACCCCGTAGATGACGGCGACGAGCAGCGCGAGCAGGATCGCCGGAGCAAGTCCCGCCTGGTTGCTGACTCCGATGAAGATCACCGCCGAAGTCGCGACCTGCGCGACCACCGATAGATCGAGGTAATTCGCGCTGATGACAACGAACGTCATCCCGAGGGCGACGATCCCGATCGGTGCAGCGCGGTAGAACACGTCCGAGATGTTGGGCAGGGAGGCAAAGCCGTTCACGAAGATCGCGGCATAGACGATCAAGATGACGGTAAAGGCGATGATGCCTCGATCCGCGACGAATTTTATGACCCGCGCGCCTGTCGAAAGCTCGGTCGACGTCGGCGCGACGACTCCGATCGACTCCGTAAACGTTGGTTTAGCCATCAGTCGTTCACCGCCTTCTGGCCGGATGCGAGAGACATCACGGCGCGTTCATCCGCCTCGGCACGAGGGAGTGTCCCGACGATCTGGCCGTCGCGGACGACGTGGATGATGTCGGCCAGATCCAGCAGCTCAGGAAGGTCGGAACTGACGAACAGCACGCCGGCACCGTCATCAGCGAGACCACGCACGAGCCGGTGGATCTCGGCCTTTGCGCCGACGTCGACGCCTCGTGTCGGCTCGTCGAGCACGATGAGAGCGGGGCGGCGGCCGAGCCACTTGGCGATGACCACCTTTTGCTGGTTGCCTCCCGAAAACTGACCGGCATCCTGCTGGATTCGAGGGGGGCGCAGACCGACCTCGTCAGCGAGTCGACCGACGTAGTCGAGAATTCGTGCGTTACGCAGCACTCCCGCTGTTGCGAGGGCGGAGCGGTTGGGAAGCACGACGTTGTCGATGACACTCATCGAGAGGGCGAGGCCATCGGTACGCCGCTCTTCAGGCACGTACCCGATGCCGGAGCGGACTGCGACCTGATAGTTGTTTATCGTTCGGGTCCGCCCGTTGGCGGTCATGCTCACCTCGCCTGCGGTGCGAGGATCGGCTCCGATGATCGCTCGGATGAGTTCCGTACGACCAGCGCCGACGAGCCCGCCGAGTCCGATGATCTGCCCAGCGCGCACCTCGAGGTCGACTCCGTTTACCTTCGGCGCGCGGATGCCCTTGGCCGATAGAACGACATCTCCTACTGTTCGGGCCGCGTGATCGGCAGCGAGTTCATTCGCGAGCTCGCGCCCCACCATCGCCTCTATGACCGCGCTCGGAGATGTGTCTGGAATGGGGACGGTGTGGATGAGCTTGCCATCACGAAGCACCGTCACCGCCGTGCACAGTTGGAACACCTCGGGGATGCGGTGGGAGATGTAGATGATCGCCATGCCGTTCTTGGCCAGGCGCTCCAGCATGTCGAGCAGGTCTTTTGTCTCGGCAGGTGTGAGAGTGGCCGTCGGCTCGTCGAGGATGAGCACTTTGGGCTTTCGGGCCACTGCCCGAGCGATCTCGACGAACTGGCGCAGAGAGACCGACAGTCGAGAGATCGGCTCGTCGAGATCGACCTCGACCCCGATCTCTTCGAGTGCCGAGCGCGCGGTCGCCAGCATTTCGCGCCGTTTCACAAACCCGGCGGACGTGGGTGTTGACCCGAGCACGATATTCTCCGCGACGCTCATGTCGGGGATGAGACTGAGCTCCTGGTGCACGAGCGCCACTCCGGCGGCGAGTGCAGCGCGCGGTCCGCCGGAAAGTGCCACACCGTTCACTCGCACCTCACCCTCGTCGGCAGCGATCACTCCGGCGAGAATGCGCATGAGGGTAGATTTGCCGGCGCCGTTTTCGCCGACGACAGCATGGATCTCACCCGCTGCTACGGAGAGGGAGACGCCATCGACGGCGGACACTCCACCGAAGTTCTTGCGAATGTGATCGGCGACGATTACGGGCGTCGACAAACTCTTTGGGTCGGGCATCCGATGACCTCGGTCTCTCCTGGCGTCCAAAATAGGATCGCCATTGCGCGGGGGCGATGCTGTGCTGTGGGTAGTCGAACGGTGCTGCTAGGCCATGACCATTCCGCCGTCGATCTGGATGAGCTGGCCTGTCATGTAGTCGCTGTCAGAGCTGACGAGAAAGGCGGCCGTTCCGACGATGTCCTCTGGGTACGAGTAGCGGCCCATGGGAATCGAGTTCGCCGCTATCGTGTCCATCGAGGTTCCGGCCTTTTCGAACAGGCCCATCTCGACGAGCTCCTTGTCGAGCTGTTCCCACATCTCAGTGCGAACAACCCCGGGCGCGTAGCCATTGACCGTGATGTTGTACTCAACGAGCGAGCGGGCTCCCGCGCGGATCAGGCCAAGCACGGCGTGCTTACTCGCGGCATAAACGGAACTGTCGATGAAGGCATCGCGAGAGAGAATCGACCCGACGTTGACGATCTTGTACGGCAGATCCTGCTTGCCCTGCTCACGCATCACCTTCCCTGCCTCCTGCATGCAGAGAAAGGTGCCAAAGGCATTTACGCCCATGATTGCGTCCCAGTTCTGTTGGGTGGCTTCAAGGAAGAACATGGGCTTGTTGATGCCTGCATTGTTGAGAAGCACGTTGATGCTTCCGAACGTGGCGGCGGTGTGAGCGACGGCGGCGGCGGCGCTTTCCCGGTCGGTGACATTGAGGCTGACCGAAGTGGCTTCGCCGCCCGCAGCGATGATCTCGTCGGCGGCGGCGCGGGCCCCATCGAGGTTGAGATCTCCGATGCAGATCTTGGCACCCTGGGCGGCGAGGTGCTTGCCGATCGCGGCACCCATCCCCTGGGCTCCTCCGGTAATGAGAACGTTCTTTCCAGCAAGTCGGGTGGCGTCCATGGCTGACTCCTATTTCTGTCTTCCTCAGCCGAAGGCCAGGTACCGTGCTCCTGGACCGACGACCTTGTCGGTGTTTTGTCTAACAGTACAGGTGCAGGCCACTTATCACCATAGAAATCGGAAACGTTTCTTTTGGCGGAACAAACTCGACACCGTGCGGCGCGAAGCGCCACAAAGAGCTTTGCGGCGATACACTCGACTGCTAGCACCAAGCGGTATCTGTCACCGCGTCAACGTGCAGAGGTGGGAGCACGAAAAATGGTTGTCGACGATACGGGCGACTGGGGCACTGTCGGGCATCGCCTTCGACTGGCGCGGGAGGCGCTCGGGATGAGCGTTCGAGAACTGTCTCGGCGAGTGGACGTTTCACCCGGTCACGTTTCCCAGGTGGAACGAGGGCTCGCGTCTTTCAGCGTCCGTGCTTTGTACACGGTGGCGAATGAACTCGGAATTTCGATGGACAGTTTGTTCGAATCCATCTCCACGCCACCCGAGGACCTGTACCTGTTGGCGGAACCGCAGATCTCGCAACTCGACGACCTTGACGTTTTGAAAGAGGCCGGCATCATCTTGAGGCGCGCTGATCGACCGAGCCTAAAATTGAGTGACGGGCCTCGCTGGGAACGGCTTACCGCCAAGCCGGAAGCGTCGTCGGAATTTCTCGAGGTGGTCTACGCGCCCGACCCCGGTGCCGCGCCTCCGACTGATCTCGTCCGTCACATTGGACGCGAATACGGTTTGGTGACTTCGGGAGTACTCAACGTCCAAGTTGGTTTCGAAAGATCTGCGCTCGGGACGGGCGACACGATCGCGTTCGACTCGGACGTTCCCCATCGCTTTTGGAACAGCTCGAGTGACGAGGTTCATGCGATCTGGTTCGTCCTGGACGATGCCCAGGCCGACACCGCGAAGGTCGACCTACCCCCGGCACGGTCGGCAGCCCATCGATAGGGTTACCGATCGGGAGTGAAGAACTGTGCGGCCACGGTCTGCGACTCGGTACGGGAAAGAGAGCACGGGCTGACTGTGTCTCGCACTAAGAGTGGATTCTCGCCACGCCTGATCGGCACGTTGCCACGGCCCGACAGCGCGTTGAGGCCAGGCGATTCAGGCTGACAAGCTCCGTCTGGGATATGACGACAGCGCAAGTCTGCACCGACAGAATCCTGTTGTCGTGCAGTTCGCAACGGTAAGCACCAAAATAGTCTGGGCCGAGCTCTCACGTGGTCTGAAACTTGCATCAGATCTTCATTGCCAGGTCAAAGCCCGATAAGAGCGCTTATGTCAACACGCCCCAAAACCACCACCACTCCCCCACGGTGTGCGTACACATCTCCCCGCCGCGGACCCGAACGAACCAGGTGAGGCCGTTACCGAGCCTTCTGCGGACCAGCTTCAGCTGACCGTCGACAGAGTGTGACCGGCTTCGTCAGTGGCCTCATCGAGTTCTTCACCTACTGACTCGTCCTCGTCGACATGGTCTCGGTAGACCCGCTGACCCGTCGCGCCCTCGATCAATAAGATCAGCCGCTCGTGACGCTCCGTCATGAAGCCGGAAAAATCGTCGCTTCGAAGTTTGTCAACGTCGATCAAATGGGAGACCAGGGAGGCATCGAGAGAGGCAACAGGCACGGCCGACGCATCCGCTGTCCCTTTCTCAAGTTTTGCCAGATATTCGCTGGGCGCAACGCCGCCGATAATCCGATTCGTCCGAGCCGACAAGGGTGTTTTGTTTACGATCGAGTCGTACTCTGAACGTTCGATACCGGCGTTCTGGCACCATTTTTGGGGAAAGATGTGGTGGATATCCACACCTTCGTCGAAGAACACCGAGATGGCGTAGTCCTGACCCGATCGGAAATCGCGGGCGCCTTCCCCCATCAGTAGTGCGTTCACGCCCTTGTATGCCGCGGAGAGCCTCATCCGCATGGTCCAAAGCCGATCAGCACGGAAGGTGGCATCGTCGATGGTGGTAGGTGCGGGGCCACCCTTGATCCAGCCAGGTACGTCGACGAAATCTCGAGCGATGCGGGACTCTGTTGTCGAGCCGTACAACTCGCCGAAGACACCGTTCCAGTACCACCGAGTCAGCATCTCTCGATCGGCGACGTGCTCGAGAATCTCCGGGTGTTCACCGAGAATCGCGGCGAGGGGAATGATTTGTGACTGATAGGGGAGGTCGTACGGCCGATAGATCCGCAGTGTCATAAGGAATTTCGCTGCGAGTTCAAATCCGTGGATCGCTTGCGGTAGATGCTTCTTATATCCGCTCAGTGGCAGATTCAGCAGCGCAGCGCGATTACCGATGATTTGGGGAAGTTCCTTGCCAGCCTTTCCCGAGGCTTCCGCCGCTACGCGACGATCTCGCGTGTGGAAGAGCGAAATGACGTGCAGGACGTCTGTGCTGTCGACGTTCGCCAAGATACCTTCGGGCGCATTCGGCAAGCGCAGGTACTCGCTGAAGTGTTTATGCAGGCCCGGTTCCCCGGGCCCTCCGTACCAGTCCTTCCGAAGCTCATATCCATCGGCGGCGTACATGGCGGTGATCAACTCGAACGCGTCCAGCGCCTTTCCGCCCGTGTTGACTTTTTCGAAGACCACACAGACGGCTTCCTTGCTCGTCTCTCGGTCCAGCTCGATGACCGGGATTTGGTACCGAGCGAATTCACCAACGACCTCTTGATCGAAGCGACTGATGAAACTGTACCGATCCTGAAAATCAGCAGCACCCGCGTACTTCTCGATAAAGTCGCGTTGCCAGTCAGCCCAGGAGAACAACATCGATACCGGATACATCAGGTTCTCGATTTCGGCTTCACGGGTGGAAAGGTCCAGTTCAATGGTGCGGCCGAAATCAGAGCGAAGCACTTTGTCCTCGGGCACGGACACGATTGCCGACTCGCGTTCCTCGGATGCGTCCAACGCCTTCCTCATGTCGATGTAAAACCATCGCTTCACCCTCTTCTTCTTCGCCGTGATGGTACTGACGACGGCGTTACGGAGGGTGACTTGATACAGAGATGTAATGCGCTGCTGACCATCGAGCAGCAAGGAATCGGGTACCACGCTTATAGCGGCGGTTGGCGCACCTTCGACAGGTCGAGGTTTAAAAGCAACGTCGCTTCCAGCGCTCAGCGTCATGATCGCACCGACGGGAAAGCCTCGGGACACCGAGGCAATAAGGCTCCGAATGCGTTCTTCGTCCCACACCCAGCTCCGTTGAAAATCGGGGAGTTGGAGGCTGCCTGACTCCGCGCCCTGGAGAAGAGTTTGGAGCGCAATCGGATTCGTCTTGAACGTAGAACCTGCCATTGTGATGCCGCTCCCCCACGCGTTTGCCATGCACTGCAACTGCGAGCCTACCTAGGTCCGCCAACCACCAAGTCGCGAACCGCAAGGCAGCACTTTGAGATGCTGTCGATTTGCGAGCGGTTCGCGCGCCTGCGATTGCACACCTTGGCCGATTCCTACCTGCCCGAGCACGTCTGGGTCAGATTCACGAGCGAAAGTCGAGCGAGTTTGCTCGCGCGCCGGGGCCCTATACGACAGCCAGCTACTGCCTCGCCAAAGTGAAAGCTGATGCCATGACATCCGTATCCGAAAGGATCGATGAGACTGACGGAGTCGGCGGATTCTTCGCGCGAGCATTTCTCCACAACATAGTGAGTAATCGACTACTGCCCCAGTAGCCCGACTACGGAGGGACCAGGGAAGCCGCGATGGAAGAAGCCCTATCTCCTGAAGCAACGCCTCTAGGCTGAGTCAGTGGACAAAAAAACGAGGCGAAATGATTTACGAATCATCTGCCTCGATGAGGAAAGGCGGGACCATGACTCTGGATCCAGAGGCGCAGCCGTACAGGTCGGTTATGCATTGGGACCCAACGCACCACGGTGTGTGGATCGGGTGGGGGCGCAAGCTTGCGCCTGCGTGCGGACAATCCGAATGGATCGGGGTTACAGACCACCGCGAGATCGTCGATTGCTTAAAATGCATCGCGGCCCTTGAGAAGGAATGAAACCAAAGTCAACGCCTGCAGCAGGGCGAGGTCTACTGAGGAACAATAGCTAGCCTTTTTCGCAAGGAGCTATCAGCTGTTCTGGGATCGGGGGGCGAGTGGCGTGTGCTGACAGCGGGGGCTCAGTTCAGGCCGAGCTCCGACTCTGATTATTTCGTTGTTCCTTCAAGGTTCGAATGGATGGAAACATCAATTCATGGGCGACACGCACATGCGCCGGAAAAACCCGCGTCTCTCAGGCCGTCAAAGCATGGGCTATGACCCGAGCGATGGCAGACCCCAACGGCACTGGAACGGCATTGCCGATCTGGCGGGCAATAGCGGTGCGAGATCCCAGGCCGATGGAACCGCAATGGTGCCCCACGCTCGGTCATCGAAGTCTGAGGCCAGCCAGCCATCTCGCAACCCGTTGGTATCCGGATCGAAGGCAAATTTCCACTTGCCGTCAAGGTCGAGGTAATTCCGTTCGGGTTCCTTCGTTCGCCAGCCATCGAAGCTTGGAACGACAGTTCCGCAGGCGAACACGACGTTTGTCTCGCCAATTCGGCGCACGTGCGTGCCTGAGGGTTCCGTTGTGGGGTGACTTTCCAAGATCGGGGTACCGGTCGCGGTGACCATCCCTGACGCGTGCACGGAGTCGGGCCAGGCAGGAAGGGCGACCAACGCTGAGCGCCGTCAGCCGGGCGTTGCTCACCGGGTAATTCGAATCGAAGACCTCGGGCATCTGCGAAGTGAGCTCTCGATCCAAACCGGGACGGTAGTACTTTCCACTCATGGGCACTCCGACAGGAGCCGCATCGGCCCGTTCGGGCGCCGAGGCTGGTTCGAACACACCGAACTCGGCCTCGAATCATTAGGTGCTAGTAATCTCGTCGTTCTCGCCTGCCACCAAGACGCAAGTCGATGGGGCCGGCGCGGACGAAGACCGCGACGCACACCTACGAAGGCGTAGTCACGCCTGGCATTTGGAAGGCCGTGCTCCATCGCCTGGTGGAGGGCAAGCCCTTCAACCAGTCGTTCACCGACTCGCTCCGACTTCGCGAGCGCTCCCCCTACATGCCAGAACTTTGGCAACACTTGCCCGCGGTCGTAGCATCCGCGGTCTCTCAAGGATGAGCTGGGTGCCCGACCGGTGTTGTCGCGTGCGGTACTCAGATCGGCGTTTCACCATAGAGCCTCCGACAGGGTTGAGCTAGAAATCCTTCGGGCGCCATCCGCTGGCGTACCGATCGGCGAGATGGATGAGGGGGGTATCGCCATCGGCTTCGCGGAGCCGTTCGATTGCCGCGAGAAGGTTGTCCTCGCCTCCCGCCACGCGGACCAGCGCGTCCCACGCGAGGTGTTCCTCCTCACGCACTGTGCGTGAGTCGAACGACTGAGACCTGGCTACGGATCGAGCTGCCCGGACCAGCGCTCGGATCTCGTCGGGCTTGGTGAGCGCTGGAGGGACATAATCCTCGCCAGCGGCCTCGGCGACCTGCCAGTAGACCCGGAGTAAATCCCACTCCGTATCTAGTACCGACGACTCCTGCCCTTGAACACGTGCTGCGAACTCAGTCTCGAGTTCCGACGCCACATTTTCGGGCACGAGCTTGTGGCCGGCGCCGTCTTGATAGCCAACGGTTTGAAGGAAGTCACGCTGTGTCGAGTACGACACCAAGTGCGGGAGGATTGCGCGCACCGCGCGCTCCCGCTCAGCGTCGTCTTCGATGCGGCGCAACAACCGCAACACCACTCGACCGACGACCAGGTCGGGACGCATGATGTCGAACATCCCACGGTGCGCGCGCTCGGGAATCTTGTGGATCCGATTCAGAAGCGCGATTGAGGCAGGCACAACTGTCTCCAGCGGGTACTCGTTCTGGAACGCCTCTAGCCCGGAAATAACATCCTCGAGTTGCTCTGGAGGGATGGCATCCAGGAATTCGCCCAGAGCTTCCGCGTCAGCGAAGTAGGTGTATGCCTTCTCAGCCAGGCTGAAAGTGATGAGGTCGTTCGGCGCGGTACGTCCAAGGTAGAGGTCGAGGTACGAGATGTGAGCGAGGCGATGTTCCCGCTTCCAGATCGCGACGAAGTCTTGCCCATAGCTGGTTTTCTCGGTGAAACGACGTGCGGCTGGGAACACCCGGCGGATGAGATGACGGACGAGCTCCGCGTCGTCTCCGGCGACCTCGAGCAGGTGTTCAATCTCGCCCTGCTGGCGCGTGGTGTCCAGGTTTCCGAAGGAATCAGACACGCCCGTGAGCGTGGAACGGATCTTCTGCAGCTCTTCGAAAATCTCGGGCCGGAAGACGCGGATAGCTTCGAGTGCGATGAGGTCGACGGTTTCAATCTGACTGCCGAGTGCCTGAATCGTCGTTCGCGCAGAAATCGTGAGTCGGGTGACGTCTCGCAGACTACCTATAAGCGGCTCAACGATCTCGAAATAGATGTCCGACCAGTCCTGCTGCTTGAAACGCAGATCGGTGAGGCCCTCGAGGATCGGGTCCAGCTTGGCGAAGACCTCGGAGCGCAGCAGTTCGCCTGGGATCGCCGGAAGGTCGAAGCTCAGCTGGACAATTTTCTCTAGGTAGTCCCGTCCGGGGACACCATCTTCGCTGAGCGCCTTCTCAACGCGACGACGATCGAAAGCGAGGATGTAGATGATGTTCGGAAAGCTTGCCGTGAGTCTCACGAGTTTGAAGATGTCGCGTATCTCTGAAGTGGCGAGACGATCGATATCGTCGATCACCACGACGATCGGCTGCTCGAGCTTTAGGAGCGCTTCAGTGATCTCCTCGCGGAATGGACGGCTACCTTTTTTACGGTTGCTCCACCATGTAGCCGCTGCTCTGCTGGCCTTGAATGCGCGATCCCACCAAGCGCCGAACCACGGGATCATCGCAACGGGGCTGAGGACATCGCCGTACTTGTCGAGACCTTCGGCGATCGCCGCGAACTTCGACCCGTTCTTTATGCGAAGCTCCGCTGAGATCTCGCGGAAGAAGACATCTGTGAGTTGTTGAGAACCAGAGAACAGCCAAGGGTTGAACTCAACAACGGGGAACTCAGGATCCGACGAGAACTCCTCCTTCATCAGGTTGACGAAAGAAGATTTCCCATGCCCCCATGCCCCAAGCACTCCGACCACGATGCCTTGGGATGCGTCGAGGTCGCGAATGGAACGGGCAAAATCTTGCGCGACTACGGCGCGCCCAAGCACGTCCTCTTTTGAGGACTGAATTGGATTGTCGACTGGTGGCTTCTTGGCGCTACTCATCTTGCATTCCTATGCATGTGTTTTCTCATCTTCGGGTAGGGCCGACAATAGCGGCGACCACCGACGGACCCATCTACGGAGGCTGGTGACACCACCCGGATCTGCTCCAGGTCGGACCCCGACCATGGGGCATGTTCCATGCAAGAGTCGCCTTGGGTCGTCGAAGTCCCATCGGACCCGTACTTCGTCGACGACCACTGGCCGAACTGCCTCCACGCCCCTCCCGGGAATTCGATGTTCGGACCTCGAATCACGGCCGGAAGGGATCTCGGTCTTCCAGGAACGGTTTCAACTCTTCGGTCCTGAATGATCGGTCGACGGGTATCTCCAGCGGACGCTGAAAGGGGTCGATTGAGATGGAATATGCTTCCGCCCACCGCAACCACTCCGAGGACCGGCGCGCGACGTCATCATTTCCCGAATAGGACTTCCTTGCCGCATAAAGGAGCTTCACGAGTGGGTTTCCATCGTCATGCCACCCGCTCTTCCGAGTACCGCGGCGCCATCGACTCCATCTGCTCCATCACGAGCTTGATCGCCCCCGGCTGCTTGTCCGGCGGGTACCCGTACTTCACGAGCAGTCGCTTGATCGAGGACCGCAGTTTCGCTCGCACGTCGTCGCGGACGGTCCAGTCGGTGCGGACGTCGCGGCGCATCACCTCGACGAGTTCGCGCGCGATCTCCGCGAGCACGCCCTCGCCCTGCACCTCGACAGCGGACTCGTTCTGCGCCACGGCGTCGTAGAACGCGAGCTCGTCGTGGTTCAGGGGCGGCACAAAGCTGTTCCCCCGGTTCGCCTCCGCAGCAACCTCCCGGGCCAGGGCAACAAGTTCGGCGATCACTTCGGCGGAGGTGAGCTGCTGGTTCGTGTACTTGTTCATCAGCTCGGTGATGCGTTCGGAGAAGGCACGCTGGCGCACCAGGTTGTTGCGGGTCGTCCGCACGGACTCCTCGGTGAGGAGCTTCCGCAACGCTTCGATGGCGAGCTGTGGGTTGCGGGCCTGCTGCGTCTTCGCGATGAACTCCGGACTGAGGTCATCCAGCGACGGTTTCGGCATGCCGGCCGCCTCGTAAATGTCGAGCACATCGCCCGAGGCGGTGGCGGATGCGATCAGCTGGCCGAGCAGACGCTGGATGTCTTCCGGTACCGGCTCTCCGCGGGCTTGCCGGTCGGACGCGTCGTACTTGGCCATCCAGACCCGTATCTCTTCGTAGATCTGGATTTCCGGCCGGCGTGCCTCAAGTTCCGGCGACCCGGCACCGGAGCTGAGCGCCCAGGCCCGAGACAGTTGACCCGAGTACCGGCGGTACTCCGCCGCGAGAGTCTCCTCGCCCTCCGGAACCTGGTTGCCGGGATTGGCCGCATCCCGCAGGTAGTTGACCGAACTGGTCACCGCGTTGAGGTACCGTTTCGGACCGCCCTTGGCGAGTACCGCCCGCCAGTCGTAGCCGGCGAGCATCCCGCGCAACGTGTCGACCAGCGACACGGTCAACGCGATCGCGTCGTCGACGTCGCGGCCCATGGGCTTGCGGTCCTGGTCGGTCTTCGTGTACTCCCTGAGCGCCTTGGCCAGGTTGTCGGCAAGCGGCGCGTAGGCGACGAGCAGCCCGTCCTCCTTGCCGCGGAAGGTGCGGTTCACCCGCGCGAGCGTCTGCATCAGCAACGCACCCTTCAACGGCCGGTCGAGGTACAGGGTGTGCAACGGCGGC
This sequence comes from Frigoribacterium sp. UYMn621, assembly GCF_040549525.1. Lineage (NCBI taxonomy): Bacteria > Bacillati > Actinomycetota > Actinomycetes > Micrococcales > Microbacteriaceae > Frigoribacterium > Frigoribacterium sp. UYMn621. The sequence continues at coordinate 314,539 of NZ_JBEPTM010000004.1, read as the reverse complement.
GAATCGTAGCCGGTGAGCATCATGTCTTTCACGATCACCAGCTGCAACTCATCGTCGACGTTCTTCAACCGCTCCTTGATCACCGCGTTCGCCGAGTCCCGGCGCACATGATCTGCGACCGGCGGCACATCCGACGCGGAACCCGAATAGACCACCTTGATGACACCCTTGTCGAGATCATCGGAATGCCACTCCGGCTTCAACGCAATGATCGCCGTGTACAGGTTCGCGCAGATCTCCCGCGTCCCACCCACGATCATCGCCTTGCCCGGCGCGTCGATGAACTTCGTCATCAGCCTGCTCCGGTTCTCCCAATGAGTCACCAGATCCTGAGCGAGGGCGGCGATGCGTTCCGGTGCACCGTATACAGCGTTGACGACGGCGACGGATGCTTCGATGCGTGCCCGCTCCGTGTCATCCAGCCCCACGGTGGCTTCGTCCGCCGCCTCATCCAGGGTGTCCTCCGTGACATCCGCAGCGAGACCGACCTTGATAAGGCGTGGTTCGAAGTAGACCGGCACGGTCGCTCCGTCATCGACGGCCCGGGACAGGTCGTAGATGTCGATGTAGGGGCCGAACACGTCTTGCGTGTTGCGGTCGTCGAACGAGATCGGGGTGCCGGTGAACGCGATGAGGGTGGCATGCGGCAGGGCGTCGCGCAGGTGCCGGGCGTAACCGTCGAGGTCGTCATAATGGCTGCGGTGCGCCTCGTCCACAACCACGATGATGTTGCGCCGGTCGGAGAGCAACGGATGCTCCGCACCCGAGTCCTTCTCCGCGTCGCTGCGACCGAACTTCTGCAACGTCGTGAAGTAGATACCGCCGGTCGTGCGGTTAGTCAACTCGTCCCGCAGCTCGCTGCGCCGCCGAATCTGCCGCGGCTTCTCCGGCAAAAGCAGGCTCTGATTGAAGGTCTCGTAGAGTTGCCCGTCGAGTTCGTTGCGGTCGGTGATCACTAAAACGGTGGGGTTCTTCAACTTCGGATGCCGCGACACCAGGTTGGTGTACAACTCCATCTCCATCGACTTACCCGAGCCCTGCGTATGCCACACCACCCCGGCCTTGCCATTGCTCTCCACCGCCTGCACCGTGCTGCCCACCGCCTTGTTGACCGCGAAGTACTGATGCGGCTTGGCGATCCGCTTGGCCAGACCGTCCGAGCCCTCATCGAAGGCGACGAAGGAGCGCAACAACTGCAGGAACCGTTCCTGGTTGTACAGACCGAGGAGTGCGATCTCCATGCCGGTGGTCGCATCCCAGTCGTTCGTGTCACCGGGCTTCACCGGGACACCGCCGTCGTCGACGTTCCACGGGGAGAAGTGATTGAGCGGCGTGAACGGTGTGCCGTACTTCGCGAGGATCCCGTCGCTCGCGAGAGTGAACACGCAGAACCGGAACGCCATCGGAAACTCACGCAGATACGTCTGCAACTGCGCGTGCGCGGCCGCGACATCCGCCACCGCACTTCCCGCCTTCTTCAGCTCCACAATGCTCACGGGCATGCCGTTGCAGTACAACACCAAGTCGAAGCGCCGCTTGTAGTCGCCGCGGATGAGTGTGACTTGGTTCACCGTGAGCCAGTCGTTCTCCGACGGTTCGGCGCTGACCAGACGGATGCTCGGATTCACCTCGGTGCCATCGTCGCCGATGTAGCTGAGCCGGAACCCATCGACCAGGTAGTCATGGATGCGATGGTTCTCGGTGATCGCATCCTGCGACTTCGGCGACGCGACCTCGGCGAGGGCCTGCTGAAGGTACTCCGCTGGAACGGTCGGGTTGAGCCGCCGAAGCGCTTCGAGCAACCGCGGGCGGATGAGCAGCTCATCCCAACTGTCCCGCTCCCCGCTGCCCGGCGCGATCTGCTCACCCGCCTTCGGCTGCCAGCCCAGCGGTTCGGCGAGCAACTCGAGGGCGACCTGCTCCCACTCTGCCTCCGAGAAACCGGCCATCAGAGCACCCCCTCCAGTACCTTCTCCGCGTCCTTCACCCGAAGCTTGCCGGACATGAGCTGCGGCAAGAGCGCGTCGCGGGTGCCCATCAGTAGCTCGATTTCGCCAAGAGCGGACGCAATGCTCGCCTCAAGCGCAGCCAATTGCACTTCTAGATGATCTGCGCGATCCGCAACGATCGTCGGAACTTCGATCAATTCGAGCTGCATTTTGTTGATGGAGCCGAATATTGTTCCCTCTGCTTCATACTGAGCCCATATCTCAGGCGCGTCTCGGAGAAGGTGGAAGAGGGTTTTCGGTCTGCTGTCGCGGGATCGCGCTGATGCAAGGCCGCGTCCGATGCATGTCTTCTCGCTGGCCAGGTTTAACTGCCCCACCGGAGCACGAACACTGAGAAGACAGTCGCCGGTCTCTGCGAATCTAAGCGGACTCGTAGTCCATACCCGGCGGCGAGGAAACCTAACGCCGAAGTCGCGGACTCCTTGGTAGAAGACGCTGCCGTGGCCTTCCTCGTTGAAGGTTGTCCCGGCCGGCGAGGTACCCATTGTAAGAACGGCTATCGAGGAAAGTGATTGGCTCGCCTGAGAGTCAAGTGCGCTCCTCGTCAGCGCGGCACACAATGCATCGGCCGTATTGATCAGTTTGTTGTTGGCGGCGATCTTGTCGTCGAGCGCGCCCAGCACCTCCGCGATCGCTCGCTGCTGCGCGATCGGAGGCACTGGAACCGGCAACTTTCGCAAGCCAGTCTTGTTGAACTTGGGCTGAGCGCTACCACTGATAACGCTCCCAACGAGAGATTGGCCAGCAGGCGCCGACAAGAAGTAGTACATAAATTCGCGGTCATACTCAAGCGAGTTGCGCGGGCGGCACAATACTGAATTTGGCCCGAGTGTCATCGGCATTCCCAGATCAGGAGCCCGAAATACGGTACCGGCGTTTGCCCCGACGTTTGCAACCACCACGTCCCCGGCCGCGAGAGAGGATTTTTTGAGGAACTCATAGGAGTGCTTGTTCACGTATTTCAAGGGGCCCGACCACCCGCTATTGTGATCCACGAGCCGTACAAGAACCGCGAATTCCGGCGTATCAGAATACGAGACATTCAGCCGGAGTGATTCAAAACTTCCATTTGCCACGTAATCGGTGACGTTGACGATTGCGCCCAGATCGACTATCGGCCAATCGTTCACGAGACCCTCACAAGCTGCTCACGTACAATCGCCGCCAGTCGCTCCGACTCCTCGAACTGAGCGAGGAGCTCCGCAGTCAGGAGCGTGATCTTTTCCTCGATGGGCTCGCCGTCATCCTCGACGTCGGCGGCACCGACGTAGCGGCCGGGGGTGAGTGCGTAGTCGGCCGTCTTGATTTCGGCGAGGGATGCGGAGTAGGCAAACCCGGGTTCGTCGGCGTAGGCGAGTGCAGCGTCCGTCGCTGACTTTGTGCCGCGCCATGCGTGGTAGGTGGCGGCGATCTTGGCGATGTCGTCGTCGGAGAGGGCGCGCTCGGCGCGGTCGATCATGTGGCCGAGGTTGCGGGCGTCGATGAACAAGACCTGCCCGGTGCGGTCGATGCTGCCGTGCTCGCCGGCGGTCTTGTCTTTGGCGAAGAACCAGGTGCAGACCGGGATTCCGGTGCTGCGGAACAGCTGCGTCGGTAGTGCGATCATGCAGGAGACGAGGTCGGCCTCGACGAGTTGGGCACGGATCTCGCCCTCGCCTCCGGAGTTCGACGACATCGAACCGTTTGCCATGACCACGCCGGCGCTGCCGCCGGGGGCGAGCTTGGAGATGATGTGCTGGATCCACGCGTAGTTCGCGTTGCCGGCCGGGGGCACCCCGTATTTCCAGCGGGGGTCGCTTTCGCTGCGGGCCCAGTCTTTGATGTTGAAGGGTGGGTTGGCGAGGATGTAGTCGGCCTGCAGGTCGGGGTGCTGGTCGCGGGCGAAGGTGTCGCCCCACCGGGTGGCGAGGTTTCCGTTCAGGCCGTGGATGGCGAGGTTCATCTTCGCCATCCGCCAGGTGCGTTCGTTGAGTTCCTGGCCGTAGACGGAAATGTTCGAGCCCTCTTTGTGGTGCGCTTCGAGGAACTTCTCGGTCTGAACGAACATGCCGCCGGATCCGCAGCACGGGTCGTACACGCGGCCGTGCGTGGGTTCCAGCACCTCGACGAGCACCCGAACGACGCCGGCCGGGGTGTAAAACTCACCCCCGCGCTTGCCTTCGGCTTGCGCGAATTTCTCCAGGAAGTACTCGTACACCTCGCCGAGGATGTCGCGTGCCTTGGTGGCTCCGTGTCCGGTGAAGCGGGCCGAGTTGAGCAGGTCGAGCAGTTCGCCGAGGCGGCGTTGGTCGATGTTGTCGCGGTTGTAGATGCGTGGGAGGGATCCGGCGAGGGTGGGGTTGTCGGCGGAGATCAGGTCCATTGCCTCGTCGATGAGCAGGCCGATCGACTTCGGGGCTTCCCCTGCGTCGCCGGGCAGCCCCTTCGCATTTTCGGCAAGGTACCGCCAGCGTGCGCGGGCTCCCACCCAGAAGACGCCGCGGCCGGTGTACTCATCGACGTCGTCGATGAGTTGACCGATCTGGTTTTCGTTGAGGCCGTCGGATTCGAGTTCGGTGCGGATCTGCTCGCGCCGCTCGTCGAAGGCGTCGGACACGTACTTGAGAAACACCAGGCCGAGGATCACGTCCTTGTATTGCGAGGCATCCATGGATCCGCGGAGCTTGTCGGCGGCCTTCCAGAGGGTGTCCTTGAGCTCCTTCATGGTCGAGGGGGCGGGGGCGACCTTCGTCTTGGGTGGCACTAGGTGGTTCCTTCCGGTGGGGCGGGCAGATCTGACGTGTGGGTGAGCGTCACGGTCCCGGCGGAGACGCCGGTTATGAGCAGGGAGGTGAGTTCGTCGAGTCGTGCGAGTCGTTCGCGAGCCCTTTCCTGTTGCAACCGTATCGAGGCGAGCGCGTCGGAGAGCGCGGCGCGCTGCCGGTGCCTGGTCTGGCGCAGCAGCCACCTCCTCCATTCTTTGTGGGTGGATGCCAGCGACAGGACATCCACGGCGACTACCTCTGCGAGCAGGCCGCCGGGATCGCTCGGGTTGACCCGCAGGATTCGCGCCGGGTAGGTAACCACCGAAGTGCCCTCCGTGTCGACGATCGCGGCGGGGCGCGGTGTCGTGCAGAAGACCACATCGCCGGGTTCGGTCACGCGACCGGCCGGGTATCCGGCTGCGAAACGGAGTCGATCGATGCGGCGGCGCCCGAGCGGATGCTCGCCAAGCACCTCGGCCGGGCCGATGATGCGGATGCCGGCGGCATCCGTCATCCCCTCGATGACATCGTCGGGGTCGAGTCGGTTGCCCGGAATATACCGGAGATGCCCGGCAGCGATCAGTTGCTCCACGCTCGACATCGTCGCCTCGTTTGCAGGCGTCGCGTGCTCAACGGTGAGTCGAGGAAGCCCGGCGTTATTCGATTCGCTGCTCAGTGTGCTGACCAGCTGATCGATGCGCACGGCGAGAGCGGCGCCCCCGCGCGGGGGCGGTCGGGTGGCAGTTCGTGCTCCGGCTACGAGCGAGTCTCGGCTGGCGAGCAGGGTGCGGGTGAGCACAAGGCGCGCGAAACGGAAGGCATGCGCTCGCACGGTGGCGAGGTCGCCGAGGGCGGCGGCAAGGTCCCCCACGAGGTCGTCGATCGCACCCTGATCGAGCGGAAGTGCGCTCAGGTCGGCGACCATCGTCCACCGTTCGGCGAGTTCCACCCGCGCGTACGCGTCCCCGAGTACCCAAATGGTGTGGGCCTGCTGTGGTTTGCGGGGGCGCAGGCCGATCGGAAGGCGCACGATCGCTCGCACCCGCCCTGAACGCAACAGGGCGGAACGCACCTGGTCGGCCTCACGCTCCAGATTCGCGTCGCTCAGCACGACGGAGGGAGCCATCACCACCGCCAGCTGGGCCGGGTCCATCTGCAACACGATGTGGTCGATGGCAGAGAGCGTGCTCGCTGCATCCATCAGGACGTTGCTCGATGGTGGGAACACGGCGACGTGAACGACGTTGCCCGTCACGACGAAGGCCCCATCGGTGTAAACGTCAATGGTCGTGCGCGGGATGCGGTGAACCGCCAAGCGGCGGCGTGCGAGTCGAGCAGTCTCGCCGTCGCCGCCCGCGGTACAAACGGTCAGATCGCGAGCGGCGTTCTCATCTTTCGCGATCGCGATGAGCACGTCTCCGACGCTTCCCGTGACATCGACGACCACGGGGTCTCCGGGCAGGGTCGCCGCAAGGACCGTCGCGGTTCGCGACATCAGATCGATCGCTGAACCGCTGAGGACGGTGTCGTCGATGTCGCGCCGGTCGGCCCGGGACCGGTCGGCCATCAGAGTCTCGAATGCTGCGGCCTCCGTGTAGGCCGCTTCCACCAGCTCGTCGACATACCGCGCGAGTGACTCGCGGGCGCCGCCCGCGCTCTCCACCTCGCGGTACAGCAGGTCGTCATCGGGATCGAGTTCGTCGGCCGCGTCTAGTAGCTCGTCTGGGGACAGTGCGCTGAGCGGGCCGCCGATCAGGCTGCGCAGGGTGAGAAGTGCCGTCACCGCCGAGAAAGTGTCGCCCTCGGCGGGGACGCTGCGGGGTGGGGCGGCGTGCGCTGCGGCATCCGCTGCCGCCTCCGGGTTGTTGCCCCGCCCGGTTTCGGCAAGCCAGGACCCGACCTGGCCGGCATCGAAGAACTCCTGCCCACGCTCTCGAAACACGGGAGCAGGAAACGGGATGCCGTTGCGCGCGGCACGAGTGCGCCAGACAGTCACGACCGGGCGCCGGACGCGAGCGAGCGCGGCGATGTCGGACATCGTCATCAGCAGAGCGGATTCGGTCGCCGGCATTCGAGCTCCTCTCATCGTCGGGTGAGTTCAGGCTAGAACATGCCACCGTCGTTTACCGAGTTTGCTTGATAACCCCTGTTATCGCCGCTTCTTTCCGTCTGGACTGTGACGGCCCCTACCGTGGCACTGCGCCCCGTTCACCCGAGGTTCGAGGCGCAGGCAGGTGGCGGACGGCGGCTTCAGCTCCATTCGCCACCTGCTCGCGCTCTCCGCCCCGAACGAGGCATATACGGACCGGTCAGACCACCCTAGTATTCGAGAGGCTAACGAGACGGAACCTCACATGTCCATACGGCAAACCCAGGATGCTCGGTAATTACGAGTCATTCCCGCCCACGTCCAATAGGCAATTTCACCCTTCACCCTTCACCCTCACCTTCACCAAAACAGGAGCATCGCATGACCGACAGCACCACGATTCCCGCCCCCGCCGACGGCCAACCGGAGCAAAATGCACCGCAGCTCCCGACGCCAACCATCTCGGGAACTACATCTCAGAAATCCTTCCTCGTCACCTGGCTGTTCGCCCTGTTCCTCGGATTCTTCGCCGTCGACCGCTTCTACCTCGGCAAGGTAGGCACCGGCATCCTGAAGCTGATCACCTTCGGCGGATTCGGCATCTGGGTGCTGGTCGACCTGATCCTGGTTCTCGCCGGTGCGCAGCGAGACAAGCAGGGACGGAAGCTAGCCGGCTACGACCAGAGTAAGAAGATTGCCTGGATCGTCACCGGTGCGCTGGTAGTGCTCTCCATCATCATCTCCAGCGTGTCGAGCGGACACAATGCGACGGTTCCGACTTCGGCCGTTGATCCGGCCACGAGCAGCGCTCCCTCCACGGAAAAGACCCCGGCGACCGCCAAGAAGCCAGTTGAAACTGTTCAATCATGGGCGGACTCGGCCTTCGGCACTTTCGCCCCTGTCACGCAGACCGGCAAGGGTGACAACATCGTCACCTTGCCGACCGGAGCGAAGGCGGCAATCGTCACAGCCACCCATGACGGCAGCAGCAACTTCTCCCTGTCAGTTCTGGACGCGTCCAACGCCTCTACGGGTCAGCTCCTGGTGAACACCATCGGCGCCTACAAGGGCACCACCGCGTACGGCTTCACTGCGCTCGGTACGGGAACGACTATTCAAGTGACCGCCGACGGCAACTGGACAATCTCGATCAGCCCCGTGTCTACCGCCCCGGCCCTCGCTGCTACCGGCATCGGCGACGGCGTCTTCCTCTACTCGGGCCCGGCCGGCAAACTCGCCGCCACACACGACGGATCGAGCAACTTCACCGTCACGGAAGAGACGAACAAGGCGCTTCACTTCGGCCTGCTCATCAACGAGATTGGCGTCTACTCCGGCACGGTCCCCCTGAGCAGCGGTCCGTCCGTGATCGTAGTCGGCGCCGACGGAAACTGGACGCTTGCGGCCAGCTAGAAACGTCCCGCGCCCCGTTCCGCTTCGGGGCGGGGCGCCTTCCCTGACGGCCAAACTGCCGCAGCAAACCGTGAACGAAGGACACACAATGCCAAAGGACCCGACAATCGAACCGCCCAACCAGCCAGACGCCGAACAGGTGATCGAACCGCAGATCCCCAATGAACTGACACACAGCGACCCTGCACCGCCGAAGACCCCGGCCGGGTGGTATCCCACTCCCGACGGCCGTCAACGGTATTGGGACGGGTCGCATTGGACGGATCTGCCCTGGGAGGAGGGAGACGCCACGGCGACAAGCAAATCGACCGCACCTGTGCCGCGAACGAAATGGACCGCTCAGCGCCGCAAGCGAGCACTCATTGTGGGCGCGGCAGTGGTGATCATTCTCGGGCTGCTCGCAGGTGGTCTTGCTCTGAAGGGGGCCGGCGACCGTCAGGTAGCTGCAGCAAAGATCGCCAAGATCCACACAGCCGAACGACTCGCTGCCGCAGAGAAGAAAAACGCCGCAGACGCCGCGGCCGAGGCCCAACGGGTGAAGGATGATGCAGAGCGAACGACTCGTGCCGCAGAGGTGACCGCGATCGAGGCCAGCGTGAAGACACTGGCTGAGAAGGACGTCACTGACAAGCTGCTTGTCGGCCCGATCCTTTCCGTGAAGTGTTCGCCTGTTGGATCGGGATCGACGAGCGATCTCACTCAGTTGACCTCGGTGTTCGAATGCTTCGCGGCAAACAAGGACAACGGCGACGGGACCCAGTCCGGCTACACCTTCCACGCGAACATGAATTGGTCGGATGGTAGCTACACCTATGGACTTGGCAAGGCAAACGGGTAGCACCCGCGGCGATACAGGCTCGGCCCGATTTTCCCCATCTTGACAGAAGGTTCGAGAGCTATAGACGCCGAAACCCCTGATCATCACCGATACAGTGGGCACCCTTGTCGCCTGGGAGGTAGCCGCTGCTTCACATCAATGGCCACGGTAGTCCCTCCAGCTACGACCGACCCTCGGCCGTGATAGACACGATGATCCCGGTGAGATGCCAGGTATTGCCCGTCAGATACGTCTCATCAGCGACGACGAGGTAGCCCTGCTTTCCCACTTCCCACCCCGGGCCAAGTTCGCTCAGGGGAACCGTGCGGTTGTCATGAGCGGCGGTCATGCTTCCTCGACCGGGGAGACGCTTCCACGTGATGCGGCCAGCACGTTCGATGATGTGCACGGTGCCCGAGATTGTCTCGACCCGATACGCGCCGCGCTCTGGCGGGAGCTTGTCGTATCCGTCGGACGGATGATTCTTGACCATAGTCGACGGTATCCAGCGATCCGCAGGCTGCCAATCGAACGAGAACTCCTTGTCGAAGAGTCGGTCTAATCGGTCAGCGCTCACGGAACTGCGTCTGGCTTCGATCCGCAAGCAACTCACGAAGCAACCGAGCTCGGCGGTGCGGCAGGGCGCCTGCCCGCAACTGTCCCAGTTGCCGGTCGAACCATCGGGCAAGCACGAACTGATCGCGATCCGCCGAAGTCAGCCGCGGCAGAGATCCGTTCATCCTCTTGTGCCGGCTGCAGGCCTCGTAGTTGGCGATCCAAGCGGACTGCTGCGGATCCCAGGAGAAGCTCGGTGATACGTCGAGCCTGATTACCTGATAACGGACCAATAGAGTGGAGCGGCGCTGGTACCGGCTCCACTCCCCCAGCCACCGTTCCCCGTCCGGGAGCGTGGAAGCGTTGCGGGTCTTTTCCCGAGGGCTGCGCTCCTGGTCGCGCCAGAACTGCTCATGCCGATGCAAAGTCGTGATCCAGTTCGCGGCGCGACGACCGCCTGACGGACGAAGTTCGGCGACACCCGTGACGACCGCGGCTTCGATTGAGCGCAGAAGCGACGAGCGCGCATCCCATTCCGAATCAGCCGGCCAGAGTGCCAGGACACGCTGATGGAGCTCTGCCGGGGTGGGGTATTCGTGCATGAGGTGCCCTTCTGGAGGCCACGTCGATCGCGGCTCCCACAGACACATGCGCGGGGGAATTCGGCTCTGCACCCTTTGGTGCGCTGGTATTTGTCAATGACTCGGCGACATAGCGGGAACGTCAGTGCTTAGCGTGGGATCAGGGCCGAGTTAGGGCTGGTGGAGTGATGATCGCTATTCGGAGGAGCCTTGGTTGACGCACTAGAAGACGACTTCGCTGGGAGATTTCGGATCACGACTCGAACCGGCACCAGATACGTGATCGACCTCGACAGACGCCTCGTCCGCCGGGAACCGGCCTTCACCGGAGGCTCGGTCATGATGCGCAGGGACGGGCAGGACCTGGATCTGGTCTTTCTCCGCGAGTGCCGACTGGGCGCACCGTTGATCGTGCTTGTTGACCTGGATGTTCGCGGTGCCTGTTGGACTCAACGAACGAGCGCTGAGGTCACGCGCATCCGGCTCGCTCGGAGCGCACTGTGACAGGAACCGACCCTGCCAGGCCCGCCTATCTGCCCATTGTGGCGCTGCCCTATTGGCTGACACTGGGCCCGTTTGTTGAAGCGGCAGTCCGCGACAGCGCGGCGGGCTGTGGGCGAAGCGAAAGGGACCTGTTCGCCGCGGCGACCCCGATGGTGTTGTGGGCCTGGCAGGCACGAGGTGTACCTCTGGAACGGGAACGAGTGTTCCGCAATTCGCTCGTGGAGCAGTTCGTGCACCTGGGTATGCCGGGCGCGGCCCGAGGTAGCCGGGCGACGTTGCGTTCGACGCTGTGGAGGATGACCGAGATCCTCAATCCGGCAGACGCCGGTGGCCGCCACCGCCCGATTCCCCGCTCCATCCCGACGGCCGCGTATCCGAAGACAGAGATCGTGGAACTCTTTTCGTGGGCGAACGCCCAGGGCACTCCCGCCCGGAGCCGCAGTGCGCTGGCCCTGCTCTGCCTCGGCTTCGGCGCGGGGCTGGCCACACGCGAACTTCTCGACGTGCGGGTCAGCGATATCAGCACCAACACCGACGAGCGCTTCGTCGGCTCTGCGACGGCGACGGTCGTTGTGTGGAGTGACCGGCCCCGTGTTGTGCCATTCCGTCACGAATGGGTCCCCACCCTGCTCACCGTCGTGAGCGACATGGACGACGACTGTTGGTTGTTCCGACCCGGGCGCACCGGAACTTCTCCGGGACAGGTCACCGACTTCCTCACCCGGTCGCGCACTCACCTTGATGTGCGTCCATCCCGAATGCGAACCACCTGGCTGCTCCAACATCTGGCCGAGGGAATGCCTGCTGTCGAGCTGCTGCGCATCTCCGGGCTGAGAAATTATGCCGCTCTCGACAAACTGGTGCCCTTCATACCTGATGCAACCGGTCTCGAAACCTCCTCGAGAAACTCGTAACGGCCGCTGATCTGGGGAAACGAAGAATGTCGAGGCGGTGGAGTCCGACAGTCAGCGGAGGGCTGGGTGAGGCCCGAAATGAGCCGCACACATACTCTTCGTGCAAAAAATTCACCGACTCAACGACAACCTTCCCGACTCCGTCGCCGCAGTTCAGGCTCTCCGAGAAATCGACCGGCAGCTGCCAGATCATCTGTGGCGGATTCTCTCCGGCTACTCTCCGAACCGTCCAACCACGGCATGGGATGTGGTTCGACCATTTGTCATCGAGTGCGTGATCAGCATGAAGCCTCGCACCCACTCCAACGCCCGCCGGTCAATGACAATGACCGCCCTCTACGTCGCTTGGGTGTGGACAGTTAAAGGGTGCGAGCTGACCGCCGGTCGTGTGTTCAGCGACGCGCTCATCCGCCGCTACCTATCCGAGCGTCTCGCGAAGCACTCGGACGTGTACCGGTTCGACACCGCCCGGCAGCTGGCCGCGACCGCGGAGGCGCTCACCGCCAATTACATCCACCGGCTGCCCACTCCCCCTCATGGCGGGCGCGTGCGCCCTTACTCCGCAACGGAGCAAGCGACTCTCTACTCGTGGGCCAACACCCTCACCACTGCCCTGAAACGACAGAATGCGCGGGCGCTCCTCAGCCTCGCCGGAGGTGCAGGCCTGACTGCCCTGGAACTCATGGCAGTCCAGGTCGAAGATGTTGAACTGGTGGGCGCCCGCGCGGTCGTGAACGTCGCTGGTGAGCGGCCGCGGCGCGTTCCGGTTCGTGCGAACTGGGTGCGCACCTTGACCCAGAGCGTCGGTACCCGCTTCGATGGGCATCTGTTTCAGGCATACCGGCTGGAGGAGTACCCACCGCACGAGCTCCAACGATTCCTTTGCGACAACCCGTGCTCGCCCCGCCCGTCCGCAGCCAGGCTGCACTCCGGCTGGGTCGTCTCCCAGATCGATGCGGGACTGCCGCTCGGCGTGCTGCTGGAAATCACCGGGTTCACTTCTGCCCAGTCTCTGCAGCCGTACCTGAAATACGCCAAGACGCATCGTCTCGACCCCCACATCGCCCGCATCACCGGCGAAGAGGCGGTCTGATCATGGCGACCGACATCGACTGCGTCGACAACGTCGAGGAATACGACTCGGAGAAATTCGGCGGATTCTCGCTCCTCGAAGTCGACCGGGCCGGCCGCGCGGATCTCATGTTCGAAGACGATCAGGTGAAAGCCGCCTCAGACAGGGTGAAGAAATCCGGAGCCCTGGAACTTCTCACAAAGTGGGAGGCGGAAGACCGCCCCGATTACAGCCAAGGCGGACGCCCACGAATCATCTCTGCTCACGCCATCCTCGTCGGCTTGATTCTGCTCGAGCAAGAGTTCTCTTCCCTATTTTTGCGCGGACTGTCCGTGACATTCCAAACCAGGATCAGCCCAGCGGGACGGGCCATGCTTGACCTGCCCGAACCAGGCCGAAACCGACTGGATGCCCGCAAAGAACGGCAACGCTGGGAGAAGAACACCAACAACGCCTTCCATCGCATCAGTGACCTGATCGATCCGTTTCCGATGAAGCGCCACTCGGCACTCACCTACACGCAGGTAGGCGAAGTACTCGCAGCCCATGACGAGGAACACGAGAGGGTGATGAAGCTTCGGCTGGACGAATTCACAAACGCGCTCCTGCTGATGACCTACAACGAGCAGCCGCGCCGACTTCGCCGCGCAAGCAAGAAGATCGATGCCTCAATCGACCAGAGCTCAATCTCGCCGCCCAACAAAAAGGGCTACTCGAAGAAAACGTTGGGAAATCGCATTCACCAGGAATCCACACGAACAGTCGAAAAGCTCAGCCCCGGACCGGTCGATATCTTCGCCGGCTGGTACGCAAAACACGACGATGACGCCCGCCTCGATCTCAAACCAGGGATGAATGACCCGACGAGCCCAGGGAAGCGCGGAACCGGTCCTGCTCTGGTGTGGGCGTGGACCCTCAACACCATGGTGCGGGTCGACTCGGAACCTGGCGGTGTCAAACGGTTTCCGAAACTCGCTCTCGCCCTGTCGATGAGCCTGCCGAATGTCGGGGTGTCCGAAGAGGCCGTCAACCTGATGAAATTCGCGCTGAAGACGGGGCTTGAGCCCCGCATCATCGATGCCGACAAACAGTACTTCGCAAACGCCACCGTCGACAGACTTCATCAACCCACTTCCGAGCTGGGATTCACACCGTCCACGGAATATCGAGTCGACAGGCTCGGCGTCCAAGGCGGCAAAGGCGGAGCCGAGTTCATCGAGGGCAGTGTGTACTGCCCCGGCACCCCCGCCGCCCTGAAGACCGCGACGAAAGACAAACACGACGGAATCATCGACGTGCAGACCTATCTCGCGAGAATTGCCGAGCGTCGCGCCTTCGAACTCCACGCGAAAGAGCGCCCCGACGCGTCCGGCAAACAACCGCTGCGCTGCCCGGCACTCGGGGACAGCCCCACCGTCACCTGCCCGCTCCGCGAGCTCTCGAAGAAGGCCGCCAACGTGGAACGCCCCGGCGTCGACCAGGCAGATATTCCCGAGTTTCTTGACCGCATCTGCAAGCAACATTCCGTGTCATTCACCAAGGAAGACACCCTGCGGCAGAAGCAAGCCTTCCCCTTCATGAGCGAGGAATGGGACGAGTTCCACGACCACGCCCGCCAATCGATCGAGTCTCTGCACAGCGGCTTCAAGGACGAAGGCAAGGAGCTTGTCGCCTCCTCCGGACGCCGCAGGGTTCGGGGATTCGCCGCCGGGCAGATCTTGGTGACAGTCATGATCCTCAACTTCAACCTGCGCACCATCGCGAAGTTCCTGCGCGATGAAGTCGAAGCCGAAGCTGAGCCAGACCGCGTTCGCGCGGACCCTATCGTCAGACGCCGAGACCGAGTCTGGGACAACCTCTACACGAAGACCACCGCACGCGATTCAATCCTGGACATCCAAGAACGCGGCGAGCTGGAATCACCGCTCCGAACCTAGGGAGCGCACGTTTTCTCACTCCGCCGTCGGGCACCCACCACCGCAGACCGAAGAATCCAACGCGCCCAAAAAAGGGCGCGTTCGTCAGTTAACGCACCAACGCACCAATCGGTGCTCCCACAGTCAGATTCACACCGGCGACCGAGCCAGAAACGACGAAACGCTCCCGAGAATCCTCAGGAGCGTTTCACTTTCAGGCAGTTCTTAGAACAGTTCTTAGAACAGACCTTTAGTCGGGCTGACAGGATTTGAACCTGCGACCCCCTGACCCCCAGTCAGGTGCGCTACCAAGCTGCGCTACAGCCCGATGTCGATCGAAGGCGAACCTGTCGAAGACAACCTGTCCATACTAGCGCGACAGGGGCGGCCGCTCGAACGGGCCACGGCTCAGGAGCGAAAGACTTCGAGGATGGTCGGGGCATCGGCTGGCGACGCGAGCACTTCGATCTCGTCCCCGGCCGCAATCGGACCGGTGTTGATGACGCGAAGGTACGCTCCGAGGCGACCCTCGGTGGCGAAGCGCTTGACCCAGCCCCGCTCATCCTCTCCCCCGACCCAGCGGGCGAAGGTGGCGCAGGGTGAGCGCGGCATGGTGACCTCGAGCTCGACGGTGTCGCCGATGCGCCAGCGGTCGCCGACGCGGGCGTTCGAGACGTCGAGGCCTGCGACGCGCAGGTTCTCGCCGAACCAGCCGGACGGGAGGTCCCGGCCGAGCTCTGTGGTCCAGAAGTCGGCATCCTCTTGCGCATAGGCGTAGATGGCTTTTTCATCGCCGCCGTGGTTCTTGCGATCAGCCTGCACGTCGGCGCGGAGGCCGAGGCGGCCGACCCTGATCGGGCCGGTCGTGGGGCGCTTGTCGATCGCGGTGATACCGACCGTGCCGGCA
The DNA here is from genome assembly GCF_040549525.1 of Frigoribacterium sp. UYMn621. Lineage (NCBI taxonomy): Bacteria > Bacillati > Actinomycetota > Actinomycetes > Micrococcales > Microbacteriaceae > Frigoribacterium > Frigoribacterium sp. UYMn621. The sequence goes on along the minus strand of NZ_JBEPTM010000004.1, from coordinate 299,018 downwards.
TCGGGGCGGAGCGCGCTCACGACGCAGGCGGCGAGGAGGGTGGGCATGAGGGGAGTTTACGTGGACGGGTCTCGCTCCCCACTCGACCAGCAGGGTGGGGGTCTCGCTCCCCACGAAGCCGCCGCCCGATCCAAAAACGGGATCGTTCGGACTGCGTCGTGTGGGCCCAGGTCGCTGGCGCTCCCTACTCGACCAGCAGGGTGGGCGACCTAGTTGACCAGCAGGAGCCGGAGGTCGGACCAGGCTGCCCCGAAGCCCGGGTGGAGGGGCAGGTCGTCGACCTCGATCACCGGCACCCAGCGCAGCTCGGCGCTTTCGGCATCCGCGATCACCGGCTCGAAGACCTCGAGTGCCTCGGCCACAACGGTCGTGTACGACCAGTAGCCGAGGTCGAGAACGGAGGTGTGGATGATGCGCAGCAGCTCCGCCGGCACGGTCGCCTCCTCGGCGGCCTCGCGCAGCGCGCCGTCAACAGCGCTCTCGCCCTGCTTGCGGGCGCCGCCCGGGAGGCCCCAGGTGCCGCCGAAGTGGCTCCAGCCGACGCGGTGCTGGAGCAGGATTCCGAGCGACGGATGCCACACCAAGAGGCCCGCGGCGCCGAAGCGCCCCCAGAATTTTGCGCCATCTGGGCCGTAGACCCAGGCGTCACCGGGGTCGCGGATGTAGCCCGGCGGGAGGGGCGGGGGGCGGTCGGACACGGGTTAAGTCTGCACTACCGTGGGTCTCGCTCCCCACGAAGCCGCCGCCCGATCCAAAAACGGGATCGTTCGGACTGCGTCGTGTGGGCCCACGTCGCTGGTCCTTGTAGTCGACCGGCACAGCGGGTCTCGACACGTCGCTAGCGCTCCTACTCGACCAGCAGGGGCGCTCCTACTCGACCGGCGGGGCTGCGGCGCTACGTGCGCTTGCGGCGCTCGCGCACCCGCATGTTCACGTTGATCGGGCTGCCCTCGAAGCCGAAGATCTCGCGCAGGCGGCGCGTGATGAAGCGACGATAGCCGGGGTCGAGGAATCCGGTGGTGAACAGCACGAACGTCGGCGGGCGCGTCGCGGCCTGGGTTCCGAAGAGGATGCGCGGCTGCTTGCCGCCACGAACCGGGTGCGGATGCTCGGCCGCGAGCTCGGCGACGAGAGCGTTGAACTTTCCGGTGGGGATGCGGGTGTCCCACGAGGCGAGCGCGAGTTCGAGCGCGGGAACCAGCTTCTCGAGGTGACGACCGGTCTTCGCGGAGATGTTGACGCGCGGGGCCCAGGCCACGTGCGCGAGGTCCTGCTCGATCTCGCGCTCGAGGTAGCGGCGGCGGTCGTCATCCATCAGGTCCCACTTGTTGAAGGCGAGCACCAGGGCGCGACCGGACTCGAGCACGAGGTCGATGATGCGCACGTCCTGCTCGCTGATCACGTCGCTCACGTCGAGCACGACGACGGCCACTTCCGCCTTCTCGAGGGCGGCGCTGGTACGCAGCGAGGCGTAGAAGTCGGCTCCCTGGGCCAGATTCATGCGCCGACGGATGCCCGCGGTATCGACGAAGCGCCACACCTTGCCGCCGAGCTCGACCTGCTCGTCGACCGGGTCGCGCGTGGTTCCGGCGAGCTCGTTGACCACGACCCGCTCTTCGCCGACGGCCTTGTTGAGCAGGCTCGACTTGCCGACGTTCGGGCGGCCGAGGATGGCGACGCGGCGGGGTCCGCCGACCTCTTCCTTCGCGACGGCCGAGACCTCGGGAAGGATGGTGAGCACGTGATCGAGCAGGTCGGCGACCCCACGACCGTGAAGCGCGGAGACCGGCCACGGTTCGCCGAGGCCGAGGCTCCAGAGACCGGCGGCCTCCGGCTCCTGGCGCGCGTCATCCACCTTGTTGGCGGCGAGGATCACGGGCTTGCTGGTGGAACGCAGCATGCGCACGACGTGTTCGTCGGTGCTGGTGGCCCCGACGGTGGCGTCGACGACGAACAGCACGGCATCGGCGAGGTCGATCGCGATCTCTGCCTGGGCGGCGACGGAGGCGTTGATGCCCTTGGCATCCGGCTCCCAGCCGCCGGTGTCGACGAGGGTGAACTTGCGTCCGGCCCACTCGCCCTTGTAGGTCACGCGGTCGCGGGTGACGCCCGGGGTGTCCTGAACGACCGCCTCACGACGGCCGAGGATGCGGTTGACGAGCGCCGACTTGCCCACGTTGGGGCGGCCGACGATCGCGAGCACCGGAAGCGCCGGGAGGTAGGTGACGGCATCCGGATCATCCGACGCGGAGTCGAGGATGTCGCGGTCTTCCTCATCGAGGTCGTAATCCTCGAGGCCCGCACGCAGCGCATTGGCCCGCATGAGCGCGTCGGACTCATCGAGCACCGCGAGCTTCTCGCTCAGCTTCGGGTCGAGATCGCCGTATTCGTCGTGCTCTTGGTCGTTGTTGTCTGGCATGGGGGTTTCCTTTGGAGTGGGTCTCGATACGGCCGTGGACGGCCTACTCGACCAACAAAAATGTGCTTCAGCGGCCCTACTCGACCAGCGGAGCCACGAGGGCCACTACCGCCTGCACGGTCTGGTCGAAGTCGAGATCTGTTGAATCGAGGGTGGTCACACCCTCGGCGGCGTTCATGAAGTCGACAACCCGGGAGTCCTGGGCATCTCGAGAACTGAGCTTTTCGGCAACGGCCGCAGCCGACTCCGTGGGTAACTCAGCGGAACGCCTCGCCATTCTAGCTTCTTCAGAAGCCGTGAGCAGTATCCGCACATCGGCGTCCGGGCAGACCACGGTCGTGATGTCGCGTCCCTCGGTGATGATGCCGGGCCGTTCGCTGCGATCAATGACCCCTCGGAACAGGTCCACGAGGTAGGCACGCACCACGGGAACCCGCGCGACCTGGCTCACCACTGCAGAGATGCGGGGGTCACGGATAGCGTCCGTGACATCCACTCCCCCGACCCGCACGAAATAGTCGTCGGGATCGATGCCGATCTCGTAGGCGAACGCGGGCAGCGAGGCGATCACGGCGTCGGCATCCGCGGTGTCGACGCCGTTCTCGAGCGCGAACCACGCGAGCGCCCGATAGGCGGCGCCGCTGTCCTGGTAGTCGAAACCGAGGGCCCGAGCGGATGCCCGGCTCACGCTCGACTTGCCGCTTCCGGCCGGACCATCGACGGCGACGACCACCCGCCCACCGCTCACCGAACGGGCGCTCACGCGCTCACCTGGGCGATGCGCCAGCCGCGCGCCTCGAGGTCGGCGACGAGTCCGGACTCGGCTTCGGGCACGACGGAGATCTCGGCGAGGCCGATCTGCTGCCCCGGCGAGTGCTCCAGCCTCAGGTCTTCCATGTTCACTCCGATGTCTCCAATCTCTGTCAGCAGGCGAGCCAACTCACCCGGCTTGTCATCGACCATGACGATGATCTGGTTGAAGCGGCGATCCTGGCCGTGTTTTCCGGGGATGCGGGCCACCCCGGTGTTGCCGCCGGCGAGAAGCTCCGCGAGGGCGCGACGGGCGCCGGGCAGCTGTGGGGCGTCGAGGGTGTCGATGGCTCGATCGAGGTCGGCGCGGTACTCCCGCAGCACTGCCGTGACCGCGGCAGCGTTCGCTCCGAGAATCTGCACCCACAGCTCGGCATCGCTCGAGGCGATGCGGGTGGTGTCACGCAACCCCTGCCCGGAGAGGGAGAGGGCGGATTCGGTGCCCCCGCTGAGGCGCCGGGCCAGCAGGGAGGCGATGACCTGTGGGACGTGGGAGACGAGGGCGACACTGGTGTCGTGCTGCTCGGCCGTCATGATCACGGGAACCGCGCCGAGGTCCAGCACGAGGTCTTCGATGACCCCCACCTGCGCGGCCGGCATCCCGTCGTGCGGGGTGATGACCCAGGGGCGTCCGAGAAACAGGTCGCCACGAGCCGAGATCGGCCCGCCCCGCTCGCGGCCGGCAAGGGGATGCGATCCCACATACCGGTTCACGTCGGCTCCGGAGTCCCGCACCCCGGCCAGCACCGCCACCTTCACGCTCGAGACATCGGTGACCAGGGCATCAGGGAAGGCGGCGAGTTCTTCGGCGATCACCCGCGCCGTGACATCCGGGGGCACCGCCACGACAACCAGCCGTGGATTATCGGTATCGCGGGCGGCGCGGCCCGCCCCGTAGTCGATGGCGAGGCTCAGGTTCGCCGGCGAGGAGTCGTGCACGATCACGTCGACGCCGAGGGCGCGGAGCCCGAGGCCGACGCTCGCGCCGAGGAGTCCGGTGCCGACGACGCGCACCTGGCCGATCATGCGGCTTCCGTTCATGGTCTGGTTTCCGTTGCTCTAGAGGCGAGGTCTATTGGGCGAGGTCGAGCCGCAGCGCGACCGCTCCCCGAAGGTAGGTGTGCACGATGTATTTGCGCGGGGTGTCTGACTCCACCAGGGCCATCAGCCGGATGACGAGCGGCATCGAGCCGACGACATCCATCTCCACCGCGCACATCAGGGGCACGTCGCCGAGCCCAAGCTCCCGCGCCGCGAGGGCGGGGAACTCGCTGGTGATGTCGGGCGTCGCGGTGAACATTACCGAGATCAGGGCGTCGGTGTCGATCTCGTTGGCGTGCAGGGCCTTCGACAGCAGCTCGGCGGTGGCGTGCAGCACCTCGGCCCGGTCGTCCCGATCGAGCTGGATGGCTCCGCGAACGGCGCGTACCGCCATCAGTCCGTCTCCTCGGCGTCGGCGTCCCCGGGGCTTCCGGCAGTCGCGTCGCGCGAGATCGTGAGGAGCGCGCCGAGCTCGGCCTTGGTGAGGTCACGGATGTCCCCGGCCCCGAGCGAACCGAGGTGCAACGGACCGAACTGGCGTCGCACGAGATCGATCACCGGATGGCCGACCTCCTCGAGCATCCGTCGCACGATGCGGTTGCGCCCGGAGTGCAGAGTGATCTCCACCATCGTCTCGCGCGCGCCCGCCTGCCCGACGATGCGGGCCTTGTCGGCCGCAATCGGCCCGTCTTCGAGGTCGATGCCGCTGGTGAGCTTCGCGACGGTCTGCGGTGACACCCGGCCCTCCACCTTGGCGATGTAGGTCTTCATCACGCCGAACGACGGATGCGCGAGCACGTGGGCGAGCTCGCCGTCGTTGGTGAGGATGAGCAATCCGGAGGTCTGTGCGTCGAGCCTGCCGACGTTGAAGAGGCGCTCGTCGAAACGCGACACGAAGCGCTGGAGGTCGGGGCGGCCGCGATCGTCCTGAAGCGATGAGACGATGCCGACGGGCTTGTTGAGCATGAGGTAGCGGCGCGAGGTGTCGAGTTGGATGGCGACGCCGTCGACCGAGACGAGATCCGCCGGGAGTACGCGACGACCGAGCTCCGTGACCACCTCGCCGTTCACCTCGACGCGCCCGGCCTCGATCATGTTCTCCGAGACGCGACGGGAGGCGACACCGGCGGCGGCCATGAGCTTCTGCAGGCGCACACCGTCATCGGAGGCTGCGCCGGGGGGCAGGTCAGAAACCATCGGAGAAACCGTCCGATCCGTCGGAGAGCAGGGGCGAGATCGCCGGCAGCTCGTCGATCGAGTTGATGCCCAGCTGGGCGAGGGTGAGGTCGGTGGTCGCGTAGTGGATGGCGCCGGTCTCGCTGTCGGTGAAGGCCTCGGTGATGAGGCCGCGACCCAGCAGCGTACGCACGACGGAATCCACGTTCACCGCCCGGATCGACGCGATGGCGCCCCGGCTGATCGGCTGCTTGTAGGCGATCACGGCGAGCGTCTCGAGAGCGGCCTGCGACAGGCGCGTGGGGTTCTGCGTGAGCACGAAGTCGCGCACGACATCGTCATACTCGCCGCGCACGTAGATGCGCCATCCGCCCCCCACCTCGCGAAGTTCGAAACCGCGACGGATGCCGCCGGCCACACCCTCACCGTGGCCGTCGAAGTCGGCGACGAGTCGCTCGATCGATTGCCTCACGGCCGCGACGGGCACGCCGAGAGCGGTAGCGAGGGAGACGAGCGTCTGCGGTTCGTCGGCGATCATGAGGATCGCCTCGAGGCTTCGTTCCACATTCACCGGCGGGGTCGCCGCCTCGGGGGTCTCATCCATCAGGTCAATTTCCATAGTCTGATCCCAGGCTCGCGAGGTTCTCTTCCGACCAGTGTTCGGCGGTCCAGCGCACGGTGAGTTCGCCGAGCGGTTCCAGCTGCTCGAAGGCGAGTGAGGCCCCGCGGTAGAGCTCGAGAATCGCGAGAAAGCGCGCCACGATCACGCCCTTCTGCTCGACACCGGCGATCAGCTGGCGAAACGTCATCGGCTCGCCGCGGCGCAGCAGCGCGACGACGTGAGCCGCCTGCTCCCGGATGCTCACGAGCGGCGCGTGCAGGTGGTCGAGACCCACTGTCGGCAGCTCGCGCGGCGCGAATGCGAGTGCGGCAATAGCGGCGAAGTCCTCGAGGCTGAGGGTCCAGACGAGCTCCGGCGTTTGCTTGCGGAACTTCTCCTCCAGCCGAACCGTGCGCACATGCCGGGTCGACTCGGCATCGAGCTGCGCGGAGAACCAGGTCGTGACCTCCTTGAAGGCCCGATACTGCAGCAGGCGCGCGAACAGGAGGTCGCGAGCTTCGAGCAGCGCCACGTCCTCGGCATCCACCAACTCGCCCTGCGGGAGCAGCCCCGCCACCTTGAGGTCGAGCAGGGTTGCGGCGACGACCAGGAACTCGCTTGCCTGGTCGAGTTCCGTCGCGGTGTCGAGCTGCTTGAGATAGGCGATGAACTCACCCGTGACGATGCTGAGGGAGATCTCGGTGATGTCCAGCTCATGCTTGCCGATCAGCGACAGCAACAGATCGAACGGACCGTTGAAGTTGCTGAGGCTCACCGAGAAGCCGGTGGCCTCCGGATGCTCGACCGTCGTGTCAGGCGACCGCGCCACGGGCGATCAACTCTCTGGCCAGCTGGCGGTAGGCCCCGGCTGCCGCGTGATCGGGAGCGAACTGCGTGATCGGGGTGCCGGAGACGCTCGCATCCGGGAACTTCACGGTGCGCCCGATCACGGTCTCGAAGACGCGGTCTCCGAAGGTCTCGACGACCCGCTCGAGCACCTCACGCGAGTGAAGGGTGCGGGAATCGTACATGGTGGCGAGAATGCCGTCGAGCTGCAGGGCGGGATTGAGGCGGTCCTTGACCTTGTCGATGGTCTCGACCAGCAGCGCCACCCCGCGAAGGGCGAAGAACTCGCACTCGAGCGGGATGAGCACACCGTGCGCGGCTGTCAGGGCATTGACAGTGAGCAGACCGAGCGAGGGCTGGCAGTCGATGAGGATCACGTCGTACTCGCCGCTCACCTGGCGGAGCACGCGCGCCAGAATCTGCTCGCGCGCCACCTCGTTCACGAGGTGTACCTCGGCCGCGGAGAGATCGATGTTGGCCGGAATGACATCGAGGCCAGGGGTGGACGTCGTGCGGATGGCCTGGTGGGCATCCTTCACGGTTGCGAGCATGAGGTCGTAGATGTTCGAGCCCTCGTGGGAGGCCACGCCGAGGCCGGCAGACAGGGCCCCCTGCGGATCGAAGTCGATGGCGAGCACCCGGCGGCCATAACCGGCCAGCGCGGCGCCGAGGCTGATGGCGGTCGTTGTCTTGCCGACACCGCCCTTCTGGTTGCAGAGGGCGATGATTCGCGCGGGACCGTTGGAGGCCAGAACCGGAGGCTCCGCGAAGACGGTGAGCGGGCGACCGGTCGGGCCGGTGGCGACGCGATCGAAACCGGGGAGTTCCTCAGCCGATTTGTCCCGCTTCGCTGTCATCCCGACATTCCTTACCGTTGAGCACCGGCCGCTGCCGATTAGGACGATTCTATCGATGGCGTGTGCGCCGCCCCGTCAGACTCGCCACGCGCGGTGTGCCGGGGTGGGGCTATTGGCGGTGGTGTCGTCGGTTGCCGTCGGTAGCCGTCGGTGGGTTGCTGCCTGTTGCTGCCTGCTGCTGGGAGATATCCGCCGATCCGTCAGAAAGTGCTCCCTCCCGGAGCCGAAAGCACACTTTGTGACGGATGACGCGGGGAGCGGCATGTGCCGCGGGGATGTTGGCGTCGACGCGCCACACTGCCGGCCGCGACACCTGGCGGGCCGCATCACACGGCCGGCCGCGACACCTGGCGGGCGGCATCCGCCGAACCGTCACAAAACACTCCCTCACAACAGCGGGCCAGCAGTTTATGACGGATGGGTGGCGGGGCGGGCCTTCCCGACGAGCGGGCGGCGGGACGGGCGAGTTCCGCCGGGCGCGTTCCGCCGGGCTCTCACTCGCCATCCCCTGCGCTCGACGCCCCCGGCGCCTGACCAGCGGCATCCGCCGAACCATCACAAAACGCTCCCCCGCAGCAACGGGCCAGCAGTTTGTGACGGATGGGCGGCCGACCGGGCGCGTTCCGCCGGGCTCTCACTCGCCACCCCCTGCGCTCGACGCCCCTGGCGCTGGACCAGCGGCATCCGCCGAACCGTCTCAAAATGCTCCCCCGCAGCAACGGGCCAGCAGTTTGTGACGGATGGGCGGCCGACCGGGAGCGGGCGGCGGGACGGGCGAGTTCCGGCGGGCGCGTTCGGCCGGGCGGGCGGCGGGCCGGGCGCGTTCCGCCAGGCTCTCACCCGCCACCCGCTGCGCTCGACGACCCTGGCGCCGGACCAGCGGCATCCGCCGAACCGTCACAAAACGCTCCCCCACAGCAACGGGCCAGCAGTTTGTGACGGGCTGGCGGGCGGCGCCACCGGCGAGTTCCGCCGGGCGCACCGGGGCCGCACCTCATGACGGTCGAGGCGCGGCGGGGAGGGCGCACGCCACATCCGCCGGGCTCAGCGAGCTCGCGGATGCGCCGTCGTGTACATGTCGCGCAGGGTGTCCGCCGTCACCAGGGTGTAGATCTGCGTCGTGGCGACAGAGGAATGCCCGAGCAGCTCCTGCACGACGCGCACATCGGCGCCACCGGCGAGCAGGTGCGTCGCGAACGAGTGTCGGAAGGTGTGGGGCGAGATCTCGAAGCCGAGCTTCGCCTGCTCCGCCCGCGCGCGGATGATCAGCCACGCGTTCTGCCGCGACACTCGCTGACCGCGGATGCCGAGAAAGAGTGCCGGGGTCGCCTTGCCCCGGGTGGAGAGCAGTGGCCGCGCTCTCACCAGATATGCGTCGATGGCGGCCTGAGCGTAGGACCCGAGGGGCACGATCCGCTGCTTTCCCCCCTTGCCGAACAGTCGGACGACGTCGACGCTGTGCCCTTCCGTGCCGATCACGTCGTCCACGTTCAGGTCGATGGCCTCGGAGATACGAGCGCCGGTGGCGTAGAGCAGCTCCAGAAGGGCGCGGTCCCGCAGCGACTGGAGGTCATCCCCCGAGGCGGCATCGAGCACCGCCGTCACCTGCTCGATGGTGATCGCCTTCGGGAGCCGGCTCGCGAGTTTCGGCGGGGTGACGTCGGCGGCGACATCCACCGTCACCAGACCCTCGTCCAGCAGGAAGCGATGCAGGCTGCGCACGGACGACAGCATCCGCGCCATCGAGGATGCCGTGAGCGGATTCTCGGACCGGGTGCGCAGGTGCAGCGCGAAGGCCGAGACGTGTGCAGCGGTGATCTGCTCCGGGGCGATCACACCTGTGTCAGCAAGCTGACGACCGTACGCCGAAAGATCGCGACGGTAGGCGGCCACGGTGTTCGACGAGAGGCCACGCTCGATCGAGACATGTCGCAGGTACCTGTCGACAGCACGTTCGAACGGCGAATCGTCAGTCACGGCTGCGGAACTTCGGATGGCGCGGCCACGGTGCGTCGGCAGCCCCGAGGCTGGCCCACCCTGCCGCTCGTGAGACATGGGCGGTGAGCACGGCGATGGACAGGATCGAGTTGCCGATCGTTCGGCCCAGAACGGCGTCAACGACCTCATCGAGCGGTACCCAACGCTTCTCGATGTCCGATTCCTCCTCGGTGCGCTCGAAGACGCTGTGGGCGTCGCTCAATCCGCGGGCGAGGTAGATGCGGATCGCCTCGTTGCTGCCGCCGGGCGTGGAGTAGAAGTCGCTCAACAGGCGCCACTCGCTCGCGACGACATCCGCTTCCTCGGCGAGTTCGCGCTGCGCACCGAGCACGGGAGATTCGCCATCGATGTCGAGCAGCCCCGCGGGGATCTCCCACTCGCGGGCGCCGACGGGCCGCCGATACTGCTTGATCAGGAGCACCCGATCCTGGTCATCGAGGGCGAGGATCGCGACTGCGCCGGTGTGGTCCACGTATTCGCGGCTGATTGTCTGCGCCGCGCCCGCGCCCGCGTCTCCGTATTCGAAGACATCCCGCCGGATGTCCCAGACGATGCCCCCGTACACCACCTCGCTCGACACCACGCCGACGGGGAAGACCTCGTCGGAGAGCGGCTGAGACACGCTCACGCGTCCTGCACGGTGAACAGGCGCGTGGCCTCCTGCCGCTCGAGCGCCGCGGCGACGAGCCCTTGGAAGAGCGGATGTGCGCGGTCGGGTCGCGATCGCAGCTCCGGGTGCGCCTGGGTGCCGACGTAGTAGGGGTGCACGTCTCGCGGCAGCTCCACGAATTCCACCAGGTGGCCGTCGGGCGAGACGCCGGAGAAGTCGAGTCCCGCCGCGGCGATCTCAGCGCGGTAGGCGTTGTTCACCTCGTAGCGGTGTCGGTGGCGCTCCTCCACGCGGGTGGATCCGTAGACCTCGGCGACGATCGATCCCTCGGTGAGATCGGCGGGGTAGAGGCCGAGACGCATCGTGCCGCCGAGGTCTCCCCCGGCGATGATCTCCACCTGCTCGGCCATGGTCGCGATCACCGGGAATTCGGTCTCCGGGTCGAACTCCGACGAGGATGCCCCGGTGAGGCCCACGACGTTGCGCGCGTACTCGATCACCATGCACTGGAGTCCGAGGCAGAGCCCCAGCACCGGGATGCCGTTCTCTCGGGCGAATGTGAGCGCGCCGAGCTTGCCTTCGATGCCGCGGACGCCGAATCCTCCCGGCACGCAGATGCCGTCGACATCCGACAGCAGTCGCGCCGCGCCGTCCGGCGTCTCGCACTCGTCCGACGGGATCCAGCGCACGAGCACCTTCGTCTGCTGCGCGAAACCACCGGCCCGAAGTGCCTCGGTCACGGAGAGATAGGCGTCGGGAAGGTCGATGTACTTGCCGACGAGACCGATCGTGACCTCGTGCTTCGGCTGGTGCACCGCGGCCAGCAGGTCTTTCCAGCCGGACCAGTCCACCTCTGAAGCCTCGAGCCCGAAATGCTCGATGATGTAGGCGTCGAGGCCCTGGTCGTGGAGCATGGTCGGGATGTCGTAGATCGAGGGCACGTCGATCGCGTTGACAACGGCCTGCTCGTCCACGTCGCACATGAGCGCGATCTTGCGCTTATTGGACTCGGAGACCGGGCGGTCGGAGCGCAGCACCAGGGCATCCGGCTGGATTCCGATGGAGCGCAGGGCCGCGACGGAATGCTGGGTCGGCTTGGTCTTCTGCTCCCCCGAGGCACCGAGATAGGGCACGAGGGAGACGTGCACGAAGAACACATTGCTCCGGCCCAATTCGTGGCGCACCTGGCGGGCTGCTTCGATGAAGGGTTGGGATTCGATGTCGCCGACCGTGCCGCCGACCTCGGTGATGATGACATCCGGACGGGACCCGTCCTCGGCGACCTCGGCCTGGAGGCGCATCCGCCGCTTGATCTCGTCGGTGATATGCGGAATCACCTGCACGGTATCGCCGAGGTATTCGCCGCGGCGTTCCTTCGCTATGACGGTGGAGTAGATCTGGCCCGTGGTGACATTAGCGGCCTGATTGAGATTGATGTCGAGGAAGCGCTCGTAGTGGCCGATGTCGAGGTCGGTCTCGGCCCCGTCGTCGGTCACGAAGACCTCTCCGTGCTGGAAGGGGTTCATGGTGCCCGGATCCACATTGAGATACGGGTCGAGCTTCTGCATGACGACGCGGAGTCCGCGGGCCGTGAGAAGGTTTCCGAGACTGGCTGCCGTGAGTCCCTTACCGAGACTCGAAACGACTCCACCAGTGACGAAAATGTGCTTGGTTGTGTCCGCGTTTTGTTTGTTCACCACGGGGTTACAGCTTATCAGTGGCTGGGCACCGAAAACGGTGCGGGGCTCGCCCCAGTTCCGGCATTCTCATGCCCCTGCCGTGCCGAGTCGCACCGCGAGCGAGTCGACCCCGGCGGCGATCGCTTCGCTCGCACTCCAACGGGCCTGCAGGCGCGCAAGCACGGCATCCAGCTCGACCCGGTCGAGACCGGGCACCAGGGCGAGGCGCACCACGAGTTCGGGACCGGCGAGCCGGGCATCCGGGTCCCCGGGTTCGAGACCGAGGGACACCACGGCGGGTTCCCCCTCGATCGAGAGGCGGAACTCGTCGAGCACTCCGGCATCGAGGTGGCTCGGGACCCAGGGCTGGGACTGCGCTATCGCCCAGAGCGCCGGGCGTCGGATCACGAACTCGGTCGGCGAGGTCGGGTCGAGCACCACGAGTTCGGTGCCCTCACCCACGGCGGCGAGGGCCACCCGCACGGCATCGGCCGGCACGGGGCGCGCCAACGGCTTCCAGCGTCCCATCGCCTCCACCGAGCTGAAGACGGGCATCACGTTGCGCCCGTCGGGACCGGCGACGGTCACGATCGAGAGTTCGGCACTCTTGTCGACCGCGTGACCGTGATCCCCGATCCCCGACTCGCCGAGCTGTGCCACCAGCGGAATCAGCAGGCGCGAGCCACGAATGGCGTCGACGACCCCGGCGGATCCGATCTCTCCTGCCGCGAACTGGTCGAGCGCGAGTGAGAGCGCGGCGGGCGCCGAGCCGTCGTCGTCCGAGGAGGCGCCATGCTCGAAGCGGCGCCCCTCCCAGGGCATCCCGGCGGAATCGGACACCGGATGCTCAGTCGGACGCGACCGCGAGGGCCTCGGCGAGGGTGAAGGCCTTGGCGTAGAGCGCCTTGCCCACGATCGCCCCCTCGACTCCGAGCGGCACGAGGGCGCGGAGGGCGGCGATGTCGTCGAGGTTCGAGATGCCGCCGGATGCGACTACGGGCCGGTCGGTGCGCTCGGCGACCGAGCGCAACAGCTCGAGGTTCGGACCCTGCAGTGTGCCGTCCTTGGTCACATCCGTCACGACGTACCGGGCGCAGCCCGCCGACTCCAGTCGGTCGAGCACCTCGAACAGGTCACCGCCGTCCTTCGTCCAGCCGCGCGCCGCGAGGGTCGTGCCGCGCACGTCGAGCCCGACCGCGATCAGCTCGCCGAACTTGGCGATCACCCTCGCGGCCCAGTCAGGATTCTCGAGAGCCGCCGTGCCGAGGTTGATGCGCTTCGCCCCGGTGTCGAGGGCCGCTTCGAGGCTGGCGTCGTCCCGGATTCCACCGGAAAGCTCGATGAGCGCGTCCCCACCGACCCGCTTGATCACCGAACGGATGGCGTCGTGGTTGTTGCCCCGCCCGAAGGCGGCGTCGAGGTCCACCAGGTGGATCCACTCGGCACCCTGCGAGGTCCAGTCCGCCGCGGCATCCACCGGATCGCCGTAACTCGTCTCGCTGCCGGCCTCACCCTGGGTCAGGCGCACCGCTTGGCCGTCGGCGACGTCGATCGCGGGCAGAAGCACGAGTTTGGGGGTGGAGTCGAGGGCGCTCATCGGATCTTTTCTCTTCGGGACGACGGGGGGCTGTGACGGCTGGGACCGTGCAGTGGTTCGGGGTGTTACAGGCTGTCGAGCCAATTCGCAAGCAACCGGATGCCCGGCTCCCCCGACTTTTCGGGGTGGAACTGGGTGGCGCTGAGCGGCCCGTTCTCCACCGCGGCCAGGAACCGGGTGCCATGCTCGGCCCAGGTGAGCTTCGGCTCGGGGAAGGGCGGCATCACGTCGAGGGTCCACTCGGTCGCGGCGTAGGAGTGCACGAAATAGAAGCGCTCATCGGCGATTCCGTCGAAGAGCACGGAGTCGCTCGGAGCTTCGAGCGTGTTCCACCCCATGTGCGGAAGAATCGGGGCATCGAGCTCGGTGATGACCCCTGGCCACTGGTCGAGGCCCTGGGTCTCCTCCCCGCGCTCCACTCCCCGACCGAACAGCACCTGCATTCCCACACAGATGCCGAGCACGGGCTTACCGCCGGCCAACCGGAGGTCCACGAGATCTCCGCCGTGAACCGAGTCGAGCGCGGCCATGACCGCAGAGAACGCGCCGACCCCGGGCACGAGGAGCCCGTCGGCAGCAAGCACCCGGGAACGGTCGGCCGTGAGGTCGACGTCGGCTCCCGCAGCTTCGAGGGCTTTCGCGGCAGAGTGCACGTTGCCGCTGCCGTAGTCGAGCACGACGACGGAGGGGCGGCTCATGGTCAGAGCGCGCCCTTGGTGGAGGGGATGCCGGTGACCCGGGCATCCGGCTCCACGGCCGTGCGCAGGGCGCGCGCGAAGGCCTTGAACTCGGCCTCCGCGATGTGGTGCGGATCGCGGCCGCCCAACACCGTGATATGCACGGTGAGGCCGGCATTGAAGGAGATCGCCTCGAAGACGTGGCGCACCATGGAACCGGTGAAGTGTCCGCCGATGAGGTGGAACTCGAACCCGGCGGGCTCGCCGGTGTGTACGAGGTACGGTCGCCCCGAGACATCCACGACGGCTTGCACGAGCGCCTCGTCGAGGGGCACGAGGGCATCGCCGTAGCGGGTGATTCCCGCCTTGTCGCCGAGCGCATCCTTGATCGCCCTGCCGAGCACGATTCCGATGTCCTCGACGGTGTGGTGCACGTCGATCTCGGTGTCACCGCTCGCGCGCACCCTCAGGTCGATGAGCGAGTGCTTGGAGAATGCGGTGAGCAGGTGATCGTAGAAGGGCACCGAGGTGTGGATGTCGGATACGCCGGTGCCGTCGAGGTCGAGCGACAGGTCGATGCTCGACTCGCTCGTCTCGCGCTGGAGGTGCGCGACGCGCTGGGAACTCATGAGCCAATCCTACCGAGCGCGTTCGAACCGTTACCCGCGGTGTCGAGCGCAGCGAGAGCGTGGAGGAAGGCGGTGGTCTCCGCCGCCGTGCCCGCCGTCACCCGCAGGTGATTCGGAATGCCGATGTCGCGGATGATGATGTCCTGTTCGAGCAGCGCCTCGAATACCGCGTGGGGGTCTTCGACTCCCCCGAACAACACGAAATTGGCCCAGCTGCGCCAGACCGGGTAGCCGAGCCTGGGCAGTTCCTCGAGCAGGCGATCGCGCTGCGCCGTGATGTCATCCACCATCGCGAGCATCTCGCCACTGTGAGCGAGGGCGGCGATCGCCGCCGCCTGGGTGAGGGCCGAGAGGTGGTACGGAAGCCGCACGAGTCGAAGTGCGTCCGTGATCGCGGGATCGGCGGCGAGGTAGCCGAGACGGGCACCCGCGAAAGCGAATGCCTTACTCATCGTGCGCGAGACGACGAGTCGCTCGCGACCCTGGAGCAGGCTGAGGGCGGTCGGCAGACCCGTCGGCGCGAACTCGGCGTAGGCCTCGTCGACCACGACGATGCCGTCGGTCGCGTCGTAGGCCGCCACGATCGTCTCGAGGGAGAGCGGTGTGCCAGTGGGGTTGTTCGGCGAGCAGAAGAACACGATGTCCGGTGCCGTCTTCTCGATCCACTCGACTGCCGTCTGCGGCGAGATCTCGAAGGCGTCATCCCGCTCGCCTGCAATCCACGTAGTACCCGTGCCCGACGCGATGATCGAATGCATCGAGTAGGTGGGTGGGAATCCCAGCACACTGCGCCCCGGGCCTCCGAAGGCCTGCAGGATCTGCTGCAGCACCTCATTGGAGCCGTTCGCCGCCCAGATGTTGTCCCGGGTGAGGCCAGATCCGAGGTAACCGGCGAGGCTGTCGCGCAGTTCCGTGAACTCGCGATCGGGATAGCGGTTCACCCCGAGGACGGCCGCGGCCAGAGCGGTCACGATGTCCGTAGCGACGGCCTCGGGGATCGGATGGGTGTTCTCATTGACATTGAGTCGGATTCGCACCTGCTCCTGGGGTGCACCGTAGGGCGTGAGGCCACGGAGGTCGTCACGGATGGGCAGATCGTCTAGGGAAACCACGTGTCAATGCTAGAGGGCGCTAGGTGATGGGAAGCGAGGTGCGAAGCCCCGGCGATCGTGCCCAGCGCGTGGGCGGCCCGGCCTGATCTGTTTCAGTGCGATCTGTTTCAGTGCGAACAGTTTCAGTGCGAGTACTTGAGTGGTACGGCGAGGCTCTGGCCAGGCTGCACCTCGGCGCTGCCCAGCTGGTTGAGCTGCACGATGTCGGACACCACGTCCCGCGGGTCTGATGACGGGGCGATCTCTCCCGCCAACTGCCAGAGGCTCTCGCCCGGTTGCACGGTGACGTGCTCGAAGGTGACTGACGAGGCATCCACACCCGCTGAGGCACCGCCACCGTTGAGGGCGACACCGAAGGCGGCGATCACGAGGGGTGCGGCGACCAGGATCGTGAGCAGCGCATACCCGCGCCGCGTGATCCGCAGTCGCGAGGTGCGCTGCTTCGGGGTGCCGTTCGTGGCCGGTCGTGATGTGGCCGGTCGTGATGTGGCCGGTCGTGATGTGGCCAGCGGAGATGTGATCAGGAGTGCTGTGGTCATCGTCGTTCCTTCCTCTGCCTACCTCGGAGCGCTTGCAGGAGCGGAGCGCTTACAGGGTTTTCGTATCCGACACTCGGCCGGGAGTGCCGGATACGAAGCTTTGTTCCGAACATACATTCGATTTGTGCGGAATTCAAGCGTTGTCTTCGACATTTTCCGAAATCGAGTCGCAACACACTCGAACAGGTGTTTGTTTCGAGGGTGAAACGCGGATACAGTTTCGATTGTCTGGAGATGAGACAACCAGTGACCACCGACATTGTCGGAATCGCGGGTCATCCGCACCCATACGACGAGCAGCGCTACGACGAGCAGCACTACGACGAGCAGCCAGACAGAGAAGTATCCAGACAGACGAATGCCCAGACCGCAGGAGTGACATGAGTGAGATGGATTCAGGCGACAGCCGCGGGGCGGGGCGCGGACCGCGCGAGGCCGGACCGGCGCAGGAGAAGCCGGGCACCCGGCGGCGTAAGAGCCTGAGCGATAAGCAGCTTGCGATCCTTGACTTCATCCAGCGCGCCGTCGCGTCGAGAGGGTATCCGCCGAGCATGCGGGAGATCGGGGATGCGGTTGGCCTGTCGTCGTTGTCGAGCGTCACCCACCAGCTCAACCAACTCGAGCTCAGTGGCTACCTGCGCCGCGACCCCAACCGGCCGCGCGCGCTCGAGGTGCTCATCGACATCCAGCAGGAGGAGGGCGCTGTCGTCTCCGACAACCCGACGCCGATCGGTGACGCGGCGATGGTGCCGCTCGTCGGTCGCATCGCGGCCGGAATCCCCATCACCGCAGAGGAGATGGTGGACGAGGTCTTCCCTCTCCCGCGCCAGCTCGTGGGCAGGGGCGAGCTCTTCATGCTCAAAGTCGTCGGGGATTCCATGATCGACGCGGCCATCTGCGACGGTGACTGGATCGTGGTGCGCCAGCAGAAGTCTGCGGAGAACGGCGATATCGTCGCGGCCATGCTGGACGAAGAGGCCACGGTCAAGGTCTTCCAGCAGCGTGACGGCCACACCTGGCTGCTTCCGCGCAACAGTGCGTTCGCGCCGATTCTCGGTGACTACGCCGAGCTGCTCGGCAAGGTCGTCGCGGTGCTGCGGTCGGTCTGAGCTTCAGCCCCGCCCAGTGGGAGGGCGATGCGCCAACAGGGCCAGTACGGACCGAGCGGGCCGATACGCCGGCCCGGAGTGTCCGCAATGGCCCGGTGCAGCAGCGTGCCGCTCGGTGTTCATGCGTCACTGCGTCGATCGGACTGCGCTGCACTCCCTGTTCGGCAGCAGGTACCACCCGAGGCAGGTGGGGACGGCCACACGGCGAAGCGGACGCGGGCGGGGAAACCCTCGTGGGGTAGGACACGGGAGCCCAGCCACTCGGGTGCGAAGTCTCCGGTGGGTGCCCGGAGGACAGGAACCAGAGCGCACGCGCGACGATCCCCCTCGGGAGATCGGCCGGCGCTACCCCGGGATCGAATGGCGTAGCTCTCGCGGGATGCCGAGCGGGAGGAAGTAGCCAGATCCGGAACCATGCTCCCGATCATCGGTGCCGCCGGAGCGAGCGGCGCTCGCACGAAGGGCAGGATCGCGGCGATGGACTCCGTTGTGGACGGCATCCGCTTTCCCTAGCCTCGGCCTGCGCCCTCCCAGATCACGTAAGCGGGGCCATCGCGGACCGACCGGGCCAGCGTGCCGGCCCGGAGAGTCCGCAATGGCCCCGGTTGCGAAGAAAAGACGAGTCGCCGAGGAACCCGCGCCGCTACTGCGCGCTCACCCGCTCGCGAACGGCGCGCGTTGCGGCGACGACGTTGGTGAGGGATGCCACGGTCTCGTCGTAGCCGCGGGTCTTCAGACCGCAGTCGGGGTTGACCCACACCTGGCGGTTGGGGATCGATCCGAGCGCGATCTCGATGAGCTCGGTGACCTCCTCGATCGAGGGCACGCGCGGGGAGTGGATGTCGTACACGCCCGGGCCGATGCCGCGACCGAAGCCGCTGCGCTGGATGTCGGGAACGACCTCCATCTTCGACCGGGCGGCCTCGATGGACGTGACATCGGCATCCAGGTTGTTGATGGCGTCGATGACCACACCGAACTCCGAGTAGCAGAGGTGGGTGTGGATCTGGGTCTTGGCCTGAACCCCCGCCGTCGCCAGGCGGAAGGATCTCACGGACCAGTCGAGGTAGGCGGCCTGATCGGCCTTCTTGAGAGGCAGAAGCTCGCGCAGTGCGGGCTCATCCACCTGGATGATTCCGATGCCTGCCTCTTCGAGGTCTTCGATCTCGTCGCGGAGCGCGAGGGCCACCTGATTGGCCGTCTCCCCCAGCGGCTGGTCGTCGCGCACGAAGCTCCAGGCCAGGATGGTGACCGGGCCGGTGAGCATGCCCTTGACCGGCTTCTCGGTGAGACTCTGCGTGTACGACGACCACTCCACGGTGATGGGTGCCTCGCGAGCGACGTCCCCCCACAGGATCGACGGACGCGTACAGCGGCTGCCGTAGGACTGCACCCAGCCGTTCTGCGTCACCGCGAAGCCGTCGAGGTGTTCCGCGAAGTACTGCACCATGTCGTTGCGCTCGGGCTCGCCGTGCACGATCACGTCGATTCCGATCTGCTCCTGCAGTTCGACGACGCTCTTGATCTCCGCCTTCAGGAAGTCGATGTATTCGTTCTCGCTGATCTCGCCCTTGGCATTGGCCGCGCGGGCCTTGCGGATGTTGCCGGTCTGCGGAAACGATCCGATCGTCGTCGTGGGAAGGAACGGCAGGTTTAGGGCGGCGTCCTGCGCGGCAAGGCGCTCGGAGTAGTCGCCGCGCCCGAAGTCGGCCTCCGTGAGAGCGGCCGCTCGCCCGCGCACGTCTCCGTCGCGGACTCCGGGGGCGATTCGGCGGTCGGCAAGAGCGGCCGAAGCGGCATCGAGGTCTCCCTGGATAGCGGATGCCCCGCCCGCGAGGCCCGCCGCGAGGACCGCGATCTGCGCCACCTTCTGGTCCGCGAAGGCGAGCCAGCTCTTCAGGCGGTCGTCGAGAAACGGTTCATCCGTGACATCGTGCGGGGTATGGAAGAGGCTCGTGGATGAGGTGACCGCCACGTTGGGCGAGAGCGCCTTCAAAGACTCGAGGGTGCCGAAAGCGGCGGCGAGGTCTCCGCGCCAGATGTTGTGACCGTCGATCACGCCACCGACGAGCGTCTTCTGCGTGTGGAAGTCCTCCGGGATGGAGCCTTTCACGAGGTCGAGCCCGATGGCCTCGATCGAGGTCGAATCGAGCACCGGGAGCGCGTCGTCGAGACTGCCGTAGGGCGCTGCGACGAAGATCTGCGGGCGCACACCAAGGGCACCGAGGGCGTCATAGGCACGCTTTGTGGCGGCCAGCACCTCGGCGCGGGGAACCTCGATGCTCTCGCTAACGAGCGCGGGCTCGTCCAGCTGCACCCACTCGGCACCGACGGCGGTCAGAGCTGCGAGCAGTTCGGCGTAGACCGGCAGGAGGTCGTCGAGGCGATCGAGGGGCTGGTAGCCCTCCGGAGCATCCTCACTCGCCTTGCTGAGCAGCAGGAAGGTGACCGGGCCCACAATGACCGGGCGGGTGCGGAAGCCGCTGGTGGTGGCCTCTGCAACCTCGCGAACCAACCGGTCGGAGGCGAGGTGGAAGTCGGTCTCCGGACCGATCTCGGGCACGAGATAGTGGTAGTTCGAGTCGAACCACTTGGTCATCTCGGCGGGGGTGTTGTTGCCCTCGCCACGGGCGATGGTGAAGTATCCGGCGAGGTCGACGGTGCCGTCGGCGGCGACGAGGGAGGCGAAACGAGTGGGCACGGCACCGACGGCGACCGCGGCATCCAGCATCTGGTCGTAGAAGGAGAAGGCCTCGGGGATCGAAGAGTCGGACTTGCCGAGACCGAGGGAGACCAGGCGCTCACGGGTGACGGCCCTCAATGTCGCGGCGGTCGCCTCGAGCTCATCGGCGGTGATGCGGCCGGCCCAGAATGACTCGACGGCCTTCTTGAGCTCGCGGCGACGGCCGATCCGGGGGTAGCCCAGGATGCTGCCGGTGGGGAATGAGGGGGTCGTCATACGGATTCCTTGTGGTTGGGTGATTCTGGTGAGGTCAGCCCGGCGATGAGACCGACTCCGTCGAGAACGGACAGTACGGCCCGGTGCTGGTTGAAAGTGTAGAGGTG
Source organism: Frigoribacterium sp. UYMn621 (assembly GCF_040549525.1). Lineage (NCBI taxonomy): Bacteria > Bacillati > Actinomycetota > Actinomycetes > Micrococcales > Microbacteriaceae > Frigoribacterium > Frigoribacterium sp. UYMn621. The sequence continues at coordinate 278,252 of NZ_JBEPTM010000004.1, read as the reverse complement.
GAGGCCCGGTGCTCCCCCGGCGAGGATCTCGAGCGAGAGCGAGACGGCGTGCTCGATTCCGATCTCGGCCTGTTCGTCGGCGGAATCGCTGGCGTGCAGGCGCCGGGACAACTCTTCGGGACGACGCTCTCCGGTGAGTTCGAGAATTCGCTCGAGCCGGGTGGGTGCCGTGGCGGGCATCACGCCCGGCAGGATCGGGATCGTGACCCCGGCGGCACGCGCCTCATCGACGAAGCCGAGGTAGTCCTCCGCGTGGAAGAACAACTGCGTGATCGCAACGGTCGCGCCGGAGACCTGCTTGGCGAGCAGGGTGTCGATGTCCTGGTTCGACCGCTTCGACCGCGGATGCCCGTTGGGGAAGGCGGCCACGGCCACCCGCACCTTCTGGCGGGTGGAGGGGATCGCGCCGCCGCCGGAAGCGCTCCGCGATGGCAGCGTCGCATACTGCGCCCGCTCCGTCTGCACCCGGTGGATGAGCTGCACGAGTTCCGAGGCGCTGCCGAGGTCGCCGAGGAACTGGTCTCCCTCGACCGCACCGCGCGGGGGATCGCCGCGGAGGGCGAGGAAGCTCGTGATGCCGGCATCGAGGAACTCGCGCACCAGGCGGTTCGCTTCGTAGTGCGACGACCCGACGCAGGTAAGGTGGGCGAGCGGATGCACGGAGGTCTGCTCCCTGATGTACCGCAGCACCTCGAGCGAACTCTCTCGGGATGAGCCGTTGGCCCCGTAGGTGACCGATATGAAGTCGGGACCCACCGCCGCCAATTGCTGGATCGTGTCCCAGAGAGTGTGCGCCGCCGCCTCATTACGGGGCGGAAACAGCTCGAACGAGAACGGGATGCGCGCGCTCGGCGGGATGTTCTCGCCGGGGCTGTCGGGAGCGGGCACAGGTCTTGGTCCTCGGTGCATATCGCCGGCTGTGCAGTGGCCCACATGGCCCACTGCATCGCCGTTCTGGTGGGATGCGGAGCCGATCGGCTCCTGTGGGCGGGTGCCGGGCTCGGCTGTCGCTCCTCGGCTCGCAACACTCGCGAACCTCAGTGCCGCCAGACTAGCAAGCGGAACTCGTGCCGGTAGAAGTGTTACGCAATCAGACGACGACGGCGGGCACCGGGGTCGCGAACGGGCGCAGCGCGGCCGCATGCTCCTCGGTGACGAGCACCGAAATCCGCGTTCCACCCTCTTCGTACTCGGTCGAGACGATGCGGGCGTGGTCGTGAAGCGACGAAATGACGTCCCCCCGGTCGTAAGGCACGAGGAGATCGAGTTCGATCGACGGGGCGGGCAGGGTGCGCGCGATAGCGGCGAGAATCTCCTCGATGCCCTCGCCGGTGCGAGCGGAGGCGAAGATCGCTTTCGGTTCGAGCCCCCGCAGCACGAGCCGCTGGCTGTCGTCGATGAGATCGCTCTTGTTGAAGACCACGATCTCGGGGATATGCCGCGCCTCGACCTCGCCGATCACGTCCCGCACGGTCGCCAGTTGGCTGCCGGGGTCCGGGTGCGATCCGTCGACGACATGGAGGATCACATCCGAATCGGCGATCTCCTCGAACGTGGAGCGGAACGCTTCGACCAGCTGGTGGGGCAGGTTGCGCACGAACCCGACAGTGTCGGTGAGGGTGTAGGCCTGGCCCTCCTCGGTCTCGTTCTTGCGCACGGCGGTATCGAGGGTGGCGAACAGGGCGTTCTCGACGAGTGCTCCCGCTCGCGTGATGCGATTCAGAAGTGAAGACTTTCCGGCGTTGGTATAGCCGGCAATGGCGACGGATGGCACGGAGTTGCGATTGCGGTTCGCGCGCTTCGCCTCGCGGGCCGGCTTGAAGGCGAGGATCTGCTTCTTCAGCCGGGACATGCGGGTGTGGATGCGACGACGGTCGAGCTCGATCTTCGTCTCACCCGGACCGCGGCTTCCCATTCCGTTGCCGGCGCCTACCTGGCCTCCGGCCTGGCGCGACATCGACTCTCCCCAGCCTCGGAGTCGGGGAAGCAGGTATTCGAGCTGGGCGAGCTCGACCTGGGCCTTGCCCTCCCGGCTCTTGGCGTGCTGGCTGAAGATGTCGAGGATGACCGCCGTGCGGTCGATGACCTTCACCTTCACGACGTCCTCGAGCGCTCGGCGCTGGCTGGGGGCGAGCTCGCTGTCGACGATCACGGTGTCGGCGCCGACGCTGGCGACCACATCCCGCAGCTCGATCGCCTTTCCCTTGCCGAAGAAGGTACTGGGGTCGGGGGTCGCCCGCCGCTGGAGGAGCCCGTCGAGCACGGTGGCCCCGGCCGTCTCGGCAAGCGCGAAGAGCTCGCGCATCGAGTTCTCGGCCTCTTCGGTGTTGCCCTGGCTGTAGATGCCGATGAGCACGACGCGCTCGATGCGCAGTTGCCGGTATTCGACCTCTGTGACGTCTTCGAGCTCGGTGGACAGACCGGCCACTCGACGGAGGGCCTGGCGGTCTTCGCGGTCGAACTGGTCGCCGTCGGAATCCGACTCGACCCCGCGGCTCTGGAGGGCCTGGGCGTTGCCCGACCCGAACAGTGTGTACCCGGCCGACTTGCTCGCGGCTTTCGCCAGCACGCGGCTGACGGCGTCGTCATCCTCGCGTGCGTCTGTCTCAGGTTCAATCATCTGGTTAACCCTAGTTCCTCGTATTTCGATAGGTTTCTCTGCATGGCCTCTGAGCATTACTTCTCCGAAATGCCCGAGAGTGAGCTCAAGTTGCGGCAGATCCGCGTTCCGCTGGCCGACCAGACTTTCGAACTGACCACGTCCAACGGCATATTCAGCCCCGAACGCATCGACGCCGGAACCCAGGTGCTCCTTGCCAACACCCCCCCGGCGCCTCCCGGGGGAAATCTGCTCGACCTCGGCTGCGGGTGGGGACCGATCGCCCTCACTCTCGCCCTGCAGTCCCCTCACGCCACCGTGTGGGCTGTGGATGTGAACTCCCGCGCCCTTGACCTCGTGCGCCGCAACGCCGAAGCCATCGGCGTCACCAACATCAACGCCGTGACCCCGGAAGATGTTCCCGCGGACCTGACTTTCATGTCCATCCGCTCGAATCCGCCGATCCGAGTCGGAAAGAACGAACTCCACGGGATGCTGGAGTCCTGGCTGCCACGGCTCGACCCGGAATCCGACGCCTGGCTCGTCGTGCAGCGCAATCTCGGATCCGATTCCTTGCACCGCTGGCTCGAAGGCTGGCTTCCCGCGGACTTCGCCGTCTCGCGCGCGGCGACCAACAAGGGCTATCGGGTGCTGAGGGTCCGCCGCAGGTAACGCAGACAGGTCCCCCGCGCGGCGGGTGGGAGCGGGAGCACCCAGGGAATTTCCTCGAGCGCCGTCGATCCACGCTGATTCTGGAGCCTCGGCGTGGCTCAGTAGGTGAGGTCACCCTCGAAGACGAGCTCGGCGGGTCCACTCAACGAGACGTGCTCGCCGTCTTCCGCCGCCCACATCCGCACGCCAAGGGTGCCGCCTGGCACCTCCACGCGCCACTGGTTCGGAGCACCCGACCCGGCCCAGTGCCGGGTTGCGAGGGCCGCCGCGGCCGCCCCCGTGCCACAGGAGAGGGTCTCACCGCTGCCGCGCTCGTGCACGCGCATGCGGATGCGTCCGACGCCGTCTTTCACCAGCGGGTCCATCGGCACGACGAATTCGACGTTCGCGCCCTCGGTCGCCTCCGGGTCGAGCACGGGGATGAAGGTCAGGTCGGCGCTCTCGAGCTCCTCGTCGCTCGACAACGCGACGACGACGTGGGGGTTACCGATGTTGATGCCGAGACCCGGGCGCGCCACAGACAGGTTCTTCGCGCGCACGAGCGGCTCGCCTCCCTCGAGCGACCAGCGTCCGAGGTCGACCTGGAATCCGGAAGTGTTCCGCTGCAGGTCGCGCACACCACTCCGTGTACCGATGGGAAGGGTCTCCCCCTGTCCCAGCGTCGCCAGCCCGTTCTGGATCAGGAACTTGGCGAAGACGCGGATGCCGTTGCCACACATCTCCGAGACCGATCCGTCGGCGTTGTGATAGTCCATGAACCACTCCGCCGCATCGTCCTCTGCGAGGGCGGCAGCACCCGCAGGCAGGTTCTGCGAACGTACCGCTCGAATGACGCCGTCGCCTCCCACGCCGAAGTGGCGGTCGGCGATCGCGGCGATCTGTGCGGGAGTGAGGTCGATGAGTCCGTCGGGATCGGCGAAGAAGACGAAGTCGTTGCCGGTTCCGTGGCCCTTGGTGAAATGCAGGTCAGGCATGGTCCAAGAGTATCCGGCGGGCGGACGACACCCGGTCAGGATCGTCCGAGTCCAGCCAGAACGTCTGGGGGTACCGCCGAAACCATCCCACCTGACGTCGGGCGTACTTGCGCGTGAGCACCCTGGTCTGCTCGATAGCCTCCGCTTCCGTCAGGTCTCCCCTGACCTGCCCGAGGGCCTGCGCATAGCCGATGGCACGAGACGCCGTCACCCCGAGCCCGGTGCTGTCGAGCGCTCGCGCTTCGTCGACGATCCCGTCTCTCCACATTGCGGCCACCCGGTCGTCCAGCCGCGGCACCAGGATGTCCCGCGGAGTGGTGAGTCCGAGGGAGGTGGTGGGCATCCAGTGGTCCGACTCGGCGGGCAGGCCCGATCCGAACGGCCGGCCGGTGAGCTCCACCACCTCGAGAGCGCGCACGAGACGCCGGCCGTTGTGTGGACCGATCGCGGCCGCCGCATCCTCGTCGACGCCGAGGAGATCACGGTAGAGCAGGCCAGGACCACGGTCGAGGAGTTCCCGCTCCAGCCGCTCGCGAACCACCGGGTCGGTGGGGGGAAACTGGAAGTCGTAGACGACCGATGACACGTAGAGCCCGGACCCGCCGACCAGGATCGGAACGGCACCGCGGTCGAGGATCCCCGCTATCGCGCCTCGGGCATCCGCCTGGAACGCCGAGACGCTGGCTTCCTCACGGGGGTCGAGCACATCGAACAGGTGGTGCGGGATGCCGCGACGCTCGTCGACCGGGAGCTTGGCCGTGCCGACATCCATGCCCCGATAGAGCTGCATGGCATCGGCATTGACGATTTCGGCCGCCCGGCCCTCTGAACGGAACCTCTCCGCGAGGTCGAGCGACAGGGCCGACTTGCCGGTGCCGGTCGCGCCGACGATTGCGACGAGCATCGCCGCTAGCGCTGCCCGTCGTGCAGGTCGTAGATCGGAGACGTGGCGATCCGCACCGTCGGAAGTCCGAGCGAAACCCGTGCCGGAGCGGATGCGGCACCACCGGCGGTGGGGATGGCGCACGAGTCCGCCTCGGCCCGATCCCAGGCGTCCCCGGCGCTCGTGCGCCGGATCAGCAGTGGAGCACCGTCGGCGGAGTCGGCGAGCAGATAGAACGGCTTCGCTTCGGAGATACACACGGTGACGACATCCCCGGGGCGCGGAAGCTCGCTGTGAGGCGGCACCTCGAAGTGCACGAGGCGGCTGTCTTCGGCACGACCGGACAGCCGGTGGGTGTCGGCGTCCTTGGAACCCTCGGCGCCGACCAGCACCTGCACCTGCGTGCCGACCAGCTTCTGGTTCTCTTCCCAGGAGATGCGGTCTTGCAGCGCAACCAGTCGCTCGTAGCGCTCTTGCACCACGGCCTTCGGCACTTGGTCGTCCATGGTCGCCGCTGGCGTGCCGGGACGGATCGAATACTGGAATGTGAAGGCGGTCGCGAACCGGGCGAGCTCGACAACGCGGAGGGTCTCCTGGAAGTCTTCTTCGGTCTCGCCGGGGAAGCCGACGATGATGTCGGTGGAGATCGCCGCGGTGGGGATGCGGGCCCGCACGCGGTCGAGGATGCCCAGGAATTTGTCTGACCGGTAGCTGCGGCGCATCGACTTGAGGATCCGGTCCGACCCGGACTGGAGCGGCATGTGCAACTGCGGCATCACGGCGCCGGTCTCCGCCATCGCGTCGATCACGTCGTCGGTGAAGGCAGCCGGATGGGGACTGGTGAACCGGATGCGCTCGAGCCCGCGGATTTCGCCGGCCGCACGGAGGAGCTTGCCGAACGCCTGCCGGTCTCCGAACTCGACCCCGTAGGAATTGACGTTCTGGCCGAGGAGGGTGACCTCGATGGCGCCGTCATCCACGATCGCCTGGATCTCGGAGAGGATGTCGCCCGGCCGGCGGTCCTTCTCCTTGCCACGCAGGGCGGGGACGATACAGAACGTGCAGGTGTTGTTACACCCGACCGAGATCGACACCCAGCCGGAATAGGTGGACTCGCGCTTGGTCGGAAGGGTCGAGGGGAAGACGTCGAGCGACTCGAGGATCTCCAGCTGCGCCTCACCGTTGTGACGCGCCCGCTCGAGAAGGGTGGGCAGCGATCCCATGTTGTGGGTGCCGAACACCACGTCGACCCACGGCGCCTTCTCGAGGATGACGTTCTTGTCCTTCTGGGCCAGACAGCCGCCGACGGCGATCTGCATCCCCTCGTGCTTCTGCTTGACCGAGGCGAGGTACCCGAGGTTTCCGTACAGCTTGTTGTCGGCGTTCTCCCGCACCGCGCAGGTGTTGATCACCACGACATCCACGATGCCGCCCTCCGCACGCACGTACCCCGCCGCCTCCAGCGAACCACTCAGTCGTTCGGAGTCGTGCACGTTCATCTGGCAGCCGAAGGTGCGCACCTCGTAGGTGCGAGGGGAATCAGGTGCGGCAGTGGTGGTGCCGGCAGGAGCGGTGAGGGTCATGATCCCCCAATCTTAACCGTCCCCTCGCGCGCATCCACTCGAGGAGCCGGCCGACCTGCCACCGATGCATCCCTAACGGAATCGCACGCCGCTCGAGCGAGCCGACAACGCTTCATCGATCGCCGCGCGCACGACGCCCGACGAATAGCCCTTGCGGGACAGGAACCCGTGCAGCCGGCGCTTGGCGGTCTCGAGATCGTAGGAACTCAACTGCCCGGCTCGCTTGATTGCCAGCTCTGTGGCCCGGTCTTGCTCGTCGTCGTCGTCGACCTGTTCCAGCGCGGCATCGATGTGCTCCTGATCCACATGGCGCCGACGCAACTCGGCGGTGATCGCACCGCGTCCCAAACCCTTGCGATCGTGTTGCGTGCGCACGAATGTCTCGGCAAGCGCCGCATCGTTGATGAGGCCGACTCCCTCGAGGCGGTCGAGCTCGGCCTCGACGACGTCCTCGTCCAATTCGCGGGAGAGGAGGGTCTTCCCGAGCTCCCAGCGCGACATACCGCGACGGGTGAGAGCATGCATGCTCACATTCTCGGCACGCACCTCTCGGCGGGTGTTGCCCCGCGTCGCCGATTCCGGCTCGGCAGAGGTCGCCGGAACCTCAGAGTCGGTGGAATCCTCGGACGCCCCCTGCTCCTTCCCTCCGAAGAATGAGACGAAGTCGGGAAGAGCCGCGTCCCCGGCGTTCTCTGTCGGGTCGCTCTCCGATGACGGCCCCTGCTGCATCGAGTCAGGAGTCACCCCGGGCAGGTAGGTCACCCGGGCGAGCTTCGGGCCGTCACCGGAGGCCACGGTCTACGCTCCGATCGCGGTGCGGCTCTCGGCCGCCGCGAAACTCGCATTGGCTGCGGCTTTTGTTTCCGCGGCGCTGGCACGGGCCCCCTTCGCCGGGGTGGACGCCGCCGTCAGCGTTCCGGCCGACTTGGCAGCAGCCAGTTCTGCATTCGCGTCCGCCTTCGCCTGCGACGCGGCCGCCGCGGCCGCCTTCGCGTCGACGATGATGCCGAGCTTCGCCTTGATCTTCTGCTCGATCTCGTTCGCGGTGGCCGCGTGCTCGATCAGGTACTTGCGCGAGTTCTCCTTGCCCTGCCCGAGCTGGTCACCGTCGTAGGTGTACCAGGCCCCGGACTTGCGGACGATCTCGTGCTCGACACCGAAGTCGATGAGGCTTCCCTCGCGGGAGATACCGGTGCCGTAGAGGATGTCGAACTCTGCCTGCTTGAATGGCGGAGCCATCTTGTTCTTCACCACCTTGACCCTGGTGCGGTTACCGACGGCATCCGTTCCCTCCTTGAGGGTCTCGATGCGGCGGATGTCGAGGCGCACGGACGCGTAGAACTTGAGCGCCTTGCCTCCCGCGGTGGTCTCTGGCGAACCGAAGAACACACCGATCTTCTCGCGCAGCTGATTGATGAAGATCATCGTGGTGTTGGTCTGGCTGAGCCCACCGGTGAGCTTGCGGAGGGCCTGCGACATGAGCCGCGCCTGGAGACCGACGTGCGAATCGCCCATCTCGCCCTCGATCTCGGCGCGGGGCACCAGCGCCGCCACGGAGTCGATCACGACGAGGTCGATCGAGCCGGACCGGATGAGCATGTCCGCGATCTCGAGCGCCTGCTCCCCGGTGTCGGGCTGCGAGACGAGAAGAGCATCGATGTCCACCCCGAGCGCCTTGGCGTATTCGGGGTCGAGGGCGTGCTCCGCATCGATGAAGGCAGCGATTCCGCCGGCCTTCTGCGCATTGGCGATGGCGTGGAGGGTGAGCGTGGTCTTTCCCGAGGATTCCGGGCCGTAGATCTCCACGATGCGACCGCGCGGGAGCCCGCCGATGCCGAGGGCGACATCCAGCGCGATGGAACCGGTTGGGATTACCGCGACGGGAGCACGCTCATCACTGCCGAGGCGCATGACGGAGCCCTTGCCGAACTGGCGGTCGATCTGGGCGAGGGCGGTCTCCAGGGACTTTTCGCGATCTGCAACTGATGGCATTGTGGTGCTCCTTCTAGCGTCGAGGTGATGCGCCTATAGGCTGCCGTTTCGTCGAGTGCACCGATCCTGCAAGGTGTTCACGACCTGCGACAAGGCTGTTGTTGGTGGCTTGGTCCAACGAATCGAACGGTACGCGAGACCGGGGACATTGCTTGCTGGCCCGCGGCATACGGTGAACAATTCGCGGATTTCGGCCGCTGTGAAGGAGACTACGCCACACCGAAGACATGTTCGAATGTTCCGCTCCGGCGTGTCGCATGGATTCGAAGCCGATCGACGGACTCCCCCGCTCCCCGAGGCGGCTTCGGCGAGAATGGGACCATGTCACCCGCCCCAGGAAAAGGCTCCTCCCGCGCGATCCGCATCGAGAGAGCCTGGGGCACCGCTCCGCAACGCGGGCTCGGGATCCTCGTCGCCGTCGTGGCGCTCGCGCTCTGCGTGGCGGGTGGGGCGATCATCTCCGCCGCGCTCTCGGGGCGCCCCACCACGGTTGACGAGGTGCTCTATCGGGCGATCGCTGGCTTCCGAACCCCGTGGCTCGAGGGTCCCTCCCTCGCTCTCAACCAGCTCGGAGGGGGCAGAATCGCCCTGTTCGTCGTTCCCGCGATAGCCGCGGTCGCGCTGCTGCTGACCCGGGGAGTCTGGGCCGCCCTGGTGGTGCTGCCGCTACGACCGATCGCCCAGTGGGCCGTCGAAGCTCTCAAGGCGACATTCGACAGGCCGCGCCCCCCTCATCGGGACATCGTCGTCAGCCTCTCGGCCTATCCATCGGGCCATTCCGCGGTCGCCGCGTCCCTGATCGTGGTGCTCGCACTCCTGGTGCGCCACCGCTGGTTCACCGTCTTCGGGGTGGTCTACGTGGTGGCAATGGGGTACAGCCGCCTGTACCTGAACGTGCACTGGTTCACCGATACCGTCGGCGGCACCGCCCTGGGGATCGCGATCGGACTCGCCGTCTGGGCATTCGCGGGAGGCATCCGCTCCCTGATGATTCGCCGCGCGGACTAGCCCTTCGGCTCACGCCCCCGCTGTCGGCTCCCGGTTGCCGACACCGTGGCGTCGGGCTTCCGGAACATCGGTGGCGCGGCAGAGCGCGAGCCAGGTGCCGCGGATGTCGAGTCCTTTTGCGAGGGCCTGTTCCGCGGTGAGATCGCCGAGTTCGCCGAGCACCAGATCATGCACGAGGGCGCGACCGAGGGCCGCCCCGAACTCGTCGGAAACGGCGGTCCAGAACTGGCTGAGGCGCATCGGTTAAGCGTATCGGGGTCTCGATAGCGGCGCCGCGTACGCTGCTCGACCCGGGTTGACCGCAGGGCGAGAATCGCGCGCGTCGCGCGAATGGAGCCCCCCACACAGACGAATGCCCGGCTCAGGAGAGCCGGGCATCCGTTCCACAAACCGACCACACCGTGCCGGTTCGGTAAGCCTTAGCGCGTGACGAGTCCCGCGTCGAAATCCGCGACGAGGTCGTCGGGGACGGTGTCGGGGATGATGTTGATTCCCTCGATTACTGCGAGGCGGTCGCCCACCTCGCGCATGATCACTGAGATCGGCGTCTCGAGTGCATCCGCGACCGAAGCGAGGATTTCGGAACTGGCCTCTTTCTGGCCACGCTCCACCTCGCTGAGGTAGCCGAGAGCAACACTTGCTTTGCTCGCGACCTGTCGAAGGGTACGGCCCTTCTGCAGGCGGAAGTCCCGGAGCACGTCACCGATTTCTTGACGAACTAGAACCATTGGACCCTCCTCCTCTAATACGACTGCGTCGTAAAAACGACTACACGAACGACAACCACGGATGCTGCTGGGTAATTCCGGCCCGGCGGATCAGTAACACTAAACCACCGGTAGGTAAAACACTAACCAGCTACATCTGTATGACGCTTGTGAATCACTGTGATGTAACGAGATCGAAACGAGAAAGATTCCCGGAGCTGTTCACCGGGTTTCGAGGGCGATTCTCAACCGTGTAAGTGATTCGGAGACAGTCTCGTCTCGGATAGCCCCACGGTCTCCCCCCAGTTCGAGTCTCAGCGAACTCACATCCTCGCCGATCGCGATTCCGAGGTAGACGGTGCCCGCCGGATGCCCGTCCTGGGGCCCTGGGCCGGCGACCCCGGTAGTCGACAAGCCGACGTCAGCCGCTGCACCGTCCACCGCGAGAACGGTTCTCACCCGGTCTGCCATCTGCCGGGCGACCTCGGGATCCACCGGTCCGTGTTCCGTGAGAAGATCCGCGTCGACGCCGAGCACGCTGTGCTTGACCGCGGTGTTGTAAGCGACGACCCCACCGAACACCGTTGCGGATGCCCCGGGCACGTCGACGAGCGCCGAGACGAGAAGTCCCCCGGTGAGTGACTCGGCGACGGCGATGGTGAGGCCGCGCTCGATCAGGATGGCGACGACCTCTGCCGCGACATCCGCCGTGCGCTGCCCGGTCATGGCTCAGGCCGTCGCGACGCGGTTCTGCTGGCGATACTTCACGACGAAATCGACACCGGAGACCACGGTCAGCACGAGCGCGACTCCCATGACGATCCAGCCCACCCAGTGCTCCCAGTCACCCACGGCGGTCCAGAAGGGGAAGAGCAACAGCGAGATGCCCACCGCTTGGAGCACGGTCTTGAGCTTGCCGCTGGCGACGGCGGGGATGACCCGGCTGCGGATCACGGCGAACCGGAAGATCGTGATGCCGAATTCGCGCACAAGGATCACGATCGTGACCCACCACCACAGTTCGCCCAGGATCGACAGCGCGACCAGAGCGCCGCCGATGAGCACTTTGTCGGCGATCGGGTCGAGGATCTTGCCGAAGTCGGTGACCAGGTTCTGGCGACGGGCGAGAATTCCATCGACGGTATCGGTGACGATCGCGAGCACGAAGAGTCCGGCGGCGATGTACCTCAGGTAGCCGAGGTCGCCGCCGTCAGCCAGCAGGAGCCAGATGAATACCGGTGCCATGAAGATGCGCACGACGGTGACGATGTTGGCGATGTTGCCGGTGCTCGCGGGGGTGTCTCCCGCACGGGCGACCCGACCGCGCATCGGGTTCGGACGCTTGACGGGCACGACCGGATCAGACGATCCAGGAGATTCTGGCGATGCCATGATTCTCACTCCCTGCCGGTCAGATTCCAGGCGTCTTCGTCTGCGCTCACGTGGCTTTCATCGTAACCGCTCGTCGAGTCTCCCACCGGATCGGCGGAGTAGCGGTCATCGGTCGCGGTGGCCGCCGGCCCGTCTTCACCGCGTAGCTTCGCGAGAACTCCCGGGAGTTGCTCAGGCGCGACGAGCACGTCGCGGGCCTTCGATCCCTCCGACGGCCCCACGATCTCCCGCGACTCGAGCAGGTCCATGAGTCGACCGGCCTTCGCGAATCCGACCCGGAGCTTGCGCTGAAGCATCGACGTCGAGCCGAACTGGGTACTGACCACGAGCTCCGCGGCCGCAAGAAGCACCTCGAGGTCGTCGCCGATGTCCCCGTCGATCTGCTTCTTCTCGGCGGAAACCGCGACATCGTTGCGATAGTCGGGTCGAGCCTGGCGCGTCACGTGCTGCACGACGGCGTTGACCTCACTCTCGGTGACCCAGGCGCCCTGCACCCTGATGGCCTTCGAGGCTCCCATCGGAAGGAACAGAGCGTCGCCCTGCCCGATCAGCTTGTCCGCACCGGGCTGGTCGAGGATCACGCGCGAGTCGGTCATGCTCGACACTGCGAAGGCCAGCCGAGACGGCACGTTGGCCTTGATGAGTCCCGTGACGACATCGACCGAGGGCCGCTGAGTCGCCAGCACGAGGTGGATGCCGGATGCCCGCGCGAGCTGGGTGATGCGCACGATCGAGTCCTCCACATCCCGCGGCGCCACCATCATGAGGTCGGCGAGCTCGTCGACGACGACCAGCAGGTAGGGGTAGGGCTTGAGGGAACGCTCGCTGCCAGCAGGCAACACGATCTCATCGGCGATCACCGCGGCGTTGAAGTCGTCGATGTGGCGGAAGCCGAAGCTGGCCAGATCGTCGTAGCGCATGTCCATCTCCTTCACGACCCAGGCCAGCGCTTCCGCCGCCTTCTTGGGGTTCGTGATGATGGGCGTGATGAGGTGCGGGATGCCGGCGTAGGGGGCGAGCTCCACCCGCTTCGGGTCGATGAGCACCATGCGCACCTGGGCGGGCGTCGCGCGCATCAGGAGCGAGGTGATCATCGAGTTGACGAAACTCGACTTGCCGGAGCCGGTGGAGCCGGCGACGAGAAGATGGGGCATCTTCGCCAGGTTGGCGACGACGAATCCACCCTCGACATCCTTTCCCAGACCGATCGTCATGGGGTGAACGCTCGAGGTGCTGGCCTTGGAGCGCAACACGTCGCCGAGCGACACGATCTCGCGGTCGGCATTCGGGATCTCGACCCCGATGGCGCTCTTGCCGGGGATCGGCGAGAGGATGCGTACCTCGTTGCTCGCGACCGCGTACGACAGGTTCTTGGTGAGGGCGGTGACCCGCTCCACCTTGACGCCGGGCCCGAGTTCGATCTCATACCGGGTGACCGTCGGACCGCGACTGAAACCGGTGACGCGGGCATCCACCTGGAACTGCTTGAGCACCTCGGTGATCGAGGCGACGATCACGTCGTTGGCCTCGGAGCGCGACTTGGGCGGCGTGCCCGGCACGAGGCTGGATGCGGCGGGCAGTCGATACGGCGCGGTCGGGGCACTCGGTTTCGGCGCCGCGAACTCGCCGAGGTCTCCCTTCGCCGAGGCCGTCGCCGCGAATCCCGGCAGAAGGTCGGCCACCAACGGACCGTCGTCGCGGATGCCGGTGACCGGAGCCACCTCGCCGGTGAAACGCTTGACCGCCGCTTCGGCCTCGACGAGCTCGTCGAGCAACTCGGTGCCGAATTGCTCATCGCGACGGGTGCGGTCGATGACCTCTGTTGCCTGCTCCCCCGCGCTGGCACCCTTGGAGACGACGGGGCTGTCGAACGCCGGGTCGTCTTCACGTTTCTTGTTTCGGCGCCACCAGGGCAGCGATCCGGAGTCCTCTTCCTCGAGGTCGAGATCGCCGAACGATCCGAAGTCCCCGGTGTCCGCCGTCAGGCCCTTCTGCAGCACCTTGGTCGGGGTCGGCTCAGCGACCTGGGCGCCGAACAGATAGGCATAGAGCTCGCGCAGGCGCACACCAGTGCGATTCGGCGGAGTCTTCGTGATGATGAAGAGAGACAGCAGCAGAAGCAGCGAGACGAGGGGAACCGCGAGCCAGGCCGTTCCCACGGCGAGCAGCGGACCGGCGAGAACCCAACCGACGACTCCGCCGGCACGGGCCAGCGGCTCGACACCGCCGGAGGGCTGGGGTGCGCCACCGAAGATGTGGCAGATCGCGCTGATCGACGTGAGCAGCAGCGCCAGGCCGATACCGATGCGTCCGTTGTCGTGTACGGACGACGGATGCCGGAACAGCCAGACCGCGAACAGCAGCATGATCACCGGGAGTGCGAACGCGACTCGGCCGAACAACCCCCCGAAGGTGTAGGAGTCGAGCGCGACGGCGATCGGATCGGCGGGGTTGAACCACTCGACGACCGCGCCGACAACGGCGAGCAGGAAGATGAAGAAAGGAACTCCGTCGCGGCGCTCGTCCTTGGCGAGGGTCTCGCGGCCGAGCACTCTCGCGGCGCCTCCCACGGCGTGAGCGAGTGCGAGCCACGCAACGGTGAGCAGGCCGGGCTGGTCTGACGGGACCGTCTTCATCACCGGCAGTTTGCGCGTGGTGCCCTTACCCGTTGGGCGGGTCGTGGCGCGCGTCGTGGAGCGCGCGCGCGGGGTCGACCTGGTGCTCGTAGCCATGTATCAACGCTAATGCCGGGGTGTGTCGCAGGCCGGGATGCTCGGGCGGCGGGTCTGGACACTGGCGTGGCCGGCCGGTGGTCTCGAGCCCCGCCCTCGAGGGCCCCACTCGACCGGCGGAACGTCTTAGGCCTCGATCACCACGGGCACGATCATCGGACGACGGCGGTGTGACGAGTTCACCCAGCGGCCCACCGTGCGGCGGATCACCTGGCTGAAGGCGTGCGTGTCGCGCGTGCCGTTCGCCGCGGCATCCGAAAGCGCCTTGACGATGAGCGGCTTCACCGCGTCGAATACCGCTTCGTCCTCGGCAAACCCGCGGGCCTGGATCTCCGGCCCCACGATGACCCGACCGGTCTGCGCGTCGATCGCCACGAAGATCGAGACGAAGCCCTCCTCGGCGAGGATGCGGCGGTCCTTGAGGTCGGCATCCGTGATCTCGCCGACGGAGGAACCGTCAACATAGACGAAGCCGAGGTCGAGTTGGCCGACGACGGTCGCCTCGCCCGCCTTGAGGTCGATGACGATGCCATCCTCGCCGACGATGGTGTTGGCCTCGGGAACGCCCGACGCGATCGCCAGCTGCTGGTTGGAGACCAGGTGGCGGTACTCGCCGTGAACCGGCAGCACATTCTTGGGCTTCAGGATGTTGTAGACGTAGAGCAGCTCTCCGGCCGAGGCGTGCCCGGAGACGTGCACCTTGGCGTTGCCCTTGTGAACGACGTTCGCACCGAGTTTGGTGAGGCCGTTGATCACGCGGTAGACCGCGTTCTCGTTGCCGGGGATGAGGCTGGACGCGAGGATGATCGTGTCGCCCTTGCCCACCTCGATCTGGTGTTCGAGGTTGGCCATGCGCGCGAGAACGGCCATCGGCTCACCCTGAGAGCCGGTCGACATGTAGACGATCTTGTTGTCGGGAAGATCGGCGGCCTTCTTGGCGTCGATGAGCACGCCGGCCGGCACCTTGAGGTAGCCGAGGTCGGCGGCGATGGTCATGTTCCGCACCATCGATCGACCCATGAACGCGACACGGCGTCCGTTGGCGTGGGCGGCGTCGAGCACCTGCTGCACGCGATGGACGTGACTGGAGAAGCTCGCCACGATCACCCGGCGCGGCGCCTTCGAGATGACGGACTCGAGCACGGGCCCGATGTCGCGCTCCGGGGCGGTGAAGCCGGGGACATCCGCGTTGGTGGAATCGGGGAGGAAGAGGTCGACGCCGATCTCGCCGAGGCGGGCGAAGGCACGCAGGTCGGTGATGCGGTTGTCGAGGGGAAGCTGGTCCATCTTGAAGTCGCCGGTGTGGAGCACGACTCCGGCGGCGGTCTTGATGGCCACGGCGAGAGCGTCCGGGATCGAGTGGTTCACCGCGATGAACTCGAGGTCGAACGGACCGATCTTCTCGCTCTGCCCCTCGGCGACAGTGAGCGTGTACGGGGTGATGCGGTGTTCCTTGAGCTTCGCCTCGATCAGCGCGAGCGTGAGCGTCGAACCGATGAGGGGGATGTCCTGGCGCAGCTTGAGCAGGTAGGGCACCGCACCGATGTGGTCCTCATGGCCGTGCGTCAGCACGACACCGAGCACGTCGTCGAGCCGGTCCCTGATGGGGCTGAAGTCGGGCAGGATCAGGTCGACGCCCGGCTGGTTCTCCTCCGGGAAGAGCACGCCACAGTCGACGATGAGGATCTTGCCGTCGATCTCGTACGAGGTCATGTTGCGGCCGATCTCCCCGAGACCGCCGATGGGGATGACGCGCAGCGTTGCAGGTGCGAGAGGACGTGGTTCGTATAGCGGTGAGTTCATGGGATCCAAATTGTTCGGTGATCTTCGGGGTCTTTAGCCCCCTTCTTCAGGCTGTTAGCGCGTGGTCCCGGCGACTTTGGGCAACGCTCCGCCCGCGGCCGCATTGCGGTCCGGACGGAAGTTCGAGAGGTCGACCCCGGGGATCTCGCCGACGAGCGCGATCTCGTCTTCGATCTGGGCGGCCTCGAAGTCCTCTGGGCCAACGAGCGGCAGTCGCACACGCGGGCTGTCGATGCGGCCGAGGCCATGCAGGATGTATTTTGCGGCGACGGTGCCGGGCACATGGGTCATCACGGCGCGCACGAGGGGCTCGAGCTGCTGGTGGGCTGCGGTGGCGGTGGCGAGGTCGCCCGCGTTCACCGCATCCACGATCACCCGGTACGGTGCGGCGGCGATATTCGCCGTGACCCCGATGAGACCGGTCGCGCCGATCGCCAGGTGCGGGAGCACGTTGGCGTCGTCACCGGAGAAGTAGAGAAGGTCGGTCTGGTTCAGCACCCGGCTGACCTCGCTGAAGTCGCCCTTCGCATCCTTGATCGCCTTGATGTTGGGATGTTTCGCCGCGCGCAGGATCGTCTCGTAACGGATCGGGATGCCCGTGCGCCCGGGGATGTCGTACAGGATCACCGGCAGGTCGGTCGCATCAGCGATCATGCGGAAATGGGTGAGGACACCGGCCTGGGTCGGCTTGTTGTAGTACGGGGTCACGATCATGACGGCATCGGCGCCGGCCTTCTCGCTGTGCTTGTACAGCTCGATCGCGTGGGCGGTCTCGTTTGATCCGCCGCCGGTGATGATCTTCGCTCGGCCGGCCGCGACTGACTTGCCCACCTCGACGAGCTTGAGCTTTTCCGGGTCGGTGAGGGTGGATGTCTCCCCCGTCGTGCCCGTGACGACGATCCCGTCCGCGCCGGCGTTGATGACGTCGTCGATGTGCTTCTCCACGCCGGCCCAGTCGACCTCGCCATCAGCGGTGAAAGGGGTCACCAGCGCGACGAGCACCTGGCCGAAGGGATTGTGAGACGTAGACACGAGTTACAGGGTATCGCGCTCGCGGGCGCGGCTCGCGATGGACTGCTGTCGTCCAGGGCGGACCTGCGCCGCGAGGACCGGCGTGTCGACCGCCTGGCACCGCGCGCCGCCGGAAAATCCGCCCCTGGCCACAGTGACTTCGACTCAGAATCGATGCAGACCGAGCTCGACATACCTGAGAACAGCCGAGACAACGGATGCTGGCTCGAAGAAGATCTGCTGCCAGTCGAACCTCAGCACGATGAACCCGAGGCACGCGAGCGCGGCATCCCGCCGAAGGTCCCGAAGCCGTTGTTCGCGACCGCCGTGGTGCTCCTCACTGTCGCACTCGATGACCAGTCGATCGCCGACAAGGAGGTCTATCCGGTCGAGATCCGTGAAGGGGATGCGCACCTGGGGTGTCGCCGCGCATCCCGCCTGAGCAAGAAGCACCCTGACCACGCTTTCCGACCCCGAATCAGCGCGATCATCGACCAGCGAAAGAAGCGAACGCCCCGCAGTGGATAAGCCGACCGCGGCGGCCTCGAGGTCGAAACGTGAGGTCTCCGTGCGGCGGAGAAGCGAATCCAGGACCGCGACGACATACTCGTCCGGTTCGGTGAAGACGAGTTGCCTCATCATGTCTGCGATCGAAGCGACACCGATCGACTGGCGCAAGGGCCGCGGCGCGCCGGTCCAGAGGATCCGCACGTCCCCACGACTTCGGTCTAACGCTCGATCGGGATCATCGGGATCCCGCAGGTGAGTTGCACCTCGGGATACCTCCACGATGAGTCCCCGGCCTGGTGGAACCCACAGTCTCATTGCCCGCGCCGCCGAGGCTCCCGCGAGCCGACCACCGACCCGGGCCGCTCGAACCAGTTCTGGATTGGCGTCGAGAGTGGCATAGACACCCGGCCGCACTCGCACGACCCTCCCGATGGCAGCCGCGCGCTCGACCGGTGAATGCGGTATTCCGATTTCGCCGAGGGTGCGGACGTGGGCGACGCCACCGAGGGATCGGAGGGAAGATTCGAGTAACGACATGAGCCGAGGATGATCGCGGTCCCGGTGACGCGGGGAACTCCGGTCCTTCCGGTGAAGACGATGTGGCCGTCGAGCGCTGTGGAGGAGGCGACATCCGTGCTGAGAGCGGACCGCATGTGAAACCCGCCGGTTGAGGGATGAGACACGCCGAGGAAAAGCGCCGAGATCCGCTCTGGGCGTCGTGGCCCTCAGCGGCATCCGTCGTAGCCGGCAGCCGCAGCGCCCACCACCGCGATGCGCAGACCTGACCGTGTAACCCCGCGTCACACAGCGGCACCGCGATGGCCGCGCGGATAGCGTGGGAAGCACTATGAACCCCCTCGGAATCGCCGCCGTACTGGTCGCCCTCGTCGCCGCCTCCACCGTGATCGGCCTCGTCTGGCGCTCGACCACCGGACGCATCCGCACGGTCACCCGAAGCGACGAGCGCATCCACGTCTCAGAGCTCTCGGCGGATGCCGTTGCGGGCTCGGGAGCAACGCTGCTGCAGTTCTCCACCGAGTTCTGTTCGCCGTGTCGCACCACCAACTCGCTGCTCGGTGCGCTGGCGGCCGAACTGCCCGGCATCACCCACGTGGATGTCGATGTCACCACGCGCCCAGATCTCGCGGACCGCTTCAACCTGCTTCAGTCCCCCACCACCTTCATCCTCGATGCCAACGGTGCCGTGAGGGCGCGGATCGGTGGCGCACCCCGCAGTGCGGACGTGCGCGCCGAGCTCGGCCGAATCCTCGAAGCCGCCTGAGCGACGCCCCGACCGAAAGGGTGCTCATGAGCGCCACGAGACCACTTACCGCATCGAAACAGGCACTGGTTGCGAAGCCCGGCACCACGGGCATCGACCCGCGCGGACCGCGCTTCAGCGCCGGTATCACCGCCGTGCTCCTGCTCGTGGTGATCGCCCTCGCCCTCGCCTCGTCCGCCGTTCCCGCGGCAACGGTCGGCGAACGTGCCGGCCAACCCGCGTTCATCCTCTTCGCGATCATCACGGCCCTCTTCGCCGTTGGCGCCTTCGCCGGGGTGTCCCACCATCCGTACGGCTGGCTGTTCCGCGCCCTCGTTCGCCCCCGGCTCGGTGCACCTACCCACCTCGAAGACCCGAAGCCGCCGACGTTCTCGCAGGGGGTCGGCCTCGTCGTGACCCTCGTCGGAGTCGTGCTGCACCTCGCCGGTGTGCCCTTCGGGCTGGTGATCTTCGCGGCGGCGGCCTTCATCGCGGCCTTTCTCAACTCGGTATTCGACTACTGCTTCGGATGCCAGCTCTATCTGCTTGTCGTTCGGGCCGGGCTGACCGGGCGAAAGACCGATTCGCGCGCGTAGTCTGAAGCCATGGCAGTGACGAGCGAGGCCACGACGCTGTGGAGTGGTGCCCTGACGAGCGGATCGGGCAGGACGAGGCTCGACTCATCGGCCGCCGCAGACTTCCCCGTGACCTGGGCCGCCAGAGCCACCGGCGAGGCCGCCCACACCAATCCGGAGGAACTGCTGGGCGCTGCGCACTCGGCCTGCTTCGCGATGGCCCTCGCCAACGCACTCGCCGGTTTCGGCACCCCACCGCAGAGCCTCCAGGTGACAGCGGCGGTCACTTTCGATCCCGGCACCGGGATTACCGGAAGTCACCTGCTGGTCAGCGCGAATGTGGCGGGCATCAGCGAACGGGATTTCGAGCGGATCGCGTCCGAGGCGAAGGAGACTTGTCCGGTTTCGCGCGCGTTGGCGGGCATCCCCATCACTCTCGAAGCTAACCTCGCATAGTGCCCCCAACAGACCTGCCCTCGGCCGCCGCTCCCTCCCCCCGTAAGTCCAGAGCGCCACGGGCCCCGGTGCGTAAGCCCCTGCGCATCCTCATCTCGGGGGCGAGCGGATTCATCGGCGCCGAACTCACCCGGCAGTTGCAGGATGACGGGCACGAGGTGCTCTCGCTGGTCCGCCGACAGCCGAAGTCCCCCCAGGAGATCAACTGGGCTCCCAGTGCCCACATGCTCGACGCGAGCGTGATGGACGGGGTCGACGCGGTGATCAACCTCTCCGGGGCATCCATCGGTCGGCTGCCCTGGACGCGCGGCTACAAGAAGCAGATCCTGGATTCTCGAGTGCAGGCCACCCGCACGCTCGTCGAGGCCATGGCGCGAGCGACCACCCCGCCGAAGGTGTTCCTCAGCGGATCGGCGGTCGGAATCTACGGCGACCGGCCGGGCGAGCGCCTCACCGAAGAGTCCACGCGCGGGCCGGGATTCCTCGGCGACGTCGTCGAAGCGTGGGAACAGGCCGCGCAGCTGCGGCCGGCGAAGACCCGCCTGGTGACCTTCCGCACCGGGGTGGTGATCGGCAACGGCGGTTCGCTGCTGCCCGTGATGGCTCTCACGCGCTTCGGCCTCGGCACCCGTCTCGGCACCGGCGGCGACATCTGGCCCTGGATCAGCCTCTACGACGAGGCAGCGGCCATCCGGCACCTGCTCACATCGAAACTCAGCGGCCCGGTAAACCTCGTCGGCCCCACCCCGGCGACCTCCGATCGCATCACCCACCACGTGGCGAAGCGGATGCACCGCTGGTACCCCTTCGTCGCGCCGTCCTGGGTGATCGATCTCGCGCTGCAGGATGCCGGACCCGCACTGCTGCTCAGCAGCCAGCAGATCCTGCCGTCGAAGCTGCTCGCTGACGGTTTCGTGTTTCGGGACGAGACCGTCGAGCAGGCGATCGACGCGTTCTTGGGCTAGCGGCGAGGCCCGGGGGCGCAGCGCGGGTCGCCCGCTCAGCGGGTCGAGCGCTTAGCGTCTCGCGCGCGCAGCCTCTCGCGCGCTCAGCGGGTGGAGCGCTCCAGGGCGATCGCGCGCCTGAGCGATCGGCGGGCACGGCTGCGATCCCCGCTCGCGTCGTAGGAGAGTCCGAGCCGGAACCAGGCCTTCCAACTGCCGGGGTCGGCTTCGACCTCTGCCTTGTACCGGGGGAACTCGGCGTCCGCGGCGGCACGCTCCGGTCGGCCGCTGGTGCGTTTGGGTAGGGAGTCGACGGGGAGCTCGCCCGCGGCATCCAGCTCCCGCACCAGGCGCTGGGTGCGGACGCCGAAGAGGATCTCGGCCACGAGGGCCCAGGCGCCGATCAGCGGAAGCACCAGGAGTGCGATCCCCAAGGTCTTCGAGATGCCGTTGTCGACGGCGATGAGGCGGACAGCGAGCTGAAGTACCAAGACCAGGTAGAGCACCAGGAGTGCGGACATCACGATCGCCGCGATTCGACCCTTCATTCGAGATCGCTCGGGATGCCCGCCGGCGGCTCCGGATCGGCGGGGCCGAGGTCGATGAGCCGGTCGAGTCCCACGATTACACCGTTAGCGGATCCGAGGGCGCGAAGGGCGAGCATGATGCCCGACTCGTACGAGCTCGGGTCGAGCGTCTCGTGACTCAGGGTCAGGGTCTCCCCCGTGCCGCCGAAGATCACGTCCTGTTTCGCCACGATGCCCTGCATCCGCAGCGAATGGATCGGCACGCTCGACACCTGCTGGCCTCTGGCGCGCTGGTCGGCGTGCGGAGCGATCACCGGTCCGAGGGCGGAACGGGCGTTTCCGATGAGCTCAGCGGTGCGCACAGCGGTGCCGGAAGGAGAGTCCACCTTTGTGGCGTGGTGCGACTCGATGATCTCGATCGAGTCGTAGAAGCGGGCTGCCATCGCCGCGAACGACGTGGCGAGCACCGAACCGATGGAGAAGTTGGGAATGATGATGACCGCGGCGCCGGTCCCCTCGGCGATGAGGCGATTCTCGAGCGAGACGATGCGGGTCGCCGACCAGCCGCTCGTTCCGACCAGCACGCTCTTGCCGTGTCCGACCGCGAAATCGACGATGCCCTGGCTGACGGCCGGCACCGTGACATCCACCACCAGGTCGGCCACGAGCATGTCGTCGAGGGCGGAGTGGGAATCGAGACTGGCGACGAGCTCGAAGTCTGCGGAGTCGTCGATCAGGCGCGTGATGAGCTGCCCCATGCGCCCGGTCGCGCCGGCGATGGCGACGGTTTTTGTCATGGCCCAAATCTACCAAGCCAGCCCCCATAGGCTGGTCGGATGCTGCGCTGGAGAGAATCGCGGGTCGATGAGCCGGCCGCCCACGAACTGCTGAGCGAATACTTCGCCGACCGAGCCGCCGGATTCCCCGCCGCCCAGGGTCTCTACCGCACCACCTTCCCGGTGGCCGAAGACTTCATCGAACCGCGGGGTGTGTTCCTCATCGCAGTCGATGAGAGCGATTCTCCGCTCGGATGCGGCGGAATCAGGCTGCTGGAGTCCGTCGGCGTCGACGGACTCCGCTACGAGGTGAAACACCTCTACCTGCGCCCCGATGCCCGCGGTCGGGGTCTCGGTCGGGCACTACTGGCCGAACTCGAGGAGAGAGCACGCGGCTTCGGTGCCACGGAGCTCGTCCTGGACACCAACGCGAGCCTCGCGGCGGCCGGGGGTCTCTACCGGTCGAGCGGCTACAGCGACATCCCGCCTTACAACGAGAATCCCAACGCCACGAACTGGTACCGGAAGGCGCTCTAGAAGGGCTGCCCCTCTGGCAAGCCGGTGCGCAACTCCGCCGGCAGGTGACCGAGGTCGTTGTGTGTGATCAGCACGGGCGGCTTGGCGGAACGCACCCGGATGATGGTGAGTCCGCAGTTGGCCTGGTTGAGTCCCATCCAGCGCCAGGCCGGCGCGTCGAAGACCTCGCGCACGAACCAGGCGATGACGAAGTTGTGGGTGATGAGGAGGTCGTGGCGATCCTCCCTCGCCGGAGTGAGCCATTCGCTGACGGCATCCGCCATCTGCGCCTCGCCGGCGTCGATCTGCTCACGGGTCACCGAGCCGAAGAAGGAGTCGAAGGCGTGGGGCATGTCGGGAGTCGGCCCGGAGGGAATGCAGTCGAAGAGCAGGGCCGACGGCTTGGAGTCGAGGCTCGGCATACTGGCCGTCATGATGGTGGCGGTCTCTTCCGCACGCTGCAGGGGCGAATGCCAGGCGCCGGTGAATGGCACCCCGCTCAGACGGTCGGCGAGGAGTTTGGCCTGGCGGATGCCGCGGCCGGAGAGCGGGCCATCGGGCATGCCGTGTTCGGCGTCCTGCTGCTCGCCATGGCGCACGAGATAGATGAAGTGGGACATCGTTGTTCCTCTTACCGGTCGAAGGGGTGAAGCCGAGGTCAGTCGGAGCGGGGCTGGTCGACGATGCCATCGAAGACAGAGGCCTCGACGGTGCCGACGGCGGCGACGGACAGCGGCCTCGAAGCGAGCTCGACCGCCAGCTCACGCACGTCGTCGGGTGTCACGAGCGCGAGTCGACGAAGTGCTTCGTCGAGATCCGCGTATTCGCCCAGGGTGATCTCCGATCGGCCGAGACGTGACATCCGGGTGTCGGAGTCTTCGAGCGCCAGAGCGGATGCTCCGCTCAGCTGGCCGACGGCGCGACGCATCTCGTCGTCGGTGACGCCACCGGTTCCGAGGCGACGGAACTCGCCGAGAAGAAGCTCCGCGACCTGTCCGGCCTTTGCCGGAGAACAGCCGGCGTAGAGGCCGAAGACTCCGGCATCCGAATAGCTGGGCGAGAAGGAGTACACGGAATAGGCCAGGCCGCGCTTCTCGCGGATCTCCTGGAACAGTCGTGATGACATGCCGCCGCCGAGAATCGAGTTGAGAACGGCCATGGTGGACCTGCGGTCATCGGTCGCCGGGATGCCGGAGACACCCATGAGGATGTTCGCCTGCTCGATCGGCCGCTGCACGACCACCAGGGGGCTTCCCCGCTGGATGACGCCGAGAGCGGCGTCCCTGCGTGGTACCGGCGACGCTTCGGTCTCCAGGTGCCAGCCCGCCGCGGTCAGGGCGCGCTGCACACCGGAGACGAGTTCTTCGTGGTCGACGGCCCCGGCGACGGTGATCACGAGGTCGCGAGCACGGTAGTTCGCCTGATAGTGGTTCCAGACCGAGTCTCGAGTGGCCGCACGGATCGTCTCCGGGCTCCCCCCGATGGGACGGCCGAGCGGGTGGTCGCCGAGCACCGCCTCGAAGAAACGCTCGCTCGTGACATCCGAGGGATCATCGTCGGCCATCGCGAGTTCTTCGAGGATGACGTCGCGTTCGGTTTCGAACTCCTCTGCATCGATGAGAGAAGACGTGACCATGTCCGACAGCACCTCGACCGCCATCGGCAGGTCACGGTCCTGCACTTTCGCGTAGTAGCAGGTGTACTCCTTCGCGGTCATGGCGTTGTGTTCGCCACCGACCGCGTCGAAGCTCACGGCGATGTCGAGAGCGGAGCGTGCCGGGGTGCCCTTGAAGAGCAGGTGCTCAAGAAAGTGGGTGCTGCCGAAGGTCTGTGGCAGCTCGTCTCGAGAGCCCACCGCGACCCAGTAACCGACGGTGGCGCTGCGGGCACCGGGGACGTGTTCGCTGAGGATGCGCACGCCGCTCGGGAGCACGCTGCGTCGCACGAGCGAGTCTCCCGAGGAATCGATGCTGAGTTCAGCGAGGTCGAGGGGAAGCGGAACAGCACCGGTCATTGAACCGAGCCTACGTCACCACACCGCGCTGATGCTGAAGGACTGGCCCCCGTATTGGGGGATAGAACGAGCAGAATAAAGAGGACAAACAGAGCTGTCTGTCCTCAACTCCGTGTTACTGTTTCCACGTCGAGCAAACCACCCGAAGGTTTCCCGATACCCTGCACCCGAGCAGGGTGACCGTATGTACCAGACAACCGCAAACCCGAAATTTGCGGGGCAACAACACCGGACATCCCCCCAACGTCCGGTTAGCTGCCGAACGGCTAAGAGGACACCTAGCCGACTAGCCCAAGGGAGCCACGCTGTGCCGATTGTTGATACACATCCGATCGGCCAGCGTGCCCCCTGGGGCACCGGCACACAGCACGCCTCGGTGGCCCCGGCGAAACGCCGGATCCTCGAGACCGCCAACCGCCTCTTTTACGACGACGGCATCCGCAGCGTCGGAATCGACCGCCTGATCAGCGAATCCGGTGTGACGAAGGCCACCTTCTACAAGCACTACGGGTCGAAAGACCGCCTCATCGTGGAATACATCACCCAGCGCCACAGCCTGGCGCGGGAGCAGGTCGAGGAGCTCATCCGCGAGAAGGGCGATCCGCAGTCGGCTCTTCGTGCCCTCATCGACCTGACCGTCGCCGACGTCATCTCCCCCGGATTCCGCGGGTGCGCCTTCATCAACGCGGCGACAGAGTTCACCGACTCGCGTCATGCCGTTCGCGTGATCGTCTCCGATCACCGCGAGTGGTACGCCGAGACCCTCAGCGACCTGCTCAAGCAGCTGGGATATCCGCTGCCCGGTGACGGTGGGGACGAACTCGTTCTCGCCCGCGACGGCGTGATGACCGGTGGCTACGCCGGAGACCCCATCGCCGCGACGACCGCGTACGTGCGGGTCGTCAACCGCGTTCTCGAACGCACCACGGCTTAGTCACGACCGCTCACTGCGGCGCTCGACCGGCCTGAGTGCGATCGGGCGCGGATTCAGTGCGCGCAGATTCACTCGGTTCAGATGTGATCGGCGCAGACCTTTCAAGCGCAAACGGGTCAGTCGGAGACCCTGTCGAGTGCAGCGACCTGGTGTCGGCCGAGCTGCACCTGTGCGGCAGCAACGAGCTCGAGCACCTGTTGCGGATGACTCGCGCTCGCCACCGGGGCGACGATCCCGGGCTTCGAAAGCAACCACGCGAGAGCGATGGTCGCCACGCTGGACGACTGCTCCCGCGCGACCTGGTCGAGCACCGCGAGCACCCGCTGACCGCGCTTGGAGAGATGATTGGCCAGCTCGGTGCCTCGGTTGTTCTTGCCGAGATCCGACTTGGTGCGGTATTTGCCGGTGAGGAATCCGCTCGCGAGAGCGAATCGGGGCATGACCGCGAGACGTTGCTGGGACGCGATGCGCGCGAGGTCGCCCTCGAAACCAGTGCGGTGCATCAGGTTGTAGTGGTTCTGCACTGCGAGCATCGGAGCGACCCCGAGCTGCGCGGCGATCACCCGCGCTTCGACCAGGCGGTTGCTCGAGTGGTCGGACGCGCCGAAGTGGCGCACCTTGCCTGCCCGGATGAGGTCGTCCACCGCGAGGAGCGTCTCTTCGAACGGCACCTCCGAGTCGTCGACATGCAGATACAGCAGGTCGATGTAGTCGGTCTGAAGTCGCTCGAGTGACGCATTGACCGATCGGCTGATCGCCTTCGCGGTGACACCCGGATTGTCCGCGCTCTTGCCGACCTTCGTCGCGACGACGATGCCCGAACGAAGTCGGCGATCACGCATCCAGTTGCCGATCATGGTCTCGCTTCGCCCGGCAGCATAGGAATCGGCGGTGTCGATGAAGTTGCCGCCGTGTTCGAAATAGGTATCGAGGATGTCGTTGGTGGCGCCGCCGTCAGCGGTCCACCCGAAGACGTTGCCACCGATCGCGAGCGGGAAGACTCTCAGCGCGGACTGGCCGAGGGGCCGGCGGATCGGGAGCGACACCTCGAGGGTCGGGAGATCTGCCGATGTGGCCGGTGCTGGCGGGACCGAGTCTGGCGGCATGAGCTGCACCATGACCATTCCTTGAACTCTCTCTCGCCTCACGTTCGCCACATCGGACGCCGGAGCACCGCACACGGATTCGAACGACGCCCCCGCCATTTCGACAATAGATGTCGATGGTGACAAATCAAGGTCGGCGGTGCTAAATCTGGGCCGCGTCGGCTGAATTGTTACCTGCTCGAGACCGGACGTGCCCGCCTGTGAATTCACTCGATGGACATCTGTTTTTCGGGTCGCCCACTGGTGGCACCGAGGTGCGATGTCTACATTCGAATCGTGCAGGAGCCAACCACTCCTGAGGAGCCTCCGTCCACAGCGTACGGTGGTGACGACACAGTCTCGCCAGGACTCAAACCGGCGACAGAAGGGCCGTTTTCGCCGTGACTATCGGCGGGCGGCCCTTCGCCAATGGAAAGGACGACCACAATGACGAACGACCCCAACTGGCGACTGCCCGAGGTGCCGGGCTTCGTGCTCGAGAGCTCCGATTTCGCAGAGGGCGACAGATTGCCCGAGTGGGTGCGAGGCGACAGCGGCAACCGCGCGCCATCCCTCCGCTGGAGTGGCGCTCCCGACAGCACGAAGAGCTACGCGCTCACCGTCTACGATCCCGACGCTCCCACCGGCAGCGGATTCTGGCACTGGGCCGTGCGCGACATCCCGGCCTCGACCACCGAACTCGCCGCGGGTGGCTCCCTGCCGCCGCAGGCCGTCGTGATGGCCAATGAACTCGGCGCAGAGGAGTTCACGGGTGCCGCTCCCCCGCCCGGGGACGGTGAGCACCGATATTTCTTCACGGTGAGCGCTCTGGATGTCGAGCACCTCGATATCCCCGCCGGCGCGACGCCCGCGGTACTGGGGTTCATGCTGCGCGGCCACATCGTCGGCCGGGCGCAGCTGATGGGCACGGCGGAGACCCCGGCGGACTGACCGCCGGCGACCCAGCAGCTCGAGTGGCGTGGAAGCCGTCATCCCCTGCGTAACTCCTGCAGTGTGGGCCGGATCGCGTGTTGGGGACCATTCCCGAGGGTCGCGGCCCGATGCTGCAGGAGTTGCGCAGGTCGGCTGGGCGCGCATTCCCCGCGGTCGGTCACCCGTTTCCGACCGACACCCTCATCGACTCGGGAGTCTTCGCGGCTTGGAGCGGCTCTCGCCCGCATCGGCTCCAGAGTCGATGGCGAAGGCGGGAGAATGGGCGGCCCAGCCCTCGGCGAACAGTGGTGCCAGCCCCGGTCCGCTGCTGTTTACTGGTCATCATGCAACGAGTGCTGGTGTTGGGCGGTACGGCATGGCTCGGCAGAGAAATCGCTCGGAAAGCCATATCGAGTGGCGCTGAGGTGTGCTGCTTCGCCCGCGGGAGATCCGGCGCTGTGCCGGAAGGGGTGCGGTTCGTCCGGGCCGACCGGAGCGCCCCGGGTGCCTACGACCGACTCGACGGGGAGTGGGACGAGGTCATCGAACTGTCGTACGAACCGCACCTCGTCGAGTCCGCACTCCACGCGCTCTCCCACCGTGCGCGACACTGGACCCTCGTATCGACGGTGTCGGTGTACCGGCGCAACGACGAGCCCGGAGCGGATGAGACGGCCGAGCTGGTCGACCCCACCGACCTCACCGAATACGCCGACGCGAAGGTCGCCGCGGAACGTGCCACGACCGCCCGGGTGGGTGAGAAGCTGCTTATCGTTCGGCCCGGACTGATCGCGGGCCCCGGAGACCCGAGTGACCGCTTCGGGTACTGGATGGCCCGGCTGAGCCGCGGAGGTCGAGCCATTGTTCCGGCCACTACGGGCCGTTTCGTGCAGGCAATCGACGTCGACGACCTGGCCGCCTGGATCGTGACCGCCGGTCACAACGGGGTTATCGGCACGGTGAATGCTGTCGGCCGGAGCCGTTCACTGACCGGATTCCTCTGCGAGGCGACAGATATCGCGGGATTCACCGGCCGACTCGAGACCGTCGATGATGCCCGACTGCTCGCCGAGGACGTGCGCTACTGGGCTGGACCTCGGTCCCTGCCCCTGTGGCTTCCCCTCTCCGACTCCGGCTTCGCCACGCGCGGCAACACTGCCTTCTTGGCGGCGGGTGGCGCCATCCGTCCGCTCGGAGAGACGATCTCCCGGGTACTGGATGACGAAATGGTTCGAGGGCTCGATCGCCCACGACGCGCGGGGCTCACTCTGGACGAAGAGATCGAGATTCTGAGGCTCGCTGGGTAGCGGTCGCTGCGATGTGGCGGGGAATAGCTCGCGGTCAGCACAGACGAGAAAAGCCCGCCCCGACAGTGATGTGGGGGCGGGCTTCGTCGTGCGAGTGGCTAGACCTCGGTCGATCCACCCTCGGACGAGGAGTCGACGTTTTCGGCGCCGGCATCGCTGCCCTGGGTGTCTGCTGCCTCGGCTTCGTCAGCCTCGACCGGGGCGAGCGACAGCTTTCCGCGGTCGTCGATCTTGGTGATCTCCACCTGGATCTTCTGGCCGACCGCGAGCACGTCTTCGACGTTCTCGACGCGCTTTCCACCGGCGAGCTTGCGGACCTCGCTGATGTGCAGCAGTCCGTCCTTGCCGGGGGTGAGCGACACGAAGGCGCCGAAGGTCGCGATCTTGACGACGGTTCCGAGGAACCGCTCGCCGACCTCGGGGTTCAGCGGGTTCGCGATGGCGTTGACCGCCGCGCGAGCCGCCTCGGCGGAGGGGCCATCGACGGCACCGATGTACACGGTTCCGTCATCCTCGATCGAGATGTCGGCTCCGGTGTCATCCTGGATCTGGTTGATCGTCTTGCCCTTCGGGCCGATCAGCTCGCCGATCTTGTCGATCGGGATCTGCACCGAGATCACGCGCGGCGCGGTCGGGGCCATCTCATCCGGGGCGTCGATCGCCGCGTTCAGCACGGAGAGGATCGCGGTGCGAGCCTCCTTGGCCTGCTTCAGCGCGCCATCGAGCACGGAGGACGGAAGTCCGGCGAGCTTGGTGTCGAGCTGGATCGCGGTGATGAACTCGCTGGTGCCGGCGACCTTGAAGTCCATGTCGCCAAGGGCGTCTTCCGCACCGAGGATGTCGGTGAGAGCCGCGTACCGGGTCTGGCCGTCGACCTCGTCGGAGACGAGTCCCATCGCGATGCCGGCGACCGGGGCGCGCAGCGGCACTCCGGCGTTGAGCAGCGAGAGGGTGGAGGCGCAGACGGAACCCATCGACGTCGAACCGTTGGAGCTGAGAGCCTCAGACACCTGGCGGATCGCGTAGGGGAACTCCTCGCGGGGCGGCAGCACCGGCACGAGGGCGCGCTCGGCGAGGAAGCCGTGCCCGATCTCGCGACGCTTCGGCGAACCGACTCGGCCGGTCTCACCGGTCGAGTAGGGCGGGAAGTTGTAGTGGTGCAGGTAGCGCTTCTTCTTCACCGGCGCGAGGGAGTCGATCTGCTGCTCCATCTTGAGCATGTTCAGCGTGGTGACACCCAGGATCTGGGTCTCTCCGCGCTGGAAGATCGCGGAACCGTGAACGCGCGGGATGACCTGCACCTCGGCATCAAGGGCACGGATGTCCGAGAGACCACGGCCGTCGATGCGCACGCCGTCGGTGAGGATGCGCCCGCGGACGATCTTCTTGGTGACCGACTTGTAGGCGGCTCCGACCTGGCCGCGAGCGGACTCGGGAAGGTTGCCGGACTCGATGAGACCGTCGACGTGACCCTTGGCGCGGTCCTTGAGGGCGTCATCCGCGTTCTGGCGCTCGACCTTGTCGGCGATCTGGTAGATGCCCTTGAGCTCGTCGTAGGTGAATCCGGCGACGGCGTCGTAGGTGGCCTGCTCGTAGGGCGGGAAGACCGGGTAGTCCGCGATCGGCTTCGCAGCCTGAGCGGCCAGCTCGAGCTGCGCCTTGATGAGCTGCTTGAGGAACGGCTTGGATGCCTCGAGGCCCTGGGCCACGACGGTCTCGTCGGGCTTGGTGGCCCCACCCTTGATGAGGTCCCAGCTGCCTTCTGTGGCTTCGGCTTCGACCATCATGATCGCGACGTCTTCGTTACCGTCGTTGTCCGTGGTGAGACGGCCGGCGACGGTGAGGTCGAAGACGGCCTCTTCGAGCTGCGAATACTTGGGGAAGGCGACCCACTGGTCTGCCCCATTCGAGCCGGGGATGAGGGCGAGGCGGATGCCCGCGACCGGTCCGTAGAACGGCAGGCCGGAGATCTGGGTCGACGCGGAGGCCGCGTTGATCGCCAGGGCGTCGTAGAACTCGTCCGGCGCGATGGCGAGGACGGTGATCACGATCTGCACCTCGTTGCGCAGGCCTTCGACGAAGGTCGGGCGCAGCGGGCGGTCGATCAGGCGGCAGACGAGGATGGCCTCGGTCGAGGGACGTCCTTCACGGCGGAAGAACGAACCGGGGATCTTGCCGGCGGCGTAGGAACGCTCTTCGACATCCACCGTGAGGGGGAAGAAATCGAAGCCGTCACGAGGGTGCTTGCCGGCCGAGGTGGCCGACAGGATCATGGTTTCTTCATCGAGGTACGCGGCGACGGCACCCTGTGCCTGCTGCGCGAGGCGCCCGGTCTCGAAACGGACCGTGCGAGTGCCGAA
The DNA here is from genome assembly GCF_040549525.1 of Frigoribacterium sp. UYMn621. NCBI lineage: Bacteria > Bacillati > Actinomycetota > Actinomycetes > Micrococcales > Microbacteriaceae > Frigoribacterium > Frigoribacterium sp. UYMn621. The sequence continues at coordinate 246,698 of NZ_JBEPTM010000004.1, read as the reverse complement.
CTTGCCATTGTCGATGACGGTTTCGGCGAATTTGATTTCTGGACCCTCCATAGGGGGGTGTCTCCTTTGTTTTATGTCGTAACCCCGTGTGGGTCGCGACTCATCGGGGAGCAGGAGTCTCAGCAGAAAGGGGCGCACGACATAGTTGCGGCGCTTTGGCGATGGTGTCGTCTGCGGGTAGTCCACAGCGACACACAGCTCTGGCCAACAGTAGAAAAGCACTGAATCCGTCGAGACTCAGGAGTTCACCACTACTGACCAGCTTCGTGCCAGCCTGCTCCAGTGGCCGCCGGACGACTGCCGCACGCGACAGACCGATCCAGACAACCTCGTATACCTTACCAGCCGCCCCTGTCCGCACCTAAGGCATGGCGGACTTCCGGCGCGGCGGATGGGGCCAGTCGGTTCCCCTCCCCGCGCTCATCGGCAATAAACAGTTCGTCGTGGATGTCTCCCGCGACGGCGACGGCAGGTGCGACTGACCGCGGTCAGGCGCGCTGGGTGCGCAGTCGCCGGGCTTTCGCCCGGGTGAGCACCAGGGCGACGAGCACGCCGACGACCGTGCCGAGGCTGTTGGCCACGAGATCGCGCACGTCGCTGACCCGGCCCGGGATGAAGCGCTGCGCGAACTCGATGGCGACGGTGAGCAGGACTCCGCTGATCACGCTCATGAACCAGAGCCGGCGACCGAACAACAGCACGAAGAAGATGCCGATCGGCACGAACATCGCGACGTTCGCAAGGAACTCGACGCGGTCGTAGGTGAGCCAGCGGGTCGAGTCGTGGTTGGAGAAGAAGCGCAGGGCCCTCCAGAGCCAGTAGCCGTTGCCCGTGTTGATGGGCTGCGGGCCGAGCGTGATCCATCCGACGATCGCGAGGTACGCGACGGTCGCGAGACTGAGGATGGGGTGACGTCGGAACATCGCTTCATCATGCCCGGAGATCCTGAACGTTCGGTCGTTCTGGGCGTTCGACTGGAGGCGCGAATGAGGTGAGGGCGGGACTGTCAGTTCCTGATCCAGCGCGGGCTGGAGGGGCAGCGCTGCAGGATGTCGCGATCTCCGGGCCGCGCGGTGACGAACGAGACTCCGAGATAGGGGTTCCAGCGTTTCGCCGTGTAGAACGTCGCAATGAATCGCGCGCGCTCGGGCGCATCCGAGACGGGATGGCCGGAGAGTGCGAGGCAGGGTTGCAGGAATCCCACGTAGTAGTCCCACAGGGCGCCGAGCTGCGAATCGCTCAGGAACGAGTCGTAGAGGTCTCGCCTCGGGTATTCGACGGTGCAGGTGAACAGCGCGATGTCCTGGTTCTCGAGCTGGGCGGTCGTCAACACCGTGGCGGAGCGATCGACCCCGATCGTGCCATCCGCGGAGACCGACACCCCGGTCGCACCCTGTCGCCTGAGGCAGGCGCGCAGCACCGCCGCGAGGTTTCCTCCCTCCTGGATCTGCAGGATGGACACCTCGGGCCGCACGGCACCGGGATACCGGTCGGCGATGGTCTGCCAGTACCGGTCGAAACCCTGCTGGAGGCGCTCGGTGCGCTGGGCGGTCGTCAGGGGCACGACCGCAGGCGGTGAGGCGCACGAAGACACCGTCAGCGCGACACACACGGCGATGGCGACGGCGAGCATCCGAGCGGATGCCGGGAGCCTGTGCATGCCCGGAATTCTCGCACCGCGGGCTGGGAGTGAGAGCGCGGATCGATCCGAGTCGGACCACGGCGCGGACGCGGCCTCCGTTACTCAACCCGCGCCCGGGTGTCGCCCGCCGTCCCGCGACGATCAGCCTGCCGGGTGGGCGGTGGGAAAGGTTTGCGTGAGGTCCAGCCAGGCGGGAAGCGGAGGGCACCGTTTCTCGAGGTAGGCGAGGGTGTCGGCGCGAGGTTTGGACGCGAGCACCTCGGCGAAGGGACTCCACGCGGCCAGCGCGGCGGAGAGGTAGTAGGCCGGCCCTCCGTCGGGCGGTGCGGACGACCGCGCGCCGGCGGCAAGGAGACACGGCCTCACGATCTTGCGCTGGTAGTCGAACAGCGCGGCACGGGAGCTTCCGCTCAGGTAGGACACCACCTCCGACTCGCTCGGAGCACGCGACTCGCAGACGTACCGCACCGAATTGAACTCGAGCAGCGACTGGCCGAGACTCGAGTTGTAGCGAAAGCCGTTGTCGCTGGGAGATGCCGGCACTCCGCTCTCCCGCATACAGGCGAAGAACACCGCAGAATGATCGTTGTCGGGAACCGGGCGCACGGTGGGCACCTCCGGTCGAAGTGCGTCCGGGTAGTCCCTGACCACATTCGCCCAGTGCGCATCGAGGATGGCCTGGCGTATCTGCTCCCTCCGTTGAGGGCCGAGCGGATCGGTCGGCGGCGCGGCCGCGCATCCCGCGAGCATCAGAGCGGTGAGCCCGGCCGCGATGACGGCGAGTGCGCGGCGACCCATCGGCGTCACGGCTCCAGGTTGAGCCAGGACGGGGTCGGAGGGCACCGGCGCTGGAGGTAGGCGAGGGTCGTTGTGGGCATACTGCTCGTCCAGATGACCTGGTACGGGTTCCAACCGGCCAGACCGGCGAGACCCTCCGCCGCAGACCTGTCGGGTGAGGCCGGCGAAGGCGCCCCGGCCGTGAGAAGGCAGGGGCGCACGACCTGCAGGTAGTAGTCGTAGAGAGCCACCGACTGTGCGGGGGTGAAATACGACGCGACCTGCGATTCGGAGGGATGTGCCCCTTCGCACCCGTAATACCGCACCGCCACCTCGAGCGGGGTCTGGCCCGCGCTTCCGTAGGTGGGGATGCCGTTGGTGACGTAGGCCACAATCCCGCTGGATTTCAGGCAGGCGACCATGACTGACGGCCAGTCGTGGTCGGGCACCGTCGGCGCCATCGTGACCTTCGGACGGATGGCTTCGGGATACTCGGCGGCGACCTGCGACCACTTCGCGTCGAGGATCGTGGTGCGGATGCTCGCGCGCTGCCGATCTGTCAGGGGGGCCGCACTGGAATCGCCGACCGTCGGCGCGCATCCGCTGAGTGCCGTGGCCGCCGCCAGCACTGCGGCAGTCAACGCTGAAGGGCGAAGTCGAACCATGGCCAGAGTGTGCCAGCGCAATCTGGTGATTGGTCGAGGGAGAGAATCGCGCGGCCTCACTCCGCCACATCCATCCACGCGGGAAGGGAGGGACAGAGCCGCTCGAGAAAGGCCAGCCGTGGAGCCGGAATGGGGCTGCTCCAGGCGAGTCGATAGGGATTCCAGCTTTTCCGCGCCTCGACTCCCCTCAGAAAGGCCGACAGGGTGGGAGGCGGCTCCGACTTCACGCCCGAGAGCACCAGGCAGGGTCGCACCGTTCCGGTGAAGTAGCCGAAGAGCGCTTCGAGCCGATCGCGGTCGAGGAACCTCATGACGTCGTCGGCCCGGGGATAGCGGGAACTGCAGAGGTAGGTGCCGAGGGCAAAGTCTTCGGTGGATCGTCCTGCGGTGCTGCCGAATTGGAAATAGCGTCCGTCGACGTAGACGGTGAATCCCGCCGAGCGCAAGCAGCCGACCATCGATCCCGGCCAACTGCCGTCATCCGTCGTGTGGACGACGCTCACCTCTGGACGAGTCGCGAAGGGGAACCGCGAGGTCACGACCTCCCAATTCTGCGCCGCCAGTTTTCCGCGGATGACGGATCGCTCTGCCGGCGTGAGGTCGGCCACGGGATCGGACGGTGCACAGCCAGACAGGACGCCGACGGCGACCACGACCACGGCCACACCGCGGATGACGCGGCCCCTGCCGCGCCCCTCGGTGAGCGCCCCTGCTCGACCGCGTCTCGAAGAGATCGCCATGAAACATGGTCCCACGATAATTTTCGAGAAGGAGCAAACCGAAACCGCGAGAGCCACGAATCCCCTGTAGTAAGAGGGCAGAAGTCATCGGGGGATTGTTTCTGTTCGTTCATGGGGGATATACAAGAAGGCCGGACGGGGTGGGACCCGATCCGGCCTTCTTTATGCCGCGGTGCGGTCAGCGCGTCTGTGCCTCAGCGCGTCTGTGCCTCAGCGCGTCTGTGCCTCAGCGCGTCTGTCCCTCAGCGCGTTTGTCCGATGAGCAGATCGATGCGCCATCCGTTCTTCGTCTTCTGCACGGATGCCGGGATGCGGGCCTTCTTGCCCGCACGGTCGAGGCGACCGAGAGCCTCGTCGATGACCGGTTCCAGCCCGCGAGGGATCGTGCCGACCACACCGGTCACCCGGGAGCCCGAGAAGAGACGGATGTCCATCGGAGCATCGGTGCGCTCTTCCTCGATGCTCCGGCGCGAAATGGCGGTCTCTAGCTCAGACTCGCCACTGTCGACGATCCGCTGAATCTCTTCCTGGCACGGGGCGCTGTTCGCAAGGCGCACGGTCGTGCGGGCGTTGCTGGGAAGCAGGTCGTACTTGTAGTCGTCGAGGGAGCCAGAGCCACGATCGTCCTTCGGGAGGGACCGGTCGACGGGGGCACGATTCCAGAAAGCCATGCGTGAATGCTATCGAGCATCGGCTGGGATGCGACTCCGACGGAGCCGCCGGCTCAGCTCACCCAGCGGTACTCGAATTCCGGTCGACCCGGGGCGCCGTATCTCGGTGTGCGAGTGGCTCGCTGATCGTCGGCGAGGTGCTCGAGATAGCGCCGGGCCGTGACCCGGGAGAGATCGAGCGCAGCCGCCGCCTCCACCGCCGACACGGGTACGGGGGCGTCCTTCAGATAGCCGATGACGACCGCAAGGGTGGATGCCGCGAGGCCTTTGGGCAGGGGGGCGGGAGCCGAGGGCCGAAGGGAGGCGAGCATCCCGTCGATGTCCGCTTGAGTGGTCGACGAGCCGGAGAATTCGAGCTGGCGGCGATAGGCGAGGTAGGACTCGAGGCGATCGCGGAAGACGGCGAAGGAGAACGGTTTGATGAGGTATTGCACGATGCCGACGTTGATGGCCGTGCGCACCACATCAGTCTCCCGCACGGCGGTGATGGCGATGATATCGACCGCGATCCCCGACGACCGGATGCGGCGGGCGAGTTCGAGGCCGTGACCGTCGGGCAGGTTCATGTCGAGAAGCACGAGGTCGATGCCGCCGTGGTCCTCTGGCGCGCGCATCGCCGCCTGGGCCGCCGCCGCGGTGCGCGCGATGCCAGCGAGCTCGAAGCCCTCGAGACGACCGAGATACTCGGCGTGCGCCTCGGCCGTGAGCGGATCGTCTTCGACGACAAGGGTGCGGATCACCGGGTCACCACATCGACAGTCGGCCAGTCGGCCACGAACCGGGTGCCCTCCACGCCGGTGGATTCCACCGTGACGCGCCCGCCGCGGCGGGAGAGGATGTCTCGCACGACAGCGAGACCGAACCCCCGACCGGACAGGCCCGCCGGTTTGGTGGTGAACCCGCGCGTGAAGATCTTCCCGACGGACCCTGGATCGATGCCGCCACCGCTGTCGGTCACCACGAGTTCGACCACAGCGCGGTCCTCATCGGTGGCGAGACGCACCCAGACCGTCGGGGCGGCGCTGCCGCTCGCGGCATCCACGGCGTTGTCTACGAGGTTGCCGATGACCGATACCAGCTCGGACGTCGTGAGGACGGATGCCGCGAGCTCGTCTTCCAGCGCCAGACGCAGGTGCACTCCGCGCTCTGCGGCCTGGGCGACCTTGCCGAGCAGCAAGGCGGCGAGCGCCGGCTCGGAGGAGGCGCCGACCAGGTCGTCGGCGAGGGACTGGCTGGTCTCGGTCTCCTGGGCGATCAACTCGATAGCCTCCCGGGTGCGGCCCAGCTCGATGAGCGACACGACGGTGTGCAGGCGATTGGCGTACTCGTGGGTCTGGGAGCGCAGCGCTTCGCTGAGGGTGCGCACCGATTCCAGCTCACCGGAGAGCCGCTGCACTTCGGTGAGGTCGCGGAGCGTGGTGAGGCTTCCGAGCGCAGCACCGGGCCGGGAGCCCGTGGGGCTCGCCGGCTCCTGATTGACGAGGAGCACCCGATCCCCGGCGAGATGCGACTCCTCCACGATGCGATCCCGGCTCTCGATCAGGGCCGCGATCGTGGGCGGCAATCCGAGCTCCGAGACCGAGGATGGAGGCCGATCGTTCACGCTCGGCGGCAGGCCGAGCAGGTCAGCCGCCTCGTCGTTGTAGAGCACCACCCGTCCCCGGTCATCGGTGAGGATCAGGCCCTCCCGCACTGAGTGCAGCACTGATTCGTAATAACCCACCATTCGAGACAGCTCGCCTGGTCGCATCGATCCGGTCACCCGGCTGAGCGATCGGCGAGCGATGAACGCCCCGACGGTACCGAGGGCGACGAGCAGCACCGCCGCCCCGATCACGAAGGGAATTCGCGGAGCGAGGGAGGCGAGCACCCTCTGCACGGTGACACCGGCCGAGACGATGGCGATCACCTTTCCCCCCTGCATGACGGGCACGACGGCCCGCACCGAGGGACCGAGAGTGCCGGTATAGGTCTCGGTGAGGCTCTTGCCCTCGAGCGCCCTGTCGATCGTGCCGAGGAACTGTCCGCCGATCTGCGAACGGTCGGGGTGCGTGTAGCGGGTGCCGGAGGTGTCCATGATCGTCACGAAGTCGACTCCGGTCGAGCCGACGATGCGGAGCGCGTACGGCTCCAGCTTCGCGGAGGGATCCGGAGCCTGCACCTCGGCGATGACGAAGGGATCACGGGCGAGCGTCGTGGAGATGCCGAGGCTCAGCCGCGCCGCGGTGTCATCAGCGGACTGGCGTGAGACCAGCCAGAGCGCAAGCGTGAGGCATCCGCTCAGCACGATCACGGCGACCAACTGCACCGCGAAGACCCTGCTCGCGATGCTCCACCGTTCTTCTGCACGCGCCATGACTCCCACCCTCCTCGTGATCAGTATGACCACAAGTAGTGCCGCCGCGCTCCATCGAACAGGCTGCTGGCACGCCTCATCCGTAGGCCGGGCACAACGACGTTCCGAGACAAAGGACTCCCCATGGCAGTGACGCCGGGCACGACAAAACGCGGGATGCTTCGCCGCATCGACCGCAACCACTACCTCTACATCGCGGTGATCGTTGCGGTGGCCGCGGGTGCGATCCTCGGGCTCGCCGCCCCGGAATTCGCCAAGACCCTCGACCCGGTCGGCAAGGGATTCGTCGCGCTGATCAAGATGATGATCGCCCCGGTGATCTTCTGCACGATCGTGATCGGCGTCGGCTCGATCGCGAAGGCGGCGACCGTCGGCAAGATCGGCGGACTCGCGATCGGCTACTTCCTGATCATGTCCACCTTCGCGCTCGGCATCGGGCTGGTGGTCGGCAACCTGCTTCACCCCGGAACCGGGCTCAACATCGCCACCTCGACCTACCAGGCCGTTGGCGAACCGGTCAGCGGCACCGACTTCATCCTCGGCATCATCCCGGCAACCCTCTTCTCGTCGTTCACCTCCGGGAGCATCCTCCAGGTGCTGCTCGTCGCACTCCTCGTCGGCTTTGCGCTCCAGGGCCTCGGGGAGAAGGGCACCAGCATCCTGGAGGCGGTGAAGAAACTGCAGGCCCTGGTGTTCCGCATCCTGAGCATGGTGCTCTGGCTCGCCCCGATCGGCGCATTCGGAGCGATCGCCGCGGTGGTCGGCAACACCGGCGCGGGCGCACTGCTCAGCCTGGCGACGCTGCTCGTCGGGTTCTACATCACCTGTGCGGTCTTCATCATCGTGATCCTCGGCACCCTGCTGCGGCTGGTCACCGGCGTGAACATCTTCAGCCTGATGAAGTACCTCGGCCGCGAATACCTGCTCATCGTCGGCACCTCATCGTCGGAGGCGGCACTCCCCCGCCTCATCTCCAAGATGGAACACCTCGGTGTCTCCAAATCGGTGGTGGGCATCACCGTGCCCACCGGTTATTCCTTCAACCTCGACGGCACCGCGATCTACCTCACGATGGCGTCGCTTTTCATCGCCAACGCGATGGGCAAGCCCCTGGAGATCGGCGCCCAAATCGGCCTTCTCGCCTTCATGATCATCGCCTCGAAGGGCGCCGCCGGGGTCACCGGTGCGGGACTGGCGACCCTGGCTGGTGGGCTTCAGACCTACCGACCCGACCTGGTCAACGGTGTGGGAGTGATCGTGGGCATCGACCGCTTCATGTCCGAAGCCCGTGCGGTGACGAACTTCACCGGCAACGCGGTGGCCACTCTCCTCATCGGTCGCTGGACGCGCCAGATCGACGCCGCCCAGGTGCGTGCCGTCTTGTCCGGTGAGCGCCCCTACCTGGAGTCGATGCTGGCCGAGACTGACGGCCATGGAACGGACACCGTGCCGACGACCGCGGCGATCACCGTGATCGTCGAGGGCCCCGAACGCGAGTCGGTGAAGACCCGCTGACCGGAAGACCAGCTGACCGAAAGAAGAGGCCGACCCCGTGGGGACGGCCTCTTCTGTCGATTACGCGGGTTTAGGCTGCGCGGTCCGAGACGTAGCTGCTGACCTGCCCGGCCGAGCGCTTCACCGGCATCGCCGATTCGCGCGGGGTGCCGAGCACCGAGGAATCCGGCACCTGGGCGTCCGCGTCGACACGCATTCCCCCGGCGATCCGCACATTCGCGCCGATGCGCGAGTGACTGCCGAGTCGCACATCGTTACCGACGACACTGTCGCGGCCGATATGCACGTTTTGTCCGATGAACACGCGCTCACCGAGGATTACCCCCTGGTCGATCCAGCTGCCGGAGCCGATCGTGCCGCTGTCGCCGATGCGGGCATCCGCCTCGATGTAGGCCGTCGCGGCCACAAAGGTGCTCGGCTGTACTCGCGCTTTCGGTGAGACGAAACCGCGACCGTTTGCATGGTGCTGGTATTTGAGAACGGTGCCGTTCTCGGCCTCTACTTCTTCGTTCACTCTTCCCATGGGCGACCTTTCTGTGCTGTTACTTAACTAGTAAACACAAAAAGGCATCGGATGATTCCTTCTAGCTGCTTCCCAGCCAACTGGCAGCGAAGGGCGGCTTTGGAAGGGACGCAGACACCGAAAAGCCCGCCCTGCGAACAGGACGGGCTTTCGACCAAGAAAAGAAACTAGCGACGCAGTCCGAGACGCTCGATCAGCGTGCGGTAGCGCGAGATGTCGATGTCCTGCAGGTAACCCAGCAGGCGACGACGCTGGCCGACGAGCAGCAGCAGGCCACGACGGGAGTGGTGGTCGTGCTTGTGCTCCTTCAGGTGCTCGGTGAGATCCTTGATGCGGGCGGTCAGCATCGCGACCTGCACTTCGGGGCTACCGGTATCACCGGGATGGGTGGCGTACTCGTCGATAATCGTCTTCTTGGCATCTGGTGCTAATGGCATAGATGGCCCCTCTCACTCGTTGCGCGGTGCCCGTCACTGAGTGTGCGAGCTCTCTTTATCCGCGGCCGTTGGACGGCAACCTTGCGAGTTTAGCACTCCCCTGACAGCACATCACCGCCGTGCGGGCCGGATATTCTCCCCCGCGGTGCGGGAGAGGAGAAGTGCCTCCACCGTCGCGAGGGCGGTGAGAGCCGCGAGCACCGCGAAGGCGAAGGCGAAATTTCCGGATCCGCTCGCGAAGGCGTCCCCCAGCCGCAGTGCCACCGCCCCGACGGCGACACCGAAACCGGCGGCGAGCTGTTGCAGCGTGGAAGCGAGGGTGTTCGCATCCGTCATCTCGGCCCGCTCGACATCGGCGAAGGCGATCGTGTTGTAGGCGGTGAACCCGGTGGAGCGGGCCACTCCACTGGCGGTGAGCAGCACGATCACGAGCCACAGTGGGGTCGCGCTCGTCAGGAGCGCCATCAGGACCATGGTCAGGGCCGCCGCGGCGCTGGCCGCCATGATCACCGCCCGGAATCCGAAGCGGCGGAGCAGCGCGCTTGTCGCCGGCTTGATCGCGATGTTGCCCACGAACACGAAGAGCACCAGCGCGCCCGAGAGAAGCGGCGAGTACCCGAAGACATCCTGAAAGAGCAGCGGCAGAAGGAAGGGCACCGCGTTCACGGCCAGTCGGAACAGCGATCCGCCCGCGTGAGCGAGGCGGAAGGTCTCGATGCGCAACGCGCGCAGGTCGAGAAGCGGATGCCGCGCGCGCAGCTGGTGCGCGATGGCGAGCCCGATGAGGCCGGCCCCGGCCACCCCCCAGCCGATCGTCGCGAGCACACCGGGGTCGCGCTCGGCCAGCAGGGATCCGAGGTAGACCAGCGAGCCCAGCCCGGTGCAGGTGAGGGCAAGGCCCAGCCAGTCCAGCGGGGGCGGAGCCTCTCGCTCCTCTGACGGGATCAGCCGCAAGGCCGCGACGAAGGCGACGATGCCGAGCGGCACGTTGATCAGGAAGATCCAGTGCCAGGTGGAGTAGGTCGTGATGATGCCGCCGGCGAGGGGTGCGACGACGGGAGCGACGAGCGCGGGCCAGGTGAGCAGCGCGATCGCGCGAATGAGATCGGCCCGGTCGGTGACGCGCAGCACGGCGAGGCGCCCGACCGGCACCATCATCGCGCCCCCGACACCCTGCAGCACTCTCATGACGGTGAGCTCTGGCAGGCTGGTGCTGAGCGCGCAGAGCACAGAGGCGAGGGTGAAGATCGCGATCGCCGAGAGGAAGACGCGACGGGAACCGAGGCGACGGGTGATCCATCCGCTCAGCGGGATGAGCACGGCGAGTGTCAGCAGGTAGGCCGTGATCGTGATGCCGATTGCCACCGAGGGCACGCCGAACGACCGGCCGATGCTCGGGGCCGCCGTGGTGAGGATCGTGCCGTCGAGGTTCTCCATGAAGAACGTGCCCGCCACCAGCAGAGCGATGTTCCTCTGACGGTTATGCCCCATGACTCCCGAACCTAGCGCGTGGGCGACGCCTACTCGCGCACCCGCACCAGTGCCTCGTTGTGTTTGAGGAAGCCGGGCTTCCATGGGGGGTCGTACCGCGCGAAGTACAGATTGCCTTCGGGCACCAGTCCGGCGCCCTCCACGGCGGCGAGCAACATCTCGCCGTTCTGCTCGAAACGGGCATCCGTCCATCCCCCGCCGAAACGGCGGGCGGCCACGCGACCGGCCGGGACGGTGACCGTCGCGACGGCGGCATCCGTCGGCACGGGGACCGTCGACGGGTCGGTGCCGTCGGGCAACACGAAACTCACGGTGTGGCTATGGTCGCCGAGCGGCTCCTGCGTCACGGGGGCCGTCATCGGGATGCGAAGGGCCTGGGCATTGCGACCACTGATGTAGCTGATCAGCGGGCGGAATCCGAGATTGCCGGCGCGCAGGAAGTCGCCATCCACGGTCACCTGCACGAGAACGTGCTCGGGATAGCGCCTCAGTTCGAAGTCATCGAAACTGCGCTCGATCTCGAAGGGCTGCTGTTCGGTCATGGAATGAACCGTACGCCGCTCAGGGTGCGTTCGTCGCCTCAGACTGCGGGAACGACCATGAACGAGAGCACCAGGCGCACGATCTCGGCGATGGCGACGGGCGTGATGAGGATGGCCGCGACCCCGAGCGTGAGCAACCACAGGCGGGAACGCTGGCGGGCGGCATCCACTTCGAGCCGGAGCCGTTCGAAGCGGGCGAGCTGATCGGAGGTGTCATCCACTGCCAGCGGCTCCTGCTGCCAGGTGCTGCGTTCCTCCGCGAACATGGAGAAGTGGGCGACGGCGCGCTCCGACATCACCCGGGGACGCTTCATCAGCCAGCGCAGGAGCGTGTTGCTCGACACGACGGCGACGCGTGGGCGCTTGCGGCCGGTCGCGATTGCTGCCGGATTCACCACCACGATGAGCGGGGTCACGGTGACCGGGCGCCCGGTCACGCTGCTGAGCAGCCGGGCCGCGCTCTCGGCCTCATGGGCAGCGGTGCGCATGTGCTCCTGCTTGTAGCCGTTGACGAGGAAGGTGCTGCCGCCGATCCAGATCTTCTTGCCGGAGTGGTTGTGGGTGGTGATCGTGAAGATGCCGGCGGGCCCGAGGACCACGTGGTCGATGTCGGGAGCGCCGGAGCCGACGGGAACAGAATGCAGCACCGTCCACGCCTCCCCGAGCTGGGCGAGTGCATGGGCGACAACGATTTCGCCGAGTGCTCCGCTGTACCAACTGCGGGCATCCGGATGCAGTGGGTTGTTGCCGAGTGCCCGGGCGAGCCTCCCCCGCGTCGTCGCCGACTCCTGCCGCCGGAGGCATTCCTGGAGCACGGCGTAGGCCGGGCCGCGCGCGCGCAGGTTCGGCTCGATGGACCACGGGCCCGATTCCATTGGGATGGATGAGGCGGCAGATGACGGAGCGGCAGAAGCGCCTGCCGCGGTCGTCGGAATCGCCATGGTGTCCGGTTTGACCAGAAGCGGGTCGAAATCCACCCTCGTTTCCGCGGCCGGCGCCGCGAGGTGCGCGGAGGCGTCGAAGGGTTCGCTGCCGAAAGCACCGCTGAGCGAGAATCCGGGGTGGATCGGACCGGTGGTGATGGGGCCGGAGAACGGGGACTCGTCGACCGGGGGCGAGAACGTGCCCGCTGTGTCGATCTGTAGCGCAGTAGCGGTGCGTTGCGTTCCGCCCGCATCCCTGTTGTCCATCGGCTCCCCCAAGCTCTGATGCTCTTCAGGCTAGACGCGACGCGAAAGGCTGTGCAGCCCCAGAACGGGCAGCCCCAGAAAGGGTGCCAGCGCCGGGGTTGGTGCGCTCAGCGCACCCGGGACAGCAGGCCGGAGCCGTTCGGCAGCGAACCCCACGTGGCGCGTTCTTCCGCGACCAGTGAAAGGGTGGCGACAGCACTATCCGAGAGCGTTCGGGAACACTCGGAGAGCCACTGCGCCACCAGGTCAGCGGGCAGGGTGACGACGCGACGCGCAGGGTCGCCGCCGAACGACAGTGAGAGAGGGTCCATGACCGCGATGACCGGAGTCGCTCGAACGGACTGGCCCACGATTGCGCTCAGCCGAGCGGATGCCCGGTCGGCAGCGCGGCGAGCATCGCGCACCTGGTCGGTCGGGCGGCCATTAAGCCAGAGCATGTCTTCGTCGACCCAGACCTTCGCGCCATTTCGCACGCGGGTGGTGATGAGGAAGATTCCTGCCGGCCCGACGACGACGAAGTCGGCATCGAGCTCGCCGAAGACATCGAATGCCCGGAGTACGGTGAACCGCTCGTCGAGCGACATCAGTTGGCGCCCCAGTTCGAACTCTGTGGGTGCCTCTGAGCGCCAACCCCGTGTGGTGTCCGGTGCGCCCCCGCGACCGAACAAACCACGGAAGCTGAACCCGGCGCGCGGCGCCGACTCGGTTGTGAGATCTTGCGCGCGACCGTGCCGCCTCGATTCGGCCCCTCTGCGCGCTACAAGATCGGTCACTGCTTCCCCCAGGTTTGGATGACCTCACGCTAACCGGGGGGCGCGAACGGTCGACAGTCCCCAGTAAAGGGCACGCCTGAACGGGGGTGGCCCTCGTGCAGTATTCCCCGCGACGCATGTTCGACGCGTGACACCGCGAATACGCAGCCTTCGGCTCTACGCTGGCCGCATGCCTTCTGTCCGTCGCGCCCGTCCGGAGCCGATCTATCGCTCCGCGATCACACTCGGGCGCGGACTCTTCGGGTTTTGGCGTCTTCGCCGCCGTGAGCACGGGCTCGACAATCTTCCGGACACCGGCGGTGCCGTGCTGGCCATGACCCACTTCGGTTATTTCGAGTTCGCGCTCATCGAGTGGGCGACGTGGATGCACAACCGGAGGCGCATCCGTTTTCTCGCCACCAAACGCGCGTTCGACAAGCCGGGCATCGGTTGGCTGCTGCGGGGAATGCACCACATCCCGGTCGACATGGAACGCGGCGCGGAGGCCTATGCCGCGGCAGTTGCCGCACTGCGGGCGGGCGAACTCATCGGGGTGTTTCCCGAGGCGGGGGTCAGTGCATCATTCGAGGTGCGCGAGCTCAAGACCGGCGCCGTACGGCTCGCCGCCGAGGCCGGCGTGCCGGTGATCCCGGTCGCCGTCTGGGGTGGCCAGCGCCTGATGACCAAGAACCACAAGGTGGCCTTCCGGGAACGTTTCGGGGTCGAAATCTCCTTCGCCTTCGGTGCGCCGATCACCGTCGGGTCCGGCGACGATCCCCAGTCCGTGACGGAGGGCCTGCGGAGCACCATGCAGTCGATGGTGGATTCGCTGCAGTCCGACTATCCCGTCGACGGCACGGAACAGTGGTGGCAGCCGCGATCCCGGGGAGGCACCGCACCGACGCCCGCCGAAGCCGCTGCGGCGGATGCCGAACGCGCACGGAGGCGGGAGCAGGCACGACCGACCGCTACAGGTGCACCATGATCCAGGCCAGCAGGTAGGAGCGGCTGTTGCCGTCGTCGATGCGGTCTTCGTTGAGCACCGACGTCGCCTCGAGAGCGGATGCCGCGGCATCCGGCCCCTCGAGTGCCCGGTACGGGCTGCGAGCTCGCGGCGGCATAGAGCGCAAGTCGGCTGCCGAGCGTGGGGCAGACTGGTGTGCGACATCCGAGGGCGTCTTTCGGGACTTCTCACCGCCAGACATCCACACCGCTGGGAGCCAGAATGACGATCCGTGCCGCTGCCGACGGCTCCGCCCTCGGAAACCCCGGCCCGGCCGGCTGGGCCTGGTATGTGGACGACTCGTGCTGGGCCGCCGGCGGCTGGAAACATGCCACCAACAACCAGGCCGAACTGACGGCGGTGCTCCAGTTCTTCCGCGCGACAGCGCACCTGGATGAGGAGTTGCTGATCCTCTGCGACAGCCAGTATGTGATCAACTGTGTGACCAAGTGGATGCCCGGCTGGAAGCGAAAGGGCTGGCGCAAGGCCGACGGCAAACCGGTGATGAACGTCGAGTTGCTGCAGGAGATCGATGCCGAGCTGCCCGGTCGACACTACCGATTCGAATGGGTGAAGGGTCACGCCAACCATCCGCTGAATGAGGCCGCGGATTCGCGGGCTCGTGCGGTCTCGGAGGCCTACCAGCGCGGCACCGCGATCCCCGCCGGGCCCGGCTTCGTGCGCCCGGGAGAGCGTGCGGCCACGCGCCCGTCAGACACTCGACTGGCGCCGGCGGAGGCGCCGGAAGTTAGCCCTCCCGCGGTGCTGTTCGACTTCGATGAGCCCGCCGCGACGGAGACGGTCGACGTGGTCGTGACCCTCAGCGCCGCCGAATTCGATCGACTGTCGGCGCGGGCACGAACTCGCGGGGTGCGCCCGGAGCAGGTGTTGCGCGACCTGATCTAGCGCAAAAGGGCACGAGTGCAGCCGCGGCCCCCCAGGGCCGAGGTCATACAGGGCCGAGAGGTCATACTGGGCCGAAAGGTCATGCCAGGCCGAGATACGGACGACGGGTGACGCCGAACTCGTCCCGGAGTGCCGTCATCGCGGCGTAGTAGCCGCCGAGGCCGTGCACGGCGGGACCGGGCGGAGTGGACGACGAGCACAGGTAGATGCCGCGCGCCGCAGTGCGCCAGGGGGTCGGGGACAGCACCGGACGGGCGAGCAACTGCGCGATGGTCACATCTCCGCCGGCGATGTCTCCTCCGATGTAGTTGGGGTTGTATCGTTCGACCTCGAGCGCGGTCCGGCTCGACGACGCGATGATCGTGTCGCGGAACCCCGGCGCGTAGCGCTCGATCTTCGACATGATCGCCTCGGCCCGATCTTCGGTGGACCCGCGCGGAACGTGGGTGTAGGTCCACAGCACATGAGTTCCCTTCGGCGCCCGAGAGGGATCGAAGGCTGTCGGCTGCGACACGAGCACATAGGGATCCGCCGGATGACGACCGGCCGCGACATCCGCCTCGGAGATTTCTACCTCTTCGCGGGTGCCGCCGACGTGGAGGGTCGCCGCCTCGGCGAGACGGGGATCCGTCCACGGCACGGGCGCGGAGAGAGCGAAGTCCACTTTGGCGACTGCGTTGCCGTACCGGAAGCGCTCGAGCGCACGACGGTACCTCACGGGAAGACGGTCGCCCGCGATGCGGGACAGGGCGCGCGGGGTCAGGTCGAACAGCACCACCTTCGCCTTCGGGAGCTCAGCGAGCGAGGTCACTTCGGTGTCCGTGACGATCTCTCCCCCGTGGGCGAGAAGGTCGGCCGCCAGGGCGTTGACGATCGACTGGCTCCCGCCGATCGGGATCGGCCAGCCGCGCGCATGCCCGGTGGTGGCGAGCACCAGGCCGGCCGCCGCCGTCGCGAGGCTCGGGACCGGTCGGATCGCGTGAGCGTTCACGCCGGTGAGCATCGCCGGGGCGACATCCTCCCGAAACCGCAGGTCCCAACCGCGGGTGCCCTGCTCGAGGATCCGCAGGCCCAGCATGGCGAGAGTGAGCGGATGACGCGGCAGCTGCAGTACCTGGGACCCGGCGAACTGGGCGACCTCGTCCGCCCGCCGCACCAGCGGTTCGAGCAGGTTCTTCCACGCGGCACCATCGACGCCGAGGTCATCCGCGGTGCGGTCGAGGTCGCGCCAGGCGATACCGGAGCGGCCGTTGTCGAGGGGATTCGCGTAGGAGATCTCGGGGATCACGAAATCGACCCGCTTGTCGAGCTCGAAGGCGCGGAAGAAGGCGGACGAGAGTGCCTGCGGATGCACCGCAGAGCAGACGTCGTGAAGCACACCCGGGAGGGTCAGCTCCTCGGTGCGGGCTCCCCCGCCGATGGTCTTCTCCCGTTCGTAGACCCGAACGGAGAGTCCGGCGCGGGCCAGCACCACGGCGGCGGAGAGACCGTTGGGGCCCGCTCCGACGACGATCGCATCACAGTCATCCATTCCCCCACCCTGTCACAATCGACGGCTTCGCCCTCAGGACTCGACAGCGGCGGCGATGGGTGTACAGCCGGCCATGGCACACTGGGCGTTGGCCGGGCAGACGGTGTGGGTGGTGAAGGGATAGCGGTATGAACGGCTCCGTGGTGCTCGACCTGCTGCTGGTGCTGCTGCTCATCGCGTACGCGGTCTTCGGATTCCGCCGCGGTTTCATCCTCAGCCTCGGCAGTTTCGCCGGGATCATCGCGGGAGCCGTCGCCTCCTTCTTCGCGATACCGCTCGTGACCGGGTGGGTCACGGCGCCGCAGTTCCGGTTGCCGGTGATCCTGGTCGTGATCGTCGCGCTCATCGCGCTCGGTCAGGCCGCCGGATCCGCCCTCGGCAGGGTCATCCGCCGCCGGGTCGACAAGACCCCGCTGCGGGCGATCGACCGGATCTTCGGTGCCGCGATCACCCTCATCGGCGCGGCGCTCGTCGTTTCCATGCTCGCCTTCGGGATCGGGTCCCTTGGCGTGCCTCTCGTCTCCCAGACGATCGGGTCATCGCTTGTGGTGTCCGCGATCGACCGGGTCACCCCCGATCCGGTGAAAGCTCTCGAGGCGAAGGTGCGCTCCGTCTTCGCCCTCGACGGCCTGCCCCGCCTGTTCGAGTCGCTCGGAACGGGTACACCGCTCGCAGTGCCGGCCTCCGGGGAGACCGCAGCCCAACGGGTCTCCGCGCGATCCGTCGTCAAGATCACGGGCAACGCCTACCAGTGCGGGCAGAACCAGTCCGGCAGCGGCTTCGTCTCCTCTACCGGTCGCGTCGTCACCAATGCCCACGTCGTTGCCGGCGTCACCGAACCAGTCGTGCTCACGCCTGCCGGGGGAACCTACACCGGTCGGGTGGTGTACTTCGATGCGGTGCAAGACCTGGCCGTCATCGCGGTCAACGGTCTCCCGACCCCGCCCCTTCGTCTCGGTGCGGACCTCACGACGGGCGCCACCGCGGTGTTCGACGGCTATCCGCTCGGTGGCCCGTTCCTCTCCAGTCCTGCGGCGGTGCAGAACGTCGCCACCATCGAATCGCCCGACATCTACGGCGCCAACCCGAGCCCGCGTGAGGTCTACTATCTCGCCGCCGACGTGCAGGAAGGCAATTCCGGAGGACCTGTGCTCGATGCCGCCGGAAGCGTCACCGGAGTGATCTTCGCGCGTTCGGCGACAACCAGTCACCTCGGATTCGCCATGACGACGAATAGGTTGGCCCCGGTGGTCGCTCAGGCGCAGGGCCTGAGCGCCGCCGTGTCATCCGGCACCTGCACGCGCGGTTAGTCCGCGAGGCGGTCAGCCGGCGAGGGCCCCGTCCAGGAACGCCAGGGTGCGCTGCCAGGAATCCGCCGCGGCATCCGCCCGGTACATGAAGGCGTTCGTGTCGTTGAAGAACGCGTGCCCGGCGTTCTCGTAGACGTGCGAGGTGAAGTCGATGCCTGCCGATTGCATCGCCGCGGTGACCTCGGGAAGCGAGTCGATGAGGTTCGTGTCGGTGACCCCGTAGAACGCGAGTACCGGTCCGGCGATGTGCGCGACCGCGGCGATCTCCGGCGGAGCGCCGTAGAACGGCACCGCGGCACGGATGCGACTGTCCGCCGCCGCGAGGGCGAAACTGTAGCTGCCGCCGAAGCAGAATCCGGTGACCGCGATGCGCCCATCGACCCCCGGCTGCTGTTCGAGGTAGTCCACAGACTCGCCGAGCGCGGCCAACGCCCAGGCGCCGAACTCCGGAGCGTTCATGCCGGCGAAGGCAGCGCGCAGTCGCGGCTGGCCCTCGGAGCGCACCTTCTCATCGGTGCTCTTCATGATCGCATTCAGCTCGAGGCCCACCTGCGCTTCGATGCCGATCGACGACATGAGGTCCGGTGCGATCACGAGATAGCCCTCTGCCGCGAATCGGTCAGCGATGCCGGTGATGTGCTCGACGAGCCCCCAGACCTCATGGATGACCACGAGGGCACCCTTCGGAGCACCCTCGGGGCGCACGACGTAGGCGGAGAACTCGGTGGCGGTGACTCCCCGCTCGCCGGCGGAGGCCTGGGCCACGATGGTAGCGGCGGGGATGGGCAGGGTGATGGTTTCGGAATTCATGCTGTGATTTTGCCACCCCTGATCGAGAGTCTTCTGGTTGCCGACCCCGCGCCAGCGCAGCGGCTAGCGTTGACGGATGTCTACACCGCACAAGCCCACCGCTCGCGCACTCATCACGGGGGCGACGGCCGGAATCGGCGCCGAGTTCGCCCGGCAGCTCGCGGCTTCCGGGCACGACCTCGTGATCGTCGCCAGAGACGAGGCCCGCCTGCAGGAGCGTGCCGTCGAACTGCGTGCCGCCTACGGGGTGTCGGTCGAGGTACTGCAGGCGGATCTGGTGGATCGCGTCGAACTGGCCACCGTGGAAGCCCGGCTCACAGCATCCGGGGACGATCGCGTGACGATGCTGGTGAACAACGCGGGTTTCGGCTTGCTGAAGCCCTTCGACGAAAACCCCGCGGATGATGAACAGCGACTTCTCGACCTGCTGGTGACCGCTCCGATGCGCCTCTCCCACGCCGCGCTCGGCCAGATGCTCGGATCGGGCTCCGGCACGATCGTGAACATCGCCAGCGTGGCCGGCTACACGCCGCGGGGCACCTACGGCGCGTCGAAGGCGTGGATTCTGAGCTTCAGCCGCTGGGCCAACCTCACGTATCGGCGCCGGGGAGTACACGTCACCGCTGTCGCCCCCGGGTTCGTGCACACCGAGTTCCACGACCGCATGAACGTGGTGAAGGACGGGGTACCGGCATTCCTCTGGCTCGACGCTCCGACACTCGTGCGGCTCGCGCTGCGGGATGTCGCTCGGGGCAAGGCGGTGTCGATCCCGACCATCCGTTACAAGATCGTGGTGCTGCTCTCCGGCCTGCTGCCGAAGCGGATCGTGGCGGCCGGGGCGCTCAGGGGACGCTGATTCGGCCCCTCGCTCCGGTGCTTGCGGGACGCGGATGTCGCGGAATCGCCGAGCTTCCGTGCGCCGCTCGGCCGGGACGCCCGGCGCCGGCCTACCCCCCGAGCGCGCTCGTCAATTCGAGCGCCGTAGCACTCCCGAGGGTGACGATCACCGTGCCATAGCTCACGACCACGCCGAGGCCCGTCCAGAGGAGCCGTCGAAAACGAGCCGACGAGACGCGACGGCGAAGTCTCTCGAACTCGGCTCTCCGCTCGTGAGCGTCGGCCCCGGTGGTGTCGGGGTCGTCGAGCGGACTGCTCGGCCAGCTGGAGGCCGCCACCGCGACGGCCACCACCTCATCGACGACTGCCGGAGAGATCAGTCGTGGCAGACCGGTGAGCCACACGGCAAACGAACGTGCGGTCACCACCTGAATGCGGCCGGGTCGCTGGCGGACCTCGAGCGTCGCGGGCGCATCGACGATGACACAGGGGGTCACGACGAGCTCCAGCGCGACGCCGGCGGCGGCGAGCGCGCTGCCCAGCAGTCGAGTCACCGCGCGGCCGGTCTCGTCGGCTCTGGCGAGGTGATCGAGACGTTCGCCGTCCGCGATGAACGTGCGCTCCCCGACCCAGAGCGCCTGTCCCGCATGGCTTTCGACGGAGAGTGTGAAGATCCCGGCAGGACCGATGACCAGGTGGTCGATCACCCGGTGCTCGACCAGGCGGTGCTCGACCAGGCGGTGATCGACCAGGCGGTGATCGTCCTGCCTTGGCCCGGCAACCGGAACGGAATGCACAACTGTCCACTCGCTGCCGAGGGCCGAGAGGGATTCCGTCACGGCCAGTTCCGCCAGCGCGCCGCTGAAACTGCGTCGCGCCTCACGAGCGATCGGGTGCACCCCGAAGAGGCGGGCGAGGAAAGACTGTGGTGCTTCATCGGCCTGGATGGTCAGGCACTCGCGAAGGGCAGAGAGTGGGGGCATCCGCTGTAAGGGGTCCCCTGTGCTTATGATGCCGTGCTCCAACTGTAGATTTCGGGTCGACCGCCGGGCGCGGGTCGCGCGTGGCACTCGCATCGAGACTGCTGGACGCTCAGATCGTGGTGCCACTGTGTCGAGGCTAACGACGAGCCGGGCCGGGCGAACTCCCCAGAAGGGGTCATCCCCGAACGGGACACGGTGGGATTGCCGCTTCATCCCCGAGCCCCTTCTCGGGCAGACTCTGCTCATGCCCGATCACGATCGCCCGACGCCCCTGGTCGAGCGACTCTCTTCCGGGCTGGCCCGCCCCTTCGAACGCAGCACGGACGAACGAGTCATCGCACTCATACAGCGCCAGTATGGGATGACCCCCGCCCGAGTGCTCCGTCTTGCGACCGAGCGGGACGAAACATTTCGACTCTGGGTGGCAGGCGAACCGAACGGTTTCGTACTGAAGATCGCGCCTCCCGGTGACGACCCCGCCGAGCTCGAGCTCCCGGGTGCGGCCATCTCACATGCCGCGGGGCGAGACGCCACGCTCCCCCTCCAGCGCTTCATCGCGCCGCTGCCCGGCACGAGTACTCGGGGCGGGGCTGCGCTCGACGATCGCGCGACACGGTTGATCCGTTACCTTCCCGGTCGGATGCTGAGTGACACCCCGACATCCACGCACCAGTGGCGAGCGGTGGGACGGATGCTCGCTCGCGTCGCCCTCGCGCTCGCCGACTTCGACCACCCGGCGGCCGGTCGCTGGCTGGCCTGGGATCTCGCCAACCTCGACGACATGGCGGAACTGGTGCCGATGCTGCCGAACGACGAACAACGCTCTGCGGTCGGCAAGCTCCTCGTCGACTTCACGGCGAACACGCTTCCGAGCCTTCGTCTCACGCCACGGCAGGCCGTTCACAACGACTTCCACGGAGGCAACCTCATCGTGGACCCGGACACGCGAGGCTTCGTCACCGGCATCCTCGATTTCGGCGATGTGGTGCGCACCCACCGCTGTGCCGATCTCGCCATAGCGATGTCGTACGCGATTCCGCCATCGGTGCGAAGTGATAACCCCTGGACTTCCGCCGTGGCTCTCGCGGCGGGCTATCGAGACGTGTCAGAGCTCTCCGTCGACGAGGTATCCCTCCTCCCGCAGCTCGTGCGCGGTCGACTCGCCCAGCGACTGCTGCTGGGGTCGTGGATGTCGGCGACCCGATCCGAAAACGCCGCGTACACGGCGCGGAATCTCGAGACGACCTGGCGCCAATTCCTGCGGCTGAGCGACTCTTCCCCGCCCCGTGGAGCTCTCGGCCACTAGGGTCGGACCATGCCTGGTCCGAGCACCTACTTCAGCAATGACCGTCTCGATGAACTCAGCGAACCGACCCGCCTGCTGGTGGAGCGCCGTAATCGCAGCCTCGGGGCGGCCTACCGACTGTTCTACGACGACCCCGTCGAGATCGTGCGCGGCCTCGGAACGAGACTCTGGGATGCCGCGGGCACCGAGTACCTCGACGTGTACAACAACGTGCCCTCGGTTGGCCACTCCCATCCGCGCGTGGTCGAAGCCATCGCGGCCCAGGCAGCTCTCGTCAACACGAACACCCGCTACCTCGATCGCCGCCTCGTCGAGTACTCCGAAGAGTTGCTCGGCACGCTCCCCCGGGCGCTCGCCAACGTGCTCTATACCTGCACCGGGTCGGAGGCGAACGACCTCGCGCTGCGGATCGCCAAGACCGTGACCGGAAAGCAGGGCGTGATCGTCACCCGCAACGCCTATCACGGCGTCACCTCGGAGACGGCGCTGATCTCACCGTCACTCGGCGGCGAGGCGAGCATCGCCCCCTGGGTCCGTCTGGTCGACCCGCCCACCGGCGATGGATCAGCGTTCGCGGATGCCGTGACCGCAGCGGCCGCAGAGCTCGCGGCTTCCGAGCACGGCTTCGCCGCACTGGTGGCGGATTCGATCTTCGCTTCGGATGGCGTTCACCCGGGGGGCGCACCCTTCCTCGGCCGCGTCAGCGACATCGTGCACGACGCGGACGGCCTCTATATCGCCGACGAGGTGCAATCCGGCTTCGGTCGGCTCGGTCACGACCTGTGGGGCTTCACCCGTCACGATTCGGCCCTCGGCGCGGTCGTTCCCGACCTCGTCACCGTGGGCAAGCCGATGGGAAACGGTATGCCGATCGGTGCCGTCATCGCCCGCCGCGAGCTGGTGGATGAGTTCGCCGCGCGCGGACGGTATTTCTCCACCTTCGGCGGAACACCGGTTTCCATCGCCGCCGCAGACGCAGTGCTCCACATCATCCGCGAGGAAGGTCTCATCGAGAATGCGCGGATGGTCGGCGAATACCTCACCACCGGCCTCGGGATGCTCGCCGAATTCCACGAAGCCGTCGGAGCCGTGCGGGGCGTCGGCCTCTTCCTGGGCGTAGATCTCGTTCGCGACGGAGTGCCCGACGAGCACAGCACCCTGGTGGTGGTCAATGAGCTCCGTCGTCGCGGTGTCTTGATCGGGGCATCCGGAGCGGCCAGAAACACACTCAAGGTGCGGCCTCCGCTGTGCTTCAGCACCGCCGACGCCGACAGGTTTCTCACCGAGCTGGACAGTGCGTTGCGAGTGGCGCGTACCGCCAAGGCGATCTGAGAATCCGGCCCATCGCGGCACAGTTGTCAAACGGGGGTATTGCGCTCACGCCCCCGTCGGGAGCATCCTGTTATCAGAACAACCCGTCGCCCGGAAGAGCCGCACCAAGTGCCGCACCGGGCGACGAGTCTGTGTGGGGCATCTCTGTGGGGCTGGAGGCCAGCAGGAACTCATTCACGTCGGTCAACTCTTCGCGCGAGATCGAGTGTCCGATCCCGTCATAGTGGCGCACCGTCAGCGTCGAATGGGAAGGCAGCCACTGGGCGGTGCGGGCGATAGCCGCGGCAGGGATCACGGGATCCGCCGGGTCGCTTCCCCAGAACACCGGGGGCCGCAGCGTCTCGAGGGACCGGTCAGCCGGCGCATCTCCCGCGATGGCGAACCCGGCGAGGTTCACGATTGCCGCGAATCGTCGGGGCTCGTGCCTCAGAGCGTGAATGGCCATTGCGCCGCCCTGGGAGAAGCCCAGCACCGAGACGGATGTCGCAACCGGCACCGAATCGAGCCAGTCCAGAAGCGCGGCGACCGCCGAATCCGCAGCGACGATGCTCGGCAGTCCGGGTTCGCCAACGGGAAACCACGAATACGACCCTGGCGCGAGCTCGAGAGGCGCGCGGAGGGACGCGAGAACGAACCGCGGCGGCAGCAGCGGCGCAAGGGCGACGAGATCCTGTTCGTGCGAGCCGCGGCCGTGCAACAGCACAAGCAGCGGACGCGTCGCGAGCTCCTCGGCAAGCGAGGACTCGGGAACAGACCAGACCACCACGGAGGGGTCGAGAGCGATCGAAGACGTCATGAATTCAGGGTAGGCGACACCGCCTCATCCGACCCACTGCCACGACCGGGCCGAATCGTGAGGGGACAGCGTGAGGGGAAAGGCTGTGGCGCTTCCGAGCCGGCGCACGTGGGCAGTTCTCGGTGCGCTCACTCGTCGATCGGGCCGAGCAGTGCGGTCGCGACCGTGGAGTGCACCGAGTCTTCGTTGCTCGGGTGGAACCCTCCCGCGAGCACATCCCGGTACAGCCGGGAGAGTTCACTTGTCGCCGAGAATGCGGCGCCGCCCGCCACCGCGACGGCTTGGTCGACAACGTAGCGGGCCGACCGGGTCGACCGGGACTTGAGTCCGACGAGGTCGCGGAACCACCGTGCGCCGCGATCGACGCCGTCATCGAAGTCTGAGGCCAGCGCGTCGAGCTGCGGACGCAGCGCGTCCTGGGCGAGGGCGGCGTCCGCGATCTTCCAGCGCACGTTCGGATCCTGGTCCCGACTGAGCCCGGTGCGCCGTGACCCCCTGGCGTGCGCGGACTCGACGGCGAGCTCCAGGGCGCGCTCGCCGATGCCCACGTAGACGGCGGAGATGAGGATCTCGAAGTTGGCGAAGATCGCGAAAATCAGCGCGTCCCGACTCGGCCCCGGATCGAGGCGGCGGAAGACACGGTCGGATGTCGCGGCCACCGAATCGAGGTGGGTGGTGTTGCTCTGGCTCGCCCGCATTCCCAGGGTGTTCCAGTCCTCGGCGATGGTGATGCCCGGCGTCTGCCTTGTGACCACCGCGTGGACCAGTTTCGGGGCATCCGCCGAGACCGTATCCAGCCCGAAGAGGCCGAGGCGGGTCCACGCCGGTGACAGGCTCGTGAAGATCTTGGTGCCGGTGAACGCGTAGCCGCCGTCGGGCAGCGGGCGGGCATCCGTGGTGCTGTCGAACAATACGAGATCGTTGCCCGCTTCGCTGATCGCAAAGGCGTAGATCTCGCCCGCCGCGGCGTCCCGCAGCACGAAGTCGAGGCTGTCGTCCCCGCGGTCGTGAAGGGCCTTCGCGACACCGGTCCAGACCAGGTGCATGTTCACGGCGAGCGCCGTGGCCGGAGCGGCCTTCGCGAGCCTCGCCTGTTCGTGGGCCATCTGCTGCAGGCTCAGGCCGAGGCCGCCGAGATCCCGCGGCACCAGTGAACGAAGATAGCCGGCATGGGCGAGTTCGGCGAGGTCCTCGGTGAAGAAGGCGTTGTGACGGTCGTACCCGGGTGCCCGGTCATGGATGCGGGCGAGCAGCTCGGCGGTGAGCACGGAATCGATCGGAAGCGTCACCCGTCAAGCATCCCACCGTCGCCGGGTGAGAATGGTGTGAGTGAGCACTGATCCCGAGGCCCCCACCGAGCACGTCACGAGACGCTCGCACCTCATCGACCTGTCCCCGCTGCGGGAGAGCGCAGCCTTCCGAAAGCTCTGGGCGGGCAACGCGATCTCGGGCATCGGAAGCCAGATGACCATCGTCGCCGTCGGCCTGCACATCTACCAGCTGACGCAGTCCACCTTCGCGGTCTCGCTGGTCGGCGCGTTCGCCCTGGTTCCCATGATCTTCGCCGGGCTCTACGGCGGGATGCTCGCCGACGCCTTCGATCGTCGGCTCATCCTGCTGCTCGCCGCGATCGTCGCGTGGGGATCGACCATCGCCCTTGCGATGATCGCCTGGACCGGTGTGGAGATCGTCTGGCCGTTCTACCTGCTCACGACCCTCAATGCCGTCGCTGCGACGGTGATGAACACTGTGCGGTCTGCCGTGTTGCCCCGGCTGCTTCCCGCGCGACTGATGCCCGCGGCATCCGCTCTCACCGGAATGAGCATCGGCGTCATGGTGACTCTGGGTCCGGCCCTCGCGGGAGTGCTCGTGGCGACGGTCGGGTTCGGGTGGACGTACACCACCGACGTCGTGCTGTTTCTCAGCGCGTTCGCCGGAATCGTCTCACTGCCGAAGCTCGCTCCCGAGGGGGCGGTGCAGCGGCCGGGACTGGCATCCCTGAAGTACGGAATCGACTTTCTGCGGTCGGCGCCGAACATCCGGATGACGTTCATCGTCGACATCGTCGCGATGACCTTCGGGCAGCCCCGCGTGCTGTTCCCCGCGGTCGGCGCGCTGGTGCTCGGTGGTGGAGCGGTGACGGTGGGAGTGCTCACGGCCGCCGGGGCGGTCGGCGCCCTGCTCTGCAGCCTCCTCTCCGGGCGCATCGGCGGGGCGCGCTGGCACGGTCGTGCCATCCGCACCTCGATAGTCGTCTACGGGGCTTTCATCGCGGGGTTCGGAGCGGTGCTGCTCGCCATGTCCCTCGGCGGCTTCGGACCGGTCTCGCCCACCCGGGCGAACGTGGCGGCGATCGCCATCGCGAGCGTGATGCTCGCCGGGGCGGGCGCGGCCGACAATGTGAGCAGCATCTTCCGCCAGACCATGCTGCAGGTTGCCGTGCCGGACAACATGCGGGGACGACTTCAGGGGGTCTTCACCGTCGTCGTCACCGGAGGGCCACGGGTCGGCGACATCTACGTCGGTATCGTCGCGGCCATCGGAGCGATCTGGCTCCCTCCGCTTCTGGGCGGGATCGCGATCATCGTGCTCATCGCATTTCTCACGCGGCTCCAGCAGGGTTTCCTGCGGTATGACGCGCTGGCGCCGTCTGCCTGAGCGCTGGTGGCGGATGCCGCCGGGTCTCGATACGCTCGCTGGCGATCGCTACTCGAGCGACGGCACGATGCCGGCGGGCAGCTCCCCCTGGGCGACCAGCGTGAGCCGTTGGGTCGCTCGGGTCATGGCCACGTAGAGCGCTCCTGCCCCGCGCTCTGATGCCGCGAGGATCGCGACCGGATCCACGACGA
The DNA here is from genome assembly GCF_040549525.1 of Frigoribacterium sp. UYMn621. NCBI lineage: Bacteria > Bacillati > Actinomycetota > Actinomycetes > Micrococcales > Microbacteriaceae > Frigoribacterium > Frigoribacterium sp. UYMn621. The sequence goes on along the minus strand of NZ_JBEPTM010000004.1, from coordinate 219,734 downwards.
CGACCGAGTCGAATTCGAGTCCCTTCGCCTCCTGCGGGGTGATCACGGCGATATCGCGGACCAGTCCGATCGAACCGAGCCCCACCGCGTCCCCGAACTCGGCCACCAGGCGATCCGTCAGCTGACGGATCTCCGGCTCGAGCACGATCACGGCGAGAGTTCCGCCGGCCCCGTCGGCGGCGCGATCGATCCGCACCGCTTCCACGGCATCCGCGACGACGGTGATCGGCCATTCGCTCGAGCGGACCGCGCGCGACTCGGTCACGTGCAGACCGTTGGCGATGGCCATCGACTCCGCGGCAGCGGCGATCTGGCTCGGCGTGCGGTAGTTGACCGTGAGCTCTTCGAGCCGCCACCGATCGGACTCCGGAGAATCCGCGAGGAGGGGCTCGAGGGCATCCTTCCAGGTGGATGCCGCGGCGGCGGCAGCGGCCTGCGCGATGTCGCCGACGATGGTGAACGAGCGCTGGGGACCCCTTCGCAGCAGCAAACGCCACTGCATCGGCGACAGCTCCTGGGCTTCGTCCACAACCACGTGACCGTAGGTCCAGGTGCGATCCGCGGCAGCCCTCTCGGCGGTGGTCGCCCGATCCCCGAGCTCGGCGAAGTTGTCGGCGAGGGACTTGGCGTTGACGAGTCCACCGACCTGCATGTTCTCTATCGCGTGTTCGGCGTTCTCGATGTCGCGCTTGCGCTGCTGTTTGGCTTCGCGCTTCTGAGCGGCGTCGGCCACGCTGTATTCGCCCAGGTGCTCCGCTGCCTCGTCGAGCAGCGGAATGTCGGCGATCGTGAACTCGGCATCCCGATCGCGGCGGAGCAGCGCACGCTCGGACTCGCTCCATCCCGGGGTCAGCTCGGCGAGCCACTGCGGTCGGGCGTAGAGGTCCTGCAGGAGTTTCTGCGGGGTCAACGGCAACCAGGCGGTATTCAGCGCGACGCGCACATCTTCGGCCGATCGCAGGTCTTCCCGAAGCATCGGCAGGTCGGTGTCATCCATGGAGTTGCCGGCATCCTGCAACTGGGTGAGCCACTGGCGGGAGAGCGCACCGAGGGCGTTCTTCACGAAGACCACCCGCGCCTCGTTGTGGGACTTGTTGCTCTCGCGGGCCCGTGCGATCGCGCTGGCGATGAGGCGGGGATCCAGGGTCACCCGATCGCCGTTCACCTCGAGATCCTGCGGGGCGGAGGGCACCCGCTGTCGTGAGCGCACCGCGCGCGCGATCACCCCGGCCATCGCCGCCCTTCCCTTGATCGCGGCGGTGGCGGGGGCATCCTCCCGAGTCGCCTCGACATCGGGGTAGAGCTGGCCGACGCTCGCGAGCACCACACCGGTCTCGCCGAGCGAGGGCAGCACGGCCTCGATGTACTGCAGGAAAGACCGGGACGGTCCCACGATCAGCACACCGGAATTGCGCAGGCGCTCGCGGTGCGAATACAGCAGGTAGGCGGCGCGATGAAGGGCGACCGCGGTCTTTCCCGTGCCCGGCCCGCCCTGCACCACGAGCACCCCCTTGAGCTCGGAGCGGATGATGCGGTCCTGTTCGCCCTGGATCGTGGCGACGATGTCAGACATGCGTCCGGTGCGCTGCGCGGTGAGGGCGGCGAGGAGGGCACCCTCACCCTGAAGCTCGGAGTTCGCGCTCTCGAGCAGCTCGGAGTCGAAGATCTCGTCTTCGATCCGGATGATGTTCCGCCCCTGGGAGAGCAGGTGCCGGCGGGCTCGAGCACCGAGCGGCGTCGCGGCGGTGGCCTGGTAGAACGCACTCGCCTGCGGCACCCGCCAGTCGAGCAGGAGGGGTTGGAGGTCTTCGTCGCGCAGGCCGATGCGGCCGATGTAGCGGAACACCGAGCCATCCGTGCCGTCGTCCGCTCCCCCGGCGGCCTCGGGTTCGAACTCGAGCCGCCCGAAGGCCAGGCGCTCGTCGACCTCACGGAGCTGCAGGATGCGGTCTTCGTAGATGCGCGCGAAAGTGTCACGCTCGGAGCGCCCCTGATGATTGCCGCCGACGTCGAGAAGGCGCACCGCATCGAGCTGCTGCTCCGCTTCCCGCTGGAGCGCGTCGAGACGCGCGTACAGGCGTGCTACGTACTGCTGCTCATGCTGGAGTTCACGGTCGACCACTGGAAAATTCCCCTCGAACGCCGCGCTGAAATGCGGCAGTCAAGTTTACGCGTCCGCGCGAGCACAACTTACCGGGGCGGTGCTACCGCAGCGGCGGCAGTGCGCCAAGTGCACGACGGTCTTCCACGATGGCCGCGAGGAGCGCCGCCTCGTCGAGGCTCGCTCCGATCCCCTGACGAGCGTTGACCAGCCGCTCCCGCGCGAAGGCCAGCCGGGTGGCGTCCCGAACGAAACGGCGGTACGCGTGACCGAGCCCATGCCGCGTCGCCCAGGTGATCGCGCGCTGACGCCCGGCCCCGGTTGTCAGCAAGTTGACTTCTGACTCGGTGAACCATCCGACCGCCGCGTACTCGGCCAGACGCACGTGAGTGAGACGCTGCTCGTGACGACGCAGTCGGGTGACGCCGGCGATCGCCAGCACGAAGAGAGGCACCTGCACGACGAAGTAGTAGCGGAACCAGTCGGTGGCCCAATAGCTCGCGCTGTTCCAGAACGCGTGAAGCAGCACCGCCGGAACGAGTCCGAGCAGAAAGTATCCGATCGCTCCCAGACGACCGGTGCGCCGGGCGGCCATACCGAGCAGCACCCCCGTGCACGCGGTGAACATCACGTGTGCGAACGGCGAGAGGATGGCGCGAAGCAGGAAGGTCTGGGCGACATCGGTGCCCAGTCCGCCGTCCCGGTTGATGGCGAGACCGAAATACTGCAGGTTCTCGGTGAACGCGAAGCCGATGGCGATGGTCGCCGCGTAGACGACCCCATCCACCGGCCCGTCGAAGGTGCGGCGCATCACCCACAGGATCAACAGGATGCCCAGCCCCTTGGCGGATTCCTCGATGATGGGAGCCTGCACGACGGACGCGAAGAGGGTGGCGACTCCGGATCCGGAGAGGCCCGCGAGTGCCTCGTAGTACTGGGTGACGCCGGAGAAGGCGAGGGCGATCAGCACGGATGCGCCGGCGCCCCACAGCAGCGCGAACAGCAGCGCCCCCCGCGGTTCCGGTTCCCACCGGTCGATCCAGCGGATGAAGAACAGGACCCCCACGAGCGGGATGGCCGCGAGCCCCAGGGCCACCAGAAGAGCAGTGGGGCCCAGCACGGCAAGCAGATACCAGGCCACGAGCAGGATGACGAGTGTGAGCACCACGAAACCCAGGGCCGCAAGAGCGATGATGCCCCCTTTCCGGCGCACCGGCACGGTGACCGCGCGGTCACCGTCCCTTGCGACGACCGGGTCGGCGTTCCGGGCGATCGCCGGCGCCGCTCCGAAAACCGGGTCACTCATCGCCGGCAACGCGCCCCACGGTGTTGACGAGGTTGATCGCCACAACGCGGGCGGCGAACGACAACAGGGCGAGTCTTCGCTGGGGAGTGAATGCCGCTTCGAGCCGGGCGTAGAAGGCATCCGGGATGTCGCGCGGGCTCTGCACGATGAGCCGCCCCCAGTCGATGATCAGCTGCTCCGTCTCTGTGACCTGGGGGTGATCCGGATCATCCCCCGCGGCGGTCAGGATGTCTCGGAAATAGCGCGTCGTCACCGCCGAGCCGTAGGCGTGCGAGATGGCGTAGGAGTAGAGCGTGACAGCCCGCTCCCCGATCCACGGCGCGATCTCGTCGCGGAGTTCGTGCCAACCGAGGTCGTCGGCGCGGGTGAGAGGAAGGAAATCCATGCGCACAGCCTAGAAGACCGCGGGCGGCGCTGCCGGAGGCGCCGGTGCACGGCGGCTCGCAAAGCCTCGGCCCAGAGCGGCCGAGCTCAGTAGACCTTTCCCGGGTTCATCAGACCCTGGGGATCGAAGACGGCCTTCACCTGCCGCTGGAGCTCGAACTGGTCGTCTCCGAGCTCGTCGCGCAACCAGGCCCGTTTGAGCAGGCCGATCCCGTGCTCTCCGGTGAGGGTGCCTCCGAGTCGGATCGCCGCGGCGAAGAGCTCACCGGCGGCCGCCCAGATGGCCTCCGGCACCGATCCGTCGGCGGCGGGTTCGTAGACGAAATTGGGATGCAGGTTGCCATCACCGGCATGGGCGACGGTCGGGATGCTGATTCCGAACCGCTCGCCGATCGCGGCGATCTCGGCGAAGATCTGGGGCAGGGCGCTGCGCGGCACCGCGACATCCTCGATCAGTACGGTGCCCTGGGCCTCGAGGGCGGGATGGAAGGCGCGTCGGATCGCGAACAACTCCTCCCCGTCCGCAGGATCGACCGTGAGTTCGGCATCCCCACCGCCGCGACTGATGATCTCGAGGGCATCCGCGGCCTCGGCGGCGCTGCCCGCGCCATCCGTCTGAAGGATCAGGAAGCTGTTGCCGCGCTCAGACAGGTGCACGCCGAGGTGGGCATCGATGGCACGGAGGGCTGCAGCATCCATCAGCTCGAGGGCGGCGGGACGGATGCCGGCGGCGGTGATCGCGGCGCACGCGGCGGCGGCGGTGACCACATCCCCGAACCAAGCGCCAATCGTCGCCACCGGGGCTGTCGGCAGCGGCCGCAGCCGGACGGTCGCCTCGACGATCACGCCGAGCGTGCCCTCAGAGCCGATCATCAGGGCGGTGAGATCGAGGCCCGTGACCCCCTTGACGCTGCGGTGCCCGAGGCTCAGCAGCCGTCCATCGGCGAGCACCACCTTCAGGGCGAGGACGGACTCGCGCGTGACGCCGTACTTGGCACAGAGCAGGCCGCCGGCATTCGTGGCGATGTTTCCGCCGACCGTTGAGATGGCGCGGCTCGCCGGATCGGGGGTGAACCAGAGGCCGTATTCCGCGAGCGCGGCGTTCAGGTCACCGTTGAGGATGCCCGGCTGCACCACGGCCAGTTCGTCGGCCACCGAGACCTCGAGGATGCGATTCATCGCGAGGGTGGAGAGCACCACTTCGCCCGCGGACGCGATCGCGCCACCGGCGAGTCCGGTGCCGGCGCCGCGCGGCACCACCGCGACGCCGTGCTCTGTCGCGAGACGGAGGGTGGCCTGCACGTCGTCGATGGACCGCGCCGTGACGAGCGCGAGCGGCGTGCTCCGGGAATCGTGGCCGGACTTGTCGGCGGTGAGGGACCCCAGCACCGCGGCATCCGTCGACACCGCGTCCCCGAGGTCCGCACGGAGTTCGCCGAGGAAGGTCATGATGCACTCGCGATCATCGCTTCGTCGATCCGCGCCCTCATCGGCACGGAGGGCACCGCGCCGATCCTCTGCACCGAGAGCGCGGCGGCTGCCGTGGCGAAGCGGGCTGCCGCTTCGAAGTCCTGCCCCTCCGCGATCGCGGCGGCGAATGCCCCGCAGAAGGTATCGCCCGCTCCGGTCGCATCCACCGCGGTGACCCGGGGGGCGGCGATTCGCGCGACTTCGGTGCCGTGCTGGTAGAGCGCTGACCCCGCCGAACCGAGGGTCACGATGAGCCGCGGCACGCGTGCCGCGAGCCGAGCAGATGCTTCGGCGAGATCATCCGAGCCCCCGACGAGACAGGCCTCGTGCTCATTGACGATGAGCACATCGAGGGAGCCGAACACCGCCTCCGAGAGGTGGTGGGCGGGCGCGGCATTGAGCATCACGACGCAGCCGAGCTCGCGGGCGGTCACCGCCGCTTCGGTGACGACCGAGAAGGGGAGCTCCAGCTGCATGAGCAACACGTCAGTTCTCGACAGCAGTTCGATGTCTTGGGGCTCGAGCGCGGTGACACTCGAGTTCGCGCCTGAGGCCACGATGATCGTGTTCTCTCCGGACTGATCCACGACGATGAAGGCCTGTCCGGTCGGCGCACTGTCCCGCCGCACCCGGGCACCGTCGATCGCCGCGTCCGCCATCGTGGCGGCGAGCAATTCACCCGCGTCATCGGTGCCGAGCGCTCCGATGAAGCTCGTGGATGCTCCGGACCGCGCCGCGGCCACCGCCTGGTTGAGTCCCTTGCCCCCCGGATACCGCTCCGCCGATTCGGCGAGCAGCGTCTCCCCCGGGGACGGAATGCGATCCACACCGAACACAATGTCGAGATTCGCGCTTCCGAGGACCGTGACGTCACTGCGGGTGGTCGTCGATTCGTTCATGAAGCCATGCCGCTCATCTGGCCAGCGTAGACGTTTCGGGCGATGTCCGATTCCCGCTAGCCGAGGTCGGCACCCGGTGCGAGAGTTGACCCGTGACAATCCCTACCCCCGCCCGCGTGACCAGCTCCGATCCGCGCTTCGCGGAACGGTATCGCGCCATGTCGTCGAGGGATGCCCGCTTCGACGGGCAGTTCATCACCGGAGTGCACTCCACGGGAATCTACTGTCGCCCGAGTTGCCCGGCGATGACACCGAAACCGTCCCATGTCAGCTTCTACCGCACGGCCGCCGCCGCGCACGAGGCAGGCCTGCGTGCCTGCAAGCGGTGCCTTCCCGACGCGGTGCCCGGCTCCCCGGAGTGGAATCTCCGCGATGACGTCGCCTCGCGAGCCATGCGCCTCATCTCCGACGGCATCGTGGAGCGTCACGGCGTGCCCGGACTGGCCCAGCGGCTCGGGTACACCCCCCGCCATCTCGGTCGCCTGCTCGTCACCGAGCTCGGGGCTGGGCCGCTGGCCCTCGCGCGGGCTCATCGCGCCCAGACCGCCCGCACCCTCCTCGTCAGCACCGACCTGCCGATCGCCGACGTGGCCTTCGCGGCCGGCTTCTCGAGCATCCGCCAATTCAATGAGACCGTGCAGGCCGTCTATGAGCTCACGCCGACCGCGCTGCGGCTCGGTGCGCCCCAGACCGCTGCGCCCGCACGGGCCTCCGACGAGACAGCCACCCAGATCTCGCTGCGCCTCCCCGCACGGGCACCGTTCGACGGTGCGGGGCTCCTGGCCTTCCTCGATGCGCACGCCATCCCCGGCATCGAGACGGCGGATGGGCACTCCTTCGCTCGTGCCGTTCGACTTCCGCGCGGCGTCGCCCACCTCGAGCTGCGTCTCGACGGCGCCGACGCGGTGCTGTGCATGGCGCGGCTCGAGAACATCGCCGACCTGTCGACCCTGGTCTCCCGGGTTCGACGCCTGCTCGACCTGGATGCCGATTCCATCGCGATCGACGAATCACTCTCCGCGGATCCCGCTTTCGCGCCGCTGGTGCAGATGCGTCCGGGGCTCCGACTTCCCGGCAGTCTCGACGGCGACGAGACGCTGTTCCGCACCATGATCGGGCAACAGATCTCCGTCGCTGCTGCCCGCACGGTATTGGGACGGCTCTCCCGGGAGCTGTCCGCGACTCCCGGACTGTTTCCGACCGCCCAGGAGATCGCGGAGCACGGTGCCGAATTCCTGCGGGGCCCCGCCACGAGAGTGGCGAGCATCCTCGGCGCCGCGCGGGCGATCGCGGACGGCTCGCTCGAGCTCGACCTCGGGACACCCGTCGACGAGTTCACCGCCCGTCTCACCGCGCTGCCGGGCATCGGTCCGTGGACGGCCAGATACCTCGCCATGCGCGTGCTCGGAAATCCGGATGTGCTGCTGTCGAGCGATCTCGTGATGCTCGCCAGTGCCGCGCACCTCGGCCTGCCCGCAACGGCCCGCGCGCTTGCCGTGCACGGCAAGCGGTGGGCTCCGTGGCGCAGCTATGCGGGAATGCACCTCTGGGGTGCCGCAGGGCGCTAGCGGTGGTCGAGGAGGGGTTCTCGATACGCGCCCGTGCGGGCGCGACTCGACCACCTCGAGCTACTCGGTGTCGGTCTCCACGTGGGGCACCACGGTGATCACGCCGGTCATCGGCACGAGGCCGCTGAGGCGTCCCGGCGAGAGCACATGCGCCACCTGCTCCGCCGACATGAGCCCGGCCGAGACCACGAGATCCGCGATCGAGGCGTTCGTGGTGAGTGCGGTGTGGGCGAGGGAGGCGGATGCCGCGTAACCGATGTAAGGAGTGAGTGCGGTCACCACGCCAACGGAAGACTCCACCTGCGCCGCAAGCCGGGAGATGTTGGCGCTGATGCCATCGACGCAGTTCACTCGCAGCGTGTAGCAGGCATTCGTCATCCAGGCCAGGGACTGCAGGATGCTGTGGGCGATCACCGGTTCGAAGGCGTTCAGTTGCAGTTGACCGCCTTCCGCCGCAGCGGTGACCGTGGCATCCGCTCCGATCACACTGAACGCGACCTGGTTCACCACCTCCGGAATCACCGGGTTGACCTTGCCGGGCATGATCGACGATCCGGCCTGCCGCGGCGGCAGGTTGATCTCGCCGAGCCCGGCCTGCGGTCCGCTCGAGAGCAGTCGGAGGTCGTTGCAGATCTTCGACAGCTTCACGGCCGCGCGCTTGAGGGTGCCGCTCAAAGTCATGAAGATGCCGGCGTCCGAGGTCGCTTCGATCAGGTCCGCCGCGGTCTCCATGGGGATTCCGGTGATCTCCACCAGGTGGCGGCAGACCGCTTCCGCATAGCGCGGATCGGCGGTGATCCCGGTGCCGATGGCGGTCGCCCCCATGTTGATCTCGTTGAGCCACGGGATGATCTCGCCGAGACGGTCGTAGTCTTCGGCGAGTGTGTGGGCAAAACCGCTGAACTCCTGGCCGAGGGTCATCGGCACGGCATCCTGCATCTGGGTGCGTCCCACCTTGAGCACGTCGGCGAACTCCACGCCCTTCCGAGCGAACGACTGGGTGAGCAGTCGGTGCTCCTCGAGCAGCCGCTTCACCCCGAAGACCATCGCGAGTTTGATCGCGGTCGGATACACGTCGTTGGTCGACTGGCTGCGGTTCACATCATCGATCGGGTGGAAATGCGAGTAGTCGCCGAACTCGTAGCCGAGGATCTCGAGGCCGCGGTTGGCGATCACCTCGTTGGTGTTCATGTTCGTGGAGGTTCCTGCACCTCCCTGGATCACTCCCACGGCGAACTCGTCGTGGAGCGCACCGCCGACGATCTCCTCGCAGACGCGCTCGATCAGATCGGCCTTCTCGGCATCCAGCACGCCCAGTTCCTTGTTGGCGCGGGCTGCCGCCTGCTTCACCTGGGCGAGGGCGCGGATCAGGTCGCGGTAGACCGAGATCGGCCGACGCGTGATGGGGAAGTTCTCGAGCGCCCGGGCGGTGTGGATGCCCCAATAGGCATCTGCGGGAATCTCCATGCTGCCGAGGGAGTCGCTTTCGATCCGGGTGCGAATGCGGGTACCGGGCGGTCCGTCCATTCCCGGGATGGCCGGCAGATCGGCGACGGAATCGTCTCGCCTCGTCTTCTCCGCACCCTGTTCGACGAATTGGTCGCTCAACACATTCCCTGCATTCACTGTGGCTCCATTGCCTCGTGGCTTTTCACCGCGCCGTTGTCCGATGCGGTCCGCGGTCCAGCACCGCGCTGGATATCGCGCTGGCGGCTCGATTGTGGCAATACCGCCGAGACGAGCTTAGCGATTCGTGAAAGGGATGGATGGTCTGTGGCACGACCCGGAAAACGGCGTGGACTGCGCCCCCAACTGGGGCCAGCAGAGGGCCAGAAACCCCCGGTCAGATGCTGTTCCGGGCGATAGGTTTAGCACACCCGAATGTTTAGCGTTACCCCGGAGAGCCCGTACTGGGTATCCATAGTTCCCAGGTAAAAGAGCCGACTTCAGGAGGGCAGATGTTCGAGGACGACGTGACAGTGCCGGCCGGCTGGTACCCGGACCCCATGGGTCTGCCCCAGCTCCGCTGGTGGAACAATCACGCCTGGACCGAACTCACCACGGAGGCCGGCCCGCCATTGGTGGTGCAGACCGCGACTCGCCTCGCCTATGCGGATGACGAGCTGCCGACCCGCCGCCAGCAGCGTGAGCAGCGCGAACGCGACGAAGAATACGCCACCCTCGCCACCGACGAAGGCGACGCGAGGGATGCGGCGGCGGCCCACTCTCCGCTCACCGTGACCCTGCGGGAGATCGATCCCCCGGCATCCGCCGATGCTGACGTCGATCGCGATCGCGATCTCGATCTCGATTTCGATGACGACCCCCGCTCCGCACCGGCGGCCTTCGACCACACAGAAGACGATGACGACGCTGTCGACCCGGGCGATCGCGCTTCCGCCTCGCTTCCGACCCCCTCTGCAGCCACACGAGCCGCCTCCGGGGGTCCGACCGGGCCGATAGAGAACGTCGACACCATCGACTACGACTCGATCGATGCCTCCCCTCTGGACCTCACACCGAAGCCCTCCGCACCCGGCAATTCCGAGTCCTTCGAAGCGTTGTTCCGGCCTCGTTCGGCCGAACCCGCCCGCGAGGAGTCCGCCGCCCAGCGAGAGCGGGCAACCCCCGACTCTCCACTGGATGACCCCCGGGAGGCGTACGGCGATGATCGTGGTCGCTCTGCGGCGAGGTTGCCGATCTACACCGCGCCGGTCTGGATCATCTCCCTCGTCCCCCTGCTCCTCCTCGTCTTCAGCCTCCTGCTGCTCCTCGGCCTCGGCTCCAGCCTCAACATGTGGGTCACCCCCGCAATCTGGGGCACCTCCTACCTCGCCGTCGTCATCCTCGCCATCGCCGACCGCGCCGCCCTCGGACGCGCCGGATACGAACACCGCGCCAGCTGGGCCTGGGCCCTTCTCACCGCCCCCGTCTACCTCCTCGCCCGCTCCATGAGCCTCTCCAAAGTCGGCCCCCTGGGATTCGCCCCCGTCCTCGTCTGGGCCGCCCTCGGCATCCTCCAAATCGAATCCGTCCTCGTCGTACCCGGCCTCATCATCTCCGCACTGCCCCACGTCTTCGCCATCCAAGCCGAACAATCCATCGCCTCCGACGCCTCCATCATCGGCGCGGACATCACCGTGGACTGCGCGAAGAACCTGCCGGTGCTCGTGGGCCAGACCTTCGACTGCGTGGCGACCAGCGGCAAGGATCACTACAACCTCACCGTGGTGCTGCAGCGCACCAACGGGTGGATCGACTGGCACGTGAGCGACTGGGGCTACCTGCATGGAGCACCGACGACCTGAACTCCCGCGCGGGGATAGAGCACCGGTTCCCGACCCCGCGTCAATCGAGAAAATACTGCGGGATGCCGCGAAGACCGAATTCCCACTAATCTGGCCATGAAGCCGACTGCGAGAGGGCAGATGTTCGAGGACGACGTGACAGTGCCGGCCGGCTGGTACCCGGACCCCATGGGTCTGCCCCAGCTCCGCTGGTGGAACAATCACGCCTGGACCGAACTCACCACGGAGGCCCGCCCCCCGCTGGTGATGCAGGTTCCCACCCGTCTCGCCTACGCCGACGAGGAACTCCCCACCCGCCGGCAGCAGCGCGAGCAGCGGGAGCGGGACGAGCAACAGTCGGCACTCCGCACCGACGAAGACGACGCGCGGGATGGCGCGGATCGCCGGGCACCCGCCAGCGTGACCCTGCGGGAGATCGATGCCCCGGTTTCCGACTCGCCCGTCGAGGAACCCATCTCCGAGAGCACCGTGACCGCGGAGGCCCTCGCCGCCCCACCCTCCGCAGCGACGAGCACCGAGCCCGCGACCGCACCGATCCCCGCCGCCCCGCAGCGCGCCCCGATCTCCGACGCCCCGCTGCACGACCCTGTGGACGATGAACCGGTGGACGATGAACCGGTCGATGATTGGGCCGGCGCCCGGGAAGTGTTCGTGCCCCGCACCGCATTCGGCGCGACCGAGGGCTCTGTCTTCGGCACGCCGGTGACCGCCGAGAGCGCACCGGAAGGGCCCATCCGACTCGACGACGGGGCCGACCGTCGTGAGGTTCGCTACAGCGATGATCGTGGTCGCTCTGCGGCGAGGTTGCCGATCTACACCGCGCCGGTCTGGATCATCGCCCTCGTCCCCCTGCTCCTCCTCGTCTTCAGCCTCCTGCTGCTCCTCGGCCTCGGCTCCAGCCTCAACATGTGGGTCACCCCCGCAATCTGGGGCACCTCCTACCTCGCCGTCGTCATCCTCGCCATCGCCGACCGCGCCGCCCTCGGACGCGCCGGATACGAACACCGCGCCAGCTGGGCCTGGGCCCTTCTCACCGCCCCCGTCTACCTCCTCGCCCGCTCCATGAGCCTCTCCAAAGTCGGCCCCCTCGGATTCGCCCCCGTCCTCGTCTGGGCCGCCCTCGGCATCCTCCAAATCGGATCCGTCCTCGTCGTACCCGGCCTCATCATCTCCGCACTGCCCCACGTCTTCGCCACCCAAGCCGAACAATCCATCGCCTCCGACGCCTCCATCATCGGCGCGGACATCACCGTGGACTGCGCGAAGAACCTGCCGGTCATCATCGGCCAGAGCTTCAGCTGTTCCGCAACGAACGCGAAGAGCGATCCATTCACGATTTCGGTCTCGCTGCAGCGCACCAACGGGTGGATCGACTGGCACGTGGACGACTGGGGCATCTACACGCTCTCGCGCTGACGCTCCGCGGGTCCTCCTCCCCGCTCAGCGAGGCGGGAGGATCGCCCGGTGAGGATTAGGGTGAAACGATGCCCCCTTCCCCGGACCGTTCCCTCACGACCGCCGAGCGTGCCCGCCTGAGCAAGCGGCCGAGCGACCGGGCGATCACCACCACGCTGGCTCTCACCGGCCTCATCGCGGCGTTCATGCAGACTCTCGTCACGCCGATCATCCCGCGCCTGCCCGACTTCCTCGACACGACGACGGCGGATGCCACGTGGGTCCTGACCTCAACGCTCCTCGCCGCCGCGATCTCCACGCCGATCAGCGGCCGCCTCGGCGACATGTACGGCAAGCGGCGCGTCGTCATGGTGCTCCTGATGCTCATGGCCGGCGGATCCATCATCTCCGCGCTCTCCAACACCCTGATCCCGATGATCGTCGGGCGGGTGTTCCAGGGCGTCGGGCTGGGGGTGATCGCCCTGGGGATCAGCATCCTGCGCGACGTCATCCACCCCCGGAACCTCGGCGGCGCCGTCGCCCTGGTCAGCGCGACGCTCGGCGTCGGTGGGGCCGTCGGACTTCCGGTCGCCGCCCTGATCGCCCAGAACTTCGACTACCACTACCTGTTCTGGCTGGCCACCGCCCTCGCGATCGTCGCGATCGTGCTTGTCGGCTCCATCGTGCCGGTATCGACGCTGCGGGCCGGCGGACGGTTCGACTTCCTCGGCGCGGTCGGATTCGGCATCGGTCTCGTCGGTATCCTGCTCGCCATCTCCAAGGGCAGCGAATGGGGATGGACCAGCCCGACGACGCTCGGCCTGCTGATCGGAGGCGTCGTCGTGCTGGTGGTGTGGGGAGTGGTCGAACTGCGCACCACCGATGCGCTCGTGGACCTGCGGGTGGCGGCCCGACGACCGGTGTTGCTCACCAACCTCGCCTCGATCTCTGTTGGCTTCGCCTTCTTCATCACGACAGCGGCGCTGCCCGTGCTGCTCGAGGCTCCGACCAGCACCGGGGTGGGGCTCGGCCAGACGCTCATCGTGTCGAGCCTCTGCCTGATGCCTCTCGGACTCGTGATGTTCGCGATGTCACCCGTGGCCGCTCGGCTGTCCGCTGCCCGCGGTCCTCGCACCAGTCTCATCCTCGGCGGCCTGATCATCACCGTGGCCTTCGCCATCGCCATCTGGCTGCACAGCGAGATCTGGCACGTCATCCTCGTTTCCACGATCGTCGGCTTCGGCGTCGGTTTCGCCTATTCGGCGATGCCGACGCTCATCATGCGGGTCGTGCCCCCCACCGAGACGGCAGCGGCCAACGGTCTCAATTCGGTGATGCGCACCCTCGGATCGACGATCGCCGCGACCGTGGTCGGCCTTATCATCTCCTCGCACCTCGTCATCTCCGGCGGTGCGGCCATCCCGACGAGCGAGGCCTTCCGCATCATCTTCACGATCGGAAGCAGCGTCGCCCTCGTCGGTGCGATCGTGGCATTCTTCATCCCCCGCCGTGGCCGCGAATACGGCGACACCGCCAGCATGCCTATCACCCTCCCCGAGCGCTGAGCGGCAGAATGGCACAGTGCCCTCCTCTGCCCTGATCCTGCTCAACCGGCCATCGGCTTCGGCCCCTCCGCACCGTGTCGGCGCACCGGATCTCACGGAGTTCGACCCGCTCGATCCGGTGCTCAGTGCTCTGGACCTCGCCGCGACCCGGGGAGATGGCATATTCGAGACGATCGGCCTCGGCCAGGGGGCACCGCAGGCGCTCGAACACCACCTCCGGCGGTTCGGTGAATCCGCGCGACTGCTCGAGCTGCCGGCACCCGATGTCGCGGCCTGGCGTGCGGCGATCTTCGCCGCGATCGCCGCGATCGACCCGGTGGAAGAGGCTTCCGTGAAGATCGTGCTGAGCCGAGGCGTCGAGGGCGACGACCGCCCCACCGGCTGGGCGTTCGCGAGCGCCTCTCCGGACCACAGCGCCGCTCGCGGCGACGGGATCTCCGTTGTCACGCTCGATCGCGGATACCGGCACGACGTGGAGACCACCTCCCCGTGGCTTCTGGCCGGGGCGAAGACGCTCAGCTACGCGGTGAACCGCGCGGTGATGCGGGAGGCCGCCCGGCGCGACGCGGACGACGTCATCTTCGTGTCGAGCGACGGCTACGTGCTCGAGGGGCCGACGTCGACAGTGGTCTACCGGGTGGGCGACCGCATCCTCACCCCGGGGCCGAGGCTCGGCATCCTCGACGGCACGACCCAGTCGAACATGTTCCGGTACGCCGCGAGTCAGGGGCTGCAGACGGGTCTCGCCCAGCCCTCACCCGCCGACCTCGGAACGGCGGATGCCGTGTGGCTGGCATCGAGCGTTCGCCTGGCCGCGCCGGTGAATCGTCTCGACGGGCTCGACTTTCCCGTCGACCGCGAGTTGACCGCGGGAATGAACGCCTTCCTGCTCGCGGTGCGCGAATAACCCTCTCCACGGCCAGCCCACCCGGGTTCAGGTCTCAGGCCGCGGCGCGCACCAGCCGCAGGAGGGCAGCGGCATAGGCGTCGGCCGGCTCGGCGGCTTCCCACTCGGTGCGTTCCCCGGTGACGACCAGGGCAACGGTGTATCCCGTGGCTGAGCGCGAGAGCGACTCGAAGGTGCCGCCGAGAAGCTCGCGCAACTGGTCTTCGCGCGGCAACCAGAGGGCATCCTCGATGGCGACCGAGTCAAGGGCCCACTCCGTTGTGCCGTTGAAGCCGAGAATCGTGCCGGTCTCGAACTCGTGGGACTCGATGGTCATATCGCTCACGACGAAGACATCACTCTCGAACCCTTCACGGGTGATCACGAAGGAGTCACCCGAGACGGGGCGCCAGCGCACCCCGGCGGAGCGGAGATCATGAGCGAGGGATACGGAGATCATCTGCTCATTATGAGGCAGTGAGTTGGGCGAACGGCGGGTCCTCAGCCTGCTCCCCAGGACGGGTCCATGGGGGCGACGACTTCGTTTCTGCGAGGGCCGAAGATCGGGCATACCCCCGTATCCCGCCTTGCGACTCTCGCGAAGTCGCCGCCACCCAGGTGTCCCCCGGTGGTGCTACCTAGAACAATATGGGCTGATGAGACGCGTGTCTGCCCCCAGAGCGGGGTTCACCCGAACAGGGGGCACTTCGAAGCCGCCGCATGTCAAGGGGTGCCCGATCCGCTGTGCGCTGCGTAGGGTAAGGAGAGTCCTATCCTCGGCGCTCAGCGCCCCCAAACGCTGGAGGTGCCCGTGGCCGGCGTTCCCGACTATCTCGAATCCTGGATGACGAAGCAGCGCTGGTACGCCGGCAAGTCGCGCGCACCACAGCTCCAGGTCATCGGCGGATTCGGGCTCGCCGCCCCGAACAGTGCAGCGGTGATCCGCGTCTACCTCGTGCTCGATGACGCCGAGCATCCCCTGCTGTACCAAGTGCCGCTCACAGAACGCAGCGAACCGCTCGACGGCGCCGAGAACGCGCTGGTGGCCTCCTTCGACGTGGAGAACGGTCGACGCTACATCTACGACGGCCCTCACGACCCGGCCTTCGCGGAGGCGCTGCTGCGCATGATCCTCGATGACGGTGAGGCTCACGAGACCGATGGCCCGGCGGCGGCCAACAGCGGCGGCCCGCTCGTCGCCCGTGGGCATCACACGCCCGACTCCGCCCCGGTGCAGTTCGTCTCGTCCCGCGTGTTGGGCGGCGAGCAGTCGAACAGCTCCATCATCTTCCAGGTGGCGAGCCCCGACGGCACGCCGTCAACCCCGATCATCTGCAAACTCTTTCGAGCAATTCATCACGGCGAGAATCCGGATGTGACGCTCACCGAAGCTCTCGGCGCCGCGGGCAGCACCGTCGCTCCACGATCTATCGGGCACGTCACCGGCCTCTGGACCGACAGCGGGATGGCCGAGGGAATCGCGACCGGCCACCTCGCGTTCGCGCAGGAGTTCCTGCCCGGGGTCGAAGACGCCTGGAGAGTGGCCGTGCACGCGGCCGAGGTCGGCGAAGACTTCACCGAGCGTGCCCGTGCCCTCGGCGTGACGACGGCGGAGATGCATGAGACCCTGCGTTCGGCGCTGCCCTCCCGGGCCACTACCCCCTCGGATATCGCCACGACGGTCGCGAGCATGCGCTATCGCTTCGAGCTCGCGGCCGCGGAGGTGCCCGGTCTGTCGGAATACCACCCCGCCCTCGAGCGGGTGTATCACGAGGCCGCAGCCAGCCCGTGGCCGGCCCTTCAGCGCATCCACGGCGACTTCCACCTCGGTCAGGTGCTCGCGGTACCCGGTCGCGGCTGGGTCGTGCTGGACTTCGAGGGCGAACCGATGCGCCCGATGAGCGAGCGTTCGCTCCCGGACATCCCGCTGAGGGATGTCGCGGGCATGCTGCGATCCTTCGACTATGTCGCCGGATCCTTCGCCCTGTCGCATCCGGGCGAATCCGCGGCGGCCTGGGCATCCGCCTGCCGACGGGCCTTCGTCGACGGCTACATCGAACGCTCCGGCCGGGACCTGCGCGAACACCGGGCCGTGCTCGACGCCTTCGAGATCGACAAGGCGCTCTACGAAGCCGTCTACGAAGCCAGAAACCGCCCGGGCTGGCTCGCCATCCCCACCCTCGCGATCACACGCCTCATCGAACGCTCGGCAACGCCGTAACGGTGCGCGAATCCCGGCTCAGAACCCGCACACGTGCGTGACTCGGGTCAGCTGCGGTCCGCCGCGGCGATCGCATCCTCCAACAGTGCGACGAGGGCGTCGAGCTGCACACTGGACTCCCCCGCGACGTCGGAGTCGTCTCCGTCGAGAGCACGGGCGGCGAGGCCGGCCTTGCTGTCGATCAGCTCGGCGATCTTGGCGTCGATGGTCTGAGAGGCGATGATCCGCCAGGCCGTCACCGGCTCGGCCTGGCCGATTCGGTGCACCCGGTCGATCGCCTGGGTCTGCTCGGCGCTCGTCCAGCTCAGTTCCGCCAGCACGACGTTCGACGCGGCCTGCAGGTTCAGGCCGACGCCCGCGGCGGTGAGGGAGGCGACGACGACCGAGACCTCTGGATCGTTGTTGAAGGCATCCACCTGTTTCTGGCGGAAGGCGGCAGTCTGGTCTCCACGGATCGAAACCGTGGTGAGCCCGCGCTTTGCCAGGGTCTCTTCGGCGATGTCCATCACGTCGATGTGCTTCGCGAAGAACACGACCTTGCCGACGGAGCGCGCGAGCTGCGCGGTGTAGTCCGCGGCGAGCACGGCCTTCGCCTGTCCGATCTTTCGCACCATGGTGAAGACGTTCTCGCCGGTCTTCGCGGCCTTCGATTCCTCGAGCTCGGCCTTCGCGACCATCCGCACGAGCTCCGGATAGGGGATGTCGGCAGTCTCGGTGCGTGCCTTGAGCAGGGCACGGTAGCGCGACAGGAGCCGGAGCCCGAGTTCGCGCTCGGCCTGGCGGATCGACCGGCCGAGGTCGTCGTCGAGTTCCACCGGGAGGTCGGCGATGCGCTTGGAAGGCAGGTCCGCGGCCACATCGATCTTCTTGCGGCGCACGATCCCCATGTCGATCACCGTCTGGCGGGCCTCGGCGAAGAAGCCGAAGTCAGCCGGGGTGAGGCCGTTCTCCTCGAGCTCCTGCATCAGCCGTGCCGTCGGTTTCTCTCCGTCGATCCAGCCGAGGAACTGCCAGATCGCCCGGAAGTCCTCGATCGTGTTGATGAGCGGGGTCCCGGTGAGGGCGATCATCAGCGCGCGCGGCGAGCGGGCGCGGACGCTCTTGGCGAGAGCGAGCACGTTCTTCGAGCGCTGCGATTCGCGATTCTTGATGAAGTGGGCCTCGTCCACCACCATGCCCTTGAATCCGAGGGTGCCGAGCCAGCCCATGTGCCGGTCGAGCACGTCGTAGTTCACGATCACCACGTCGGCGAAGGCGTCGAGATTCTCCCCCGAACCGTGGATGACCGTCGCGGAGCGTTGCGGCGTCCAGAGTTCGACCTCGCGCGCCCAGTTCATCTTGACGACGTTGGGCACGACCACGAGCAGCGGATAGGAACCCGAGACCTGCGCGGCGAGCAGCGCCTGGGCGGTCTTGCCGAGTCCGGGCTCGTCGGCGAGAAGGTAGCTGCGGTGACCCTCGCGGGCGCTCGCGATGAACTCTGCCTGGTGGTGGAAGAGCTCGAGACCCACTGGCACCCTGAGGTCGGCGGCAGTCGGGTCGGGGAGGTCCATGCTCGCGACCTGTCCACCGGAGCCGTATTCGAAGGCCCGGAAAAGGGGCTCGAGCAGCTCCCAGTTGGCCAGTCGGTGCGTGACCGGCGCGACCTTCACGCTCTGGCTGAAGTCGGGGGCGAGGAAGGGGTTGGAGAGCTGTCGTGCGATCACCGATTGCGGCACAACCTGCCGTTCGGCCGCCGGCACCACGGGGTCCGGCTCTTTCACGATGATCAGTTCGTCGGGCGAGAGTTCGGTTCCCGCCGCGATCAGCATGTCCCGACGCAGCGTGCGCGCGGCATCCGTGACGGCGGTCTCTTCGGCGAGCAGCTGGATGAGGGAGGTATCCCGTGCGGCGGTCTTGGCGAGAATCGTGGCGACACCGTCGAGACGCTTGAGCACCTCGGTACGCTCGGCATCGGTCACCTCGCGGTCGGCCTTGGCCCGCGCACGCTCTTCGCGCATCAGCAGGGCGATCACCTGGAACTTGGTGCGGTTGGATGGCCCGACCTTGCCGCGCTCGGCGGCCCCCTCGACCTCTCGCACCGCGCGGGCCAGCACCGGGATGACGCCGGCGTCGTCGGTCCCCCGCGAGCGGCGCTGCTGCGACTTCTGCTGCGCCGGCTTCTTCGCCGAGGATCGGCGAGTCGACTTGCCGGAACCACCCGTATTCTGGGCGCTCTGGTTCTGGGCGGACTTTCCCTGGCCGGACCGAGCCATGCTTCTCCTGCGTCTCTGAGCGCCGTCTGCGCGTCGACCGATCTCCCCCTGGGGAGGTGTCCCTCGAATTCAGGGACCGGCTGGCCGCACGCGAACGTGCCAATGGTGACCGAGCAATCCCGAGTGGAGCCGCCCGAAGCGGGCAACTCAGTCGGACCGGTGAAGAGTCAGACAGTGGTGAATCGGACCACCGGGTGCCGAGAAGTCTCAGGTACCCGTGGCCGAGGCCACACGCGGGATGAACGGGTGCTGCACTCAGTTTAGGCCGTCCCCAGTCCCTTCCGTGCACGACTCTCCCCCGATTTGGGGTAGGGATCGCCGCAGTTTGTTCACCCCCCGGCCAGCTTGGAGTGATGGGATTGGCACATGTCCGGTTACACGGCCCAATATCCACGGCCCGACCACTTCATCGTCCACCTGAGCGATACCCATTTCGTGGCCGGCGGTGCGGGGCTCTACGGAGGCTCGGTCGACAGCGAGACCTACCTGCGCCAGCTCTTCTGCGAACTCGATGCCTCCGGAGCCACCCCCGAGGCGATCATCATCACCGGGGACCTCGCGGATGTCGGCGATCCGGTGGCCTACGAGGAGCTGAAGGCGATCGTCGAGCCGGCCGCCCTCCGCTATGGCGCACAGGTGGTGTGGGTGATGGGCAATCACGACGACCGCGGCGCCTTCCGTGAGACCCTTCTCGGCCAGCATCCGTCCTCGGCTCCGGTGGACCGCGTGCACTGGGTCGGCGGACTGCGCATCATCGCCCTCGACTCGACCGTTCCCGGCCACCACCATGGTGAGGTGACGGACTCCCAGCTCGACTGGCTCGCCGAGGAGCTCGCCTCCCCCGCGCCTCACGGCACCATCCTTGCGATGCACCACCCGCCCATCCCGAGCGTGCTGGATCTCGCCGTGCTGGTCGAGTTGCGCGACCAGGCCGGTTTGGCCGAGGTGCTTCAGGGATCGGACGTGCGCAGCATCATCGCCGGTCACCTCCACTACTCCACCAACTCGACTTTCGCGGGCATACCCGTCTCGGTCGCCTCTGCGACCTGCTACACCCAGGACCTCAATGTGCCGGTGGGAGGCACCCGCGGCCGCGACGGCGCGCAGGCCTTCAACCTCGTGCACGTCTACGAGAACACCGTGCTCCACTCTGTGGTTCCCCTCGGCCAGGACGCCGCGGTGTCCTATGTCGATGCGGCGGAGACCGCCCTGATCCTCGCCCGCCACTGTGTGGAGTTTCCCGCCAGCGGCACCCGTCCGGCACCGGTTGAGGCGCCGATCACCGACGAAGAGCTTCACCCACCGACGCGCGAGTTGGCCATCGTCTGACCCGAACGTGCGGAGGGCCGAGCTAGGACTGCGGCTCGACCGCCGGTCCGTCCGCGTCGACGACCGGCCGCTCCCACGGCGCCGCGATCGGGTAATACGAGTCGAGGAACGAGCGAACGGCCGCCGCACGCTCCTCGGCCGTCAGCTCGGGAAAACTGCCGTCATTGAGACAGAACATGTCGATGTTGCGCTTCTTGAGCAGTGTCGTCATCTCGGCGAGCCCCGCACGCATCGTCGTGTCGACGTACCTCACCGTTGCATCCGTCTGGGCGACGGCCCGACCGGTGACCCAGGCGTAGTAGTGGTAGAGCGAGTTGGTGACAGAGATGTCCGTCGCCGAGCGGAAGGTGCTCGCCGCGGTACGCCGGAAGTCTTCGGGGAATTCGGCCTCCAGCTGCTGCATGACGGATTTGCGCAGAGGAGTCGGGGTGTGTTCGAGATGACGGGTGATCGTGCGCCCGAAACGCTCCTGGATGAGACGCCGATTGACCCTCGCGGCGTTCTCGAAGCCGCTGCGAGCCAGATTGGACTCGCCCATGCCGATGCGAGTGGTCGCCTCGATGAACTTGGTCACTCCACCCGGTGAGAAGAACATGTCGGGCGAGACCGCGCGGCCGAAGAACATGTCGTCGTTGGAATAGAGGAAATGCTCGCTGAGGCCCGGGATGTTGTGCAACTGGCTCTCGACAGCCTGGGAGTTGTGGGTGGGAAGCACCGAGGGGTCGGCGAAGAATTCCTCACTCGGCACGATCGTGACCCGGGGATGCTCGGCGAGCCATTCCGGTCGCGACGAATCCGTGACGATGTAGATGTTTCGCACCCACGGCGCGAAGAGGTAGACGGAGCGCAGGGCGTACTTCAGTTCGTCGAGCTGGCGGAAACGCGCGTGAGAGTCGTCCCCCTCGCCGACCACATAGGCCTTCATCCGGCGGGCACGGGCTCGCTGCCACTCGATCGCGGCGCCGTCCACCCAGGAGAAGACCAGGTCGATGTCGAAGTCGATGTCCTGCGCCTGGGGGGAGAACATCCCCTCGAGGGTCGGCCAGTCCTGTCCGTAGAGGGCGACCGTGCCGCGCACGGCTTCCTCGCGCGGCAGTGTCACGCGCATCAGGGCGTTCTCGTCCGGCGCGAGGTAGGCATCCGCCGTGGACTTCCACAGCTCGAGACGCACCCCGGTGCCCGCTCCGTAGCGCAGGGCCCCCTCGGCGGTGATACGCGGACGGAACAGGACGACGGCCCGCGTCTTCGGGTCCTTGGCGAGCCGGCCATCGGCGAGCAACACGGTCGGGCCGCGTGAACCGTCGGCCGGCTTGGAGTAGAAGGGTTCGTCGACACAGGCTCGGGCGAGCGCGGTGCACAGCACCTTTCGGTCCCGCCAGTCGACCGCGAGCACCGGGCGGCTGTCGTTGCCGCGCACCAGCAAGAAGTCGATACCGGCGACATCCAACACGGAGCGCACGAAGAGCAGGTCTTCGACCATCGCCTCGTGCGGCGTCGCGCCCGTGTTGAGCAGCGCGAGTCGCCCCTTGGCGAGCACCAGGTCGGAACGGAGAGTGAGCGGGGGCAGCACCGATTCGCCCATCGGAAGCCCGGATGTCTCTGCCCTTGCCTGCGCCGCGAGGTGCGCCGGAACGTGCGGAAGACCTTGGTTCGTCGTCTTTTCGGTCACTGTGAGCCCAATCGTTCGAGCCCGATCCGCTGCCGTCGTGAGGCGCGGATCTCCAGCCTCGCCCATTTTAGCGCGTGCGGCCCCTAGCCGTTCAATGGGCCCCGAGTCCCGTCGGGTCCTCCAGGCTGCCCGCCGTCAGGGCGGGTGCCCGAGGGCGGTGTCGCATTCGGGCCGGTGCGGGGCGGGACCCCGGTTGCCGGGCCAGCACCCCGGTCTCCCGGGCGGTCGAAGCCCCCGGGACCCTGCCGGGCGTCGGTGATCCCGTGGTTCGCGCCGACGGAGGTTCCGACGAGCACGCCGCCACCGAAGAGTCCGCCGACCACGATGACCGCCGCGACGATGGTGCCGGCGAGAATGAGTCCTCGTTTCGACCGGGGTGCGGCCGGAGGCACTGGCGCCGCGGGCGCGGCAGCCTCAGCCGGCGCGGGAGCGGCGGACGGCGGGACCGTCTCGGCCCCGGGGTGATCAATCGGAGGGGTGGTGCTCTCGGTCTCCGGCGCGCCATCCTTCGGAGTCTCGCGCTCGGGGTTCTGGTTCTGCGGGCTCATGTCGACCATGACGTTCTCCTGACGGGTTCTGGGGTGAAGGATACTTTTCACCCGGAGCTTCACTGTGGACGCCACGACTATGCGTCTCCACGATGTCACCCTCCAGGAAGCCACCAGGGAGCTATGGGTCGTCTGAGAGCCCCCGTTGCCCGAGGCGAACGACTCAGCGTCGCGCTCCGGTCTTCGACCGGTTGCGATTCTCTGGATTGACCACCTTCACCTGGAGACCGGTGGCGACGAAGAGCAGCGCCGCCACGAACTGCGACGCCACCCAGATCTGCCCGCTGAGGGCGAATGGCCAGATCGGATTCCAGGCCACAGCAATGGCGGCGAGCCCGATGATCCACCACCACTGCCCGGACTGCCAGGCGAAGACACACATGATGAGCGCGAGAATCGCGACCCCGAACTTGATGAAGAGATACCCGCCGGGGTTGTCGAGGAGCGCGAGCCCCGCGATCAGCACGATCGCGCCGAGGATGCCAGGGGCCAGGGCCGGACGCCGGAATTCGGGTGTCGGGTACGAGGTCATTGGTCCATTCTCTCGCAGGCGGCCCGCGCGAACGTGCCCCGTGTTGCAGGATGGACCCATGTCAGATCCCGTCGCCAACCTCCAGGCCCTCGTGCGACTCCCGACGATCTCGAGGCTCGACCCGGCTGACACCGACTGGGCACCGTTCGACGCCCTCATCGCCCTTCTCCCCGAGCTCTACCCGGCAACCCATTCCGCGCTCAGCCGGGAACTGGTCAACGGACACTCGATGCTGTACCGCTGGGAGGGGCGCACCGACGCTCCACCGACGGTGCTCATGGCGCACTACGACGTCGTCTCGGCGACGGACGAAGGCTGGACCCATCCGCCCTTCGCCGCGGAACTGGTCGGATCGGGCACCGATCAGCTGATCTGGGGGCGGGGCACCCTCGACGACAAGGGCTCGCTTGCCTGCATCCTGGAGGCTGTCGAGGCTCAGCTCACTGCCGGACACCGGCCGGAAGCCGACATCTACCTGAGTTTCGGCCACGACGAGGAGACCGAGGGCAGCGGAGCTCGCGCGATCGTGGAGCTTCTCGAGTCCCGCGGCATCCATCCCTCCCTCGTGATCGACGAAGGCGGTGCCGTCGTCGAGGACATCTTCCCCGGTGTGTCCGGACCGATCGCGGTGGTCGGCGTGAGCGAGAAGGGCATCCTCAGCCTCACCCTCACCGTTGAGCAGCACGGCGGCCATGCCTCGACCCCGCCGCGGATCTCCGCGACCGCGCGTCTCGCCGCGGCCATCGTCCGCCTCAACAACCGGCCATTCCGGGCCGGATTCACGCCGACCACCATCGAGATGATCCGCACGCTCGGCGCCCACGCCTCCTCGCCCCTCCGCTGGATCTTCACCAATCTCTGGCTGACCAAACCGCTGCTGCTCGTGCTGTTCGGACGTCTCGGGCCGGAGACGAGCGCGATGATCCGCACCACGCAGGCCGTGACGATGTTGCAGGCGAGCCAGGCAGCCAATGCGCTCGCCGAACGCGCGGTGGCCACCGTGAACATCCGGGTGGCCATCGACTCTTCGGTGGCGGATGCCGTCGAGCACGTGCGGCGGTCGATCGACGACCCGCTGGTGCGCCTCGACGTGCTGCACCCCAACGAGCCCTCCCCGGTGTCACCGACCAGCGGTCCCGCCTGGGAGCTCGTGCGATCGACCATCGAACAGGCCTATCCGGGCACGATCGTCACCCCGTACGTCATGATGGCCGCGAGCGACAGTCGCTACTTCGCCCGCATCAGCGAATTCGTCTATCGCTTCAGCCCCTTCGAGATGTCGACGGAGGAACGCGGCACGCTGCATGCGATCGACGAGCGGATGCACGTGTCGACGCTGCTGCGCGGCGTCGACTTCTACACTCGACTCATCGGCCGACTCTGACTCTCCGGCGCCGGTCCCCCGCGCCGGCCGCCCGGGCGGCTCGTACTCAGGACTGCGGTGTGGGACGCGCGTAGTCGTCGAGCATGATGGCTCGAATCGGGCTGGTCATGGGCGGAAGGTCGCGCAGCCGCACGAGCGCGGGGCGCAGCTCGGACAGCCAGGCCTCGTATCCCGCGTCGTTGAGGTGAAGCCGGTCGTCCGAGAACGCAGGATTGAGTTCGCCGTCGTCGAGGGCCATCGCCGGCCAGAGGTCGAGGAACTGCGCGTGCACGGTGGCCGAGAACTGGCGCAGATGGATGTTCGCGTCGCGGATGCGATCGGAGAACTCGCGCCCGCGCGGCATGATCGACTGCACGAGCATCCTCGACCCGGGAAGGTCGCGGCGCAGCTGCACGAGAATGGTCTGGATGTTACGAACGAGGCTCTCGACGTTGCGTCGCATCCCCAGGTCGTTTGTGCCGATCAGCAGCACTATTTCGTCGGGGTCGAGCTCCACCACGGAGTCCAGCCGACCGAGCACATCATCGGTCGTGTTGCCACCGATCCCGAGGTTTATCGCGGTCAGATCGGGAAACCATTCGGCCCAATCACCGCCCTGCGTGAGGCTGTCGCCGAGGAAAACTACCGTGTCTGCAGTCATTGTGTGACCTCCCAAGGTCGCGCCGGATCACCGGCGGGTGCGCTTCCATCATCCCTGCCAGTGCTGAGAAACGCTAGGGAAGCGGCCTGTTCGGCGTGTCCCGTCACCGAACGACACGCGAATCGGCGAGCACTTGCGCTTCGGCGGTCTGGGTGATCTTGCTCGCCATTCCGGCGAAGATCACGCCGTGGAAGGGCAGGATGCTGAACCAGTAGAGCCGCCCACCGAGGCCCTGCGGAAAGAACACCGCACGCTGGCGATAGTTGGATCCGCCGCTCTCGGCGTTGGGTTTAACGCTCAGTTCCAGCCAGGCGCCGCCGGGCACCTTCATCTCGGCACGCAACCTCAGGAATCGGCCGCGGTCCAACTCTTCGACCCGCCAGAAGTCGAGGGCGTCGCCCGCGTTGAGATGCGCCGCGTTGCGTCGCCCCCGTCGCAGACCCACTCCCCCGACCACCTTGTCCATCCAGCCGCGAACGGCCCACGCCAGGGGGAAGGAGTACCAGCCGTTGTCGCCACCGATGCCCTCGATCACCCGCCAGACCTGGTCGGACGGCGCGGTCGAGTGGAGTTCGCGCAGGTCGGTGTAGACCGTGTGACCGGTCCACTCCGGGTCGCTCGGAAGGCGGTCGCTCGGCGCGCCCCGCACGGCGGAATCCTGCCAACTCGTCTCGACCGCGCCATCCCTCATCTTGCCGAGCGCGAGCCGCACCGATCGCCGATAGGGCGTGAGGCCTCCCTCGGGATCGGGGATGAAGTTCTCGATGTCGTGTTCGTGCACCACGCAGTCGTACTGCAGCGAGGCGATGATCGGCACCGCGAGAGCCCGCGGGATCGGGGTGACAAGGTTGACCCACTGCGAAGCCAACCACGGGGTGAGCACCGGCAGGGAGGCGATCGGGCGCTGCTTCAGTCCGGCCTCGAGCGCATAGCCGTTCATCATCTGGCCGTACCGCAGCACATTCGGCCCGCCGATGTCGAAGCTGCGGTTGACGTCGTCCGGCAGTTCGGCGCACTCGACGAGGTAGTAGAGCACGTCGCGGATCGCGATCGGCTGGATGAAGTTGCGCACCCATTTGGGCGCCGGCATGTACGGAAGAACGTCGGTGAGATGGCGAACCATCTCGAAGGAGGTCGAGCCGGAGCCGATCACCACGCCGGCCTGGAGCGCCGCCGTCGGCACTCCCGAGTCGAGCAGGATGCGGCCGACCTCCGCGCGCGAGCGCAGGTGAGGGGAGAGTTCGCCATCGGGATGCAAGCCGCCGAGGTAGACGATGCGCGAGACGCCAGCCGCCTTAGCCGCCGTTGCGACGGTGGTCGCTGCGGAGCGCTCGATCTGCTCGAACTCCCCCTTCGCCCCCATCGAATGGACGAGGTAGTAGAGCACGTCGATACCCTCGAGGCCCTTGGCGACACTGCGCGGATCGGAGAGGTCACCGGTCGCGATCTCGACATCGTCGATCCACGGCACGTCGGTGAGTTTCAGGGGACTGCGCACAAACACCCGCACGCGATATCCCGCCTCGAGAAGTCGCGGCACGAGGCGACCCCCGATGTATCCGGTCGCACCGGTGACGAGTACTCTCTTGCCGGTCTGCGCTGCTTCAGCCATGGGACAACCCTAGGGAGACTGGCTGGAAAACCGCAGAAAACACTGGCGGGTTGACTGGCCCGTCGGCGCGCGCTAGGTGTCCGGCGGTTTGCGGCCGCGGATTCGCATCCGCTGCCCGTAGATGCCGCCGCCGATCCCGAGGACCACGAGGATGCCCCCGATGACATAACCGATCGGGAACGGCTTCTGGATCGCGGAGTCGGACGCGCTGAGCAGGAACGACTCGGAGCTGCCCGACGGCGAAGGCTGCACGCGTCGCTCGGTCGCTTTCGAACTCGCGGCGGGCTGCGGAGTGGAGGCGACCGAGGGAGTCGTCGCCGGAACGGGTGTCGACGCAGTGGTCGGGGTGGCGGCTGCGCCGGCAACCGGAGCTGTCCCCCCGGGTGTCGCCACCGGCGCGGGAGCCGGCGCTGCTGCCGCGCGTGCCACGGGCGCCGGAGCCTTCGGAGCCGGCGGGGCCGGCGGGGCCGGGGCCGCCGGGGCCGGAGCCGGCGCGGGGGCAGGCGCACCCGCGTGCCCGGCGTACTTGCCGAAGTCCTCCACACCCCAGGTGGTGCCATTCACGGTCACGAAGGCGATTCCGATGTCGGTGAAGTCACCCAGGATGTTGGCCCGGTGACCCGGTGAGTTCATCCAGGCCGTGTGCATGGCAGAGGGAGTGGGTTGGCCCGTCGCCACATTCTCGCCGGCGCGACTCCAGCCGGACGGAATCTGGGTGCTGTAGTCGGGGTTGTGGGTCATCGAATTGGCGGCACCCATCTGGTTCGCCCACTGCTGCGCCACGGCATCCATCGCCGGATTATGGATGAGGCCGGGAAGTCCCGCGCTCGCTCTGGCCTGGTTGACCAGGGAGGCGATCGTGTCGGCTTCGGAGGCCGAGGCGCTGCCCACACCCATCGAGGTGAGAGAGAATCCCGCGAGAATGGCGACGGCGAGGGTCGCCCCTACGCGCCGAACAACCGCTATCCCCCGATGCACCATCAGCCCAGCCTAGACGCGGCCCCCTGCCGGAAGCGCCCCCAACCCGGGGGCAGACAGCCCCCGTCACCTCTGGAGGATCGCCGCTAGATGATCCCCTTCGTGTGCCACACCGTCTTCGTCTCCGTGAAGAAGGTGATCCGCTCGACGGATGGCGCTGGCACCCCGCTCTCGGGCGGGAGCACCCGCTTCAGCGTTTCGGCACCGGCGATCTGGAGGTCGATCCAACTGAGCTCTCCGGCGAGGTCGCCGGCACCGGCGAGGTCGATCGCATTGACGTCGGCGTGACTCGCGAGCCAGGGAGCGATCTCGGCGGCCGACCCGGTCAGCACATTGACCACTCCCCCGGGAACATCGCTCGTCGCGAGCACCTCACTCAGGCTGATCGCGGAGAGAGGAGCTCGCTCGCTCGCCACCACCACCACCGTGTTGCCACTGACGAGGGCAGGCGCGATGACACTGACCAGCCCGAGCAGGCTCGAGGCCTGCGGGGCGATGATCGCCACCACCCCCGTCGGCTCCGGGGTGGATATGTTGAAATACGGTCCGCTCACCGGGTTGCCGTTGCCGGCCACCTGAACGTACTTGTCCGCCCAGCCGGCGTACCAGACCCACACATCGATGGCGGTGTCCACCTGCTTCTGGGCTGCCGCTTCGGAGAGGCCTTCGCTCTGGCGCAGCTCGTCCACGAACTGGGCTCGACGACCCTCGAGCAATTCGGCGATGCGGTAGAGCACCTGACCGCGGTTGTAGCCGGTTGCGCCGGCCCAGCCGGAATGCGCGGCGCGGGCCGCGACCACGGCATCCCTGGCATCCTTCCTGGATGCCCGGGCCGCATTGGCGAGGAACTCGCCCGTGGCGGTGTCGATCTCGTAGACCCGCCCGGACTCGCTGCGCGGGAACGTGCCGCCGATGTACAGCTTGTAGGTCTTGGGTACGGCGAGGCGGGTCATTTGCGTGCTGCTTTCTTGCTCGAGGAGGTCTCGATACGCTCGATGGCGCTCGCTGCTCGACCACCGGGGGAATCCCAACCGGTCGACTCCAGGTACGCGGCGAGACCGTGGCGACCGCCCTCCCGGCCGTAGCCCGACTCCTTGTAGCCGCCGAAGGGGCTGGCCGGATCGAACTGGTTGAAGGTGTTCGCCCAGACCACTCCGGCCCGCAGCCTGTCGGCGACACCGAGCACCCGGCTGCCGTTCGAGCTCCAGATGCCGGCCGAGAGGCCATAGGGCGTGTTGTTCGCCTTCGAGATCGCCTCTGCCGGGGTGCGGAAGCTCAGAACGCTGAGCACCGGTCCGAAGACCTCTTCCCTGGCGATGCGGTGGCTGGTGGACACGTTGGTGAAGATGGTCGGCGCGAACCAGAATCCGTTCTTCGGAATCTCGCAGTCCGCGCTCCACCGCTCGGCGCCCTCCTGCTCCCCGATGTCGGAGAGTTCGCGGATGCGGTCGAGCTGCGCGCGCGAATTGATCGCGCCGATGTCGGTGTTCTTGTCGAGCGGATCGCCGAGCCGCAGGGTGGAGAGCCGAGCCTTGAGACGATCGACCACCTCGTCCTTCACGTTCTCCTGCACCAGGAGGCGCGATCCGGCGCAGCAGACGTGGCCCTGGTTGAAGAAGATCCCGTTGACGATGCCCTCGATCGCCTGATCCATCGGCGCGTCGTCGAACACGATGTTCGCCGCCTTGCCGCCGAGCTCCAGGGTCAGCTTCTTGCCGGAGCCGGCGGTGGAGCGGGCGATGGCGCGACCGACCGCGGTGGATCCGGTGAAGGCGACCTTGTTGACATCCGGATGGTTCACCAGGAGGGACCCGGTGTCTCCCGCGCCCGTGATGATGTTCACGACGCCGGCCGGCAGATCGGCCTGCTGCAGGATCTCCGCGAAGATGAGCGCGGTGAGCGGCGTGGTTTCGGCTGGCTTGATCACGACGGTGTTGCCCGCAGCGAGCGCCGGGGCGATCTTCCACGCCAGCATCAGCAGCGGAAAGTTCCAGGGGATCACCTGTGCGGCAACGCCGAGCGAGCGGGGATTCGGGCCGAGGCCGGCGTAGTCGAGCTTGTCGGCCCAGCCGGCGTAGTAGAAGAACCACGCGGCGACGAGAGGCACGTCCACATCGCGAGACTCCCGGATCGGCTTGCCGTTGTCGAGGCTCTCCGCGACGGCGAGTTCGCGCGCCCGCTCCTGCACGAGACGGGCGATCCGGAACAGGTACTTGCCGCGGTCGGCGCCCGAGAGCTTCGACCAGGTGCGGCTGTAGGCGCGACGGGCGGCCGCGACGGCGCGGTCGACGTCCGAGACATCCGCGCTGGCGATCCGGGCGATCTCCTGCTCGGTCGCCGGGGAGATCGTGTGGAAGGACTCCCCGTGCCCGTCGGAGAATTCGCCGTCGATGAAGAGGCCGTAGCTCTCGCGGAGGTTGAGGATCGCCGTCGATTCGGGCGCCGGGGCATAGTCGAGAAAGGTCATGGTCTAGTCCACCGTTACGTAGTCGGGGCCGCTGTAGTGGCCGGAATGGAGTTTCTGGCGCTGGAGCAGCACGTCGTTGAGCAGGCTCGACGCCCCAAACCGGAAGAGGTGCGGTTGCAGCCACTCCTCACCGACGGTCTCGGCAACGGTCACCAGATACTTGATCGCGTCCTTCGAGGTGCGGATGCCTCCGGCCGGTTTGACGCCGATCCTCTCGCCGGTGAGCCGGTACCAGTCGTTCACCACCTGCAGCATGAGAAGGGTGACGGGAAGAGTCGCGGCGGGACTCACCTTGCCGGTGGAGGTCTTGATGAAGTCCCCTCCGGCCAGGATCGCGAGCCAGGATGCCCGGCGCACATTGTCGTAGGTGGTGAGTTCGCCGGTCTCGAGGATCACCTTGAGGTGCGCGGAGGAACCGTCCTCGCGGCGGCAGGCTTCCTTCACCGCCACGATCTGGTCGAAGACCAGTCCGTAGCGGCCGGAGAGGAACGCCCCACGGTCGATCACCATGTCGATCTCGTCGGCACCGGAGCGCACGGCATCCCTCGTGTCGGCGATCTTCACCGCAAGCGAGGCGCGCCCGCTCGGGAAGGCCGTGGCAACGGCGGCGACGTGGATGCCAGCCTCTCCCCCGGCGGACCCGAGCGCCTCGACCGCGTAGGGCACCATGTCGCCGTAGACGCAGACCGCGGCCACCCGCGGCGTCGTCGCATCGGAGGGGTCCGGGATCATCGCCTTGGCGACGAGCGACTGCACCTTGCCCGGGGTGTCCGATCCTTCGAGCGTCGTGAGGTCGATGAGCTCGATGATGCGGTCGAGCGCCCAGGCCTTCGAGGTGGTCTTGATCGAGCGGGTACCGAGCGAGGCTGCGCGGGCTTCGAGGCCGACGGCATCCACCCCGGTGAGTCCTTCGAGATGAAGTCGGAGGCTCTTCTCGGTGAGATCACCACCGATGAGCTGGATCGCTCGTTCGGCCGGCGCGAGAGGCACGGCGACGAGGGGTGCCGCCTGGTGGATCGTCATGGTTCAGCTTCTTTCCTGGATCGTGGTGCCGAAATCTGCCTGATCGAGCACGGCTCTCGCCGTCGCCTCGTCGGTGATGAGAACGGAGCACAGCGAGCTCGAGACGACGGCGCGGGCGATAGCGTGCTTCGATTCACCCGAGATCACCGCGATCGCGACGGCCGCGGCCCGCAACTGTTCGAGCGAGACGCCCACAGTGCGCCCGTCGAGTTCGTGGTCGACGATGTTGCCATCCCCGTCGATGTATCGTCCGACGACGTCGCCGACCGCGCCCCTGGCCACCAGCATCGCGATGTCTTCGCGGCTGAGGTACCCGCTGTCGACGAGCACAGAGCTCGCGTCGGCGACACCGGCGCTGTAGAGATAGGCGGATGCCCCGGCGGCGCGCTCGAGCACTCCCGCGACAGTGCGGTCGGCTTCGATAGCGACTCGGGTGTCGCGATGCTCGAGGATCGCCGGGCTCGGCAACAGGGTGGCCTGCCCGCCCCCGGAACGCGCGATCGAGACGGCGGTCGAGGCGGCGGTGCCGGAACGGCGATTGAGACTGACGCCCCCGTTGATCTGCACGACATCGACGCCGCGGGCCCATCCCTGCGGGAGATGATCGGCAATCGAGTCGACCGTGCGCCCCCAGCTCACTCCGAGCGTTCCCGGCACCGGCCGGAGGGCCCGCAGGTAGTCCGCCGCCGCTTCCGCGACGCGATCGGCCACGCTCGACCCGTCGGAGGGCGACGGCACGACCACCGCATCCGCCAGGGAGAAGTGTTCGCGCAGCTCGCGCTCCATCGACAGTTTTCGCGCCCGGGGATGAACGATCTCGATTCGCACGATTCCCAGTTCCCTGGCCTGGGTGAGCAGCCTGCCCACCTTCCAGCGGGTGAGTCCGAGAAGGGAGCCGATCTCGTCCTGGGTCTTGCTCTCCTCGTAGTAGAGCTCGGCGGCGCGAACGGAGAGCATCTCTGTCGATGTCGTCATGCCGCGCTCCCGTCAGTCTCGCTCCCCCAACGCTATGCCCTGGAGTGACCTCCTTCAACATCTGCGCAGGAATTGCTCATGTGAGCACGCCTCCCGAGATGAGTGCTCACCCGAGCAGCGCGTCAGCCCGGGGAATTCACCGAACGGGCCGTCGTGCCGCCGACCCCTGTTGTGCCATCGGAGTGCGATGCGACCTTCGCCCAGTCGACCGGATGCCCGTGCAGCAGTTTCTCGAGGCGGTCGAGGCTGGTCTGCCATTCGGCGCGCACCGCGGTGGCGAACGCGGGTTCGATGCCGGAGTCGACCCGGAGTTCGAGTCGGGTGCTCGAGCCCCGCAAGCCGCCGGGAATGCTGTCGAGGAGGAATTCGATCCGTCCGCGGTTATCGGTATCGACCCGCAGCCTCCGGGGTGCCTCGAGAGCTGACACTGTGGCCGTGGTCGACTTGCCCGCACCGGAGCCCGGCCAGAGGAGCTCGAAGGCGATGGCTCCCCCGTCCGTCCCTTCGGAGCGAGCCGAGGGGAGCATCCGCACGTCACCGAGCCAACCGGCAAGCAGATCCGGGTCGACCAGGGCATCCCAGACGACGACCGGCGGCAGGTCGATCATGCGCTGAAAGATCAGTTCGGCGGCGGGCACGCCGACAGCTGTACGCCGGGAGCCGTCCCATAAGCTGGTGCCATGACGACGAAGACGCCGAATATCCCTGCGCCCGCGACGGGCAGATCCCGGCCGCGAGCCATCGTGATCCTCGACATCGCGATCGCCATCGTCTTCAGCCTTGTCGGCCTCATCTTCATGCTGGCGCTGGCGAGTTACTATGCGGACCAGTTTCTGCTCCCGGTGTTCGGCATCTTCACGAAGATCCTCGCCGTGGGGTCCTGGTTCGCCGGCACCGCCCTGTTCATCTTCTTCGAGGTGCGCGGGCGCTGGGCGTTCTACTGGCCGCTGGTCGGCATAGTCGCGATGTTCGCGTTCTACTACCTCGTGCTCTTCATCGCGTCACGGGTCGCCGCGTGAGCGCGATCTTCGCCCTCGCCGTGGATGTCGGGGGCACCAAGGTCGAAGCCGCCCTCGTCGATCCCGACGGCGTCGTGCTGCCCGGAAGCCGCTTTCGCGCGCCGACCGGTCCGGAGCGGGATTCCGCGGGGCTCGCTCTCTCCGTCGATGAGGTCGTCGGTCTCGCGGCCGCGGCCCTGCCCGTCGGTGCCACTCTCGTTGGCGCGGGAATCGGATCCGCGGGGCCGGTGAATGAACTCGAGGGGCGGGTCTCCCCCCTCAACCTCGGAGTGTGGCGCGATTACCCTTTGCGCGACCAGGTCGCTGCCGCCCTCCCCGACATCCCCGTGCTGCTGCGCATGGACGGCATCTGCATCGCGCTCGCGGAACACTGGGTCGGCGCCGGCCGCGGCTACGACAACGTGATGGGGATGATCGTCTCGACCGGCATCGGCGGCGGCCTCATCCTGCACGGCAACACCGTCTCCGGCCCCACCGGCAACGCCGGTCACATCGGCCACGTCGAGGTCGCCGGCTTCGACGACCCCTGCCTCTGCGGCGGGATCGGATGCGTCGAAGCCATCGCCTCTGGCCCGAAGACGGTCGCGTGGGCGCGCCGCCAGGGCTGGACGGGCACGACAGGCGAGGAACTCGGCGCGAGCTTCCGGGCGGGCGATCCGATCGCCGCGGCCGCCATCGAACGCTCGGGCCGCGCCATCGGGCAGGTCATCGCCTCCGCGACCTCCCTCGTCGACCTCGAGATCGTGGCGATCGGCGGAGGCTTCTCGCAGGTGACGCCGGTGCTGTTCGATCACATGCGCACCGCCATAGCGACACGCTGGCAGTTCGGCTTCGTGACCAAGGTGAAGGTCGTGCCCTCCGGGCTCTCGAGCGACGGTCCGCTCATCGGGGCCGCAGCGCTCGTGCACCGCTCAGAGGTCGTGGGCTGACCGACTCCCGCGAGAGCGGGACGGACGGCTACGTTCTCGGGCCGATCGGAGTGGTGCGCTCCGGCATCCCGAGCAACTGGCGCACGCGCGCCTCGTCGTGGGTCATCTGGGTGACAAGCTCCCCCACGCTCGCGAACTTCTCCATGCCACGGATGTATTCGACGAAGGCGATCTCCACGGTCTTGCCGTAGAGATCGAGGTCCTCGTCGAGCAGGTGCGCCTCGATCTGTTTATCGGGCACCCCGACGAAGGTGGGATTGTTGCCGATGGATACGGCTGCCGGCATGGTTCGGCCATCGACGGTCGCGTAGGCGGCATAGACCCCGTCCGCCGGCACGTAGCCCTCGACGGATCGGGCGAGATTGGCGGTCGGATACCCCAGCTCGCGACCCCGACGCTCCCCCGGCACCACGATCCCGCGCACCGTCGGCAGCCGCTCGAGCAGTGACGCCGCCTCGGCAACCCGGCCTTCGGCAAGCAGGTCGCGAATCCAGGTGGAGGAGATCACCCGGTCACCGAGAGGACGTACCGCGTCGATCATCCGCACCTCGAACCCGTGCTCGAGACCGAGCCGTTCGAGCAACTCGATGCTGCCGAGTCCGCGATGTCCGAACTTGAAGTCCGGGCCGATGAACACCAGCTTCGCGTGAAGGGTGTCGACGAGCACATCCGTCACGAAGTCCTGGGGCTCCTTGAGGCTGAAGTCGTGGGTGAATTCGATCACGACGAGGGCGTCGATGCCCGTGGTCTCCAGGACCTCACGCTTCTGGTCGTTGCTCGTGAGAGACTCGGGGCGGGCATCCGGGCTCAGCAGGGCGAGCGGATGCCGGTCGAAGGTGAGCACCGTCGACACGAGTCCCTCCCTTGCGGCTTCCAGGCGCAGCCGTGCGATCACACTTCGGTGCCCGGAGTGGACCCCGTCGAACTTTCCGATGGTGACGGCGGAGGGCCCGAAGTCGGGGGGAACCTCAGCGAGGGAGGGGAAGAACTTCATGCCCGCACATCCGCCTCGACGGCCGTGGGGCGCCGGCCGCGCAGATAGAGCAGGCCGAGCACCGGGAGCACGAGCGGGATGAGCAGGTAGCCGAGCCCGTAGGCAGACCAGACCGTCGCCTCTCGCCCGAAGGGATTGATGCTGTGAAGTCCGAGCAGGCCGGGAGCGACGAGGCTGATGGTGCCGACCACGAGCACCCCGATGAGCTCGAACCCGATGGTGAAGCGCGCGACGCGGTACCACGCGGCTCCCGGGGCGACGAGCGCGATCGTCGCGACGATGTACACGAGCGCCGAGAGCGCCGAGAGCGAGAAGGCGAGCGGTGCCTCGGCGAAGCGGTCGATGATCTGGAACACCGAGCGACCCGTCGCGGCGAGGGCGAGGATGCCGTAGACGGCCACGAGCACCCGTCCGATTCCGAGTGTTCTGGTTCGCGCCGGGCGGGGAGAGGAGTTGGCAGACATCACCTCAAGATTAGGCCACCTGGAAGACCCAGATTTGAT
This sequence comes from Frigoribacterium sp. UYMn621, assembly GCF_040549525.1. Lineage (NCBI taxonomy): Bacteria > Bacillati > Actinomycetota > Actinomycetes > Micrococcales > Microbacteriaceae > Frigoribacterium > Frigoribacterium sp. UYMn621. The sequence goes on along the minus strand of NZ_JBEPTM010000004.1, from coordinate 183,774 downwards.
ACATGCGATAGACCATCACCGCGACGGCGAGGCAGACCACGCCGAGCACGACCGTCGCCCAGCGATTGCGCTCCAACAGCGCCCAGAATGCGGCGAGGGGCGGCAGCAGCAGGGCCGACACGAGGTAGATGTAGAACTCCGGAAGGCTGCCGCGCGGCGGATTCCCGACGAACGGGGCCACGATCGCCACGACAAGCTGGGCGATGAGAAGCAGCTCCACGAGCGCTGTCGCGCCGAGCGAGTAGTCGTTGGGCTGTCGGCCGAGCAGTCCGAGCACGAGGCAGAACAGCCCGGCGGCTATGGCGACCCAGACCTGCACCCAGGTGAACCACTCGATCATGGCGTCACGACCGGCGCGGTGAGGATATCGGGCGGGAAGTTCACGATCGGCTTGCCCACGCCGTTGGCGAACTCCAGGAGACCCACCAGCCGTCCGTCAGGGGCGATCGCCGCGATGGGCCCGTGCGGACCCTCCGGACGATCGGCGACGAGTCGCTTGCCGTGGGCGAGGTCCACAGCCTGGTCGGAGTCGAGCGCGAGAACCGGGAACAGTGCGGTCGCGATGGTGGCCGGCGAGAGCAGCGCGGCGGCCACATCGAGCGACTCGAGCTCCGCGGCATCCGTGACGGCGAATGGGCCGATCATGCTTCGCCGCAGCGCCGTCAGGTGACCACCGACCCCGAGCGCGACACCGAGGTCTCGGGCTATCGCGCGGATGTAGGTGCCCGAACTGCAGCGCACCCTCACGTCGAGGTCGTAGAAGCCCTCGTGCCGGCGCGAGTCGAGCACCTCGAGGGCGGAGACCGTCACGGAGCGCGGCGCCAGCTCCACAGTCTCCCCCTCACGCACGAGGGTGTATGCCCGTTTGCCGTCCACCCGGATGGCGCTCACACTGCTCGGCACCTGGCTGATCGCACCCGTGAGCGGCATGAGCGCGGCGGAGATCGCCTCCTCGGTGAGGCTGGCGATCGTCCCGGGCTCTGCCACCTCGGTCTGCTCCCCCTCCGCGTCGTCGGTGGTGGTTGCCGCCCCGAGACGGATGGTGGCGAAGTACTCCTTGTCAAGGCCGACCAGGTAGGTGAGCAGTCGGGTCGAGTTGTTGATGCCGAGAATGAGCAGACCGGTGGCCATCGGGTCGAGGGTGCCGGCATGACCCACCTTGCGGGTACCCGCCCGCTTACGGGTGCGCGCCACGACGTCATGACTGGTGATTCCCGCGGGCTTGTCGATGAGCAGGATGCCGCTGCGACCGAGTGCCTCGGTCACGCGAGAGACTCCCCGCCGGAACCGGAAGCGGCAGCGAAATCGGCAGTGGGCATCGTGAGGCTCCGCATCAGGTCGAGCTTCTCGGGGAAGGCTGCCGTAAGGAGCTCTCGCGCGCTCGGGTCGCGATCGAATTCGTCAGTCATCCGCAATCCGATCATCGTATTGATCAGCATGCCACCCGAGAGGAAGTTCTGCGATTCGTCGACCGTGAAGCCCGCTTCGTCGCGCAGAAACCGGTAGACCCGGAGAAAGCCCTCGCGGGCCACCGGGCCGACCCCGGAATCCCCGCCGAGCACGAAAGCATGCATGAGCGAGAGCAGGAGCCCACGATGTGCCGCGAGTCCCACATAGGCGAGGCCGATTCGGCGCGACACCGGCACCTCGGAGTCCTCGGCGAGCGCCGCCCGAAAGGCGGCAAGCAGTGTGTCGAGCGCGCGATGCACCACCTCGACGAACAGCTTCTCCTTGGTTCCGAACATCCTCACCACGTAGGGCTGGCTGACGGCGCCCGCTCGCGCGATCTCGGCCGTAGTCGTGCCGACATACCCATGGTCACCGAACACCCGCATCGCCGCGTCGAGGATCAGTTCGCGACGCTCCCCCGCGCGCATTCTGGTCACGGGCACATCCGTGTCGGTCTCTGGCACGCTCACTCTCGACATGTTATCAGCCGATAACTAGGTCGTCTTGAGTGATCGGTCCATGCCTCGATCCGAAGGGCTCACGACACCGGCGCGGGTGGGCAGCTCACCCCCGCCGGCCCGGTGGATGCCGCGATTCCCGCCGTCGTCGTCGGTGCAGCCGCGTCGCTCGCTAGGATCGGGGCATGAGGGTAGGGGTGATCGGGGCCGGCGCAATCGGAGGCACCATCGCCGGTCTTCTCGCGCGGGCAGGGCACGAGGTCCAGGTCGTCGCACGCGGCGAACAACTCGCCGCGCTCTCGGACACAGGACTTCGGCTCACCGGCGGCTGGGGCGACTTCACGGTGCGCGTGGACGCCGTAGAGGCCCTCACGATCTCCCCGGACATCGCATTCCTCACCACCAAGGCGCAGGATGCCGCGGTCGCCCTGCGTGCGAATTCCGAACTGCTCACCGGCATCCCCGTTGTCGTCGTGCAGAACGGCCTCGAGGCGATCACGACCGCGAAGCGAGCGGCTCCCCGATCGGACATCGTCGGCGGGCTGGCGCTCTACGCCGCGTCCTACCTCTCTCCGGGCACGATCACCATCACCACGACCGGTCCGACGTTCCTCGGCGGCCCCGTGCTGCCCGCGCTCTACGCGTCGAAGATCCTCGGCGCTGTGATGCCGGTCGAGCTCACCGACAATTTCGAGGGCGCGCAGTGGACGAAGCTCGTCGTCAACCATGTCAACGGGTTGTCAGCCGCCACCGGTCTGAGCGTGCAGGAGGTCATCGGTGACCGTCAGCTGCGCGCGATCATGACCGAGACGATGCGCGAAGCCGTGCGGGTCGCGCGGGCGGCAGACATCGAATTCGCTCCCCTTCAGGGACTCTCCCAGTCACGGCTCACGGCATTCGCTCGGGTTCCGACGGTCATCGCGCAACTGCTTCCCCTGCTGATGAAGCGGCGGATGGGATCGCGACCGAACCCGGGATCGACGCTGCAGAGCATCCGTCGCGGACAGCCAACGGAGATCGACTATCTGAACGGAGCCGTTGTGCGTCGCGGCGAAGCCCTGGGAGTGCCGGCCCCGGTGAGCGCGGAGCTCGTGTCCATGGTGCACGAAGTGGAGCGTGCCGAGGAGTTCCTCCCGGTGGCGAGCGTCATCGAAAGGATGAAGGGGCCGCTCGCACGGTAGCGGGGGTTCCCGGAATCGTCCGGGCGGCTCTAACAGGAGTCGGCGAAGACCCGTCTCGGATGCTCGAAGTCGCGGTTGTCGATGATGCTCGACGCCGCCGTCCGCGGGCTGGTCTCGGAGAGATAGAGCTCCTGGCCCCCGCGATACCGTTCGACGTTCTCGGTGGGACCGTCACGGCCGAGCATGCGCTCCTCCGCGAGCTCGCGGGGGACGTCGAGCCAGATCGAGTAGTTCCAGAGCCCGGCGAGCTCCGGTCGGTTGAGGAAGACGCCGTCGACCACGAGGATGGCGTCCTTCGGGCCGGTGCGCCACTTCGACTGCACGGCGAGGTCCCGCACCCGATCGAAGGCCGCCGTCACGAAGGCCGTGCTGCCCCCCATGCGGAACGGCTCGAGCAGCACGCGCCGGAAGGTCGAATAGTCGAACGAGTCCCGGTAATAGCCCTCGGGCGAGTCGGCGCCGCGTGCATGGCGTTCGGCCTGCGAGCGGTGGAAGTCGTCGATGGATGCCCGGAATACCGAGCGTCCCGTGGCGGTGAGTGCGACGCCGAGGTCGTCGGCGAAGGGGGCTGTGCCCGCGCCATCCATCCCATCGACAGCGACGACGACGCGTCCACCCGCGTAGAGGGAGACGATCTCGGCGGCGAGTGCGTCGAGAACATCCTTTTTTTCGGGCTGCCATCTGGCCATGGCCGCTAGCCTACGCTGCGGCGCTCATCACGAGCTTTGCTTCGTAGAGTGGAGGGGTGAGCATCGCGCCGGCCGTCAACGAGTGGTTCGTCGCCAACCAGCGGGATCTTCCCTGGCGCCGCGCGGGGTTCAGCGCCTGGGGCACCCTGGTGAGCGAGATCATGCTGCAGCAGACCCCGGTGGCGCGGGTGATCCCCCGATTGGAGGAGTGGTTGCGACGCTGGCCCGACCCCGCATCGCTCTCGGCTGTGCCTTCCGGCGAGGCTGTGCGGGCCTGGAACCGGCTCGGCTATCCTCGCCGAGCCCTGTATCTGCACGCCGCGGCGGTGGCCATCACCGAACGTCACGGCGGCATCGTGCCTCGGGATGTCGCGGAGCTCCTCGCGTTGCCCGGAATCGGCGACTACACGGCGCGAGCGGTCGCGGTCTTCGCCTTCGGAGACCGGCATCCCGTGGTCGACACCAACGTGCGCCGGGTGATCGCCCGGGCGATCGACGGCAATGCCGATGCCGGTCCCCCCTCGGCGAAACGGGACCTCGCCGCCATGGACGCGCTGCTGCCGGCCGACGACGAGGGCGCACGAACCTTCAATGCCGGGGCGATGGAACTCGGCGCGATCGTCTGCACCGCTCGCGCGCCGCGGTGCGAGGAGTGCCCCCTTGTCGCGGTCTGTGCCTGGCGTGCGGCCGGCTATCCGGAATACCGCGGTCCGCGAAAGCAGGTGCAGAAGAAGTTCGACGGTTCCGATCGGCAGGTGAGGGGTCTCATCCTCGCCGAGCTGCGGGACTCGGATGTGCCGGTGCAGGCGGCGGAAATCGACACGGTCTGGGCGGACGATGCACAGCGTGCCCGGGCGCTCGCCGGCCTGCTCGCCGACGGGCTGGTGGTGGGGTCACCCCTCGACGGCTACGAACTGCCCCAGTAGACGCCGTCGTTTTTGGGGAGTTGACTTGGGCTGTGCCCGAGCTCCCCGAGATCCATGCGATGGTCGCGGACCTGGCCGCCCGCCTGGATGGCCGCACCGTCGACCGCTTCCAGGCCCTGTCGTTCTCGGCGATGAAGACCTTCGACCCGCCCGCGACGGCCCTCTCTGGCGGGGTCGTGCGCGGTGTCAGCAGGCACGGCAAGTACCTCGACCTCAAGGTGGGTGACCTCCACCTCGTCATCCATCTCGCTCTGCTCGGCTGGATCCGCTGGCGCGAGGATCCGCCGCCACCCCCGTCCCGACTCGGCAAGGGGCCCGTCGCCGCGAGGCTCGTGCTCGATGACGGTTCTGGTCTCGACATCACTGAGTTCGGCACGAAGAAGAGCCTGGCCATCTGGATCGTGCGCGACCCGGCGGAGGTGCCCGGCATCGCGCGACTGGGACCCGATCCGCTCGATCCCGCCTTCACGCTCGAGAGCTTCGCGCGGATCCTCGCCGGTGCCGGCCGGGCGCAGATCAAGGGCGTGCTGCGCAGCCAGTCCCTGATCGCGGGCATCGGCAACGCCTACTCCGACGAGATCCTTCACACCGCACGGATGTCGCCATTCAAGCCAGCCTCGATGCCGCCGGAGGACGTGCAGCGGCTGTTCGATGCCCTGAAGTCCACCCTGCGCGGGGCGATCGTGCGCGCCGATGGGCTCGCGACATCCGAGCTGAAGAAGGAGAAGAAGTCGGGGCTGCAGGTGCACGGGCGCACCGGGCTGCCCTGCCCGGTCTGCGGCGACACCGTGCGCCAGGTGATCTTCGCCGACTCGACGTTCCAGTACTGCCCGACGTGCCAGACCGGCGGCAAGCCGCTGGCAGACCGGGTGCTGTCGCGCCTGCTGAAGTGATCCCGCGACAGCGATTGCGCGGGAGTGCGCAGGCTAGTCCTCGTCGTCGGCGATGACCCGCGGCTTGACGTAGGGGTCCTCGTCCCCGGCGTACTTTGCGGTGCTGCGAAGGCCGCCGATCTCGCTGTCGCGGCTCGCGGCCTCGGCGAGCAGGGCCTCGATGTGCTTGGCGTTCTCCGGCACGGCGTCGGCGATGAACTCGAGCGACGGCGTGAGCCTCGCGGTGATGTTCTTGCCGACCTCGCTGCGCAGCATCCCCGTCGCCGACTTGAGGGCGATCGCGGAATCCGCACGCTCCTCGTCGGTGCCGTAGACCGTGTAGAAGATCGAGGCGTGCTGCAGGTCGCCGGTCACCTTGACGTCGGTGATCGTGACGAAGCCGAGGCGCGGATCCTTGAGCCCCCGCTCGAGAGTCTTCGCGATGATCACCTTGATGCGGTCCGCCATCTTGGCGGCGCGAGCCGGGTCAGCCATTCTTCTTCCCTTTTCTTAGAGCGTCATAGCTGGAGGCCGCCGGAGGAGGCGACCAGGTAAAGAGGCTTGCGGAGCTTGCGGAGCTCCGCCTCTGTCCTGGTTGCCTCCTCCGGAGGCTGATAACGAGCTAGAGGCGGATCTTCTCTTTGAGCTCGATCGTCTCGATCTCGTCGCCGATCTGGATGTCGTTGAACTTGCCGAGACCGATACCGGCCTCGAAGTCCGTGCGCACCTCGGTGACGTCGTCCTTGAATCGACGCAGCGACTCGATGGCGAGGTTGTCCCCGACCACGACGCCGTCGCGGATGACGCGAGCCTTCGCGTTTCGAGTGATGGTTCCGCTGCGCACGATGACACCCGCGACGTTTCCGAACTTGGAGGAACGGAAGATCTCGCGGATCTCGGCGACACCGGACTGCACCTCTTCGAACTCGGGCTTGAGCATTCCCTTGAGGGCGTTCTCCACGTCCTCGAGGGCCGCGTAGATGACCGAGTAGAACCGCACGTCGACACCCTCACGAGCAGAGCGCTCGCGCGCCTTGGTATCGGGTCGCACGTTGAATCCGATGATGATCGCGTTGTCGATCGTCGCCAGGTTCACGTCGCTCTCGGTGATCGCACCGACTCCGCGGTGGATGATGCGCAGCTGCACGCTGTCGTCCACCTCGATCTTGAGCAGCGATTCCTCCAGCGCCTCGACGGCACCGGAGACGTCACCCTTGATGATGAGGTTGAGCGATTCGACCTTGCCGTCTTCGAGAGCCTTGGTGAAGTCCTCGAGGCTGATGCGCTTGCGGCTACGGGCAAGCAGGGCGTTGCGCTCTGCCGCCTCGCGCTTCTCGGCGATCTGGCGGGCAGTGCGGTCATCGTCCGTGACGAGGAAGGTGTCACCGGCGCGGGGAACGGAGGTGAGTCCGAGCACCGAGACCGGGCGAGCGGGCGTGGCGAACTCGACTGCCGTACCGTTCTCGTCGAACATCGCGCGAACGCGACCGTAGGCGGTCCCTGCGACGATCGCGTCTCCGACCTCGAGGGTTCCCGACTGGATGAGCACGGTCGCGACCGCACCACGTCCCTTGTCGAGCTTGGCCTCGATGGCGACACCGCGCGCGTCCTTGTTGGGGTTCGCGCGCATGTCGAGTCCGGCATCCGCGGTGAGCAGCACTGCCTCGAGAAGCTCGGGGATGCCGATCTTGTTGAGGGCAGAGACGTCGATGAACATCGTGTCCCCGCCGTACTCCTCGGCGACCAGGCCGAACTCGGTGAGCTGCTGGCGCACCTTGGCGGGGTTGGCGCCGTCCTTGTCGATCTTGTTGACCGCGACCACGATCGGCACGTTGGCGGCCTGAGCGTGGTTGAGGGCCTCGATGGTCTGCGGCATGATGCCGTCGTCCGCCGCGACCACGAGGATCGCGATGTCGGTGACCTGCGCACCGCGGGCGCGCATGGCGGTGAACGCCTCGTGACCCGGGGTGTCGATGAAGGTGATGGCGCGTTCGATGCCCTCGTGCTCCGTCATGACCTGATAGGCGCCGATGTGCTGGGTGATCCCACCCGCCTCACCGGCGACGACGTTGGCATTGCGGATCGCGTCGAGAAGGCGCGTCTTACCGTGGTCGACGTGACCCATGACGGTGACCACGGGAGGACGTGCCTCGAGGTCGTCGTCGGTCTCGTCATCCAGCTCCTGGTCGAGGTCGATGTCGAAGCCGCTGAGCAGCTCGCGATCCTCGTCCTCCGGGGAGACCATCTCGATCTTGAAACCGAGCTCCTCACCGAGGATGTCGAAGGTCGCCTCGTCGAGGGACTCGGTCGCGGTGGCCATCTGTCCCAGGTGGAACAGCACGGTCACCAGGTTGCCGGGGCTCGTGTCGATCTTGTCGGCGAAGTCGGTGATCGAGGCGCCACGACGAAGGCGGATGGAGGTCTTGCCGTCGCCACGGGGAACGCTGACGCCACCGAGCGACGGGGCTTCGCGAAGTTCGAATTCCGCCCTCTTCGTGCGCTTCGACTTGCGCGCCTTGCTCTTGCCGCCACCGCGACCGAAGGCACCAGCGGTACCACCGCCGGGTCCGCGACCACGACCGCCGCCGCCCGCGGGGCGGTTCGGGCCGAAGTTCGAGCCCGGGGCTCCCGCGGGAGCACCACCGGGACGGAAACCACCGGCACCGGCCGGACGTGCCCCACCGGCTCCACCGGGACGGAAACCACCGGCACCGGCCGGACGCTGTCCAAACCCGCCGGGACGCTGAGCCGCCTGGCCCGGTCCACCGGGACGCGGGGCGCCGGGGCGGGGAGCGGACGGGCGAGGGATGCCGGTCGGCGAGGCCGCCGGACGGGTGTTCATGCCCTGCGTCGACGCATAGGGGTTGTTACCCGGGCGGGGCGCGCCGGGACGCTGCATTCCCTGGGTGCTCGCGAAGGGGTTGTTGCCCGGCCGGGCCGTTCCGGGGCGCGGGATGCTGGATCCCTCGGCCGCGGGAGCGGTGGGAGCGGCGGGGGCGGCCGGTGCGGCAGCCGGGGTCTCGGCTGTCGGTGCGGCGGGAGCCGCCGGCGCAGGGCTCGGTGCCGGAGCCGCGGGGGCTTCGGCGACGGGTGCGGGGGTGGGGCGCGCAGGAGCTGCGGGCGCAGCCGGGGCCGCCGCCTTCTCTGGTGCCTTGATGCCATCGGCCTCGAGGGCGGCGCGCAGCTTGCGGGCTACCGGAGGTTCGATGCTGGAGGACGGTCCCTTGACGAACTCGCCCATTTCCTTGAGCTTCTCAAGGGCCTTCTTGCTGTCAATGCCGAGTTCTGCTGCGATCTCGTGCACGCGTGGTTTAGCCACAGTGTTCTCCTTATCGGGCCGACTCCCGATGAGGAGAAGGCCTTAATTGTGGACGGGTCTCATTTCGAGCCGCTCATTAGTTGTCCATTGGTCAATCAGCCTGTTCGTTAGGGCGTTCCGGATGGAACGCCGACTGTGTCATTCATGTCGAGACCGGCAATCTCTGCCAGGAATCCCGTTGTGCCGAGTGCACCATCCGCTCGCAGTCCCCGCGAAATCGCCTTGCGAGCGACCGCGGTTTCAGCACAGCGGGTTGTCGGATGCACCCAGGCGCCTCGACCGGGAAGTGTTGCGGAAACATCCACAACGGCTTCGCCATCGCGTGCAACTACCCTCACGAGGAGGGATCTGTCAGCACGTTCGCGGCAGCCGAGACAGGTTCTAACGGGATTCATCTTATCCCCTTCTGCACCGGCGTGCCGAGGCATCCGCCCCACCGTACCGTCGCGAGATCAGTCCTGGTCGAGGATCGAGTCGGGCTGGATGTCGATGCGGGCACCGGTGAGCTTTGCGGCGAGACGGGCGTTCTGGCCCTCCTTGCCGATGGCGAGGGAGAGCTGGTAGTCCGGCACGAGGGCCCGCACGGCCTTCGTGGACGCGTCGATCACGTACGAGGAGGTGACCTTCGCCGGGGAAAGCGCGTTGCCGACGAAGGTCGCCAGGTCCTCGTTGTAGTCCACGATGTCGATCTTCTCGTTGTTGAGCTCCGCCGTGACCGCGCGCACACGCTGCCCGAGTTCGCCGATGCACGCGCCCTTGGCGTTGACCCCCGGCTCGTTGGCCTTCACCGCGATCTTGGTGCGGTGGCCGGCCTCGCGGGCGAGCGAGACGATCTCCACGACCCCGCTGGCGATCTCCGGCACTTCGAGCGCGAACAACTTGCGAACGAGCGAGGGATGCGTGCGCGAGACCGTGATCTGCGGACCCTTGAGCCCGCGGCTCACGCTCGTGACATAGACGCGGATGCGCGAACCGTGCGCGTAGACCTCACCCGGCACCTGCTCCTCCGGCGGGAGGATGGCTTCGATCGTGCCGAGGTCCACGTGGATCATGCGCGGGTTGGGACCCTGCTGGATGACTCCGGCGATGATGTCGCCCTCGCGGCCCTTGAACTCGCCGAGCACCTTGTCGTCACCGATGTCGCGCAGGCGCTGGTTGATGACCTGCTTGGCGGCGAAGGCGCCGATGCGACCGAAGTCCTCCGGCACATCCTCGGCCTCGCCGATCACTTCGCCCTCGTCGTTCAGCTCTGGCACGAAGATGCTCACGTGCCCGGACTTGCGGTCGAGCGACACTCGCGCGTGCGCGTTGCCGTCCTTGGTCTCCGGCGTCTCGATGTGCTTGAGGTACGCCGTGAGAATGGCCTGCTCGATGATCACGACGAGTTCGTCGAAGGGAATTTCGCGCTCGCGCTCCATGAGACGCAGCACGCTCAGGTCGATGTCCACTGAGGGCCTCCACTATTTTCGATTGTCAGTTCGTGCGCCGCGATCGCGCACACGAAGTCTTTCTCTAAGTTAGCAGGGTGAGCCCGGTGGCGGTCCGGCCCCCGGGCACCCGCCGTCCGCAGTCCTCAGTCGAGCGCGGCGACCGCCTCGACGACGTCGGCCAGCGCAACCGGGGTCTTCACGCCGGTGCGGCGGTCCCACAGCTCGACCATCCCCTCGGCGAAACCCTTGCCGACGATGACGATGAGTGGAACCCCGATGAGCTCGGCATCGCCGAACTTGACCCCGGGCGAGACCTTCGGGCGCTCGTCGACGAGCACGTCGTAGCCGCGCTTCTCGAGGTCCTCCGCGAGGGAGACGGCGGCGTCGAGCACCTCCACCTCCTTGGTCGCGGCGACCACGTGCAGGTCGAACGGCGCGACATTCCGCGGCCAGATGAGTCCACGGCCGTCGTTGTTGGCCTCGGCGATGACCGCGAGGATGCGGGTGACGCCGATGCCGTACGAGCCCATGGTCACCGTCACCAGCTTGCCGTTGGGGTCGAGCACCTTGAGGCCGAGGGCTTCCGCGTACTTGCGTCCGAGCTGGAACACGTGACCGATCTCCATACCGCGCGCCAGTTCGACCGGCCCCGAACCATCCGGAGCCGGATCGCCCGCGACGACTTCCGCGACCTCGACAGTGCCGTCGGAGACGAAGTCCCGCCCGGCCACCAGGCCGAAGACGTGCTTTCCGTGTTCGTTGGCCCCGGTGATCCAGCCCGACCCGCTGGAGACGCGAGGATCCGTGACGAAGCGGATGCCCGTGGTCGACTCCTCGCCGAGCACCGCTCCCGCGGCGCTCCAGGGGCCGATGTAGCCCTTCACCAGTCCGGCGCGACCCTCCTGCTTGTCGAGGCGCGCAAAGTCGCCCTCGTTGGCGGCCTCGACCGCTGAGGGAGCGAAGGCCACCTCGGCGCGCTTGAGGTCGACCTCCCGGTCGCCGGGAAGGCCGACGACCACGAGTTCCCGGGTGCCGTCGAGCGCGGTCAGAGCGAGCACGATGTTCTTGAGGGTGTCGGCGGCGGTCCAGGCGCGACCATCCGGGCGCGGATGCTTGGCGTTCGCGACATCCACCAGGGTCTGGATCGTGGGGGTGTCCGGGGTGTCGAGCACTTCGGCCGGGGTCAGCTTGTCGAAGGACCGCGCCGCCGGTGCGTCGGTGTGGAACGCCTCGACATTGGCGGCATAGCCCCCGTCGGAGCGAACGAAGGTGTCTTCGCCCACCGGCGTGGGGTGGAGGAACTCCTCGCTGCGGGATCCTCCCATGGCTCCGGCATCCGCCTGCACGATCACGTACTCGAGGCCGAGGCGCGCGAAGATGCGCTCATAGGCGTCGCGCTGGTCCTGGTAGGACTTGTCGAGCCCTTCGTCGGTGTAGTCGAAGGAGTAGGCGTCTTTCATGGTGAACTCGCGGCCACGCAGCAGCCCGGCACGCGGCCGTGCCTCGTCGCGGTACTTGTCCTGGATCTGGTAGATCGACAGCGGAAGGTCCTTGTACGAGGAGTACAGGTCCTTCACGAGAAGGGTGAAGACCTCTTCATGGGTCGGCGCAAGCAGGTAGTCGGAACCCTTGCGGTCCTTCAGCCGGAAGATGCCGTCGCCGTATTCCGTCCAGCGGCCGGTGACCTCATAGGCCTCGCGGGGAAGCAAGCCGGGGAAGTGCACCTCCTGGGCACCGATCCCGTCCATCTCCTCGCGGATGATCGCTTCGATGCGGCGCTTGACCCGGAGTCCGAGCGGAAGCCAGGCGAAGATACCGGGGCCCTGGCGGCGGATGTAGCCGGCGCGCACGAGCAGGCGGTGGCTCGTCACCTCGGCGTCGGAGGGGTCCTCGCGGAGGGTTCGGACAAAGAGTTGGGAGAGTCGTGTGGGCACGTGGACACTTTAGCCGCCGCGCCCGCAACGAAAATCTTCGAGGGAAGACCAATCCGAATGGGCGTCCATTCCGGATGACTCTTCTGGAGGTGGACCCCGACCCGAACGGGGTCCACGTCCACCAGAGCGTGCCCTGCGGGGCCGACCCAGAGAGGCCGGAAAGCTAGACGGTGACGACCTCGGGCGAACCGACGGCCCCCGGAGGCATCTCGGCCGCGAGGCGATTGGCCTCCTCGATGAGCGTCTGCACGATCTCCGACTCCGGCACCGTCTTGATGACCTCGCCCTTGACGAAGATCTGGCCGCGTCCGTTGCCGCTCGCGACACCGAGGTCGGCCTCGCGGGCCTCCCCCGGTCCATTCACGACACAGCCCATCACGGCGACGCGAAGGGGCACCGTCATCTTCTCGAGGCCGGCTGTGACGTCGTTGGCGAGCTGGTAGACATCCACCTGGGCGCGTCCACAGCTCGGGCAGGAGACGATCTCGAGCTTGCGCTCGCGCAGGTTGAGTGACTGCAGGATCTGCAGCCCCACCTTGATCTCCGTGACCGGAGGAGCCGAGAGCGAGACGCGGATGGTGTCGCCGATGCCCTCCCCGAGAAGAATTCCGAAGGCGGTCGCCGACTTGATCGTGCCCTGGAATTCCGGGCCAGCCTCGGTCACACCGAGGTGGAGTGGCCAGTCGCCTCGCTCGGCGAGCAGCCGGTAGGCCTTCACCATGACGACGGGGTCGTTGTGCTTGACGGAGATCTTGAAGTCGTGGAAGTCGTGCTCTTCGAACAGCGAAGCCTCCCAGACCGCGCTCTCCACGAGCGCCTCCGCGGTAGCCTTGCCGTACTTCTGCAGGATGCTCGGCTCGAGGGAACCCGCGTTCACTCCGATACGGATGCTCACACCGGCCGCCTGTGCGGCCGCAGCGATCTTGCCGACCTGGTCGTCGAACTTGCGGATGTTGCCGGGGTTGACCCGGACGGCGCCGACACCGGCGTCGATGGCGGTGAAGACGTAGCGCGGCTGGAAGTGGATGTCGGCGATCACCGGGATCTGGCTCTTGCCGGCGATGATGTGCAGCACATCCGCGTCGTCCTGGTGCGGCACGGCCACACGCACGATGTCGCAGCCGGTCGCGGTGAGCTCTGCGATCTGCTGCAGGGTGGCGTTGATGTTGGTGGTCTGCGTCGTGGTCATCGACTGCACGCTCACCTGCGCGTCACCGCCGACTTTCACCTTGCCGACGGAGATCTGGCGGGTCTTGCGACGCGGGGCCAATACGGGAGGGGCGAGGGGCATACCCAAGTTGATTGCTGGCACGCCGAGAATTGTACGCGAGCCGCGTGAACGACTTCTGGATGCTCCTACTGCAGCGCGATCGGTTTGACGATGTCGGCGTAGATCAACAGCACGCTCATCGCGCCGAGCACCAGGACGACGGCGAAGGTCACCGGAACCATCTTGGCGATGTCGACAGGCCCCGGGTCGGAGCGCTTGAAGAGCTTGGCGAAGGCGCGGCGGATGCCTTCCCACAGGGCTCCTGCCACGTGTCCGCCGTCGAGCGGAAGCAGGGGAACCAGGTTGAAGACCAGCAGCGCCACATTGAGCGAGGCGATGAGGCCGAGCAGGAATGAGAAGCGCTCGGCGAGTGGGGAGGTCTGCGTTGCGGTCACCTCGCCGGCGATCCGACCGACACCGACGACGCTCACCGGGCCGTTCGGGTCGCGGGCCTCGGTACCGAAGGCCGCCTTCGCCACATCGACCAGGCGCTGCGGGAGGTTGAGGATCAGATGCACGTCGGCGCCGATGTTGGTGCCGAGGGTGGGCAGGACGCGACTGAGCGGCTGGCGGGCGAGCACGACATCCGGTCCGATGCCGAGGAACCCGACCTTCTCTGTGACGGCCTTGCCGTTCGCGTCCTTCACGACCGCGCCCTGTGTGGTCAGCACGTTTCGCACGGTGAGGAGGGGCACGGCAGTGAGAACCCGGGTCTGTCCGGCACGATTCACCGTGATGTCGACGTTCTTGCCCGCTGAGGTGCGGATGACTCCGGTCACCTGCTCCCAGGTCGGGTAGTCGATGGAGGCGATCTTGATGATCTGGTCACCGGGCTTGAGGCCGGCCGCAGACCCCGGTGCCTCCGGATCGCTCGGGGAGCAGGTGTCCGCGGTGCTGGATACCGGAAGCACACAGGCGGAGACGCTGCCGACGGCCAGCTGCTGGGTGCCGAAGCCGCTCAACACCACGGCGAACAGCACGACGGCGATGACGAGGTTCATGAACGGTCCGCCGAGCATGATGATCACCCGCTTGTAGATCGGGAGCTTGTAGAAGACGCGGTCCTCGTCGCCCGCGGTGATGGTGTCGGCGCTCGCGGTGCGGGCATCCTGCACGAGAGTCTGGAAGAAACCGGTGCTCGACGTGCGGCCGGAGGCCTCGTACTCCTCCTCGAGGAAAGACGCGTCGGTTCCGGAGGTGCGGGGGCGACCGCCCTTCTTCGCCGGCGGATACATTCCCGCCATGGAGATGTAACCGCCGAGCGGGATGGCCTTAACCCCGTACTCTGTCTCCCCCTTCTTGCGGGAGAAGATGGTCGGCCCGAACCCGATCATGTACTGGGCGACCTTCACCCCGAAGAGCTTTGCCGGCACGAGGTGGCCGATCTCGTGGAGCCCGATCGACAGGGCGATGCCGATCACGACCACGACGATGCCGAGGATATAGAGCAGGACGGTTTCCACGCTGCACAGCGTATCCGCCCCAGGCTGGAGGTCGTCGGTGGGGCTGCCGGGGATTTCCTATGACGCACAATGGGGTGATGAGCACCGATTCGAACAGTCCCCCCTCCGGGCTCGCTCCGGGCGACCTGGTCGGAGACCGGTTCCGCATCGAATCGACGATCGGCGTCGGGGGGATGGCCACCGTGTATTGCGCCCGGGACGAGTCCCTCGGGCGCACTGTGGCGCTCAAGGTCTTCCGCTCCGAACTGGCGGATGCCGATGACGTGCGCCGCCAACGCGATGAGGTACAGCTGCTCGCCTCACTGAATGCCCCGGGTCTCGTGACCCTCTTCGACGCCGTCGCGGAGGGTGGCGTCGGTGACCACGGGCGTGCCTTCCTTGTGCTCGAATTCGTGGACGGGGTGGACCTGCGCACACGGCTCCTCGACGGCACCCCCGATCCGGCATTGATCGCGCGCATCGGCTGCGATGTCGCCGGTGCCCTCGCCTACATCCACGGTCGGGGCGTCGTTCACCGAGATGTGAAGCCCGGCAACATCCTTCTCCCCCGAGACCACGCCGCGCCGGGTGCGCCGCTCGCGAAACTCGCCGACTTCGGCATCGCCCGACTGCTCGATGACTCACGGATGACGGCGACGGGCACCGTGATCGGAACTGCCACCTACCTGAGTCCGGAGCAGGCGGAGGGCGCGACGGTCGGAACCGCCAGCGACGTGTATTCCCTCGGCTTGGTGCTGCTCGAGTGCCTGACCGGGCAACGGGCGTTCCCCGGCACCGCGATCGAGTCCGTCGTCGCGCGGCTCTCGCGCGATCCCGAGATCCCGCTGGCACTCGATGACTCCTGGCGCGATCTCCTCACCGCGATGACTCAGCGCGAGCCCGGGAACCGACCGGATGCCGCGAGCGTCGCTGCCGCCCTGCTGCGCCACTCCACGCCCGATCGCGAGATCGGCCCCGAGGTGACCATGCCCCTGAAGAGCGAGATCTCGACCGAGCTGTGGGAGCCGACGAAACGAATGCCCGCCCCGGAGGAACCCACTCCGACACTGCTCCTCGGCGCGGCGGAAGAGGCCGCCCCCACGGTCGTGCTCGGTGAGCCGGCCGAGAGTCGTGGTGGGGCCGGCTCCGGCGCCGGGCGGCGTTTCGCACTCATCGGCGGCACTGCCGCGGTCGTGCTCGTGGTGATCGTGCTCGCCGTTGGGCTCTTTCGCCCCGGTTCGACCGGCCCCGCGGCATCCGGCACCTCGCCGTCTCCGAAGCCGAGTGCATCGAGCGTCGCGTATCCGGTCGTGCCCGGAACGCTGGGCGAGCACCTGCGCCAACTGCAGCAGAGTGTGGCACCGTGAGGCGCGCGATGGCGCTGGCGACCGGCGCTCTTGTGCTCGTGATCGCGCTCACCGGGTGTGTCGGCACCGGCGCACCGGTTCGGACTCCAACGGCCTCCGCCTACCCCGCTGCCGTCGCGTCGCGTCTGCAGTCCGCTGTACTGGCGGTGAGTTCGGCATCCGCCGCCGGCGACCCGAGCGCCGCGATCGCGCGACTGGACGAACTGGCCGCGATCCTGGCGGATGCTCGCGCCCGGGGCGAGGTGACCGCTGCCCGCTTCGAGAGCATCACGGAATCCCTTGCGCTCGTGCGCGCCGACCTCGAGGCCGCAGTGGCCGCCCAGACCGACCAGAAACCCGGCAAGACCGAGAAGCCGGGCAAGGGCAACAGCGGCAAGAACCATTAGCGAAGAGCGATGAGCCTATCGGCATCCGCACGGGCCGAGAGTTCGGCTTCGGCGAGGGACTCGCGGGTGAGGGAACCGGATGACGAGTGCGCGTCCACGACCGCGGCGACCGTGTCGACGATGTCGAGGTAGCCGATCCGTCCCGCGTGGAAGGCGAGAACCGCCTGTTCGTTGGCCGCGTTGAATACGGCGGGGTAGGTGCCTCCCTCTCGCCCCACCCGCTTGGCCAACTCGACGGCCGGGAAGGCTTCGGCGTCGAGGGGCTCGAAGGTCCACGTGCTCGAGGTCGTCCAGTCGAGCGGCGCACCCACTCCGGCGACCCGGTTCGGCCAATCGAGGCCGAGGGAGATCGGCAGCCGCATATCCGGCGGCGAGCATTGGGCGATGGTCGATCCGTCGACGAACTCCACCATCGAGTGCACGATGGACTGCGGATGCACGGTCACGTCGATGCGGTCGTAGGGCACGTCGAAGAGGTAGTGCGCCTCGATGATCTCGAGCCCCTTGTTCACCAGGGTCGACGAGTTGGTGGTGACCACGAGCCCCATGTCCCAGGTCGGGTGCGCGAGCGCCTCCCTCGGCGAGACATCGCGCAACGACTCGCGGGTGCGACCACGGAACGGCCCACCGGATGCCGTGAGCACGAGACGACGCACTTCGGCCGCGGTTCCGCTCATCAGAGCCTGCGCGATCGCCGAGTGCTCGGAGTCGACAGGCACCAGCTGTCCGGGGGCCGCGGCATCCATCACCAGCTCGCCACCGACGATCAGGCTCTCTTTGTTGGCGAGCGCGAGGGTCGCCCCCACCTCCAGCGCGGCGAGGGTGGCGCCGAGCCCCACCGATCCGGTGATGCCGTTCAGCACGACATCCGCCTCGACGGATCGCACCAGCTGTTCGGCCTCGATCTCACCGAGGGCGACGTGCTCGACTCCGAATGCCGCCGCCTGTGCCTCCACCGCGTCGCGCCGGGACCCCGCGGCGAGGCCGACTATCTCGAAGCGGTCGCGATTGGCGGCGATCACCTCGAGCGCCTGCACTCCGATTGAGCCAGTGGAACCGAGGATGATGACGCGACGCATATGGCTACGCTAGCCGTTCCGAAATCGTGCCCCGAGGTTAGGAGGTGGCGAGGATGTCCACGACGAACACGAGGGTATCCGTGCCGCTGATGCCGGCGGCGGACTGCCCGCCGGTGCCGTATCCGTCGGCCGGCGGGATGACCGCGATGACCTGGGATCCGACCTTCTGGCCGACGAGAGCCTTACCGAAGCCGGGGATGACGCCCGTGGTAGCGAAGCTCGCGGGCGTGCCGCGGGTCCAGCTGGAATCGAACACCTTGCCCGTCGCCCAGATGACGCCCGTGTAGTGCACGGTGACGGTGTCTCCGGACTTGACCGTTGTGCCGGTGCCCTTCTTGAGATCCGCGATCTTCAGGTCGGTCGGCGCATCGGCCTTCGGCACGGTGATGGTCGGCTCACCGTTGGAGGCGAGCTTCACCGTCGGGAGTCCGGCCACCGGCTTCTGGACGGCACCGTTGGCCTTCGGGAGCACCTTCACCGGTGCTGCCACCGTGACGACGTCGAAGACGAAGACGAGCGAGTCGGTGCCCTTGACGCCGAGCCCAGCCGAGCCGGCCGCCTTGAAGGCATCCGCCGGGGGGATGACCGCGACGACGCGGCTGCCCGCGGGCGAACACTGCAGGCCCTTGATCATTCCGGGCAGGATGCTGGTGTCCTTGAGCTGGAACGACGTGGTCGATCCCTTTTTGTAGGTCGTGGCGTCGATCTTCTTGCCGGACGCGGCGTCGTAGGCGGTGTAATCCACCTCGACGGTGCCGTTCGCCTTGGCGACGGCGCCCTTGCCGTCGATCACGACCGAGCGTTCCGTCTTCGTGGTGCTGAGGCCCTTGGTGAACTTCACGGTCGGCGCGGAGCCGAACTTGCCGGTGACCTTCACCTTGCTCGAGTTGGAGCCGGAGGCCGTCGGGGTGCAACCGTCTGCCGAGGTGGACGAACTGCAGGCCGCCAGAGAGAAGGCGAGCGCGGCGATGGCCAAGACCGACAGGGATTTCTTCACCGAGAGTGTTTTCTTCACCGGTCAAGTGTGGGGGCACAGCCCATGATCAAGCTGACCAAACACTGAATGTCGCGGATTCGCCGTCCTATTCGGACCGGAACAGCACCCGCGGCTCGTGCCCCACCGGAAAGTTCATCGAACTGGCGATGAAACACTTGAGTCTCGCCTCGCGGTGCAGGGAGAGCGCGAGCTCGCGATCACCCGTCGCGATCGTCACGACCGGGCGAAGTGTCACAGAGGTGAAGTGTCCGCCCCCGTCCGCCGTCTGCTCCATGATGCCTGTGGCGGCATCCGTGTAGTCCGTCACGATCACGCCGTTGCTCGCCGCGACGTGGAGGTAGCTGAGCAGGTGACACTGGCTGAGGGCGGCGATGAGCATCTCCTCGGGATTCCAGCGATCGGCGTCACCGTGGAAGACCCGATCGGATGACCCGCTGATCTCGTGCTTGCCCTCGGCCCGTACGACGTGATCGCGCCCGTACGCCTTGTAGCCGCTCGTTCCGGTGCCGCGATTGCCGGTCCATTCGAGGGAAACGGCGAAGTGATGTTCGTGGTTCACCCTCTGAACGCTACGCCCTCCGGCGGTAGAATTTTTGGATGACCGACACCCTCTCCCCCACCCTCGATTCCGCCGAAATCGTTCCGGAGCGCCGCATCGTCACGGCGATCCCCGGGCCGCGTTCGCAGGCGCTGCAGGCGCGACGCCTCGCGGTGATCCCGGTGGGCGTCGCATCCGCCATCCCCGTCTTCATCGAGCGCGCGCACGGTGCGATAGTGGTGGATGTCGACGGCAACCAGTTCATCGACCTCGGGGCCGGCATCGGCGTGATGACGATCGGCCACACCGACGCGGCCGTCGTTGCAGCGGCATCCGCCCAGCTCGCGGCTTTCACCCACGTGATGTTCACCGTGACTCCGTATGAGGGCTATGTGCGCGTTGCGGAACTGCTGGCCGAGCACACCCCCGGCGATTTCGCCAAGAAGACGGTGCTGCTTAACTCGGGCGCGGAGGCCGTGGAGAACGCCGTGAAGATCGCCCGCAAGTTCACCGGCCGCACCGGCGTCGCCGTGCTCGACCACGCCTATCACGGCCGCACCAACCTCACCATGGCCATGACCTTCAAGGCCATGCCGTACAAGCTCGGCTTCGGACCCTTCGCGAGCGACGTGCACCACGCCCCGAACTCCTACCCCTTCCACGACGGACTGAGCGGAGCGGATGCCGCGGCCCGCACCATCTCGTACCTCGAGAAGTCCGTCGGTGCGAGCGATCTCGCCTGCCTGGTCGTCGAGCCGATCCAGGGCGAGGGCGGTTTCGTCGTCGCCGCGGAGGGGTACTTCGGTGCCCTTCGTGAGTGGTGCACTGCCAACGGCATCGTGTTCGTCGCCGACGAGATTCAGAGCGGCATGGCGCGCACGGGCAAGTACTTCGCCATCGAACACTTCGGGGTGATTCCCGACATGGTCCTGAGCGCTAAAGGCATAGCTGGTGGACTTCCGATCGCCGGGGTGACCGGCAGAGCAGACATCATGGATGCCTCCCATCCCGGTGGACTCGGCGGCACCTTCGCTGGCAACCCGGTCGCCGCGGCAGCCGCCATCGCCGTCTTCGACGAGATCGAGTCGAAGAACCTCCTCGCCGAGGGGGCGCGCATCGAGGGCGTGCTCATGCCAGCCCTGCTCGAGATGCAGAAGCGCCATCCGGTGATCGGAGACGTGCGAGGCATCGGAGCGATGATCGCGATCGAACTGGTCGAGCCGGGCACCCATACCCCCAACGCGGCCGCGGTCTCCGCGATCACCGCGTTCGCGGCCCAGAACGGCGTTCTGCTGCTGAGTGCCGGAACCTACGGCAACATCATCCGCTTCCTTCCCTCGCTCGCGATCTCGACTGAGCTGCTGAACGAGGCCCTCCGGGTGCTCGACGACGCCCTCTCGGCACTGTGAGCCACCCTCTCGACCCCACCGGTGTCGTCGAACTGGCGATCCTCTCGCGATCGGGGCTCGACGAATCGCGCCACCTCGGTGCTGCGCTGGTCGTCTCGCCGGATGGGTCTGTGCTGCGCGCCCTCGGAGACGTGGATGCCCTCGTCTTCGGCCGCTCCTCGCTCAAGTTCTTCCAAGCCATCGCTGTGCTGCGCTCGGGGGTCTCCCTCGCCGGCGCGCAACTCGTGCTCTCCACGGCCAGCCATGCCGGCACCGCGGCACACGTGGACGTGGTGCGGTCGATTCTCGAGCGTGCCGATCTCGACGAGGGGGCACTCCAGTGTCCGGTCGATTGGCCGCTCGACAGCGCATCGAGGTCGGCGGCATCCGCCCCGGCGCGCATCACGATGAACTGTTCCGGAAAGCACGCCGCTTTCCTGCTGGCCTGTGTGCAGAACGGCTGGGACACCACGAGCTACCTCGATCCGGAGCATCCGTTGCAGCAGCGGATCCGCGCCACCGTGGAGGAATTCACCGGTGAACCGGTCGGGCACGTCGGTGTCGACGGCTGCGGCGCACCGGTGTTCGCGACAACGCTGCGCGGACTCGCGACCGCTGTCGGGCGAGTCTCGTCATCGCGCGATCCCTCCGCTGCGCTCCTCACGGCCGCGGTAATGGCCGAGCCCTGGGCCATCGATGGGCCGGGTCGCGCCAACACCGTCGTGATCGAACAGCTCGGCCTGCTCACCAAGGGCGGCGCAGAGGGCGTCATCGTGATGGGCGCCCCCGACGGCACGGCCGTGGCGCTCAAGATGCTGGACGGCAGCGCTCGCGCGACCTCTCTCGTCGCTCTCGGGATGCTCGCCTCTGTCGGCGCCATTTCGCGTGAGGACGCCGACCGGGTTGGCGCGCTGACCACCGAGAAGGTGCTAGGCGGAGGACTGCCGGTCGGAGCCATCCGCGTGTCCGAGGTCGTGCGCGGCACCTGACGTCGCGCGCGAGCTTCCTCCCGCGAGTTTTCTCGCGCGACCCTTCTCCCGCGAGTTGCACTCTTTTGTGGGTGCACTTCGGTAAAAGGTCGCAAAAGGGTGCAACTCGCGCGCGGAATCCCGCGCGGTCGGGCCCTGTGGACGATTCGCGCGCGGAGGATCGCGAACTGGCACCCTCGACGGATGACCCGAGCCGCTGCCCTTCCGCCTGGGCTTCCTCCGCACGGATTCACTGTCGGCGCCGCACGGGACTTGGGAATCACGCCGAGTCGACTGCGTGCCGGGGACCTCGATCGCAGCGTCTGGGGCGTGCGCGCTACCAGCTCACCGACGGTCCTCCGCGAGAGGTGCGCGCTGCTGCAGTTGAGGATGCCCGAACGCGCATTCTTCAGCCATTCGACCGCCGCGCTGATTCACGGCATCCCGCTCCCGTGGGCCCTCGAGCACGACGATCGGCTTCACGTGGGGGTCCCGTCACCGTCGCGCGCACTCTCCGCGCGCGGGGTGGTTGGGCATCGGCTGGCGGTGACGCCGCCCGATGTCAGCGTGTTGTCGGACCTTCGGGTCACATCCGCCGTGCGCACGTGGACGGACCTTGCTGACCAGCTCGAGTTCGAGGATCTCGTCGCCGCCGGCGACTTCCTCATCCACTGGCGAAGGCCGTTCACCACCAGGCTCGCCCTCGAGGAAGCGATCCGCTTGCGAGGCGGCAGGCGGGGCTCCCGGGCGCTCGACCGAGCGGTTCGGCGTCTCAACGAACGCGCCGAGTCGCCGCCGGAATCACGGCTGCGACTGATTCTCGAGGATGCCGGATTCCCTACACCGCAGATCAATCGTGAAGTGACAGGGCAGTTCGGAGAGTTCATCGCCCGCACCGATTTCATCTTCGAAGGGCTTCGTCTGGTGCTCGAGTACCAGGGGGACTACCACCGCACGACGAAGGGTCAGTGGCGGGCGGACATGACCCGTCGATCGAAGCTGGAGGCCCACGGCTGGAGGGTGATGGAATTGAATGCCGACGACCTGAAGGACCCGGCCGAGCTCGTGGTGCGCATCCGTCGGCTGCTCGCACACCGCTGAACCCAGCGGAGCCGAGTTGCACTCTTTTGCGGGTGAGAGCGCCGGCAAGGCCGCAAAAGAGTGCAACTCGAGGGCACGGCAGGGGAAGGCAGGGGCGGCAGGGGCGGCAGGGGCACCGCCCGGCGGCGATCCCAGCGCACACGCTTCGGCCCGACGCGTGGCCCAGCGCACACACTTCGGCCCGACGCGTGGCCCAGCGCACGCCCAGCGCTCGATGCGCTCAGGCGAACAGGCTCACTACCGCCTCGCGAAAAGCCACGGTATGCCGCTCGACATCGGCCGCAGTGGTGCTCGGGGCCATCAGCGCCATGTTGTGGAATGGCGTGATGAGGATGCCGCGGTTGAGGGCGTGCAGGTGGAGGTACTGCTGCAGCTCGAAGTCGTCGGCATGCGCGGCCTCCGCACCATCGTGGGGCGCTGTCTGCCGGAAGCTGTATTCCGCCCGGGCTCCGAGTTGGGTGACCTGCCACGGAACGTGGAATTCGTCGAGCGCCGACTGCACGCCGACCGTCCATTCGGTGGCGCGATCGATCATTGTCGGGAAGGCATCGGCGGTCAACACCTGCGACAGGGTGGCACGGATGCCGGCGAGAGAAAGCGCATTGCCCGCGAGGGTGCCTCCGACTCCCCCGACGTCGATGTCTTCCAGTTCCAACGACTCGCGCACGAGAGCGGAGAAGGATGCGGTCATTCCATATGCCCCGGCGGGAATGCCTCCACCTATGCTCTTGCCCACGACCACGGCGTCCGGGTCGAGGCCATCCCTGGCGATCATCCCCCCTGGCCCGGCGGACAGGGTGTGGGTCTCGTCGATGATCAGGATCACGCCGAAGCGGGTGCAGAGCTCACGCACGGCGGCGTGATATCCCGGGTCGGGCAGCACGATCCCGATGTTGGTGAGAGCGGGCTCCATCAGCATTGCGGCGATCTCACCGGTTGCGAGCACGACCTCGAGGGCCTCGATGTCGTTGAAGGGAACGACCGCGGTCGTGAGGCTCGGGGGCACCGGTGCCCCGATCGTGCCCCGGCGTTCGACGACCGCGCCGGAGTCGTCGAGGGTGGCATAGGCCTCGTCGACGGTGCCGTGATAGCAGTAGTCGTGCACCACGATCTTCGGACGGCCGGTCACCTGGCGCGCATAGCGGATGAGGCTGCGGTTGGCGTCGGTCGCGGAGAGGCTGAACTGCCAGGCGGGCACCCCGAAACGCTCGGCGAGGAGTGCGGCCGCAGCCGCGGCATCCGCAGTGGGAAGCATGAAGGTCGAGCCCTTGGCGAGCTGCGCGGAGATCGCGGCCACGGCGGGCGGGGGCGCATGACCGCACATCGCGCCCGTATCGCCGAGACACAGGTCGACGTGGTCGATGCCGTCCACGTCGAGAAAGTGCGAACCGGAAGCGCTCTGCACGTACACGGGCCAGGGCCCCGGCCACTTGGCCATCCAGAGCATCGGCACGCCGTCCGGCAGGTGGGGCGTGGCCTCGGCGAAGAGTTGTGCCGAACGCGGACGCTGGGCGCGGAACAGGTCGATCTCGGCCTGCCAGAGCCCCGCGAGTCGAGCGCGATCCTCGTAGGGCATCAACCGACCTTGGCCAGTCGCTTTCGGCGGGCCGCAGCACTCACCTGTTGCGCCACCACGAGAACGATCGCGATGAGGAATACCGCCGAAGCGATCACGTTCGCTTCCGCCGGGATGCCGCGAGCAGCCGCGATGTAGACGAACTTGGGGAAGGTCGTCGCCGATCCGGAGTTGAAGTTGGTGATGATGAAGTCGTCGAAACTCAGCGCGAACGACAGCAGCGCCGCCGCGACGATCCCGGGAAGCAGCAACGGGAACGTGATGCGCCAGAACACCTGGGCCGGAGATCCGTACAGATCGCGACCCGCCTCCTCGAGCGCGGGATCGAGACTGGACACACGTGCTTTCACCGTGACCACCACGAAGCTGATGCAGAACATCGTGTGGGCGATGATGATCGTGACCAGCCCCTTTTCCACTCCGGCACCGAGGAACTCTGCCGCGAGGCCCGCTCCGAGAACGACCTCAGGGGTGGCCATCGGCAGGAACAGCAGCAGGCTGATCGCCGAACGGAAGCGGAACCGGTAGCGCACGAGGGCGATCGCGATCATGGTGCCGAGGATCGTGGCGATCACCGTCGCTGTCACGCCGATCAGGATGCTGTTGCTGAACGCCGCGCAGACATCCTGCGCATCGCAGACATGGGTCCAGTTGTTGAGCGTGAACCCTCGCCAGGAGATGTTGGACTTGATGGAGTCGTTGAACGAGAAGATGAAGGTGTAGGCGATGGGGATGAGGAGGAACACGAGCGCGAGCGTCGTGTAGACAGGAAGCAGCCAACTGCCGAGGCTGAAGCGAACGCGAGGTCCGCGCGGGGCGGGAGGGGCATCCACTGCCGCCGCGATCGCCCGCGATTCCTGAAGGGTCACAGCAGGTCCTCCGTTCCACTCCGGCGCACATAGACGGTGACGATCGCCAGGATCACGACCATGAGGATGATCGACAGCGATGCCGCGGCGGGGTAATTGAGCAGCACGAGGAAGTTGCTTTCGATCACGTTTCCGATCATCGAAGTGCCGGTGCCGCCGAGGAACTCCCGACTGGCGTTCACATAGTCGCCTGCCGCGGGGATGAAGGTGAGCAGCACCCCGGAGACGATGCCCGGCATCGACAGCGGAATCGTCACGGTGCGGAAGACGGTGAACGGATGCGCGTAGAGATCGCTTCCCGCCTCGAGATAGCGGGTGTCGAGCCGCTCGAGCGCCGCATACAGCGGGAGCGTCATGAAGGGGATGAAGTTGTAGGTGAGCCCGAAGACGACAGCCACCGGGGTGCCGGTCACGTGAGCATCCGGGGCAAGGAGAGAGAGAGCCTTGAGCCCGGTGACGAACGCCGACTCATCCGAGAGGAGCGACTTCCAGGCCAGGGTGCGCAAGAGGAAGCTGATGAAGAACGGGGCGATCACCAGCACGAGCATCAGGTTCTGAAGGAGCGGCCAGCGGCGTGCCTTCACCCCGATGAAGTAGGCGAGCGGATAGCTGAACAGCAGCGCGAACACCGTGGCGAGCACCGCGTAGAAGAACGACCGCACGATCTGGCCGCCGTACTGCGAGATGGAGGTGACGTAGTTCTGCCACTCGAAGGCGGTCCGGTAGGCCCCGATATCGCCGAGCGCGGAGGGAGCCTGCAACGACGTGATGACGAGCGACACCAGCGGAACCAGGAAGAACAGCACCAGGTAGAGGATGCCCGGGAGCAGCAGGAACAGGGCGATGCGGCTCTTGCGGCGCGGAGCCTGTTCCTGCGCGGTGCCGGTGGCGAATGCGGAGAATGCCATGACCTCAGGCTTCCTCGAGCTCCGACATGAGCGCCCGCTTCTTCTGCACGGCGATCGATGCGGTATCAGTGTCGGCCGCGAACCGCGGTGTCGCCGGGGCTTCGTCTTCGAGTCCGAAGCCGTGCTCGACCTTCCACGAGACCCAGGACTCCGCACCCTCGGTGACGACAGGTCCGTCTCCGGTGTTCTGCACGAACACCACGACCGATCCGAGACCGGGAATGGCGATGATGTACTGCGTGCTCACGCCGCTGAACGAGACGTCGATCACGCGACCGGGACCGAGGACGTTGGTGCCGGCCGACTCTGCCGGCTCGCTGAGATGGAGGCCGAGCTTCTCCGGGCGAACCCCGACGGTCACGATTCCGGAGTGACGCTGTGCGCGTGACTTCGGCACGACGATCTTGCAGCCTTCGATGTCGACAGAGATGCTGTCAGCAGTCGTGCCGGCGACCGGGCCGCTGAAGAGGTTCGACTGGCCGAGGAAGTTGGCGACGAAGGCCGTGCGCGGAAGCTCGTAGAGCACCTCGGGCGAGCCGAGTTGCTCGATGCGTCCCTTGTTCATCACCGCGACGGTGTCGGCCATGGTCATGGCCTCCTCCTGGTCGTGGGTGACGTGGAGGAAGGTGAGGCCGACCTCTTCCTGGATGGACTTGAGTTCGAGTTGCATCTGGCGACGGAGCTTGAGGTCGAGGGCCCCGAGCGGCTCATCGAGCAACAGGAGCGCCGGACGGTTGACGATTGCCCGGGCGAGGGCGACGCGCTGCTGCTGACCTCCGGAGAGTTGCGCGGGGCGACGTGCCGCGAGATGGTCGAGCTCGACCAGCTTGAGCGCCTCGTGCGCCTTAGTGGAGGCATCCGCGATCTTGCGTCGGCGCAGTCCGAAGGCCACATTGTCGATGATCGACATGTGCGGAAACAGCGCATAGCTCTGGAAGACCGTGTTCACCGGACGCTGGAACGGTTTGGTTTCGGTGACATCCTTGCCGCCGATGAGGATGCGACCGGAGGTGGCCTCCTCGAGCCCCGCGACGAGACGGAGAGTGGTGGTCTTGCCACAGCCGGACGGTCCGAGCAGCGCGAAGAACGATCCGGCCGGAATGACCAGATTCATCTCCTCGATGGCGGTGAAGCCGGGGAATCGCTTCTGGATGCCGACGAGCTCGAGGTCGGCGCCGGACTCCGCAAATGCACCCGTCGCCATCAGGAGCCCAGAAGGACGGCCTGGAACGCGGCGCCGAATTTGCTTTCCTCTGCCCCGGTGAGAGTGCGGAAGACCTTGGTGTTCGAGAGCGTCTTCTCGTCGGGGAAGATCAACTGGTTGTCGGCGAGGGTGGGGTCGATGGCAACCATCGCCTCCTTCGCGCCGACGACCGGGGTGATGTAGTTGACCCAGGCGGCGACCTCCGCGGCGACCTCCGGCTGGTAGTAGTAGTTGATGAGTTCCTCCGAGGCGGACTTCTTCTGCGACCCGATCGGGATCACGAAGTTGTCGTTCCAGAGCGTGCCGCCGGCCTCGGGGATGGCGAACTCCCACTTGTCACCGGCCTCGGCGTTGATCACCGTGATGTCACCGGACCAGCAGATCGCGGCGAGCGTGTCCTCACTCTTGAGGTCTTCGAGGTAGGCGTTGCCCTTGATGTTGCGGATCTGGCCATCGTTGACCTGCTTGCGGAACACGTCGATGGCGTCGTCGAACTTCGAGTCGGCCCACTTGGAGGAGATGTCCACCCCTGCCTGCATCATGATGAGGCCGATCGTGTCGCGCATCTCCGAGAGCACTCCGATTCGGCCCTTGAGCGACGGGTCCCAGAGGTCGTCGACCGACTTGAGACCGCCGGGCACCTTGTCCTTGTTCCAGCAGATACCGGCGAAGCCGCCCTGCCAGGGCAGCGATTTCTTGCGTCCGGGGTCGAAGTCCACGTTCTTGAGGGACGGGGTCAGGTTCTTGGCGTTCGGGATCTTCGAGAGGTCGAAGTTCTGGACGTAACCGAAGTTGATGAGGCGGCTGACCATCCAGTCGGTGAGACAGACGAGGTCGGCACCGATGTCCTGGCCCAGGGCGAGCTGGTCCTTCACCTTGCCGTAGTACGTGTTGTTGTCATCGACCGCGACGTCGTATTTCACGGAAATGCCGGACTGCTTCTCGAAGGCATCGAGCGTCGGGTGCGTCTTGCCGTCCGCATCCTCGTCGAGGTACGCCGCCCAGTTGTCCCACTTGATCTTCTTGTCACTACTCGACTTGTCCACCGCTGCGGTGGGCTTCGCGGCCGGTCCCCCGGTCGAACAGGCAGCGAGTGAGAGCGCTGCAGCGCCGATGCCGGCGCCGGTGAGGACGTTGCGACGGGAGAGTGAGGCGGTGCGTGCCTCGCGGATCAGACGTTGGACCATCGGATCCGTTGGTAGTGACCTGGTCATTGAGATGCGACTCCTTCACGACATATGCAAACGGGACACCGGCGGACCACCAGGCGAACCACAGTGGTCGAGCCGCGTTGCTAGATACTCGCACAGCTGACCGCCCGAGCGCACTCTAAAAGGAGCAAAACCACCATCTCGAAACACAATCTTCACGAAATCAGTACCTCGACGCATAATTTCATTGCGGAATCACGCGTCTCTCGCCGCTACGCTGAGGGGTGCGGGACCGATGATCCGGTCGTCCGCCGCCACACCGTCGTGGCACCATCGCACCGACAATCACCCAGGAGTGTCATGAGAGTCGCCGTTCCGTCCGAGGTCAAGAACAACGAGTTCCGGGTAGCGATCACCCCCGCGGGAGTGCATGATCTCGTCGCGCACGGCCACGAGGTGCTCGTGCAGAGCGGAGCGGGCCTCGGGTCATCCATTCCGGACGAGGCCTACAGCGATGCCGGCGCCTCCATCAGCCCGGATGCGGCATCGACCTGGGCCGCTGCAGACCTGCTGCTCAAGGTGAAGGAGCCCGTCGAGAGCGAATATGGCTACTTCCGGGATGACCTGCTGCTGTTCACCTACCTCCACCTGGCAGCCGAACGCCGCCTCACCGACGAACTGGTGTCGCGCGGTGTGACCGGCATCGCCTACGAGACCGTGCAGCTGCCCTCCCGAGCACTGCCGCTGCTCGCCCCGATGAGCGAGGTCGCCGGTCGACTCGCCCCGATCGTCGGCGCCAACGCGATGCTCAAGCCCAACGGCGGCCCCGGCCTGCTGGTGCCCGGGGTTCCCGGCACCCATCCCGCCCGGATCGTCGTGCTCGGCGGCGGCGTCGCCGGAACCAACGCCCTGTCCGTGGCGGTGGGGCTCGGTGCGGAGGTCACGGTACTCGACACGAACCTCCAGCGACTGCGCGAACTCGATGCCCTCTACGCCGGACGCGTCAAGACCATCGCCTCCAATTCGTTCGAGATCGACCGGGCCTGCGTTGATGCCGACATGGTGATCGGATCCGTGCTCGTGCCCGGCGCAAAGGCCCCGAAGCTCGTGAGCAACGAACTCGTGTCGCGGATGAAGCCGGGCAGCGTGCTCGTTGACATCGCCGTCGACCAGGGCGGATGCTTCGCCGATTCCCACGCGACCACCCACGCCGATCCCACCTTCACGGTGCACGGTTCGCTGTTCTACTGCGTCGCCAACATGCCGGGCGCCGTGCCGAACACCTCGACCTATGCGCTCACCAACGCGACGCTGCCCTATGTTCGCGCCATCGCGAACAACGGCTGGATCGAGGCGCTGCGAGCCGATCCCTCCCTCGCCCTCGGGCTCAACACCCACGCCGGCGAGATCATCAGCGAGCCCGTCGCTGCGGCCCACGGACTCGGCTTCCGCACCCTCGCGAGCGTGCTGGCCTAGCCGGACAACTGGCGCCGGATCGGCGTGCACGCCCGAGGCTCAGGCTGCTGGCGCGCGCATCCGCCGCACCGATCCATCGGGCTGCAGAGCCCAGCACAGCTCTCTGCCCGGGCCGATCGGCGGCGGCAGTGCCCGACGACCGCTGATCGCGCGAAATTCGGCGACGCTGCAGCGGTCCACCACCACGAGTCCCTGAGAACGGGCGGCGCCGAGGAGCGCCCAGTTGCTCTGCCAGGTGTCTGGATCACCGATGAGGATCGACGGCGCCCGCGGATCGACCACATCGAGCGCGCCGGCCCGTGTCGGGGAGGAGAGAAGCACCACCTCGCCGAGCGGCGGCCGGATCCCGCGAAGACGTCGCGCGAATTCGGTGACCCGAGTCGTCACGATCGCCACCGAGGAGAGGCCCGCGAGATCGAAATCGACGAGCGAGCACTCCCCCGGCCCCGGGACCGCGCCGTCGCCTGCCGCCGGCTCGGTACGGGCGACCTGGATGCGGGACCCACGCCACTCGCCCGCTCCGGGCGGGGCATGTGCGACATACCCGGGTGAGGTGCCCCCGGCCATCAGGTGGTCCTGCCGCGACGCGAGCCGGAGGACGATCCGTTCATCGCAGAGTGACGCGAGAGTCTGAAGGGCCGGAGGAATGCGGCGCATCGCAAGGCCGAGTTGCAGGCCCACCGCGGATCCGTCGCGCGCGAGCCCGACCAGGCGCTCGACGAAGGCGGGCTGATACTCCTCCCCGAATCTGCCGATGAGCGCGTCGAGGTCGTCGGCGAGCAGCAGTCGCGCCCCCTTCGCTGCGGTTCGAACGCGCTCGCTCACCGCCTCGACGGCATCCCAGGCCGCGTCAGGGTTCGATGGCAGCCGCTCTACGCCGGATGCGGCGGCAAGGGTCGCAAACAACTCGCTCTTTCCCGAGCCCTGACCTCCGATCACGAGAAGGCTGCCGTGGCGGGAGGGGTCGTACCGTGCCGTCTCCTGGCGCTGCTGCTCTGGCAGGTCGACCATGGCGAAGGGAATCCCCGCGCCGTGGCGTTCGAGTGCAGCGAGAGGGATGGACGAGGCGAGGTCGTCACACCAGGGTCGCCGGATCTCCGTCGCACCAGGGGGGTTCTGGGCGATCACGCGGGCGATGTCGGCGTCCGTGGCGCGGGCGACTCGCACCTCCTGCGCGGATCCGTTGTCGCTCGAGACGAAGGCACAGCCGGGATTCTCGCCCGAGAGCTCCGCGGCCTGCCCCGTGCCGAGCACGGCCAGGCTGTCGGCCCGGTTATTCACCCTGAGCGAGAGGCGAAGGGTCGCGTTGGCGAGCACCGCATCCCGGATGGCGACGGCAGGTCGCTGGGTGCACAGGACGAGATGCAGTCCGAGGGACCTCCCCCGCGCTGCCAGGTCGGCGAACAGGTCGTGCAACTCGGGGTAGTCGGTGGCCATCGCGGCGAATTCATCGACCACGATCACGAGTCGGGGCAGGTCGACGCCGGAGTCATCCACCGACCGGGCGCCCGCATCTGCGATGAATCGCTCGCGGAACCTGATCTCCGCCCGCAGGCTCAGCATCGCACGGTGGGCGGTCCTCTCGTCGAGGTCGGTAACGATGCCGACCACATGCGGGAGCCCGCCCAGGGCGGCGAAGGTCGCGCCACCCTTGAAGTCGACCAGTAGGAAGGTGACGACCGAGGGTGAATGACTACGCGCCATCGCCAGCACCCAGCTGATGAGCAGTTCGCTCTTTCCACTTCCCGTCGTGCCTCCGACGATCGCGTGGGGACCCTGAGCCACGAGGTCCACCGTCATCCCTCCCCCGTCGGCGCGCCGGGCGAACACGCAGGCGAGGGTGCCGCGAGAGCGGAAAGACCCCTCGGGAGGCGGAAGGGAGTCGAAGTCCTGCTCGATGCTCCGATCCGATTGCGGAGCTCGCCGGGAGAGGTGATGGGCCGCGTCGGCGAGAAAAGCGCCAAGGTGGATGGCCTGCTCCGCCGAGACGAGCTCGACGACCAGATCGACGGGCGGGTCCAGCCTCGCATCATCCGGAGACCGCACCACCCGCGCACGACGACCGGCCACGACCCGCACGACCACCCTGCACTCCCGGGGAAGCTCCTCCACCCGCGGCGCGACGGCGAGCACGCCGGACTCGCCCTCACAGCTCCAGCGGATGACGCCGCCAGACAGACCCGGTGTCATCGCCGCCCGATGCGGCAACGACTCCATCCAGTCGAGAGCCCCCGGTCCGGCCGAGAACAGACCGAGGTCCGGCGCGAGACGGTCACCGAGCTGAACGAGGATGCCGCGAGCGACGGCCTGCGCCAGCGTGACCGGCCCGCACACACCGATTCCGAGCCGTGCGTCGACCACGATCGGCACGCCCTCCACCATCGAGGCGAGATCGTGCAGATGGCCGATCGCGGTCTGCACCGGATCGTCGTCCCGCACGGCAGCCACGGCAATCCCGTCGAGGTGCACCGAACTGGGCGCGCTGCCGAGGCCGAGACGCACGGGCACTCCGGCGCTCGCGGAGACGCGCCACCGTTCGGGGTCGTGGGATGCCCGAGAGGTGATCCCGACCGCACCGGGAGCCCCGCGAAGCAATAGTTCCCGCTCCCGCGCATGCCGCCTGTCGATAGCGGTGCGCGTGGCCGCGACCTCCCCGGCGAACCGCGCCGATTCCCGCCGCGCCAGGCGTCGGGACTGCAGCCGGGCGTCCGCGACGCTGGCCACCGCCACGAGCGGGCCGAGGAGGGCGAAGACCAGGGCGAACGGAGACCGGGTGAGCGCCCAGATGATCACAGAGCCGACGACCGGCGCGAGAACGGCGACGAGGGGGAAACCCTGCGCCCTCGGCTCTTCAGGCGCTCGGGGAGCGGGCAGCGGTCGCGCGACCTCGCTCGGTCGAGCCGAGGGTGGAGGCGGAGGCGGGGTCGGGGCCGGGGTCGGAGGCGGGGTCGGAGTCGGGGAAACGGTCATCCCGCAAGCCCAGCATCACCGCGGTGTTCCTCCACCCGGGACCGGACGATCTCGGGACGGTGCTCACTTCGACCGGCCGGCCGAGGAGAGGAAGGGTCAGCTCACGATGAAGAACTGCTCGCCGATGTCCACACGAGTGCCGCGGGCGATGCGGAAGCGCTTCTCCGGCTGGCAGCGCACCGCCTCGGACTCGGGTTCGCGCACGATCGTGCCGTTTCCGGAGTAGCGGTCCATGATCCAGAATCGTCCGGCATCCTGGCCGAATTCAAGGTGGACCTTCGACACGGATCTGCTCGGGTCGAGCACGCGCACGAGCTGGTCGAAATACTCGCCCGGCTCCGAGCGGGGGTTGCGGCCGATGAGCCCGCTGCCGTAGACCGTGAAGCTCTCGCCCGTGCTGAACTGCAGCACGAAACGCTCGCCCGCCCGGCCGGCACGCGAGATGCGGGTCGCCTCGAGATCGCCCGATTCGTCGAACGGCGCGTCTGTTCGTTCTGTGCTCTTCGCCGTGGTCGGCAGCGTGACTCGAGGCGGCTGCGGCGGCATCACGAAGGCGTCCTGGCTCGGCATCGCCGCGGGTTCGGCAACGGCGGGATCGACGGAGATCGCCGGTAGCGCTGAGTCCGGAGCCTTTTCGAAATCGGGCAGGTGGTCCACGACGGGCACCGGACGTGGGCGCGAGACCGGGGTGATCGGTGGGCTGAGATTGATGATGGCGGTGTCGCGAGAGCGCCCGAAGTCCTCGCTCGCGGCCCGCGAGACGAAGCCGCACTCACCGCAGAAGATGTCGTCTTCCGACATCGGCGAACCACACTGCTCGCAGACCACCGTTGCAGCGCCATCCGACCTCGGCACGACCAGCGGTGGAACCGGATTCTGCACGGTCGGCATCGCCGGAGCCTGTGGGTAGTCGACGGTCTGTCGATGCTCGACGGACGGCGGAGGCGCCGCCGCGAGCGTTGCCGAGACGAGCGGGACCCCGACGACCGCGCGGCCGCATTCGCCACAGAAGAGGGCCCCCGGAGGCAACGGGGTTCCGCAGAAGGTACACGTCATGGTTCCCGTACCCTTCCCCATTGTTGCCATCCCGCCGCGACCATCCGACTATCGTCCGAACAGTCTCTTGACACTATATCCACCGAGCGATCGCAGCGAGATCGCGGCCCGGATGCGCTGCCGACGTGTGCGACCGTCATTCATGGATGCCCGCAAGTCCTCTACCGCGCGCCAGACCTGGTCTGCCTCCTCGTCCCGCGGCTGGTCCGGGGAGAACACCGCACGGTCGGCGACGGCCGCGAGCACCAGCGACTGCACTCCCCCGACCGTCGATGCGACCTCGGTGCGAGTGGGGGAAATCGGCGGTTCGAGACCGCGATCGATCACCGCATCCTCGAACTCCTGCCACCCTCCACTGATGCGCTGGATGGCGGTCGGGGCGCGCCGCCGCAGCATGCGCCGCCTCAGCTTCGCGACCACGATCGCGAGGAACGGGGCGAGGATGATCGCCGCGCCGAGCCCAACCCAGCCGAGCACCTGGAGCACGACGAGAAGCACGGCGAGCAGCGGATTGTCCTTCGTCGAGGAGTCCTGGGTGCTCTCAGGGGGCTGCTGGGCGGTGGGGCGGGTCGGGTCCTCGATGGGAGGCTGCACGGGCGACTGGGGGCGGGCGATGGTCGTCGGATCCTTCGGCAGCTCCGCGGGAATGTCACGTACCGGCGGCGTCGGATCCACCGTCACCCACCCATACTGGGCGGTGTCCACCTCGATCCAGGCGGAGATGTTCTTTCCGAGGACCTGCGTCGGGCCCTGGGTGTTGACCTCGGGCACAAAACCGAAGACCACCCGTGCCGGAAAGCCCAGCTGGCGGGCCATCAGCGCTGCGGTGACGGCGTACTGCTCCTGGTCGCCGATCATGCGCTGGTCGGTGAGCAACTGAGTGATCCGGTCAGAGGCGTGGCCGGAGCGGCTGGCCGGTTGCTCGGGGTCGACGCCGTGGCTGATGTAGCCGGTCCGCTTCATTGCGGTGATCATCGCCGCGAGGCGCGCTCCCGGAGCGGTCTCGGTGCGCGTCCAGGCATCCAGTGTCGACGAGAGCTGGTCCGGGATCTGCGCGGTCGGTGGCACGGCGGCGGCTCCCGGGCGAAGGGCCGCGAGTTGCTCGGCCGAGGGCTGGCGGGGCTGCACCGCTGTCAGCGAATAGCTGTCACCGGTCGCGAGGGGCCTGACGACCGCGGCGGTGCCGCTGTTGTTGTTGTAGTAGAAGGAATTCCGCAGCTCCGGGGCATCCGCTCCCTCGAAGTTCACACTCGTGAACTTGCCGACGGTGGGAAGCCAGATGCCGGAGTAGCCGCCGACCACCACGCGCAGGGATACCGGATCGCCGACGGTGCGGGACTGGTCGAAAGTGGAGGGCACCCGCGTGAAGGAACCCGATTCGCTGGAGACCTGGGAACTGCCTACCGAGTAGACGATCCCGTCATAGGTGTCGAGAGTGGCGATGCGGATGCGACTGCCGATCGGCAGGCCGGTGACGGTGAGCATCGTCGTGTTGGCCTCGACGGTCTCTTCGTAGCGCCGGAAGCCGCTCAGGGGGCTCGCATAGACCCGAGGATCGAAGGGCTTCACGATAGCCGTGCGCAACACGTGCCGCTGAACCGTGGGAGGCAGGGAGAGCGTGGCAGCGACCGAGGCCCCGGCCGCGAGCAGCACGATGAGCCCCGCACTCATGATGGTTCGGAAGCCGGCGAAGGTGGTGTCGCTTGCGGTCTCGAGCGGTCGGCCATCGCTGTCGAGAGCCTGGGCTGCGAGGAGGCGGATCGAGGCCCTGCGTCGGTACCACCGCCGCCAGACGAGCCACGCCAGCGATGTCGCGAGCAGCCCGAGCGAGAGTTCGAGGGGCCAGGTGGCGGTGGCCGCGCCGAACACGATCGCCGTGATGAAGAGCGCAACGGGCGCAAGCACCCCGAGTTCTCCCCAGCGCGCGCGGAGGCCGACCGTGAGCCCGACGACGGTCGTGACGAGCACGAGGATGAACGCCGGCACCAGAAGCGACTCGTACGATCCGACCGGGAGCGTGATCGTGAGAAGTTGCTTCCAACTCAGTGCGGTGGCCTGCAGCAATTCGATCTCGCCCTGGGCGGTGGGCAGGACGCCGTAGAGTGCGCGATCGGGGATGGCGAGAGGTACTCCCACCAGCAGGTAGACGCCGATCGTGACGAGAGTGACGGTCAGCGTCGACCAGCGGTAGAGGGCGCCGGAGACGGCAATGGCCGATCCGAGGAGAATGGTCGCTCCGACGACGACGAGCAGTTGACGGGACTGGTAGATCGGCCAGAGGGCCGCGGAGGCCACGAGCGTTGTGGACCACAGCATCAGGATCGTGATCGCCGTGAACGCGAAGGGCAGGCGCGCGCGACCGGACGACCGGCGGCGCCCCGGGCGTCGCTTCTCCACCCGGGACCGGCGCTTGCTGTCGATGCGGCGGATGCTGTCGGATCCGGTACTCACGCGGCCGCCGCCCGGGCGAGGGACTTCTGCAGGTCTTCGAGGTAGCCGATGGTCAGCACACTCAGTCCGGCGACCCGACGGAGCCCAGGGATCGTCTCTGGGTCGCACACGACAGCGACCACCTCCACTCCCGGAGGGAACTTGGTGGACGCCGCACGAAGCTCTGTGGCGGTGGCGAGCGATCCGCAGACCAGGAAGGCGACGGAGATCCCGGTGATCTCATCGGCGGCGACCCTGGCGACATCCATGATGCCGAGCGCGGATTCCGCGTGATCGACGACAGACAGGTCGTCGAGCAGTCGGGTTCGGGTGAGCGTGTTGAGATGCCGCACCGCGAGCACTTTGCGCTTGGCGAACTCCGGGGTCTTCTCACTGACGACGACGGCGACGTTCCGGGCGTCCCGGATCGCGCGCGCGCCCAGGGATCCCGCAACGCTCACCGCCATCTCGAACTCCTCATCGGTCGCGTAGTTCGCGCTCGCGAGACTGAGGGCGATCACGAGGTGACTTCGGCGGGTCTCCTCGAACTGCCGCACCATGTAGGTGCCCGTCTTCGCGGTGCTCTTCCAGTGGATGTAGCGTCGCTCGTCCCCCGGCACGTATTCGCGCAGCGCATGGAAGGAGACGTCGCTGTTGGACAGGTCCCTCGTGGGATTCCCCTCGAGGTCTCGCACGAACCCGGTGCTGGTGGAGGGGATGCCGATGGTGCGCGGGTGGATGAAGAGCTCTCTGGCCGTCGTCCAGACGAGTTCCCGGCGAACCAGGCCAACGGGATCCGCGCGCACCGTGCGCACGGGACCGATGGCGAGGACACCGCGATGGCTCGTCGGCACGAGGAACTCGTGGCGGAATGCGGCGCCGCGGGACAACCCGGGCATGGCGATCTCCGCGAGGCCGCGCCCGACGGGCACCTCGACCTTCACCCCGATGAGGCGGCGACGGGTCGGATTCGTCACCGTGATCAGGCCGGTGGCCCGATCCCCCACCACGACCCGGCTGTGGGCGACCGTCAGATCTATGGCGAAGGCATTGCGACCGACGAGGTAGGCGGCGGCGATGAGGATGAGCACGGTTCCGGCGAAGGCCACGGCCACCAGTTCAACCCAGCCCAGCCCGTAGCCGAAGACGAAAGCGGCGGGCACCAGCAAGAGCATCGACCAACCGAGCGGTGTGACGACCGAAGAGACGCGCCGGAACCAGGCGGAGAGCACCTCGCCGATGGCGCGGAACAAGCGCACGAGGGTGATGATCGCATCGGCGAGGAACCCGGTGCGATTGCCCACGATGCGAGTGCGGGCGTTGGTGAGCCCGACCGTGGCGGTGCCGTTGGCAGAGTCGAAGTGGGAAGACGACAGGGAGGATCGCGAAACGTGGCCGGACTGCCCCCGCACCGTCCGGCTGTTCGATGCCTGGCGTACCTGCCCCCGATCGCTCACACCGCTTGCCTGTCGCTCGGCGGCGGGGTCTCGATCAGCAGCTGGCTGACGATGCTCGATGCGGTCACCCCGTCGAATTCCGCTTCGGGGTCGAGCACGAGCCGGTGAGCGAGCACCGGCTCGGCGAGGGCCTTCACGTCATCCGGGATCACATAGTGGCGCCCGTTCGCCGCCGCGAGGGTCTTGGAGGTGCGGATGAGCGCGAGTGCTCCGCGAACGCTCGCTCCGAGCCGCACCTCGGTCGCCGATCGGGTCGCTTCGACGAGCCGCGAGACATAGTCGTTGATCGTCGCGTCCACATGGACCGTTCGCGCGAGGGCGCCCATCTCCACGATGACCTCGTCGGTCGCGATGGGAGGCAGGATCGTCTCGTGAGCCTTGACCCCTGCGCCCTCGAGGATGCGCACAGTCGAGGCATGGTCGGGATAGCCGATCGACGCCTTCATGATGAACCGGTCGAGCTGGGCCTCGGGAAGCCGATAGGTGCCGGCCTGCTCGATGGGATTCTGGGTGGCGATCACCATGAAGGGAGCCCCGACATCGTGAGAGATGCCGTCTACCGTGACGCGGCCTTCCTCCATCACTTCGAGCAGTGCGGCCTGGGTCTTCGGGCTCGCCCGGTTGATCTCATCCGCAAGCACGATGTTCGCAAAGATCGGCCCGCGGTGGAACTCGAACTCGCCGGCTCCCTGGTCGTAGATACTCACCCCGGTGATGTCACCGGGGAGCAGGTCAGGGGTGAACTGGATGCGGCTGGTCGAGCCCTTCACGCTCTGCGCCATGGCACGCGCGAGGGAGGTCTTGCCCGTTCCGGGAAAGTCCTCGAGCAGCAGGTGTCCCTCGCTCAGAAGTGCGGTGAATGACAGCCTGACGACGAAGGTCTTGCCGAGAAGCACCTGGTCGACATTGGCGACGAGCCGATTGAAGATGTCGGAGAACCAGTTCGCCTGCTCGGGTGTCATCGTCATGCGGGTGCCTCTCGGTTCAGCGGGGGTCTCCGCACGTTATCGGACATTACCGTTCCTGTCGTACTGGATCGTGTAGGTACTTCCGCCATTGGCGATCACCACGATCGTGAGCACGGGCTCCTGTCCGGGTTGCACGAGCGCGACGCACTGGCCGCCCTGGCTCGTGTCTCCTGGCAAGAGCGTGTCCCCGACCCCGTTGCCACAGGAATACTGGATGCCCTCGTAGCGTGCGGAGGTCCAGCTCGGCCAGGTGAAAGTGCCGCTCGGATCGTTCGGGTTGGCCGGATTCACGACGGGCGTGAAGGTGACCGGACCGATCCGCGGATCGACGGGAGTTCCGACAGCGAAGGACGCCGACCAGTTCTGCTGGCAGACCGCGCCGGCATCCGGGAAGTTGCGGCACGCACGCACCTGCACCGAGATCGCGTGGCCGTACTGCTGGCCCTCCGCCGTGAGGAGGGCTCCGAAGGAGACGGGCCCATACTCGGTTGCGGGCACCGAGTCGCCTTGCAGCCGGTAATAGAAGCTGTAGTCGCTCGAGAGCGGCGTACCGATGGAGGCTCCGGTGAGAGCGTAATCGTAGGTCGCACCGCTCTTGTTCGGGCCGCTTGTGGAGATCGCGGTGACGACTCCCGGGGTGGTGTGCGCGGAGACGGCCGGGCTCGCGGTGCAGCCGATGCTGTTGTCTGCGAGCACCACGAGTGAGTAGCTCGACTCGCGCGAGAGCCCGGAGAAGGTGGCGGCCGTCGAGGTGCCCACCGACTGGGTGGTCGATCCCGAGGGGGTGGGCGCCGCGCAGGTGGGGCTCGCGCCGGTATAGGCGACGGCCCGATAGCCGGTGATCTCCCGCCCGTTGTTGCTGAACGCGCCGCCCCAGGCGAGCGCGATCGAGCTGTCGGTCGCAGTGGCCGTCGGCGAGGACACGGAGAGGGGCTTACCGGCGGGGGTGCCGGTCGTGCTTGCGGAGTTCCAGGTCGCCAGGGCAGCGAGAGCCGAGTTGCGCGCGCTGAGGGACACGGAGACGTTCTGGCCGTTGGTCAGCCCGGACACGTCGGCGGAACACGATCCTCCACTGCAGGCGGAGGGATCGACATCGGTCGTGGCGCCGCCGACCACCAGGCGGTAGTTGTTCACCGCGCTTCCCGCGGAGGGAGTCGTCACAGCATTCCAGATGATCCGCAGACCGCCATCGAGGGGATTCGCGGCGAGGCCGGTCGGAGCGGGAGGGATGATGTCCGACCAGACGGTCGCACCGAGGTCCGTCGCATCCGAGGCCCCGATCGCATTGATGGCCCTGACCGCCACCCGCACCCCGTTGGCCGGACCGTTGCCCGGCGTGGTGATGTCGCACACCGCGACGGCACAGGAGGTCGTGGACACTGCCCCCGACGCCGAGGTCACGAGGATGTCATAGCCGGTGATGGGAGAGTTGTTCGACACCCCGGGGCTCCAGCGCACGGTGAGTACGCGGTCCCCGAATGAGGTGACCTTGAGCGCGGTCACCGGATCGGGCTTGTCCTGCACCGAGACCGTGATGGAGCCCCAGACGTAGCGGTCCGGGTCCCCGGTCGCATCGGCCACTTCGTACTGCAGGTTGGTGTCGACCGGCTGCGCGGAGGACGACGCAGTGATGGTCAGCTTTCGATTGTCGGCGCTCGGGGAGATGGTGAGCCCGGACGGCACCGATCCGCCGTCGAGCCCACGAATGGCGAGCACCTTCAGTGGTTTGCCCGGGAATGGGTTGGTGGCCTCGTCGTTGGCCAGCACGTCCACCGTGGTCGTCTGTCCCCGCGGCGCGAGCACCGAGTCCGGCGCCGGTCGCGCGAGCGGGCGACTGGATGCCACGACATTCAGCTCGATCTGGCCCTGCAGCCCGGTCGAGGTGTTGTCTTTCACCCCCAGCAGAATCGCCGTCGAAGTGCCCTTGACCGCACTCTCAC
The DNA here is from genome assembly GCF_040549525.1 of Frigoribacterium sp. UYMn621. Lineage (NCBI taxonomy): Bacteria > Bacillati > Actinomycetota > Actinomycetes > Micrococcales > Microbacteriaceae > Frigoribacterium > Frigoribacterium sp. UYMn621. The sequence goes on along the minus strand of NZ_JBEPTM010000004.1, from coordinate 142,975 downwards.
TTGCGCGAATGACGATCTTCTGTCCGGTGAGCGTGTAGGTGAACGAGCTGTCCGGCAGCGGGTTGAGCACGGAATAGGTGAGCTCCGGCAGTGCTTTCGGATACGGGTAGTTGGTGAGCTTGAGCAGGTCGAGTTCTTTCGACGTGCCCGGCTCGAAGTCGATGACCCCGCCGACGAAGACGGGCGGCTGGTTCTGCCGCGGGGTGACCTTGATCGGCAGCACCAGGGTGGCCTTCCGACCGGTCGGATCCGTCGCAGAGCTCCCGTCGGTCACCTCGAAGGAAATCGATGCCGGCCCGAAGTACTTATCGGCGGAGGTGAATTGGAGGGTGTGATCGTTGACCACCAGGTTCGACCCGTTGGAGTGGGTGGCCTGCACGGTGGTCGAGTCGGTGAGGCGCACCTGCTTGCCACCGATCGCGAGCACATAGTCGTTGAGGTCGATCGAGAGCGTCGACTCGCTCGCGATCGTGAGCGGAGGCGCCTTGCGGTTCAGCTGGGGCAGGGCGTCATTCAGTCCGGGCACCCACACGAAGGCGTAGGACACCACGCTCGCGTCGTCGGGGTTCGCGACGGAGAAGGGGATGATCTGGCTCTTGTTCTTCACGGTCACCTGGATGCGCTTCGTCGGCGTCACTGTCGCATCGCTCGAGTAGCCGGGCAGCACCGAGACCCCGAGTGTCGAGACGTTGCCGTCGGCGAAGAAGACATTCTTCAGCACGTTGACGTCGAGTGAGTCTCGCCCGAGCACATCGGACAGGGTGAGCACGGTGTCATTCACCACGGGGAAGGAGCGGGGCGCATCCGTGCTCACGATCACCGTGATGAACGCGGCACTGGTGCCACCGAAGCGGTTCTCGATCGTGTAAACGAGACCGTAGGTGCCCGGCTTGGTCGGCGGCGTCACCTTCACGATGTCGCCCTCGATGCGCGCGACGATGTCCTTCGAGTTCGGCTCGACCTTCGTGATGGAGAGGGTGCCCCCATCCGGGTCCGAGTCGTTCAGGAGCGGCTGAATGGAAACCGTGCCCCCGGGCCGGATGCGCACCTCGTCGGACACGGCGACCGGGTTGCGGGCACCCGGGAACTTCGGGCTGATTCCCACCCGCACGAGGCCGATCGCCCGGGCGCCGAGGGCGTCGATGACACTGTAGGTGAAGGTGTCGGTGCCGGCCGAGTAGTCACCGGCGAGAAAGTCGACGTAGTCGGTTCCCACCGCGGTGACCGATCCTTTGGTGGGGTTCGTGGCCTGGCCGAGCAGCTGAACAGAGTCCCCGTCCGGGTCGATGCCGGTGAGCGGGATGGGGATTCGCACGGTCTCGCCCGCGATCACCCGGGCGGTCACGGTCTGCGGAACCGGGGGATTATTGGTCGCCTGGACCGCCTCACGCACCGAGATCTTCACCTGCGCCTGTGCGCTCTGCCCATTCGGATCGGAGACCGCATACACCGCGGTGAAATCTCCGGTCTTCTGCGGAGCGAGGTACCGGAGCACGTTGCCGGAGGCGAACAGCAGCCCGGAGTTGCCCCCGAGCGTCGTCGACAGCAGCGGGTTGAGCGTGAGTTGTTCGCCATCCGGTTGGACGTCGTTGTCGAGCACCGGGATGTCGATGGCATCGCCGACCCGCACCGTCACGCTGTCGTCGTTGGCGATCGGCGGCTGGGAGCGGGTGGGGCGGAGAATTTCCACGACGTTCACCACGCCTTCGGCCTCGGCGAGTCCGTTCGTGATGCGGTAGTTGAAAGTCACCGTCCCGGACTCCAGCGGCGCGGTGAGCGTGACACGGATGGAGCGCTGCTCGAGCACTTCCGCCGTCACTCCGGAGTTCGGGGCGAGGTTGTACACGCCCGTCACCAGGAGCACCCCTCCAGCCGGATCCTTGTCACTGGATGCGACATCGATGGTCTGGGTGCTCAGCGACTGCACGAAGATGTTCTTCGGAATCGTGATGGGTTTGGTGTTCGCGTCCGGCGGTGCCGCGACGTCGACACGCACGATGCCGTTGGCGGTCTGGTCACCGTCGTTGACCACATAGTCGATGTAGTGCGTGCCGACCTGGTCGCTCAGGAACCGGAAGGTGCCGGCCTCGAGACTCGGGGTGATGGTCACCCCGCTCTTCGCCGGCACGCTGGCGAGCCGCAGTGTTCCGGAGCCCCCTCGCACATGATCGAGTGGAGAGAGGGTGATCTCCTGGCCGGCATAGGCCAGCTTCACGTAGGAATCGGCGATGATCGGCACAGAACCGATGGCCTTCACCGTGACCGAGAGCGAACCGGTGCCACTCAGCTTGCCATCGGAGACGACGAGCGGAACCGACCTCAAGCCCGGGCCCGAACCCCCGTCGGTGAAGACGACCGTGCCCTCCGGCTTGTAGGTCACCGTGTCCGGTGGCGCCGTCGCGGCCGATGTGAGGTAAAAGGCGTCACCGTCCGGGTCCACCCAGTCTCCGAGCACGTCCTGCGTCACTCGACCACCGGCCGCGACGAGGGCCCTGGACTGCTTCACCTGGAACGGCGGGGAGTTCTCCGAGGGAAGCCTCACGGCCACCGTCACCGTGGCGCTCGCGGTGCCACCCCGGCCGTCGCTGATCGAGTAGCCGAAGCTCACTGTTCCGCTGGCCGACGGTGCGAGGGTGATCTGCACCTGCTGGCTGTCGTTGATGAGGTCGAGGTGACCGATCGATTCGTCGAGCGCCGTCACATCCGAGATCACCAGCACATCACCGTTGGCGTCGTAGTCGTTGAGAAGCACGGGCAGCACGCTCGTTCGCCCGGGCCGCGCGCCGAAGGAGTCGTCCACGGCGACCGGCGGCACCTGGGTCTTCTCGTAATCGGGCGGGGTGTCCTCGTTGGTCTGCTCGACCTTCTGCTGGTCCTTCCGCACGGTGATGAGGTCGGCCCAGTTGTCGATGAGCTCTCCGGCCTGCTGCACCGCCCACACGCCGCCACCGCGCGGATCGCTCAGCACCAGCCGGTCCGCATTGGAGACGAAGGCCAGCTGGGAGGCGGATGCCGGCATCGAGTCCAGAGTCAGGGTGACGGCGGATGAACTGCCACACTGCCGCCACGCCGAACCGATCGACCACGCGGCGAAGGTGCAGCCCCCCATCACGCGGGGAGCGGCGGGGATCCCCCCATTGCTCGTCGTGAGGGTCACCGTGTTCCCCCCGCCGAGCGGCACCTTCAGAAGTCCCGTCGACGAGGCGATCAGCACAGAGTCACCCCCGGTGGAGGCCTCCTGCAGCACGGCATTCGCTCCGGAAGAGATCAGCCTCGAGAGATCGATGGTGCGGTCTGCCGTGAGGATGGTGCGGCTCACAGAGTCGAACAGCACCCACCGTCCGCCGACCGAGGTGACCGAGACGTCCCGTCTCGCGCCCCCGAAGCGAGCACGCGTCGACTCGGCAACCGTGTCGGCGTGTGCGGCGTCCAGCTGGTAGACCTGCCGGGTGTCGGCTGAATAGCCGAACAGCATCCCCTCGGGCGTCACACTCGTCACGGCGTTCGCGCCGAGGCTGAGAGTGGCCGGCGACTGGGCGTCGAAAGTGGGGAGCTGGGCGAGCGGCACGATCCAGACCTGGCCAGTGCCGCCGGCGGCGATCACGATGTTGTCTCCCGCAATCGACAGCTGGGGGTCCTGCGGCGGCAGCGGCACGCTGTCCTGCACCTTCGATGTGGCCGGATCGACGATATCCACCTTGCTGTCGGTGCGGTCGAAGAGCAGCACCGTTGACCCGCGCTGGATGGTCTGGATGTCGGCCCCGCTCGAGGCCACAACCGTGTTGAGCGCGAGCACCTGGGTGTTCGCGCGTCCGATCACCTGCGAGCTCCCGTTGGCCACCCACACGGAGCCGTCATTGAGGTCAAGGCGCTGCGCCGTGTACCCGGAGGAGACGATCGCCACGGTCGCGACCAGCGCGGCGATCACCGTGCCGCTCGTCGCGGTGGCGACGAGTGAACGGTGGCCCGCGAGCCAATCCCTGAGAGTCATTGTGCTGTCGTCACCTTCCGAAGTCGACGCACTTCTCCGCACTCGGAGGCCCCGTCTTCCCCTGGCGGTTCACCGCTACCGTGATGCAGACCCGATCCCCGGCCTTGGCATCCTGCGCGAAATAGTCTGAAGAGGTCTGCAGCGACGATCGACCATCGCTCGTGGTCACCTGGTAGGAGTCGTCCGTCTTGAGCCCCGGATCGGTCCAGCTGAACTTGATGGAGTCCGTGCCCGCTTTCGCGGCGATGTTCGTCACCTGCGGAATGCTGTCCGAGTTGGCGCGGATGAGCACGAATGTCGCAGTCGCCCCGAGAGCGATCACGAGTACGGCACTCACGATGAGTCCCCACGCGAGCACGCGCATGCCTCTGGCGCGCTCGACCGGACGCGTACCGCTGCTCTGGGCCACGCCCTTCTGACGACTGTTCTGGGCGCCACCGGTCTGGCGCATCATTGTTCCGACCGGCGCGTAGGTCGTGCTGGCCGAGCGGCGACGACGCCGTCCGCGCGCCGAGGGCACGACTCCCCCGACACCGCGGATGCGCGTGCGATCCTCGAGGTCGGAGACCGTCGCGAGAGCCCAGTCGTCCATGGCCACCTCGATCGGCGTCTGGGGAACCCCCAGTTCCGTCTCGATCGCCTGCAGTTCGCGCACGAGCTCGAGTACGCTCGCCGGCCGGTTCTCCGGCTTGCGGGCCATCGCCTGGGCGAGCACCCTCTCCAGGCTCGGCGGCACGTCGGACCGGCCGATCGGCTGGGGCCGTGCCCGGTTGATTCGGGAGATGAGGTCGGTGGACTTGTTCGATTCCCCCGGGACCTCGAATGGCGATCGCCCGGCGAGCAGCGAATAGACGGTCGCGGCGAAGGACCAGACCTCTGAGGCGATGCTTCCGGGTGTCTCGTCCATCAGCACCTCCGGCGCCGACCACGGAATCGAGAGCCCGACGGATTCGTGAGTGTCTGCCTCGCTGAGGGTCGACGCGATTCCGAAGTCCGAGAGCACCGGATGCCCATAGGCGGTGAGGAGGATGTTGGACGGCTTGATGTCGCGATGAAGCACGCCAGCCCGGTGCGCGGTCTCGATCGCGCTACCGATCTTCACCGCGATGCGCAGCACCTCCGGCACGGGGATCCGCTCGCGCCGGTACCGCTCGCTCAGAGCCGATGAACACAGCTCCATCACGAGGTATGGCCGCCCGTCGGAGGAGACGCTCGCCTGGTAGACCGTGAGGATGGAGGGGTGCGAACTCAGTTGTGCCATGAGATTCGCCTCGGCCTGGAACATCTGTCGCACCTGGTCGTTCACGACCTCACTCAGCATCACCTTGACGGCGACCTGGCGGCGTGGCATGTTCTGTTCGTAGAGGAAGACATCGGCGAATCCACCCGAACCGAGCACGTGGATGGTCGAGAATCCGGGCAGAACGGGAGGCGGGGAGGGCAATCGTCGTGCCATCTCTCCTCCTTCGACGACGCTGGCTGAAGGCCGGTCGGTGCTCTGCGCCCGGGAGAGTCCCGGTGTCCTATTGTAGACACGCCCGCATTCGGGCCCGTTGGACAAATCTGCTGATCAAGAGCCTGTTTTTGTCCCCCCTTTGGGGGTGGTCACTGGGTCGGAGTCGGCGAGGTGCGCGGGATGGTGTTCTCGAACTCCCCGAGACCGGAGCTTTCGAGCACGTCGATCACGATGGTGGTGATGTTGTCTCGACCACCGGCCTCCAACGCGGCATCGACGAGCGCGTTCGCCGTCGCTTCGGCGGAATCGCCTGCGGCCAGGTGACGGCGGATCGCTTCGGCATCCAGTTCCTTCGTGAGGCCGTCCGAACACAGCAGTAGTCGGTCTCCCTCACGCACGGGTACGACCCAGTAGTCCGGCACGGCTTCCACGTTGAATCCGACGGCACGGGTGATCACGTTGCTGTCGGGGTGCGCCTCTGCGTCTTCGGCCCGGATGATGCCAGCATCGACGAGCTCCTGCACCACCGAGTGATCGACGGTCACCTGCACGAGAGCGTCGCGTTCGTAGAGGTAGACCCGCGAGTCCCCCACATTGAAGACGGTCCAGAAGGGCTCGTCGTCCTGCACCGAGAGGGCGACCCCGGTAACGGTGGTGCCGACTCCCAACTCTTTCTCATCGGCGGCCCGTCCGATGTCGATGGTCGCGGCCCGCAGCCCACGCTCGATTGTGTCGGCATCGGCGAATGGTTCGATGACCGCTTCGGACAGCCTCGAGACCACGGCGGCGCTAGCGATGTCTCCGGCGGAATGGCCGCCCATGCCATCGGCGACCGCAAAGATCGGCACGCGAGCGAGAAAGCTGTCTTCGTTGTGGGCGCGGCGGCGGCCGGTGTCGGTTGCCGCTCCCCAGGCGAGAACGAGCCGGGCATCCGGATGGTCCGGGATCTGCACGGTGAATCTCGCGCTGCTCGTGCCGATCTCGGTCACTGGAGCCTTTCGCGGGTCATCGGGGGGAGGTCCATCCGTCAGACCAGGCGCTCGATGGGGAGGATCTCGACGGTGTTGCCGTCTCCAATATCCACTACTGTCCCCGCCGAGACAACGAGCGACTCGCCCTGGCGCAGTTTTTGTGACGAGGCTCCGGGAATGGACACCACGGTTCCGTTGGTCGATCGGAGATCGGTGACGATGACGGATGCCCCCTGCTGCCGCAGCTCCAGGTGGGTGCTCGAGACCTCTCGTCCCGGCGACGGCACACGCACCAGGCGTGGCACTCCTCCGATGGCGATACGCGGGGCCACCGGCTTCCTGCCGATCAGCGCGGGAGCATCGAGCGGGATCGGCTCGTGGCGGTTGACCCGGATGCGGTACCAGGGCACGGTGAGGCCCCCTGGATCGGTCGGGAGACCCTCTCGGGGGCGCACGGAGCGCTCGACGACGACGGGATGCCCGCGCGGGGGCTCGACGAGCTCGTGAGGTTCCGCCCGCGCGGGAGGTTTGACGAGCACAGGCGGTTCGACGAGCGCGGGCGGTTCGACGAGCGCGGGCAGTTCGACAAGCACGGGGGGCTCGACGCCGGCCTCGTGCTCAACGGCCGCGGGCGGCTCTTGCGCCGCGGGTCGCCCCGGTGACGGGCCGCTCGGCACCGCGGCCGGCCCGCGAACGACCGTGTCCGCCTCGATATCCTCCGGCTCTCCGGTGCCCCCGCTCCCCCGCTCGGATCCTATTTCCGGGCGCGTCCGGACGACGGTGTGCTCGACGTCTTCCGGCTGCATGCTGTCCATTCTGTCCCGCGGGCGGAAAGTGTGCGCGGTTTCGGCGCGGGGCATCAGCGACCGATGTAGCTCATGACGTGCTTGATCCGGGTGTAGTCCTCGAATCCGTAGCTCGAGAGGTCCTTGCCGTAGCCCGAGTGCTTGAACCCGCCGTGGGGCATCTCCGCGACGATCGGGATGTGGGTGTTGATCCACACACAGCCGAAGTCGAGGCGCTTCGCGCAGCGCATCGCACGACCGTGATTCTGCGTCCACACACTCGAGGCCAGGCCGTATTGCACGCCGTTCGCCCACTCGAGGGCCTGGGCCTCGTCGGTGAACTTCTGCACGGTGATGACCGGCCCGAAGATCTCGTTCTGCACCACTTCGTCAGTCTGATTCAGTCCGGAGACGATGGTGGCCTCATGGAAGTAGCCCGTGGCGCCCTGCCGACGCCCGCCGAGCTCGATCGTCGCGTTGTCGGGAAGGCGGTCGATGAATCCCTCGACCTGGGCGAGTTGGTTGGCGTTGTTCACCGGGCCGAAGAACGACCCGGGGTCGCCGGGCAGCCCCGTCTTCGCGTTCTGACAGGCGTAGGAGGCCAGAGCGGCGACGAATTCGTCATGGATGCCCGCCTGCACCAGCACGCGGGTCGCCGCTGTGCAGTCCTGGCCGGCGTTGAAATACCCCGCGCCGACGATTCCCTCCACCGCGGATTCGATGTCGGCGTCGTCGAACACGATGACCGGTGCTTTACCCCCGAGCTCGAGGTGCACGCGCTTGAGATCCAGGGCGGCGGCCCTCGCCACCTCCATGCCTGCCCGCACCGATCCGGTGATCGACACCATCTGCGGTGTCTTGTGGTCGATCATCGCTCCCCCGGTGGTCCGGTCGCCGGTGATGACATTGAGCACCCCTCTGGGCAGGAACTCCGCTGCGATCTCGGCGAGGAAGAGGGTGGCCGAGGGGGTCGTGTCCGAGGGCTTCAGCACCGTGGTGTTACCTGCCGCGAGCGCGGGAGCGATCTTCCACACCGCCATGTTGAGCGGATAGTTCCACGGGGTGACCTGGCCGATCACGCCGATCGGCTCCCGGCGGATCTGCGAGGTATGGTCCTTGAGGTACTCCCCGGAGGCCATGCCGCTGAGGTGTCTGGCCTCCCCGGCGAAGAAGCGGATCTGGTCGACCGAGAGCATGATCTCGTCGGTCACGAGAGTCGCGCGGGGCTTGCCGGTGTCTTTCGACTCGAGGTCGGCGAACTTCTCCGCGTTCGCTTCCATCGCGTCGGCGATACGGAACAGGGCGAGTTGTCGTTCGCTCGGCGTCGTGTCCCCCCACTCCGCGAAGGCCGCCGATGCGGCGCGGTAGGCGGAGTCGACATCCGCTGCGCTGGAGATCGGGGATGTGCCGTACACCTCCTCCGTCGCCGGATCGATCAGGTCGAAGGTCGACTCACCGGTCGCTTCCACGTAGTCGCCGTCGATGAAGTTTCGAAGCCGGGGGGTCGTCATACTCCCAACATAGCGAGCGACCGTGGCCGGCACCATGCACCTCTACTACCGATTCCGTAGCAAAACACCCTTCGGGATGCGGATTCACTTGTAACAAGACCATCGCACTGACAGAATCAGGGCATGAGCCCCAAACCCAAGCCCATGCACCTCGACGAGGTGTCGAAGGCGATCATCGAGCAGTTGCAGGCCGACGGCCGACGCAGCTATGCCGAGATCGGCAAAGCGGTCGGGCTCAGTGAAGCCGCCGTACGCCAGCGCGTGCAGAAGCTCACCGATTCCGGCGTCATGCAGGTCGTGGCCGTCACCGACCCGATGCAGCTCGGCTTCTATCGCCAGGCGATGATCGGGATCCGCGTGACCGGAGACACCACAACGGTCGCGGAGACCCTCGGCCGCATCACCGCCGTCGACTACGTCGTGCTCACGGCCGGCAGCTTCGACCTCCTGGCCGAGGTCGTCTGCGAGAACGACGAAGACCTGATCGAACTGCTCAACAAGGAGATCCGCGGGATCCCCGGCGTGCAGTCCACCGAGACTTTCGTGTACTTGAGACTGCAGAAGCAGTTCTACAACTGGGGAACGAGATAAGAAAAATGACAATCGACACCACCACACACAGCATTCCTTCGACTGTCGGCTCCTCGAAATTCAGCGAGGCCGAACTGCAGCAGAAGGCGAAGGATCATCTCTGGATGCACTTCTCGCGCCAGTCCGTCATGGAAGACGGCCCGGGGGTTCCCATCATCGTCAAGGGCGAGGGTCACCACATCTGGGACTCCACCGGCAAGAAGTACTTCGACGGGCTGAGCGGCCTGTTCGTGGTCAACGCCGGCCACGGGCGCCGCCGCCTCGCAGAGGTCGCAGCGAAGCAGGCAGAGGAACTCGCCTTCTTCCCGCTCTGGTCCTACGCGCATCCGAGCGCCATCGAGCTCGCCGACCGCCTCGCGAGCTACGCTCCGGGCGACCTCAACCGAGTGTTCTTCTCCACCGGTGGCGGCGAGGCCGTCGAGACGGCCTTCAAACTCGCCAAGTACTACTGGAAGCTTCAGGGTCGCCCCACGAAGCACAAGGTGATCTCGCGCAACGTCGCCTACCACGGCACTCCGCAGGGGGCTCTCGCGATCACGGGCATCCCGGCAATGAAGGAGATGTTCGAGCCGGTGACTCCCGGTGGGTTCCGCGTGCCGAACACCAACTTCTATCGTGCCGCCGAGATGGGTGCCCCCACCGAAGACCTCGAGACCTTCGGCCTGTGGGCCGCCAACCGCATCGAGGAGATGATCCTCTTCGAAGGCCCCGAGACCGTGGCCGCCGTCTTCCTCGAGCCGGTACAGAACTCGGGCGGATGCTTCCCCCCGCCTCCCGGCTACTTCAAGCGCGTGCGGGAGATCTGCGACCAGTACGACGTGCTCCTGGTCTCTGATGAGGTCATCTGCGCGTTCGGCCGCATCGGCGAGTTCTTCGCCTGCGACGCCTACGACTACGTTCCCGACATGATCACCTGCGCGAAGGGAATGACCAGCGGGTACTCGCCGATCGGCGCGACCATCATCAGCGACCGCATCTACGAGCCGTTCAAGCACGGCAACACGTCGTTCTATCACGGCTACACCTTCGGCGGTCATCCGGTGTCCGCGGCCGTTGCGCTGGCGAACCTCGATATCTTCGAAGAGGAGAGGCTGAACGAGAATGTGCGGCTCAACTCCCCCGCATTCCGGGCGACTCTCGAGAAGCTGAACGACCTGCCGATCGTCGGCGACGTGCGCGGTGCCGGGTACTTCTTCGGCATCGAGCTGGTGAAGGACAAGGCCACCAAGGAGACCTTCAACGACGACGAGTCGGAGCGCCTGCTTCGCGGCTTCCTGTCCAAGGCGCTCTTCGATGCCGGGCTCTACTGCCGCGCGGACGACCGCGGAGACCCCGTGATCCAGCTGGCCCCACCGCTCACCATCGGCCAGCCGGAGTTCGACGAGATCGAGCAGATCCTGCGAAGTGTGCTCACCGAGGCGTGGACCCGGCTGTAGCCCCGTTCCGCGCAGCCCACGGGGAACGGTGGAGGCACGGAGAAAGACGTGGTGATGAGCGATGGCTGACTTCCGCGCGCTGAGTTTCTGGTTCGACTCCCTGTCGACCGTTGGCGGCGAGGCTGGAGCGGATGATCTCCGGCCCCGCCCCGCGCTGCCCCGGGATCTCGGGGTGGACGTAGCCATCGTGGGAGGCGGGCTCACCGGACTCTGGACCGCCTACTATCTCGCTACCGCGGACCCGAGCCTGCGCATCGCGGTCCTCGAGAAGCACATCGCGGGATTCGGAGCATCCGGACGAAATGGCGGATGGTGCTCCGCCCTGTTCCCCGCATCGACCGCGTCACTAGCCCGCCGTCACGGTCGCGCGGCGGCCCTGGCCATGCGCCGGGCGATGATAGACACGGTCGACGAAGTCGGGCGGGTGACCTCGGCCGAAGGCATCGACTGCGACTTCGTCGAGGGGGGAACGGTGAGCCTCGCGCGCGGTCCCGCCCAGCTCGTCGCGGCACGAAACGAGGTCGCCGATGCGGCGGCGTGGGGAGTGGATGAACTCGAGTTGAGAGATGTCGCCCACTCGCCGCGCGGGGCGACAGGCGCGCTCGGCTCGACTTTCGATCCGGCCTGTGCCCGACTTCATCCGGCGAAACTGGTTCGCGGGCTCGCGAGGACGGTCGAGGGGCTCGGGGTCACGATCTACGAAGAGACCGAGGTGCTCTCCTGGCGGTCCGGGCAGGTGATCACGAAACAGGGGACCGTGGATGCCGCGGCCATCGTCATCGCGCTCGAGGGCTACGCGGCATCCCTGCCGCAAACCCATCGCCGGGTGTTGCCGCTCTATTCCCTCATGATCGCCACCGAGCCGCTCAGCGACGAGCTGTGGGAGGAGATCGGTATCGAGCACGGCCAGACCTTCGCGGACTTCCGACATCTTCTCGTCTATGGCCAGCGCACGGCGGACAACCGGTTCGCCTTCGGGGGCCGGGGTGCCCGCTACCACTGGGGCAGCAGCATCCGTGCGGAGTACGACCGGGTACCCGGAGTGTTCGACCACCTCGAGCGGACGCTCGGCGACATCTTCCCCGCCGCCCGTCAGGCGGCGATCACGCACCGCTGGGGCGGGCCGCTCGGTGTGCCCCGCGACTGGCACGCCGGGGCGAGCTTCGACCCCTCGACCGGCATCGCCACGGCGGGCGGCTACGTCGGTGACGGGCTCAGCACCACCAACCTCGCCGGACGCACCCTCGCCGACCTCATCCAGAAACGTGACACGCCGATCTCACGACTCCCCTGGGTGAATCACCACTCTCCCCAGTGGGAGCCGGAACCCCTTCGCTTCATCGGCGCGAACCTCGGAACCACCGCGATGAACATCGCCGATGCCGAAGAGCGGATGACCGGACGCGCGTCTCTGGCCGCCCGTCTGATGGCTCCCCTCACCGGGCACTGAACCCGGGCACTCGGCAGGGCCACCCCTCGATCAGGGCACTGACCGGTGCGCGACGGCGCTGGTAATATTCTCGGAGCCGGCCGGAGAATTCAGCCGCCCCCGGGCAGGCGATCGGGGGATCATGACGCTGTTCGACCAGGACACCTACGCTCTGCCCTCGACACCGCGTCGCAGGTCGCGTCTCAGGCGCGTGCTTCCCACCGTGCTGGCCCTGATCCTCGTCGCCGCCGGCGTGTCGGCCTTTCTCGGTCTCCAGCGCCTGCTCGATCAATACACGGTGTGGACCTTCCGCCCCTCGGCAGAAGTCACCGCACTCATCGGGTCATCGCACTTCACCGAGGAGGGTCGATTTGAGTTTCTCGCCAGCAAGCCGGTGATCGAATCATCCACGACCTTCGCCTCGAGTTGCGCGAGCAACCAGGAGGGAAGCGGCATCCTGGGCTGTTACCTGCCCCGGGACCGGTCGATCCACCTCTTCGCGGTGACCGACCCCCGTCTCCTCGGCCTCACCGATGTCGTCGCCGCCCACGAAATGCTCCACGCGGTCTGGGATCGCCTCTCCACCGCCGAGAAGCAGCAGCTCGTTCCCCTGCTCGAACACGAGGCGGCGAAGCTCGCGGGAAACGCCGACTTCCAGGCTCGTCTCGACTACTACGCGAAGAACGAACCGGGCGAACGCGACAACGAGCTGCACTCGATCATCGGCACCGAGATCGCGTCGATCTCCCCCGAGCTCGAGGCGCATTACGCGACGTGGCTCGGTAACCGGCAAGCCATCGTCGCCCTCCAGGTCAAGACCGACGCCGTGTTCACCGATCTCGAGAATCGGTCCATCGCTCTGTCGTCCTCGCTCGACTCCCTCCGCTCGACGATCGATGCGGAGTACGCCGCGTACACGAGCGGCTATGCCCAGCTGAACGCCGATATCCGTCGTTTCAATGCGCGGACCGACTTCACCTCCAGCCGCCAGATCGACCTGGCCAAAGCCGCTCTTCGTGCGCGTCAGGTCGCCCTCGACGCGCAGTACGCGAATGTTCTCGCGAAGACGGCGGAATACAACGCCGACCGTGACGAGCTGAAAGCACTCTCCCAACAGACTGCGGGACTGAATAGCGCGCTCAACCAGGGTCCGGGCACCACCCTCTCGACGCCCGTTCCCGCGAACGGCTCCGGCGGCTAGACCTCTTCGACCGCGGGCTCGGCGAACTGGGAGTTGTAGAGCCGGAAGTACGCGCCCTCGCTGGCGAGCAGCTCGGAATGTGTGCCCTGCTCCACGATGCTTCCGGCCTCCATCACCAGGATCAGGTCGGCGTCCCGGATCGTGGAGAGCCGGTGGGCGATGACGAAGCTCGTGCGATCGGTACGCAGGGCGCTCATCGCCTGTTGCACCAGCACTTCCGTTCGGGTGTCGACCGAGCTCGTGGCCTCGTCGAGGATGAGCACGCTCGGCCGGGCGAGGAAGGCACGGGCGATGGTAAGCAGCTGCTTCTCTCCCGCGCTCACATTCGAGGCCTCATCATCCAGAACCGTGTCGTAGCCGTCGGGAAGGGAGTGCACGAAACGGTCGACATAGGTGGACCTGGCCGCCGCAAGGATCTCCTCTTCGCTCGCCCCCGGCTTTCCGTAGGCGATGTTGTCGCGAATCGTGCCGCCGAACAGCCAGGTGTCCTGCAGCACCATCCCCATGCGCGACCGAAGGTCGTCTCGGGTCATCGCCGCGGTGTCGACCCCGTCGAGGGTGATGCAACCGCCGTCGAGCTCATAGAAACGCATCATCAGGTTGACGAGGGTGGTCTTTCCCGCGCCGGTTGGGCCGACGATGGCGACCGTCTGACCGGGTTCGGCGGTGAGCGAGAGGTGCTCGATGAGCGGTTTGTCGGCCGTGTACCGGAAGGACACGTCTTCGAAAACGAGCCGGCCGGGGGTTGCCGGACCGGGAGTCCGAGCGACGGCGGGATCGGCGGACTGCTCCTCGGCATCCAGCAGCTCGAACACCCGCTCGGCGGAGGCGACACCGGACTGCAACAGGTTCGCCATGCTGCCGAGCTGTGTGAGCGGCTGGGTGAACTGCCGGGAGTATTGGATGAAGGCCGTCACGTCACCGAGCCCCATGCTGCCGGCGGCCACGAATAGTCCGCCGACCACGGCGATCGCCACGTAGACCAGGTTGCCGACGAACATCATGGCGGGCATGATGATGCCGCTGACGAACTGGGCGCCGAAACTCGCCGTGAACAGCTCCTCGTTCTTCGTATCGAAGCGCTGCTCGACCTCGCGCTGGCGGCCGAACACCTTCACGAGGGAGTGCCCGGTGAAGGTCTCCTCGATTTGCCCGTTCAGCTCTCCGGTGTGCTTCCACTGGGCGACGAAGAGCTTCTGCGACCGCCCAGCGATCATCTTGGTGATGAGCAGGGTGAGGGGGATCGTGACGAGGGCGATCAGGGCGAGCACCGGCGAGAGCAGGAACATCATCACCAGCACACCCACCACGGTGAGCAGCGAGGTGAGCAGCTGGCTCAGGGTCTGCTGGAGACTCTGAGAGATGTTGTCGATGTCGTTGGTCACCCGACTGAGAAGCTCACCCCGCTGCATCCGGTCGAAGTAGGAGAGCGGCAGGCTGTTGATCTTCTCCTCCACCTCTGAGCGCAGGCGATAGACCGTGCGCTGCACCACTCCGTTGAGCACCAGGCCCTGCAGGTAGCCGAACACCGCCGCCAGCAGGTAGAAGGCGAGCAGCATCATGAGGATGCGGCTGATCGCGCTGAAGTCGATTCCGACGCCGGGGGTGAGATCCATGCCGCTCAAAAGGTCCGCCTGGGCGGTGTTCCCGGAGGCGCGCAGACCGGCGATGATGTCGGCTTTGGTCGCTCCGGCCGGCAGCTTCGCAGAGATGAAGCCGTCGAAGACCAGGTTGATCGCCTCTCCGAGCAGTCGTGGCCCAAGAACGGTGAGGAACACGCTGACGACGGTAAGGACGGTGACCACGGCGATACGCATGAGCTCCGGGCGAAGTCTGCCAACGAGCCGCTTGGCCGAGGGGCCGAAGTTCAGCGATTTCTCGACCGGCATACCCACTCCGCCGAAGTGTCCACCGCCACCGGGGCCGCGTCCCATCGGGGGCCGGTTGGGGGTTCGGGTGTCTTTCGAGTCGCTCATGCTGCCGCCTCCACCGTCAACTGCGATTGCACTATCTCGAGGTAGGTCGGCGAGGACTCGAGCAGCTCCTCATGGGTTCCGAGCCCCACCACCCTTCCGTCGTCGAGCACGACGATCTGGTCGGCATCGATGATGGTCGAGATGCGCTGGGCGACGATCACCATGGTCGCCTCCGGAAGCGAGCGCTCGAGCGCCTGGCGCAGCCGGGCATCCGTCGCCTGGTCGAGAGCGGAGAAGGAGTCGTCGAAGATGTAGATCTCCGGACGCTTCACCAGGGCCCGCGCTATGGCGATCCGTTGGCGTTGTCCGCCGGAGACATTCGTGCCGCCCTGCGCGATCACCGAGTCGAGGCCCTCCGGCATCTCGCGCACGAAATCACTGGCCTGCGCGATCGCCAGCGCGGCCCACAGCTCCTCGTCCGTGGCATCCGGCTTGCCGTAGCGCAGGTTGCTCGCCACGGTGCCGGAGAAGAGGTATGGCTTCTGCGGCACCAGCCCGATGCGGCTCCAGAGCAGGTCGGGGTCGAGCTGCGCGACATCCACGCCATCGACCAGAACGGTGCCAGAGGTCGCGTCGAACAGGCGCGGCAGCAGGTTGACGAGCGTGGTCTTGCCCGCCCCGGTGCTGCCGATGATCGCGGTCGTGCACCCGACCGGCACCGAGAAGCGGATGTCGGTGAGCACCGGCTGCTCCGCGCCCGGGTAGGCGAAACCGACATCCCGCAGCTCGACGGTGCCGTGTTCACGCAACTGCGTGACCGGATCGGATGGAGGCACGACCGTCGAATCCGTGCCGAGCACCTCGCCGATGCGGTCTGCGCTCACCGAGGCACGCGGAATCATGATGGCCATGAAGGTGGCCATCATGACCGCCATGAGGATCTGCATGAGGTACTGGAGAAACGCGGTGAGCGTGCCGATCTGCATCGATCCGTCGTCGATGCGGAACGCTCCGAACCAGATCACCGCGACGCTCGACACGTTGAGCACGAGCATGACGATGGGGAACATCAACGAGGTGAGGCGTCCGACGCGGTACGCGGTGGCGGTCACATCATCGTTGGCACGGCGGAACCGCTCGGTCTCGACATCCTCCCGCACGAACGCGCGAACGACCCTGATGCCCGAAAGCTGCTCGCGAAGCACCCGGTTGATCGTGTCGATGCGCTTCTGCATCAGGCGGAACTGCGGCACCATGCGGGAGATCACGAGACCGATCGCGATGACGAGAACCGGGATGCTCACGGCCATGAGCCAGGAGAGCTGGAGGTCCTGCTGCAGAGCGAGCACGATGCCGCCGATGGCGAGGATGGGCGCGGAGACGAGCATCGTGCACGTCATCAGCACCAGCATCTGCACCTGCTGCACGTCGTTGGTGGACCGGGTGATCAGGGATGCCGCTCCGAAGGTCGTCACCTCGCGTTCGGAGAAACCGCCGACCTGGTGGAACACCGCGGCCCGCAGGTCGCGCCCGAGCCCCATGGCCACCCGTGCTCCGAAGTAGACGGCCGTGATGGCGCACGCCACCTGGAGAACAGTGATACCGAGCATCACAGCCCCCGTGCGGAGGATGTAGCCGGTGTCTCCCGTCGCGACGCCCCTGTCGATGATCTCGGCGTTGAGAGTCGGGAGGTAGAGCGAGGCGATCGACTGGAGGAGCTGGAAGAAGACGACCCCGGCGAGCAGTCGGCTGTGGGGGCGCAGGTATTGGCGCAGGAGGCGAAGGAGCATGGTCAGTCTTTTCCTAGGTCGGGCTGGAGGATGCCGTGGAGCACGAGGTCGGTCAGCTCATCGGTGGTGAAGGCTGCGGATTCGGTGAACGGGGGGATCGAGGAGGCGAGGGCGAGAAGGCGGATGAGAGCGGCCGCCCGACTCGCCTCGACCCGCAGCACAGCGGGACGCTCGGACAGCACAGCGATCACGAGCTCGGCGAGTTCGGCGCGACCGTCGGAGCCGGGAGGCCGACCGTGCATTCCGACCGCCGCCATGATGCCGAAGATGCCCTCGAAGCGAGTGCGCAGGTGGAAGATCAGGTCGTGCACCTGGCGCTCGATCGGATCATCCGGATCGATTCCTCGCAGCATCATGCGCAGGGGCTCCGGGTCGAGAAACTTCTCGACGGCTGCCGCGATGATCGACTCCTTGTCGCCGAAGGCCCGGAAGAGGGTGCCCTCGGCGATGCCCGCGCTCTCGGCGATCTGCTTCGTCGTGACATCCCGTCCGTATTCGAGCAGCAGTGGGACGACGGCATCCACGATCATCGCTCGGCGGTCGTCCACCGACAAGGGGCTCGCGCGGGGACTTCTCAGTAGCGTCATCCGATCAGATTATCGGAGTGAGTGCTCACTCACAACACGGATCGTAGAATCGGATCATGTCGCGAATCGTTCAGTACAGCCGCTACGGCGGACCGGAAGTCCTCGACGTCGTCGAGGTCGCCGAGCCGCACGCTGGCGCCGGCGAGGTGCGTGTGGCCGTGCGCGCGGCCGGTCTCAACAACTTCGACTCCAAGGTGCGCCGGTCCCCCGACCTCCTCCCCCACCGCGTGCTGCCGAGCGGCCAGGGCTCCGAGTTCGCTGGCGTGATCGATGAACTCGGCGACGGGGTCTCGACCGCAGCCGTGGGCGACGAGGTGCTCGGCTGGAGCAATTTCACCGCGCAGGCAGACTTCGTGGTGGTGCCCGTCGGTCATGTCGCGCCGAAACCCCCCGGTCTCGACTGGGCGATCGCCGGCGGCCTCGGCCTCGTGGGTAACACGGCGGAGCGGTCCACCCGAGCGGTCGCGCCACAGCGCGGGGAGACCGTGCTGGTGAGCGCCGCGGCCGGCGGCGTGGGGCTCTTCGCCGCGCAGCTCGCGATTGCCGAGGGGGCGATCGTCATCGGCACGGCTGGCGAAGGCAATCACGACTACCTGCGCGGCCTCGGCATCATCCCGGTGGCCTACGGACCGGGGATGATCGACCGCCTGCGCGCGGCCGCACCCCAGGGCATCGACGCGGTGCTCGACAACGCGGGCCAAGAGACCGTGGAGGTCGCCATCGAGCTCGGGGTGGATCCGAAACGCATCAACTCGATCGTCTACTTCGAGGGAGCGGCCGAATACGGAATCTCAAACATCGGTGGGGGCGGCAAGAAGTCCGAAGACCTCGGCCGACTCGCTCGGCTCGTCGCCGATGGCACCATCCTGCTCCCGCTCGCGGCAACCTACCCGCTCGCGGAGGTGCGCAGAGCCTACGAGCAGCTCGAATCCCGCCACCTCCGCGGCAAGATCGTGCTCACCCTGCCCTGAACGACCGCCCGGCTCTAGGTCGGGTCGGTGAACATGGTCGAGATCTCCGCGATCTCGTCGCTCGACGGCGTCCACTCGGTGGCGGCCTCCGCGTTCTGGATGATCTGCTCTGGCTTCGTCGCCCCGGCGATCACGCTGCTGAGGCCGGGCTGGGCCAGCAGCCAGGCAAGGGTGGCGGCCAGCATCGTGATGCCCCGCTCCGTGCAGAATGCCTCGTATCGCTCCATCGTGTTCCAGGGGGCGGTCTCGAGCAGGTGCGGCCGCAGGTTCACGATGCGGCTGTCCGCCGGCCCGCCGGACCGGCTGAACTTGCCGGTGAACAGCCCGTTGTAGAGCGGGAAGAACGGCAGGAAGCCGAGCCCGTAGTGGTTGACAGCGGGCAGCACCTCGTCTTCGACGTCCCTCACGAGCAGCGAATACTCATTCTGAGCTGAGATGAACTTCGGATGACCGCCGAGGATCGCGCGGTACTCGGCATCCGCGATCTGCCAGCCGGTGAGGTTCGAGTGCCCGATGTAGCGCACCTTTCCCTCCGTGATGAGGTCGTCGAGCACCGAAAGGGTCTCCTCTATCGGAGTCTGCGGGTCGGGCACGTGCAGCTGGTAGAGGTCGATCCAGTCGGTCTGGAGCCGGCGCAGGGATGCTTCGACCGCCAGTCTCACGTAGCGACGCGAGCCGCGTGCTCCCCAGTCCGGCCCGTTGGTGCCGGCCATGTCCATCCCGAACTTCGTGGCGAGCACGATGTCGTGCCGACGAGCCTTGAGGGAATGGCCCATGCGGGTCTCACTGAGTCCGCGTTCCGATCCGTAGATGTCGGCGGTGTCGAAGAAGGTGACGCCGGCGTCGATTGCCGCGTTGATCACAGCATCGGTGCCCTCCTGGGACTCACTTGCCGTATTCGCCCGACCGAAGTTGTTGCAGCCGAGGCCGATGGTGGAGACGATGAGCCCGGAGTCGCCGAGTGCGCGATAGTCGATTGCAGCCATGTGACCAGCCTAGGCCGGTCCCCTCCTGCACAGCCCAGGGCGCTTCGCGGTTGCGAACCGATGTCCGATTCCCGCGAGAGAACTGACGGATGCCGCAACTACAGTCGAATCATGACCACCCTCTCCCCCACAATCGCCACCGCGGCTGACACGGTTGCTGAGACTGTTCCTCCCTCGCTCCGGCTGCGCCGGCTCGACAGTCCCATCGGCCGCATAGAACTGGTCGGCAACGGTGCCGCCGTCATCTCGTTGACCATCGAACGCGGCGGGGTCCTGCCTCATGACGAGCAGGAGGAGCACAGCGACGCGGTACTCGACCGAGCCGCCACCCAGCTCTCCGAATACTTCGCCGGTACACGCACCTCCTTCGACGTGCCGATCGCCCTCGGCGGCACGGATTTTCAGCGCTCGGTGTGGGCACGACTGGCTCAGCTGAGGTTCGGCGAGGTGATTTCCTACGGAGACCTCGGGCTATCCACCGGGCGCGCCTCGGCCGGCCGGGCGGTCGGGGGCGCGGTCGGAGCCAATCCGGTGCCCATTCTGGTCCCCTGTCATCGGGTGCTCGCCGCCAACAGCCGCATCACCGGCTACAGCGGCGGCAACGGCATCCCGACCAAGGTCTGGTTGCTCGACCACGAGGGCATCGGCCACCGGGGATGAGCGAGCCGAGGAGCGCCGTCCTGCTCGGGGAGGACGGGCTGGTCCGTTGCGCGTGGGGTGCCGGCGACGAGGAGTATCGCCGCTATCACGACGAGGAATGGGGAGTCGAGCTTCGGGGAGATCGGCCCCTCTTCGAGAAAGTGAGCCTCGAGGGGTTCCAGGCCGGTCTGTCCTGGATCACGATCCTGCGCCGGAGGCAGACCTTCCGAGCCGCGTTCCGTGACTTCGACATTGATCGAGTGGCGGAGTTCACCGAGCAGGATGTCGAGCACCTCATGCTCGACCCCGGCATCATCCGCAACCGAGCGAAGATCGAGGCCACGATCTCCAACGCGGTCATCGTGCGCCAGCTCGTGCAGGATGACCCCGGTGCCTTCGACCGACTGCTGTGGGGCTTTGCTCCGCCCCGCGGCGCCCGGCCCCGCCCGGCGAGCTTCGGGGACATCCCCGCGGTGACCGCGGAGTCGACCGCGATGAGCGCGGGGCTGAGGGCGATCGGGCTTCGATTCGTAGGGCCAACCACCATGTACGCCCTGATGCAGTCATCCGGCATGGTCGACGATCACGTCGAGGGATGCTGGCGCGCGGCCTGACGCGCCGGAGCTTCCCAGTCAGCCTCTCCCAATCTGAGGCTCCCGGTCGGACGCTCCCGGTCAGCCGCTCCCGGTCGGACGCTCCCTGTCAGACGACGAGGTCCAACTCGCCCACCGCGCCCCGCTCGAGGCGGATGCCCGCGCCGACTGACCACTCCAGCAGCGAATCGATACTCGAGTGGTCGATGGCCGCCTCGCAGAGGATGCGCACGAACTCGCCCTTGCCCTTCTTGTTGAAGTGGTTGAGGGCCCGTCGCGGCCCGGAACCGGAGTCGGAGACGACACGCACGACGGCGCTCTCGGGCCCCAGCGGAGCCGGTCCGAGTTCGACGTAGCTCTCCGATCGCAGGTCGAGGATCACTCCGTCGGTGGCGGCCAGCACCGCGGAGATGCGCTCACGCCACAGCTTCTTAAGCGGAAGGTCCGGCAGCCTCGAATCGTGGGACAGCCGGTAGGCGGGAATCGGATCGTCGGCACCGAGGAGGCCGAACAGCGCGGAATGGATGAGCACGTGATCCCGGGCGAAGGCCCGGCCGCCGGTCGAAAGCGTGCGGGCGTCGAGGGCGTCATAGAGCACGCCGGTATAGCGCTCGAGAGCGGGAGTGGTGGGCGAGGATCGCAACTGCCGATTGCGGGTCACCTCGAACTGCTGGCTGGCACCGAGCTTCAGAGCGGCAGCCATGGTGGCACGATTGCTCGACAGCGCCCGCGTCGCGGAGAGGGCGGAGCGCCGCTGTGCGGTCAGGGAGGGATGACTCAGTCGCGACAGGTCCAGCCGCGCGTCGTCGTCACCCCCGTCGCGTTTCGTCTCCGAAGGGGGCAGCAGTACCAGCACTAGCCGGTGATGAACGCGAGCGCGGAATCCACGTTCACGCCGAGAGGTTGCGCCGAATCCAGCGTGATCCGCGGCACCGCGGCACTGGCACCGGCCCAGGGCAGATACTCGTCGAGGCTCTGCTCGACGGCGTGCCAGCTCGGCTCGTTCACGTGCGGAAAACGACGCCCACGAGCGTGGAGGCGTTCGCGGTGCAGTGCGGGATCGGAACAGACGACTTCGATGAAGCGAAGCGTCTCGCCGCGGGACTTGGCCAGCTCCACCCACTGCTCCCGGGCAGGATCGACTCCGTTGACGGCGTCGACGATCACACTATGGCCGGACTCGAGAACGAGCGCGGCGATGGTCTCCGCAACCAGGTAGGCGGCGAGTCCCGTCGGCTGGTCGCTATCGATCCCCGCCTCGAGAATCGCCGACTCGATCGGATCGACCGAGACCACCGACGCGGAGAGCCTCCCGCCGAGAATCTCGGCGATAGTGCTCTTGCCCGCCGCCGGCAGCCCAGCCATCGCGATCAGCATCGGAAGAAGTCAGCCCTGAACGAGCGCGGCGTTGCGTGCGACGATGGTGACGGTGTCGTGCTCCACCGAGAGGAAACCATCCTCGGCGTTCGCCCGCACCGCGGCGGATCCGGAGCCCGTGGTGATCCGGACTTCTCCGGCGCTGAGAATCGCCAACAGCGGCTCATGGCCGGGGAGGATTCCGATCTCTCCCTCGGTGGT
Source organism: Frigoribacterium sp. UYMn621 (assembly GCF_040549525.1). NCBI lineage: Bacteria > Bacillati > Actinomycetota > Actinomycetes > Micrococcales > Microbacteriaceae > Frigoribacterium > Frigoribacterium sp. UYMn621. The sequence continues at coordinate 120,544 of NZ_JBEPTM010000004.1, read as the reverse complement.
TCGCGCGACCACCATCGTTGCCGTGCCGGACCAGACCTCGTGGTCGGCCGACACGACACTCACCTGCAGCTGACGAGCACCAGTCTCGGCCATTCTTAGCCGTTCTCCTTCTGGATCTTCGCCCACTGCTCTTCGACGTCGTTGATGCCACCGACGTTGAAGAAGGCTTGGGTGGCCACGTGGTCGAAGTCACCCTTCACGATCGCGTCGAACGACTCGATGGTGTCCTTGAGCGGCACGGTCGATCCCTCGACACCGGTGAACTTCTTCGCCATGTAGGTGTTCTGCGAGAGGAACTGCTGAATGCGGCGCGCACGGGAGACGGTGATCTTGTCTTCCTCGGAGAGCTCGTCGACACCCAGGATCGCGATGATCTCCTGGAGTTCCTTGTTCTTCTGCAGGATCGCCTTGACGTTGGTCGCCACGCGGTAGTGGTCTGCACCCAGGTACCGGGGGTCGAGGATGCGGCTGGTCGAGGTGAGCGGGTCGACGGCCGGGTAGAGGCCCTGCGACGCGATCTCGCGGCTGAGCTCGGTCGTCGCATCGAGGTGCGCGAAGGTGGTCGCCGGAGCGGGGTCGGTGTAGTCATCCGCCGGCACGTAGATCGCCTGGAGTGAGGTGATCGAGTGTCCCCGCGTCGAGGTGATGCGCTCCTGCAGGATGCCCATCTCATCGGCGAGGTTCGGCTGGTATCCCACCGCGGACGGCATGCGACCGAGCAGCGTGGAGACCTCGGAACCGGCCTGGGTGAACCGGAAGATGTTGTCGATGAAGAGCAACACATCCTGGTTCTGCACATCGCGGAAGTACTCCGCCATGGTGAGGGCCGAAAGGGCGACGCGAAGACGCGTCCCCGGCGGCTCGTCCATCTGGCCGAAGACGAGGGCGGTCTTGTCGAAGACACCCGCCTCCTCCATCTCGGCGATGAGGTCGTTGCCCTCACGGGTGCGCTCGCCGACACCGGCGAACACCGAGACTCCGCCGTGGTCCTGCGCGACACGCTGGATCATCTCCTGGATGAGCACGGTCTTGCCGACACCGGCGCCTCCGAAGAGACCGATCTTTCCGCCGAGCACATAGGGGGTGAGCAGGTCGATGACCTTGATGCCGGTCTCGAAGAGTTCGGTCTTCGACTCGAGCTGGTCGAAGGGCGGGGGCTCGCGGTGGATCGACCAGCGGTCTGCCCACTCGTAGGTCTCGCCGGGCTCACCGTTGAGCACCTCGCCGATGACGTTGAAGACCTTGCCTTTGGTGGCGTCTCCGACGGGAACCGTGATCGGTCCGCCGGTGTCGCGCACCTCCTGGCCACGGACGAGGCCGTCGGTGGGCTTCAGTGCGATGGCACGCACGAGGTCGTCGCCGAGGTGCTGTGCGACCTCGAGGGTGATCTCGGTGGAGTCCTCGCCGATGGTGACCGTGGTCTTCAGGGCGTTGTAGATGCCGGGGATGGCATCGTGCGGAAACTCGATGTCGACGACGGGACCGGTGACGCGGGCGATGCGTCCGATTCCGGCGGGCTGAGCCGTGGTCTGGTCAGCAGGGGCTGTGATAGTCATGTGCTTCTCGATTCTCCTGGGCTTCTTCTGAGCGCTTCAGCGCTTACTTCTTGGGCGAGAGTGCATCGGCGCCGCCGACGATCTCGGAAATCTGCTGGGTGATCTCGGACTGGCGCGCGTTGTTCGCCAGGCGGGTGAAGGTGGTGATGAGCTTGTCGGCGTTGTCGCTCGCCGACTTCATCGCCCGCTGGCGGGCCGCGTGCTCGGATGCCGCGGACTGCAGCATCGCGTTGAAGATGCGGCTCTCGATATACACCGGAAGCAGGGCATCCAGCACATCATCGACCTCGGGCTCGAACGAGTAGAGCGGCAGCACGTCGTTGTCCTCGGGGGCCTCCACGCCCTCGACGACCTCGAGGGGCAGCAGCCTGACGACCTCGGGAACCTGCGTGACAACACTCACGAAGCGGTTGTAGACGATGTGGATCTCGTCCACCCCGCCCTCGCCCGCCGGCTGGATGAACTTCGCGACGAGAGTCTCGCCGATCGACTTCGCGGTCTCGAACTCGGGCTTCTCGGTGCCGCCCGTCCAGATCTGCTCAGCGGCGCGTTTGCGGAAGGCGAAATACGCCGCCGCCTTGCGACCGACGAGGTAGTAGACGACCTCCTTGCCCTGGCTCTGCAGCAGGGTGACGAGCTCGCTCGACTCACGCACCACGTTCGTGCTGAACGCACCGGCGAGCCCGCGATCGGAGGTGAAGAGCACGACAGCGGCGCGCTCGACCTTCTCCGGCTCGGTGGTGAGGAGGTGATCGACGTTCGAGAAGGTGGCCACAGCCGACACGGCACGAGTGACAGCACGCGAGTATGGTCCGGATGCCGCGACCCTCGCCTGCGCCTTCTGGATGCGTGAGGCGGAGATCAGCTCCATGGCTCGAGTGATCTTCTTGGTCGTCTGGGCAGACTTGATCTTCTGCCGGTAGACCCGAAGTTGCGCTCCCATGTCTGTCTAACTTTCTGTTCGTGTGTACTTCAGTTCGATGAAATGTTGGTCGAGTAGGCCGCCTGCGCCCGTGTCGAGAGCTGCCCGTGTCGAACCCGGCCCGTGTCGAACCCGGCTAGCGCCTCTGCTTGACGATCTGCTCCTGGGCGATGTCCTCGGGCTCGATGGGCTCGAACTCCTCGGTTCCGACCGAGGCGAGCGGCTTGCCCTCGCCGGTCTGGAACTCGAGCTTGAACTTGTCCACGCCCTCGTCGAGTGCCTTCACCGTGTCGTCATCCAGCACGTTCGTGGCCTTCAGCTTCGCCAGCACCTCGGTGTTGCGACCGAGGTAGTCGAGCAGCTCGCGCTCGAAACGCAGCACGTCTTCCACGGCGACCTCGTCGAGCTTGCCGTTCGTTCCGGCCCAGATCGAGACGACCTGCTCCTCGACGGGGTACGGCGAGTACTGCGGCTGGCGCAGGAGCTCGGTGAGGCGGGCGCCGCGGGCGAGCTGGCGGCGGCTGGTCGGGTCGAGGTCGGACGCGAACATCGCGAAGGCCTCGAGCGAGCGGTACTGGGCCAGCTCGAGCTTCAGCGTGCCGGAGACCTTCTTGATCGACTTGACCTGCGCGTCACCACCGACTCGCGAGACGGAGATTCCCACGTCGACCGCCGGACGCTGGTTGGCATTGAAGAGGTCGGACTGCAGGAAGATCTGGCCGTCGGTGATCGAGATCACGTTGGTCGGGATGTAGGCCGACACGTCGTTCGCCTTGGTCTCGATGATCGGGAGACCGGTCATCGATCCGGCACCGAGCTCGTCGGAGAGCTTCGCGCAACGCTCGAGCAGACGGGAGTGCAGGTAGAACACGTCGCCCGGGTATGCCTCGCGCCCCGGGGGGCGACGCAGCAGCAGCGAGACGGCGCGGTAGGCCTCGGCCTGCTTTGACAGGTCGTCGAAAATGATCAGCACGTGCTTGCCGCCGTACATCCAGTGCTGGCCGATGGCAGACCCGGTGTAGGGAGCGAGGTACTTGAAGCCGGCGGGGTCGGAGGCCGGGGACGCCACGATGGTGGTGTACTCCATGGCTCCGGCATCCTCGAGCGCACCCTTCACCGAAGCGATGGTCGAGCCCTTCTGGCCGATGGCGACGTAGATGCAGCGCACCTGCTTTGTGGTGTCGCCCGACTCCCAGTTGGCCTTCTGGTTGATGATCGTGTCGATCGCGATGGCCGTCTTGCCGGTCTGGCGGTCGCCGATGATCAGCTGGCGCTGGCCTCGACCGATCGGGATCATGGCGTCGATGGCCTTGATGCCGGTCTGCATCGGCTCGTGGACGCTCTTGCGCTGCATGACGCCGGGAGCCTGGAGTTCGAGGGCCCGGCGGCTCTCGCCCGTGATCTCGCCGAGACCGTCGATCGGGGCGCCGAGCGGGTCGACGACGCGACCGAGGTAGGCATCACCGACGGGCACGGAGAGCACCTCTCCGGTGCGGGTGACCTCGAGGCCCTCGACGATTCCGCCGAACTCGCCGAGCACGATGACACCGATCTCGTTCTCGTCCAGGTTCTGGGCGAGGCCGAGGGTGCCGTCGGCGAACTTGATGAGCTCGTTCGCCATGACGCCGGGAAGACCCTGCACGTGGGCGATCCCATCGGCTGCGTCGATGACGTAACCGACCTCGGTCGTCGAGGCGGACGCGGGGTCATAGGCCTTGACGAAGTCCTTGAGCGCGTCGCGGATCTCATCCGGGCTGATCGTGAGGTCTGCCATTTCCGTTGTTTCCTTGTCTTCGCGAAGCCCAACGGCTTCGGGGGGTCTGTGTGGGGAGAGGGTTCGCTATCCGGCGAGCTGGAGCCGGAGATCCTTGATCTTCGATGCGACGCTGTCGTCGATGACCGTGTCGCCGACCTGCACGCGAAGCCCGCCGATGAGGGCCGGATCGACGATCAGGTTGAACTTGAGCGCTCGACCGAACTTGACGGCGAGACCCTTCTGCAGCCGCTCGAGCTGCACCGCCCGAATCGGGGTGGCGCTGGTGATGGTGGCGACCGCGAGTCCGGACTGGTCAGCCACGATGGATGCTGCGGTGCGCAGCAACTCGCCGATACGACGGCCACGGGGCTGCTGCATCAGGTGGCGGACGATCGCGAGCGTCTGGGCGGAGACCTTCTTCGCGAGAAGTGCTTCGACGAGCGCCACCTTCGACTCCGGGGTTCCGAGCTTGCTGCTCACCGCGAGTTCGAGCTCGGAGTTCGACGACACCGCCGTGCCGAAGGCGAACAGTTCCGCATCGATGTTGACGGTCGCCGGTGCGGAGTCCGCTGCCGCGCGTAGCCCGAGTTCTTCGATACCCGCGAGCAGGTCCTCCGAGTCGGACCAGCGGTGCGAGACCGCCGTGCCGAGCAGCCGGAGGGTCACCGGGCTGAGGTTGGTGCCGAAGACCGCGGCGAGGATGGACTGCTTGTCCGCAGCACCCGTCGCCGTGTCGGTGAGCATCGAGATGAGCTGAGCCGAGCCGCCGATGATCCGGCCGGCCGAGAACAGTTCATCGGCAGTGGCCAGGTCGGCCGAGCCCATGGACGAAAGTTCCGCCCGAGAGGCGGCGAGAGCTTCCCTGGTCGCTGATCCCATGTTCAGTTCACCGACTCCGGCTTGGCTGCCGCTTCTGACTTCTCGAGGTCTGCGAGGAACTGGTCGACCAGGTTCGCCGCGTTCTTGTCGTCGGACAGGCTCTGCCCGATGACGCCGGAGGCGAGGTCGATCGCGAGCGATCCGACCTCGGAGCGGAGGGAGACGAGCGCAGACTGGCGCTCGGCTTCGATCGTCGCCTGCGCGTTGACCGTGATGCGGGCGGCATCCGCGGATGCCTGCTCCTTGAGCTCGTTCAGGATCTTCGTGCCGTCCTGACGGGCCTGGTCACGGATCTTCGCGGCCTCGGCGCGTGCCTCTGCCAGCTGCTCGTTGTACTTCTCGAGAGCTGCAGCGGCCTCCGCCTGGGCGTTCTCGGCCTTCTTGATGCCGCCCTCGATGAGCTCCGCACGCGCGTCGAGCGTCTTCTGCACGTTCGGCAGGACCTTCTTCCAGAAGAAGATGAACAGCACGATGAAGCACAGTGCCGACCAGATGATGTCCGGAAGACTCGGGATGAGCGGATTCGGATTCGCCTCCGCAGCCGCCGCGAGAAGAAGGGGTTTCATGACTACTGTCCGGTGGTGAAGATGAAGTACGTTGCAATACCGATGAAGGCGAGTGCCTCGGTGAAGGCGATACCGATGTACATCAGCACGGTCAGGCGGCCCTGGAGCTCAGGCTGGCGCGCGACGGACTCGATCGTCTTTCCGACGACGATTCCGACTCCGATTGCCGGGCCGATTGCTGCGAGGCCATAGCCGATCGTCGCGATGTTTCCGCTGAGTGCGGCGACGGTAGTGGTGTCCACGTTGTGTGTTTCCTTCCGTGATGGTGCGAGGGGCGGTTGCCCGACTCGCGTCGTGCTAGGTCGTTACTGGTCAGTCAGGTTGGGTCAGTGCTCATCGGCCAGCGCGAGCTGGAGATAGACGGCCGTCAGGATGGTGAAAACGTAGGCCTGCAGCACGATGACCAGGAGTTCGAGCACCGTGAAGGCCAGCCCGAACGCGATCGTTCCGATGCCGAAGAGCTTGTACAGTCCGTTGGCCTCGAAGAAGAAGAACGAGGTGGCGAGGAAGAACAGAACGAGCAGCAGATGGCCGACGATCATGTTCATCAGGAGTCGCAGCGTGTGGGTGACCGGTCGAACGATGAAGGTCGAGATCAGTTCGATCGGAGTCACGATGATGTACAGCGGCCACGGCACACCGGGCGGGAACAGCGCGTTGCGCAGGAACTTGCCGGGGTGCTTCCTGAGTCCGGCGATGATCCAGGTGAAGTAGGCGATGGCAGCGAGCAGCAGCGGCACGCCGATCACCGAGGTGCCGGCGATATTGACGAAGGGCACAACCCCGGTGAAGTTCATCGCCAGAATCATGAAGAAGAAGGTCATGAGCAGCGGAAGGAACTTGCGACCGTCCTTCTTGCCGAGCAGGTCTTCGGCGATGCCGACGCGCACGAAGTCGGTGCCGAACTCGAGCACGCTCTGCCAGCGAGTCGGAACCACCTTGAGCGATCGCGTCAACAGCGAGAACACCACGATGATGATGACCGTGGTGATGATGCGCACGAGCATGACTCGATTGAGCTCGAAGGGAGTGCCAGCGAACGCGATGATCGGCGGGAAGAATTCACCGATACTGGGCCCGACGAAGCTACCGCCGCCGTCGCCTTCGCTGGCGAGCGGGAGGATGAGATTAAGTGCGTGGGGTAGCAGCGCTAACTCCAGAATCGGGGCGTGTAGTCACGCGGCGAGAAGAAGGGGGGCGTTCGTCATAACTCTATCAAGAGAATGGGGCCAGCCGAACCTCTACTGCTGTCGGTCGGCGGCCGCAGCGGCATCCGTTGGCAGGCTCACGTCGCTGACGTAGGGCATTCGCGAGCGCGCGATCACCACCACATCCACGACGAGGGTGCCGATCACGGCGACAACCACGGTGAGGAACAGCACCTGGGTCTGGATCCACGGCTGGTCCTTGAGAAGAACGATCAACACGATGAAGACGATGAGCTTGACGAGCCACGCCCCCATCACGATCCCGAAGAAGGCGACGCTCAGCAGGTCGCCCTTCGCGACCTTCGTGGCCAGGACGATGCTTGCCGTCGTGATACCGAGAAAGACGACGGCCATCACCGTGCCGATGAGCGCACTGACGAGGCCGATTCCCCCGGCGAAGATGAGTCCGACGACCGACCCGACCACCGCGATGGCGAGCGCGAGGACGCCGCCGTAGGCCAGGATCCGCTTGAGGATGGGGATCGCGCTCATGATGCTTCCTTCGTGGGGGTGTCGGTGGATGCCGCGTCGTAGGCCGCCTCATCGAGGGGGTCGAACCGGGATGCGGCCGCCTCGGCGTCGTTGTCGGCACTGGCGAGCTGGACGGAGGCCTCCACGGACTTTCGACGGGTGAGGGGCGCCAGAGTGAAGGCCGTGCAGATGACCAGGCCGACGATGATGAACAGTACGCCCCAGATGGCGTCGAAGAACATGAAGAGCAGGCATCCGATCGACACCACTGCGGTCCAGGAGTAGAAGATCAACACCGCAGGGATGTCCGAATGGCCCATATCCAGCAAGCGGTGATGGAGGTGCTTGCGGTCGGCGCTGAAGGGCGACTTTCCCGCCCGAAGGCGGCGGAAGATCGCGAGAGCGAAGTCGAGCAGCGGAATGATCAGGATGGCGAGGGGAAGCAGGATCGGGATGAACGCGGGCACGAGCTGCTTGGTGAACTGCAGTGCGGCGAGATCCACCTGACCGGTGACGGAGATCGCGGAAGTCGCCATCAGCAGGCCGACGAGGAGCGCCCCGGCATCCCCCATGAACAGCTTGGCCGGGTGCCAGTTCAGCGGGAGGAAGCCGACGCACGCGCCGATCAGAACCGCCGAGATGAGCAGCGCGAGATTGAAGTACTCCGCTGCCGCACTGCGGGTAACGAGGATGTAGCTGTAGATGAAGAATGCGCCGTTGGCGATGATCGCGACGCCGGCGACCAGGCCGTCCAGCCCATCGATGAAGTTGATGGCGTTCATGACGAGCACGATCGCGAAGACCGTGATGATCAGCCCGGTGTAGGAGGAGAGCACGACCACTCCCCCCACGATCGGGAGCGTGGTCAGTTGCACGCCCTGCCAGGCGAGGAGCCCGGCGGCGATGATCTGCCCGGCGAGTTTGGTGACCCAGTCGAGATCCCAGATGTCGTCGGCGACACCGATGAGCACGATGATGAGCGCCGATCCGAGGATCGCGAAGATCGGACCCGGTTTGGCGAAGATGAGGTGGAATTGGGGCAGCTGGGACGCGACCCCGAAGGCCGTGAGGATACCGATGAACATGGCGATACCCCCGAGGCGCGGGGTCGGGCGCTTGTGCACGTCCCGGTCGCGGATGGCGGGATAGAGCCGGTATTTCATGCCGAGCCTCGCGACCGCTGTCGCGAGCACGAACGTCACCACGGCGGAGAGACCGCCGGCAGCAACGTAGAAGATGAATCTCACGGCGAGTTCTCGGCGCTGAACTTCTCGAGAACGGCTTCGATCCGGGCCTCGGTGATCACCCCGTGGCGGACGATCTTGAGAACGCCACCGTCGATCAGGCCGGTCGCGTCGACGATCGTCGATCCCAGTCCGGCCGCTTCGTAGTCGAGGCCGACCTCCCCTCCGTCCAGGTAGACCTCGACGCTGTCGCCCAGCATCCGCTCGGCATCCTGGGCGGTGCGCGCCGCAATCTCCCCGGTGAGGTTGGCAGAGGACACGGCGAGCGGCCCGGTCTCCGACAGCAGTTCGAGCGCGAGGCGGTTGTTCGGCATCCGGAGCGCGACGGTTCCGCCGGTCTCGCCGAGGTCCCAGTCGAGCGAGGGGTTGGCGGGAAGGATCACCGTGAGGCCACCGGGCCAGAACTCCGCCACGAGCGCGCGGACCTCCGGCGGTACCGTCTCGGCGAGAGCGTCGAGGGTGGGGATGCCCGGGATCAGCACCGGCGGGGGCGACTGCCTGGTGCGGCCCTTGGCATCGAGAAGACGCTGCACCCCATAGGTGTTGAAGGCGTCGACGGCGAGGCCGTAGACGGTGTCGGTGGGGAACACGACGAGTTCCCCCCGGCCGATGGCGACCCGTGCGAGCCGCATTCCGGTGAGAAGTTCGTCCTGCTCAGAGCAGTTATAGATCGTCGCCATATCGCTAGACATCCTACTTCGAGCTGTTCGATGGCTTCTGCGTTGACATCACCCCCAGCGCGGCCTGAGACAATCGGGTGACGGAAGGAGCCCTGTGGACCTGTATCCCTTCGATTTCGACGCTGTGGATGGCGTGCCGCAGACCGCTGCACTCGACCAGGCCATCTCCCGTTTCGCCGGACGGAACACCTGATGCTGCTCTTCATCTTCGACATGGACGAAGTGCTGTACGGCTACGACTGGCAACGGCGGATGGCTGGCATGACCGAACTCACCGGCCTGTCACTCGAGCAGTTGCGGGAACGCTGGTGGCACGAGGAGGGCGAGATCGCGGCGGAGGCCGGCGGTTTCGCCTCAGCGGAGGTCTACCTTGCCGCGTTCAACGAGGCGATCGGGTTCGAGGTGTCCGAAGCCGACTGGGTGCGTATTCGCGGTTCCGCGATGGAGCCGTGGCGCGATTCGATCGCCGCCGTGCGGAGGGCGGCCGAGCTGGGGCAGGTCACCCTTCTGACGAACAATGGCCCCCTGACCGGCAAATACCTGCGCGATCTCGCCCCTGAGCTCGTTTCGGTGTTCGGCGATCACCTCTACACCTCCTCGGACTACGGAGCACGCAAGCCCGAACCGGAGGTGTTCCGGAGCGTGCTCGCGCGCTACTCGATCGACGCCCGAGACAGCTTCTTCGCCGACGACATGCGGGAGAATATCGACGGGGCTGCGAGCATCGGGATCACGGCCCACCATTTCACCGATGCTCCCTCGCTTCTCGCCGCGATCGAAGCGTTCGCGGAGGCACGGAAGGACTGACCATGCTCGAACAGGCGACGCTCGACGAACTCTGGCTGTTCGACGATCCGGCGCAGTCCGAGTCGCGCTTCCGCGTCGAACTGGAGCAGGGCGGCCCCTGGGATGACACCGAACGTGCCGAGCTGACGACCCAGCTTGCCCGAGCCATCGGCCTCGAGGGACGATTCGATGAGGCCGCGGCGCTGCTCATCGAGCTCGATGACGCGGCTCCGGTGGTGGGAGTGCGGGTGCTCCTCGAGTCTGGTCGCCTCATGAACAGCTCCGGGCATCCGGATGCCGCGGCCGGGCTCTTTCGCCAGGCCGCGTCGATCGCCCATCGCGCCGACCTCGGCTTCCTGCGGGTGGATGCACTGCACATGCTCGCGATCGTCGACCCGGACGGCGCAGAGGACTGGACCGCTCTAGCCGCGTCCCTCGCCGAGGAGTCACCCGATCCACGCACTCGCCGCTGGCTCGTGTCGCTGCACAGCAATCTCGGCTGGTATCGGCTTGAGGCCGGCGACCCCTCCGCGGCGCTCGAGTCCTTCACCGAGGCATCCCGCTGGGCCGATCTTGTGGGCACGGAAGACCAGCGCACCTGGACCGCCGAGGCGATCGCGGAGTGCACCGCGGCCCTGGAGGCGTCGGAAGAGTAGCTCCATCGCCTGGGAGCGCCATTCGCCCGAAACCGGGCGAATGCGGACACTCCGGGCCGGCGCGCCAGCCCGGAGTGTCCGCATTGGCCCGCCCTGCCGGAGTTGCGGCGCGGGAGGGGATGCCCCGGCGGGCGCTCGTCCTCAGCGCAGGGCGGTCGTCGAGCGGTCCCGCCCGAGGAAGTCCGGGTGCGAGGCGATCGCACGCCAGCCGTCGGCGGCGAGGATGCCCGAAATCGCGGCCGCCTGAAGCTCACCGTGCTCCAGCACGAGGGTGCCGCCCTGGTGCAGCAGGCGCCGGGCGGTGTGTGAGACCTGACGCACGACATCCAGCCCGTCCTCACCGCCGTAGAGCGCGTGCCCGGGATCGAAGAGCCGCACCTCCGGGTCGCGCGGGATCGCGCCGAGGGGGATGTAGGGAGGATTCGAGATGACCACCGAGACGGTGCCATCGAGCTCTGGCAGGGCCGCGACGAGGTCAACGAACACAGCGCGAGCGTTCCCTGCGCCGCTCTCGCGGAAGTTCTGCCGCGTCCAGATGAATGCCTCGGGTGAATTCTCCACGCCGTAGACCCGGGCGTGGGGCACCTCGGTGGCGAGAGCAAGCGCGATCGCGCCACTGCCGGTGCCGAGGTCGATACCGATCGGCTCTGGAGTGGCCGCCGCGCGCAAAGCATCGATGGCAAACTGCGCCACCTGCTCGGTCTCGGGCCGCGGCACGAACACGCCGGGCCCGACCGCGAGCTCGAGCGACCGGAACGGCGCCCTGCCGGTGATGTGCTGCAGCGGTTCTCGAGCCGATCGACGCTCCACGAGGGCGGCGATCGTCGCCGCATCCGCGACCGAGATGGCCGTGCCGGTGATGGCCTTCGCCTGCACCTCGCCGCGACTCATCCCGAGCACGAAACCGAGCAACAACTCGGCATCGACGTCGGGAGAGGGAACTCCAGCCCGAGTGAGCAGTTCGACGGCGCGGAGGAGCGTCGTCGAGACTGTGGGGACTTCCGGAGTGGTCATGGCGCGCGGCGGGGCGAGACTAGTCCGCATCTCCGGCCAGGGCCTCGAGACGCGACTCTTCATCCGCTTCGATATCGCTCTGGATGACGGGCTCGAGAGCACCGTTCATCACGGCATCGAGGTTGTAGGCCTTGTAGCCCGTACGGTGGTCGGCGATGCGGTTCTCGGGAAAGTTGTAGGTGCGGATGCGCTCTGACCGGTCCATCGTGCGGATCTGGCTCTTGCGCACGACCGAAGCCGCGGCGTCGATCTCCTCCTGCTGACGTGCGAGCACGCGGGCCCGAAGCACGCGCATGCCCGCCTCACGGTTCTGCAGCTGCGATTTCTCGTTCTGCATGGCCACGACGATGCCGGTGGGAAGGTGGGTGATGCGCACGGCGGAGTCGGTGGTGTTCACCGACTGACCGCCCGGTCCGCTCGAGCGATAGACGTCGATCTTGAGATCGTTCTGGCTGATCTCCACCTCTTCGGGCTCGTCAACCTCGGGGAAGACGAGCACGCCCGCCGCAGAGGTGTGGATGCGTCCCTGCGACTCGGTGGCCGGCACGCGCTGCACGCGGTGCACCCCGCCCTCGTACTTGAGGTGCGCCCAGACGCCCTCTGCAGGGTCGGTCGAGTTGCCCTTGATGGCGAGCTGCACGTCCTTGATGCCGCCGAGGTCGCTCGAGGTCTGCTCGATGATCTCGGTCTTCCACTTCTTGGACTCCGCATAGTGCAGGTACATGCGCAGGAGATCGCCGGCGAAGAGCGCGGACTCTGCTCCGCCCTCCCCCATCTTGATCTCCATGATCACGTCACGACCATCGTTGGGGTCCCGCGGAATGAGCAGTCGGCGCAGGCGCTCCTCCATCACGTCGAGCTCCGACTTGATGTTCGGAAGCTCCTCAGCGAAGGATTCGTCGTCCGCCGCCATCTCGGTCGCAGCCTCGAAGTCGTCAGTGAGCGCCATCCACCGGTTGTAGGCGTCGACGATGCGGCTGAGCTCGGCGTAGCGCCGATTGACCTTCTTCGACTTGGCCGGGTTGGAGTGGAGTTCGGGGTCGGCAAGTTGTTCCTGAAGGTCCGCATGCTCGACCAAGAGGGTCTTCACCGACTCGAACACGCCAGAGTCTGCCATCGGGATTAGTCCTCTTTCGACCCGGATGCGCCCGGAAGCGACTTCTGGATCTTCATGAGGAACTCGACGTTGGACGACGTGTCCTTCAGCTGCGTGAGTACGAGCTCGAGGGCCTGCTGGGTCTCGAGTCCCGCCAGTGCGCGACGGAGCTTCCAGTTGATCTTCGTCTCGTCGACGCCCATGAGCATCTCCTCGCGGCGAGTGCCCGACGCGTTGACATCGACGGCCGGGAAGATGCGCTTGTCAGCGAGCTGACGTGAGAGGCGCAATTCCATGTTGCCGGTGCCCTTGAACTCCTCGAAGATCACCTCGTCCATCTTGGATCCGGTCTCGACGAGCGCGGTGGCGAGGATCGTGAGCGATCCGCCGTCCTCGATGTTGCGAGCGGCACCGAAGAAACGCTTCGGCGGGTAGAGAGCCGAGGAGTCGACACCACCGGACAGGATGCGCCCGGAGGCCGGAGCGGCCAGGTTGTAGGCGCGGCCGAGGCGGGTGATCGAGTCGAGCAGCACGACGACGTCGTGGCCGAGCTCGACGAGACGCTTGGCACGCTCGATGGCGAGTTCGGCGACCGTGGTGTGGTCCTCTGCCGGGCGGTCGAAGGTGGAGGCGATGACCTCACCCTTGACCGTGCGCTGCATGTCGGTGACCTCTTCCGGACGCTCGTCGACCAGCACGACCATGAGGTGCACCTCGGGGTTGTTCTTGGCGATGGCGTTGGCGATGGCCTGGAGCACGAGCGTCTTGCCGGCCTTCGGCGGCGAGACGATGAGGCCGCGCTGACCCTTGCCGATCGGCGACACGAGGTCGATGATGCGAGTGGTGAGCTTGCCCGACTCGGTCTCGAGGCGCAGGCGCTCCGAGGGGTAGAGCGGGGTCAGCTTGCCGAACTCGACACGGTCGGCGGCCTGCTCGATGGGCAGTCCGTTGATCGAGTCGATCTTCACGATCGCGTTGTACTTCTGGCGACCGGAGTTGTCGTTCTCGCGCGGCTGGCGGATGGCTCCGACCACGGCGTCGCCCTTGCGCAGGTTGTACTTCTTCACCTGGCCGAGGGAGACATAGACGTCGTTGTTGCCCGGAAGGTAGCCGCTCGTGCGCACGAAGGCGTAGTTGTCGAGCACGTCGAGGATGCCGGCGACCGGGATGAGCACGTCATCCTCGGTGATCTCGGGCTCGAAGTCGTCGTTGCCGCCTGCGCCGCGGCGCTTGCGGTCACGGTAGCGGTTGCGGCCGCCGCGGTCATCATCCTCGAGCAGCTGCTGCTGGTTGCGGTCGTTGTTGCCGTTGCGGTCGTTGTTGTTCTGCTGCTGGCGGTCGTTGCCCTGCTGGCGGGAGTTGCCGTTCTGCTGGCCACCACCCTGGTTGTTCTGCTGGTTGCGGTTGTTCGCATTGCGACCATTGGCGCGCTGCCCATCGGACTGCTCACCGTTCTGGTTGTTCTGGTTGTTCTGGTTGTTCTGGTTGTTCTGGTTGTTCTGATTGTTCTGGTTGTTCTGGGCAGCCTGGCCGTTCTGGCCTTGGGCCGAGGCATCGCCCTGCTGACGGTCGCCCTGCTGACGATCTCCGCCGCGGTTGCGGTTGCGGTTGCGCGAGTTGCGGGTGGGCTGGGCGTCATCGGCCTGCGCCTCCGCTTCGGCCTCCTGGCCGGGGATGCGATCGAGGCCATCGGTCTGCTGCGAGTCCGCGACGGCGGCCCGCTCGGCCTCCTGGCCGGGGATGCGGTCGAGACCGGCAGAAAGAGCAGCGTCGGCCAGCGCGATGCGCTCGGCCTCCTGGCCGGGGATGCGGTCGAGACCGCTTTCCGCGCGGTTCACGTGGCGGGTGACCGACTTCGGCTCCGCCTTCCCGGCGGAACGGGCCGCAGACGCACGGCGCGGCTCGCGCTGTGTCGACTCGATGACGGGCGCTTCGGCGGCGGCAGCATCCACAATCGAGGTGCTGGCGCGGCGCGACGCCCGCTTCTTGGCGACAGGCGCATCGGCCACCGGCGCGTCGGTGACCACGGCGTCACCTACCGGCGCGTCAGCGACCGGCTCCGAAGCGACGGGGCGTGCGGTGTTGTTCTGGATCTGGGAGATGGCATCCACGAGTTCTCCTTTACGAAGTTTGGACGATCCACTGAGGCCGAGCTCGGCCGCGAGAGCCTGGAGCTCGGGAAGGCGGAGTTTGGCGAGGGCGATGGAGTCTGTACCTGAGGCACGGACAGTGAGGTCAGTCACTAAGAGGGTTCCTTTCCCCGAACAAGGTCCGCACCTGACAGGTGCGACTGAGCCTTGCGGGAGGGTTTGACGTTCGGCGCTTTCGCTTCGGGTAGCGCCTGTGCGAATGTTCGCAACTGCGCGGGAAAGCACTGGTAAATAACGAAGCTAGCGCCTGTGAATGTGTTGTCTGATGAGCGTGCTGTCCGGGGGTTTCGGTTAACCCGAATTTTCTACCGGATGCAATGTCACTGTAGCACCTTTGAAGTCGACGGCCAGCAGGAGCGACTGCCACGGCGAGCCGGATCGTGCGGCGATCAGCTCGGCGGCGACGAGCCGCTGGGCGGGGTCGCTGCACAGCACGAGGATCGACGGACCGGCTCCAGAGACCACGGCCGGAAGCCCGTGGGAGCGGAGTTCGAGAATGAGCGATTCGGTCTCCGGCATCGCGGCGGCGCGGTAGCTCTGGTGCAGTTTGTCCTCTGTGGCCGCGAGCAGCAATTCGGGACTCTGGATCAGGGCGGCGATCAGCAGGGCCGAGCGCGAGACATTGAAGATCGCGTCTTCGTGGGGCACCGAGGCCGGTCGCAGGCTTCGGGCGAGCTCGGTCGACATGGTCGACTCCGGCACCGCGATAAGCGGGGAGACGCCACGGTGCACGATGAGCTTCTTGTGCTGCGGGCCGGCATCCGTGGTCCAGGCGATGGTGAGCCCACCGAAGAGCGCGGGTGCGACGTTGTCGGGGTGCCCCTCGAGAGCGGTCGCGAGGGCGAGCAGGGCGCCGGAGTCGATGTCGACGATGCCGTCGAGCAGGCCCTTAGCCGCCATGATGCCCGAGACGATCGCGGCCCCGGATGACCCGAGTCCCCGGCCGTGCGGGATGTTGTTGCGCGCCACGAGGTCGAGGCCCGGCAGCGGTTGCGAGTAGGCCGCGAAGGTATAGGCGATGGCGGTCACCACGAGGTTGGACTCGTCGGTGGGCACCTCGCCCGCTCCGACCCCGATGACCTCCACCGTCGCCCCCGGCGCATCCCGCACCGTGACGGTGAGTTCGTCGTAGAGCGACAGCGCCAGGCCGAGGGTGTCGAACCCCGGGCCGAGATTGGCCGTGGTCGCGGGGACGCGCACGGTCACCGATCTTCCGGCGAACTCCTCGACCGAGGCCGACGGTGAATCGGCTGTGTTCACACGCTGACTTTGGCGAGACCGAGCACGCCGGCCACCTCGTCGGTGTCGTTCGCGACGACCGTGGGGGTGACATCCGATCCGTCAGCGGTCTTGAGAGCCCACTGCGGGTCCTTGAGTCCGTGGCCGGTGACGGTGAGCACGACCGTGGATCCCTTGGGGATCTCTCCAGCCGCGGCGCGCTCCAGCAGGCCTGCGACGCTGATCGCCGAGGCCGGCTCCACGAAGATGCCGACCTCGGCAGAGAGGATGCGATACGCCTCGAGGATGTGCGTGTCGGAGATCGCTCCGAAGTATCCGTTGGTCAGCTCTCGCGCGGTGAGCGCAAGCTCCCAGGACGCCGGGTTGCCGATGCGGATCGCGCTGGCGATGGTGTCGGGATTCTTGACGATCTTGCCGAGAACGATCGGAGCGCTACCCGAGGCCTGGAAGCCGAACATGCGTGGATGCTTCGTCGAGTCGCCGCGGGCGAGGGATTCGCCGTAGCCCCGGGAATACGCGGTGTAGTTGCCGGCGTTGCCGACGGGCACGATGTGGATGTCGGGCGCGTCACCGAGCACCTCCACGACCTCGAAGGCCGCGGTCTTCTGGCCCTCGATGCGGTCGTTGTTCACCGAATTGACAAGGTGGACGGGGTAGTTGGCGGCGAGGTCGCGCGCGATGTCGAGACAGTCGTCGAAGTTGCCGCGGATCTGCAGCAGCTCGGCATTGTGGGCGACCGCCTGGGCGAGCTTGCCCATCGCGATCTTGCCCTCCGGCACGAGCACGGCGGCCTTGATCCCCGCGTGGGTCGCGTAGGCGGCCGCTGAGGCGGAGGTATTGCCCGTTGAGGCGCAGATGACGGCCTTGGCGCCGGCCTCGACGGCCTTCGAGACGGCCATCGTCATGCCGCGGTCCTTGAACGACCCGGTGGGGTTCATGCCCTCGTACTTGACCCACACGTTGGCGCCGGTGCGAGCCGACAGGGCGGGAGCCGGGATGAGCGGAGTGCCGCCCTCGCCGAGCGTGACGATCGGAGTGGCGTCCGAAATGTTCAGACGGTCTGCGTACTCGCGGAGGACTCCGCGCCACTGGTGGGCCATTATGAACCTTCTACTCTCAGTACGGACGTGACCCGCACGACGACATCGCTCGATTCGAGTTCGAGAACGGTCGCCGCGAGATCGGCTTCGGAGGCCTCGTGGGTGCCTATCACAAGGGTAGCGGTGGGCATGGAGGTGATTGCGCCACCGTAGACGGACTGGGTGAGCGTTTCGACCGACACCCCGTGCTCGCTGAAGAGTGCGGCGACGGCGGCGAGCACTCCCGGAGCGTCCACGACGCTGAGGGTGATCTGGTAGCGGGTGATCACCCGGGAGATCGGCAGGATCGGCAGGTTGGCGTGCGTCGACTCCGCGACACCCGGCCCGCCGATCACGTGACGTCGAGCCGCAGAGACGAGGTCGCCGAGCACGGCGGAGGCGGTCTCGATGCCACCGGCACCCGCTCCGTAGAACATGAGATCGCCCGCGGCCTCCGCCTCGATGAAGACCGCGTTCTTGGCGCCATGGACGGCGGCGAGCGGATGATCGCGCGGAACCAGCGCGGGATAGACGCGAGCAGACACGCCCTCCACGCCGTCGGCATCCGTCAGTCGCTCACAGATGGCAAGCAGCTTGACCACATACCCGGCCTTCTTCGCCGCCACGACCTGCTCGAGTGTGACGGCGGTGATTCCCTCGCGATAGACGGACTCGAGGGGAACCGTGGTGTGGAACGCAAGGCTTGCGAGGATCGCCGTCTTCTGCGCGGCGTCATAGCCCTCGATGTCGGCGGAGGGATCGGACTTCTCTGCGTAGCCGAGGTCGGTCGCGGTGGCGAGGGCCGTTTCGAGGGATTCCCCCGCCGTGTCCATGCGATCCAGGATGAAGTTGGTCGTGCCGTTCACGATGCCGAGGATGCGCTTGATGCGATCGCCGGCGAGGCTGTCGCGCAGCGGACGGATGATGGGGATCGCGCCGGCGACGGCCGCCTCGTAATAGAGCTGCGCGCCGACCTGCTCCGCGGCCTCGAAGAGCTCCGGCCCGTGGGTCGCCAGCAGCGCCTTGTTGCCCGTGATGACATCCGCTCCGGAATTGAGCGCCTGCAGGATGAGCGTGCGGGCCGGCTCGAGACCGCCCATGAGCTCGATCACGATGTCCGCGCCGAGGATCAGCGATTCGGCATCCGTCGTGAGCAGCTCCTTCGGGATCTCCGCCGTGCGGCTCGCGTCGAGGTCGCGCACCGCGACACCCACGAGTTCCAGTCCGGCGCCCGCGCGATTGGCGAGTTCCGGGCCGTGCTCGAGCAGCAGTGCAGCCACCTGGGCGCCGACCGATCCGGCGCCGAGGAGGGCCACTCTCAGGTTGCGGTACTCGATCATGGTGCTCCGTTCGGGTTGGGGCGTATCCCGGCATCTCGCGACAGCAGGTCGGCCTCGGTCTCGCCGCGCACGATCACGCGAGCCATTCCGTCAAGCACGGCGACGACGGCGGGACGGGCGAGGTAGTTGTAGTTGCTGGCCATCGCCCAGTGATAGGCGCCGGTGGCAGGGACGGCGAGCAGGTCTCCGGTCGTGACGTCTGCCGGCAGGTAGTCCGCGAGCACCACGATGTCACCGCTCTCACAGTGCTTGCCGGCGATGCGCACGAGGGCGGGTTGCGCGTCTGAGGCACGATTGGCCAGCCGCACCGAGTAGTCGGCGGCGTAGAGGGCGGTACGGATGTTGTCGCTCATGCCACCGTCGACGCTCACGTACTTGCGGATGGCCGTCGTCTCTCCCACGGTCACCTCGACGTCTTTGATGGTTCCGACCTCGTAGAGGGTGAAGGTCGACGGCCCGACGATCGAGCGCCCCGGTTCGACCGCGACGAGCGGCACGGGGATGTCGAGCCGCGCGCATTCGGAGGCCACGATGCCGGCAAACCGCGCAGCGATCTCGGGCATGGGAAGGGCGGTGTCGACCGAGGTGTAGGCGATGCCGAATCCCCCACCGAGATTCAGCTCGGGGATCGGGCCGCCGGAAAGCAGCTCGGCATGCAGGGCGAGCAGTCGCTTCGCGGACTCGACGAAGCCGTCGGCCTCGAAGATCTGCGAGCCGATGTGCGAGTGGAGCCCGAGGAAGAGCAAGGATCCGTGCGAACGGATGCGAGCGACCGCGTCAGGGGCATCGGCGAGCGTGATGCCGAACTTCTGGTCCTCCCGGGCCGTGGCGAGGTACTCGTGGGTGTGGGCGTGCACCCCGCTGTTGAGACGCAGCCGAACGCTCTGAACACGGGAGTGGCGAGCTGCGGCATCCGCGATGCGCTCGATCTCGACCAGGCTGTCGACCACCAGCACGCCGACGCCGACGCCGACGGCGCGGTCGATCTCGGCGAGGGACTTGTTGTTGCCGTGGAAGCCGAGCCGGGAGGGATCGACCCCGGCAGCGAGAGCCACCGCGAGCTCTCCCCCACTGCAGACGTCGATGTACAGCCCCGCTTCGGTCACCCAACGGGCGATCTCGGTGGAGAGGAACGCCTTGCCGGCGTAGTAGACCTTCGCGGCCGATCCGAGCGCCGCGAATTCGCGATCGAAGCAGTCCCGGGCTTCGGCGGCACGGGCGCGCACGTCGGCCTCATCGACCACGTAGAGCGGCGTCCCGAACTGATGGGCGAGCGCGGATGCCGTGACCCCGGCCACCTCGAGCATCCCGGATGCCACGCGCCCGGCGTTCTGAGACCACACGGCCGCGGGCAGCACATTCGCATCGGCGGGCGGGCGGAGCCACGCGGGCGCCAGCGGATTGGGGCTCACGCGCACACCCCCTTGGTCGTGAGGAGTGCGCGGCCGAGGAGGACGTTTTTGCCCGCCACCGCGAGTTCGAGGGACGAGCCCTTGACGGTCACCGAGTCGAGGGGAAGCTGCTTCGGCAGATACTGGGCAACGCAGATCTTCTGGGTCGCGAGCACCGGGTCGGCGAGCGGCCCGAAAGTGGCGCGCAGGCCATCGGGCGTGACCGTCGCACCATTCACCACCAGTGACTTCGGGGTCAACTCCAATTGGCCGTCGACGGCTGTGGGTACGAAGGAGATCGCTATCGGCACTGTTACGCCGAGGGCCGTGACAGCGGTGCCGATCTGCACGGCTCCGGACCCGATCTTGACCGAAGTGACCGGCAGGCTGGTGAACCCCGCGAGCAGCTTCTTCAGCTCATCCGGCGAGGTGACGACAGCAAGGCGAGCGCTCTCGACCGGCTTCGACGTGCTGAGGGGTACTCCCGTGGCCGTGAGGGTGGCCTTTCCACTGACGTCACCGACACCGAGCTTGGCGATCGCGACATCCACCCGCTCGAATCTGCCGATCGCCGCCTGGTAGAGCACCGACGCGCCGGCGATGTCGACCGTGACCGGTGTCGAGTCGGCGATGGAGAGTGAGCTTCGCGCCTTGGCCGCGATCAGGTTGCCGGCGTACCATCGCGCCCCCGCGTCCAGGGCGACGACGATCACGACGAGGATCACGAGAAAGACGCCGAGCCCGATCCATCCGCGCCCACGTCGGCGCACGATCTCCGTCTCGACGAAGGGGAAAGGATCCGGTTCATCCGCCGCGGTGTCGTCCGGGTACTCACGACCCGACCGGCCGAGGTTCCAGTCGTACTGCTCGCCGTCCTGTGACGCCATGCGCTACATCCGCTCCGGCGCCGAGACGCCAAGAAGCCCGAGAGCATTGCGCAACACCGTGCCGGTAGCATCGTTGAGCCACAGGCGAGTGCGATGAAGGTCGCTGACCGGTTCGTCCCCCAGAGGCGTCACCCGACAGTTGTCGTACCAGCGGTGATACGCGCCGGCGAGCTCCTCCGCGTAGCGGGCGACCCGGTGCGGCTCCCGCAACTCGGCAGCCTGGGTGACCACGCGCGGGAATTCGGCGAGCACACCGAGCAGACTGCTCTCCGTCTCGTGAGTAAGCAGTGATGCATCGAAGGCACTCCGGTCCACCCCGCTGTCGGCAGCATTTCGGGCGACCGACTGTGTGCGGGCGTGCGCGTACTGCACGTAGAAGACCGGATTGTCATTGGTGCGCTTGGTCAGCAGGTCGAGATCGATGTCGAGCTGCGAGTCACTGGAGGAGCGCACAAGCGCATAGCGCGCCGCATCCACCCCCACGGCTTCGACGAGGTCTTCGAGCACCACGACAGTTCCGGCGCGCTTGCTCATGCGGTGTGGGTTGCCGTCCTTGAGCAGATTGACCATCTGGCCGATCAGGATCTCGAGGTTCACCCGCGGAAGGTCGCCGAAGGCCGCCGTCATCGCCATCAGGCGCTGCACGTAGCCGTGATGGTCGGCACCGAGCATGATCAGGTTGCGTTCGAAACCGCGCTCGCGCTTGTTGAGGTAGTAGGCGAGGTCGCCCGAGATATAGGCGCCCTCGCCATCGCTCTTGATGACGACCCGGTCCTTGTCATCGCCGAATTCGGTGGTGCGCAGCCAGGTCGCCCCCTCGGACTCGTAGATGTGGCCGAGGTCGTTCAGCCGGGCGATCGCCTTCTCGACGTCACCGTTCTCGTGCAGAGTGTTCTCGTGGAAGTAGACGTCGAAGTCCACGCCGAAGTCGTGAAGACTCGCCTTGATGTCGCCGAACATGAGGTCGACGCCGATCGCGCGGAAGGTCTCCTGCTGGTCGTCCCGCGGGAGCGCGGCCAGGCCGTCGGGAGCGATCTCCACGACCCGGGCGGCGATGTCGGAGATGTACTGTCCGCCGTAGCCGTCTTCGGGCGTGGGTTCACCGAGGTAGCTCGCCAACAGGCTGCGGGCGAACCTGTCGATCTGGCCACCATGGTCGTTGAAGTAGTACTCGCGGGTGACGATTCCGCCCTCGGCCGTGAAGATGCGGGCGAGGCTGTCGCCCACCGCCGCCCAGCGGACTCCCCCGAGGTGGATCGGTCCGGTGGGGTTCGCAGACACGAACTCCAGGTTGATCGTCACGCCCGCGTAGAGAGTGCCGTTGCCGTAGAGGGATCCCTGCTCGACGATCGCCTTCGCGAGAGCACCGGCTGCAGCCGCGTCGAGGCTGATGTTGATGAAACCGGGGCCCGCGACATCCACGGCCGAGACTCCCGGGATGGAACGGATGAGCTCGGCCAGCTCAAGGGCGAGTTCGCGGGGGTTGGTACCGACCTGCTTCGCGAGCTTCATGGCGATGTTGGATGCCCAGTCGCCGTGGTCACGGTTCTTGGGCCGCTCGACCTTCACATCGTCGAGGGACAGGCCAGAGGCATCCGCTCCCCGTCGCTCGAGCGCGCCCGTGACGATGGCGAGCAGCTGGGCGGAGAGTTCGGCGGGAGTCACGAGCAACGATTCTATCGGGCGCCATCGGGCACCTTGCTGGCGCGCCCCGCTATGCGAGGAATGAGACTGGGTGAAGATAGAGGCACGCTTACCGGGGGGCTTCTCACACTATGAACAGCATCATCCAGACTCGACTGCGATCGACCATCCTCGTGGCCGCGCTCGCCGCGACCGTGACCCTCGGCCTCGCCGGCTGTGTTCCGGAGCCGAAGTCCACGCCCGGTCCGACGCCGAGCACGTCCTCTGTTCCGAGCGCTTCACCCTCTGTCGTCCCGTCACCGACGCCGACTCCGTCGTCGACCGCCAGCGCAACGCCGACGAAAATACCGTGCAACACCCTAGTCTCCGCGCAGGTCGTCTACGACTTCAACCCCAACTTCGGACTGGACAACTCCTTCGCACCGAAAGCCGGAACTGCGGGTGCGAGCGCGGTCGCCGACCAGGGCACGGCCTGCAGCTGGCTGAACCAGACGAGCGGCGACACCTTCGCCATCGCGGTGGCCCGGCCAGCGCCCCCGGCGCTCGCCTCGCTGAAAGCGACTGCTGCGAAGGGCACCGCGGCGTCGGGGCTCGGCGATGCGGCCTACTTCTCGACGAGCGGCGGGGTCGGGCGCGTCGACGTGTTCACCGGCGCGTATTGGCTGGTCGCGACATCCGTCTACTTCGGATCCGCCGCCGACGCGAATGCGCTGGTCACGGCCGCGCTCGGGGCGCTGAAGTAGTTCTCAGCCCAGCTGCACCTGCTGCTGGAAGTCGTCGCTCGGCAGCTCGTCCACGATCGCCAGAACCTGCAGGTCGAGCAGGGTGAGATTGGCCCAGTGGTTGGTGAGGAAGGCGATGTCCGCCGCATCCCGGCCGGTGGAGATGCGAAGCAGGCTCTGGCGAGGGGCGAGCCCTGTGGCGTCCACCACGTGCCAGTTGCCGTCGATGAAGGCTTCCGCGACCGCGTGAAAGTCCATCGGGCTGAGCCCCGGGGCATAGACCGCAACCATGCGGGCGGGCACGTCGATGGCGCGCAACAGCGCGATCACGAGGTGGGCGTAGTCCCGACAGACGCCCTGGCGGGCGAGAAGGGTGCCCACCGCGCCATCCGTCACGCGACTCGATCCAGGAACGTAATACAGGCGGTCGTGCACCCAGGAGCTGACGGCGCTCAGCAGCTCGAGCCCGCTGAGCCCACGGAATTCGGATGATGCGGTGGGCAGCAGCGTGTCGGACTCGCAGTAGCGGCTCGGCCGCAGGTAGATGATGGAGTCGAGATCGTCGGCCGATGCAGGCAGAGAGTGTCCCGTCACCTCCGCCGCATAGTCGATGGTCATGCGACCCTTGCCGCTGATGAGCTGGTGCAGGCGCGAGCCGTGGCGATCGACGAGCTCGCCCGGGGTGAGCGACATGCCGTCGAGACTGATGTCCAGTCGCTCGGAGGCGAGGGCGGCCCCCTGGGCGACGGCGAGGCTCAGCACCATGGTGGTGCGACCGGCGATGTCGAGTTCGAGGTGGGCGGCGACGTTACGAAGCATGCGACGATCCTGCCAGAGGAGTGTTACCGCGGGATGTCGCGGGCCGCCCTGGGTCGGCGCGGCTCCGCTCGTCTCCGCGCGGCTCCCCGCGGCTCGGCTCGGCTCGGCTCCCCTGTCGCGATTCCGGGCCATAACGGACAATCCGTGCCGTCGCGCCGACCCGGTTAGTCCGCAATCGCCCGCCTGGGCGTGTTGGAGCAGGTCACCCGCCGGGAGGTTCAGGGCCAGAGCAGGTCGCGGGCCCATCCCTCGCCGTCGCGGCGGTAACGCAGGCGCAGCTGGTCGCGCTCACGGGCGGCCTGCCAGAACTCGAACTCGACCGGCCTCACGAGGTAGGCCTGCCATTCGTCGGGTACATACTGTGGATCGGCGTCGATCCGCTCTCGTGCCGCACCCACCGCGGCCTCGTACTCGGCTTCCGTGGCCGGCAGCGGTTGGCTCTGTTGCCCGCCGGCAGCGATCGCCCGCGCATTGGGATGGCGCTTCAGGAAATCGATCCGTGCCAGTTCTCGCGACCCGGGCTCCACATCCCCTACCACTCGGATCTGCCGCCCCTGCTCTCGCCAGTACAGCAGTAGTGCTGCGCGAGGGTGCGCTTCGAGGTCCTGGCCCTTCGGGCTCGAAGACAGGGTGGCGAACCAGAGGCCCTCCGGCGTCACGTCCTTGAGCAACAGCGTGCGGGCGGATGGTTCGCCCTCTGCGCTCACGGTCGCAATGGTCATCGCGTGGGGTTGAGATACCCCGGCGTCGAGCGCGAAGCCCAGCCACTCTGTGAGCAGCTCTGACGGGTCTGCGGGGGCGGCATCCGTGTCGAAGGTGGGCAATTGTCCGCTGAAGACGGTCAGCGCGCGCAGCCGGTCGCGCCAGGAAGCATCGGTCATGGGTGCAGCCTACGTTTCAGCCCGACAGAGCGGCTGGCAGAGGGCTGGTAACGTAGACCTGCACTTGAGCCCCCATAGCTCAGGGGATAGAGCACTGCCCTCCGGAGGCAGGGGCGGCAGTTCGAATCTGCCTGGGGGCACTTCGTAAAAATACTGCTCAGACGCTGTGTGAACCTCGTTGTAACCGCCCTGTTCGGCGCTCGTGGCAACACTTTGGCAACAACGGACGGAACCGATCGCTCACAGGCTGCGCGCTTCTCGGCCTCCTCACGCCATACACGAGCAAGCCGCCGACCCGGTTGGCCAGGGCGGCCACGTCCTTGGGGAATTCGCTCAGCGGCAGGTCCCTAACCGGAATCAGCTTGCCTCCAGTCGAGATCGTCGGCCTCTGCGGGCCGGCCCGTCACGGCGGCGTCGATCATCTCATCGGTGGTGGGGCCAGGAGGCAGGCCAAGGCTGCGGTGAAGCGCGGTGAACAGCATGAGCACTTATCGCAGTTGGGTCTACTCTCAGACATGACGATTCCGGACCCGCCCGAGTTCGAGTTCAACCGAGCGATCAGCCCCGACTCTGAGGAAATGGGCATTGCGCTCCTGCGGCTGCTGTTCCCCCGAATTGCGGAAGCCGAGGCGAAGCTGAAGGGTGAGTTTGTCGCGGTTGTTGACGACAGGTCCAGCCTTCGACTCGATGACCGGTACCTCGGACGATGGCGCACCGGCAGCTTGCACGGCACGGCCATGTCGGCATCGTTGGACGCGCTCATGGCCGTCCAAACGATCCTGGAGCCGGTCCTTACTGGAGCAGGAGAGCTCCCGATGTCCGCGCTCTATCCGATACTCCGAGCCGCACTCGAGAGTGCTTCGCTCGCCATCTACCTGTTGGAGCCCGCCAGCCGAGATGAGCGGCTACGCCGCAGCTACTTGGTGGCAGTCGAAGACGCGAAGTACCACGACACGTTCCAGGAATCGCTGGGCAACCCGAACTCGCGCCAGAAGGCGGTCGCGCAGGAAGAAATCCGCGCGCTCATCGCGACTCGACCTAGCCTCGGGGCTCCGGCTGACTTCCAGTTCACCGTTGTGAGCTACAGCGACACAGTTATTAAGGCCGAGGCTGCGATCACAGCTGATCCAGCCATGCGCCCGAGCGCGCGCATGGCTCTTGTCGCTTGGTGGAAGCTGTTGTCGGGATTGAGCCATGGCAAACAGTGGGCCTTCGTCGAGGCGATGGAGCGCAGCGAGGCTGTCGTGGACATTGAGAACCAGTCGGCACACATACGGATGACCTCGTCGGTTGCGGTGGTGGCGCTGGTAACTCAACGCGCGATGGAGACTTTGGAGACCGCGCTGCACCTCTACGGCCGCCGGTCCCGAGTCACATGGGCCGAGGTCGAAGATGCAAGCGAGCCTCCGACCGTGTCCTACACGATGCTCCAGAACGAAAATGGTGCGGGTGACAATTAGGCGTCGCTGAGGTGGACGTGGCCTCTATTCAGGTAGAGGTATAGAAGCTGACTTATTCTGGGAGATCGATCGCGCAGATCGAACAATCGCGTCTTCGAGCGCCGCTGACACCGCGTCCAAATCTGACTCGAACAAGTCCGAGTACACATCGAGCGTCACCGCCGCAGACGCGTGTCCAAGCATCCGCTGTACGGCCTTGACGTTCGCTCCCGCACTGATCGCGAGACTGGCTGCTGTGTGCCTCAGTTCGTGAGGAGTCAAACCATCTTGGCCAATCATGCTCGCGGCGTCGTCGAGCCAGCCGCGACGGAAGACGCGACCGCGTAGCCAGCCACCGCGGGCTGCCGCGAAAGCCGGTAAACCGCCTTCCTTGCCTTCGACGTGGAATTTAAGGTCGGCGAGGATCGAGGCCGGCACTGGGATGGAACGGGCTTCGTAGTCTTTGGGCTGGGAGTCGAGTTGCACCCCATCAACCTCGACGATCGTGTGCTGTACTTCGAGCCGGCCACGAACGAAGTCGATGTCTTGAACTCGCAAGCCGGATGCCTCGCCCCAGCGGAGCCCGCAATAGGCGAGGACCTTCACCATGAGTCCGTAGTTGTTTCGCTCACCCCGATACATCCCCTTGCCAAGCGAATCGACCGCGTCGGCGAGATCCCTCACTTCGTCGTGAGTCAGATACCGCTTGGAGAGCTTGCCGACCTTCGGGAGATTAAGCCCGTGAGCTGGGTTGGCTGGAAGCCGGCCATCCTTCACAGCCATCTGGAGGCTGCGAGAGAGCACGTTTACAATCTTGCGCACACTCGACGGCGACTGCGTCTTTGAGAGGCCACCAGCCCATGCCTGGACCGCGACGTGAGTCAACGAGCCGAGCGGGTAGCCGCCGAGCGAAGGCTTGATGTGAAGCGCCACGATACCGCGAGCTCGCTCTCGTGAAGTTGCGCGCCAGTCTGTGCGACCATCCATCCAAGCATCGAGCCACTCCCCCACGAGCACACGCGATTTTGAAGGATCGATGTACGCACCGCGGCTCTTATCGATCTCGACGCTCGCGAGGAACAACTCGGCCTCACGCTTGGTCTTGAAGCCATGCTTCTGGGTTTGAGCGTGGTCGGGCTTTCGGAACATCGCTCGATAGCGCTTGCCTGACGTGGTTTGGTATGCGCTGATGCTTCCCATGATTCGACAGTACGTCGGGGCGCTGACGTTATCTCGGACTTGTCAGCCTGACGCCCAGCAACCCCCGGCCGGCCCGCTTCCACTTTGACCTACCTTTTTTGAATTTTGCTTATCTGCGGCCACCCCTTTACTTCCCAACCTCCCACTCCAAGAGCTTGCGATGGGTGTGGGAGGTTGGGAAGCGCTCGCAGCGCGGGGGTGGCGGCTGATCAGCAAAAATGCAGCGCCAACTGTTCCTTCGGGTATTCCTGCCCTTGGAATAGGCAAAGGAAGTTCCAGGACCACCTTTTCGCGGCGATTCAGATATGTCATAATTGCTCTGACAGCAGAGGTGAAATGACATGGACAACTTGATGACGAAGGATGCTGCCCGGGCACTCGGCGTGTCTCAACGCCAAGTCACAGACCTTCTGCGAGCTGGCAAGCTCTCCGGCGAGCAACTCTCCGACGGCACCTGGCTCGTGACTCCCCGCTCAATCAGCGAGCGCCGGTCGCTCAACGCGGGCGCGGGACGCACGTGGTCGGCCGCGTCCTCCTGGGCGCTACTCGGCGAACTTTCTGGCCAGTCGTCCACCGGACTCTCGCAGAGTACGTTAGCCCGAATCCGCCGACGTATCCGCATAAGCACTGCGGAGGAGATCGCCCGCAAAGTCGCTTCTCGAACAGTCGGGCACCACTACACGGCCGACTCAATTGTCAAGACCGACAACGAGCTCGTGCTCACCGGTAGGAGCGCTGCCGACGTGATTGACACCGAACTCACCAACCAGACTCAGGTCGTCGAGGGGTACCTCCGCAACAACGAGACACTTGACTCGTTCGCACGACGGCACCTCTTGTCACCTGACAACAACGGCGACGTGACAATCTATGAGCGACACGACTCGCTGAACTTCGAGGGGCGCTACTCACCGGCTGCCGTGATCGCTGCCGACCTCGTGAGAAGCACATTAACCCGAGAGCGCTCAGCTGGCCTTGCCGCACTCGAGGAGATGAGGCAGCGATGGCTGGCGAAGAACACACGATAGACATCGGCGACGACGACCTACTGCCTCCCTGGAGCACGGTCTTTGACGTCATCGAGGCGACAGACACCGCTGATTGGGTTCTGGTCGGCGGGCTCATGGTTCAGCTCCATGCGCGGCGAGCCGGCATCCCCCCTCCACGAGCGACCAAAGACGTCGACCTGGTCGTGGATGTCGCGGCCAATCACTCAAACGTAATGAGCATCGCCTCGGCATTGACGAGGATCGGATTCGAGCCCATCGTTCCATCCAGCAGGAAGGAGCCGGTCTACCGTTTCCAGCGCAATCGGGAACAGGTCGACATGATGGTTGCCGATCACCTGCCGTCCCAGTTGAAGCCACGATTCATGATGCGGCCAGCATTCGCGGTCACTGCGGGCGAGCAATCTCTGCGGCGGCGGGACACGTTTGTCGTGACATCCACGACCCGCACGGTGGCTCTCGGCGTGCCAGACGTACTCGGCGCACTTGTCGGCAAAGGCGCCGCAAGTGTCGTGGATTCGCGCGATCCCGGACGCCACCTCGATGACGCCGCAGTGCTGCTCACAAGCATTGGAACAGTTGGGGAGCTTGATCTTTCACATCTCAGCTCGAACGACCGGAAACGGCTGACCATCATTGCGACCAAACTCGGCGAAGTAGCTCACCCCGCGTGGCTGAACTTGAGCGAGCCCCAGCGTGTTAAAGGTCGAAGGAACCTTGCAGCGATTGTCATTGCTGCTCCGCTTGCTGTCGCTAAATGCTGACCGCAATCAACTAACGGCGAATCGACCAAGCTCCACAAACACCGCCCCTTGTCTAGGGACTGACAATCGCGACACAAGATCCACGCATG
The DNA here is from genome assembly GCF_040549525.1 of Frigoribacterium sp. UYMn621. NCBI lineage: Bacteria > Bacillati > Actinomycetota > Actinomycetes > Micrococcales > Microbacteriaceae > Frigoribacterium > Frigoribacterium sp. UYMn621. The sequence continues at coordinate 91,059 of NZ_JBEPTM010000004.1, read as the reverse complement.
GAAGACTTCAGGGCATGTCATACGATCTGACCGTCTTCGGCGAACGATTTCTCTCCCGTGCTGAGCTAATTCAGATCGTCCGGGCGGGCGCAGACATAGATGTCGTTGACAGCACTGAACAAGGCATCACGGTGGTTCGAGGTAAGCGCGCCGGCTACTGCTTCACCGTCGATGGGCCGTTCGACGTAGAGCCAGAGGATGTGCCAGAGGAACTCGCGCTTGTCGCGATAGGCGTCACAGTCATGTACCAAGTTCTGGTCGAAGGGAGTGCGGAAGTGTCAATCCCTCATGCCGTCCGCTTCTCGAAGCGGTTGGCTGCGAGTGTCAACGGCGCGATTCTTGATCAACAATCTGATGCGATTTGGGCGGGAAAGGCAAATAGAACTGTCCCGCGACCCAAGGGCAACGAGCGGATCGATCTCATAGAGATGACTTGGCACTTTCTCCCCGGAGTAGCCGACCTCGCGTCGCTTTACTTGACCACTGCGCGAAAGTACCTGCCCGAAGCTCTGCCCCGCCGCTTCGGGGAGTTCGAACCCTTGCAGAGCAAGCTTGAAACGCTAGGCGACTCCGGCTTCAGGGAAGCCGCCGACAACTCCAAAGGGCTGCTCTTTTGGAAGGGATCTTTTCCCGTCATCGATGGAAACCTAGCGACCCGCAAGTGGGACGGCTCGCCCGCCGACCTGCCTACTTTTCGCCTTTCCTTGGAGCGGTCTGCGTTCGAGGGGCCGAAATGGCGCAACGCGCTACGCGCGCTTGTCGTCGAGTTCGGACGCGCGGGCCAAGCTTATTTTGCATCGGCAGAGGTGATCCGAAATGTCGGGTGGGGCGGCCTCTCGGTGTGGTACGATGGAAAGGAGGAGAACCGCTACGCGCTTATTCGCTACAAGGAAGGGTGGATGGGCCTACCTCCTCATCCGGTTTGGTGGACACTGTTCGGCCGAGAGTACGCGGCCCTTGTCGCGCCACACATCGCGTCGGAGAGTGATTCGCAGGATGGCGAAACCATTTTCCGTGCTTGGTCCGATGCGCCGCTGGATAGAGATGCACTTACCGCGATGCTGCCTAAGACCGGCTTCTTCAAACGGGCCCGGTCGCCATGGCTGCCCGAGGAACTGATTTCGACGCAGCTGCCGTTTACGCCCGGACACTATCCGAGACCGCTGGCGAAGGCTTCCGTTATCCCGGAATCGATTCGCCGAGCTTCCGCGTCGGCGTAGGTTAGTGATCTTCGAGAGGTGTCGAAGTTCATAGATGAGCTCGCCGGGCTCTCGCCTCATTGATCCATTCCTGAGACACCGGCTCACCCTCCATCGCCATGCTCGCCACAACGCGATCAAGGACGATTGACTTTCGAATCCGCAACTTTTCAGGGGGCTCGAGAGCGCGCCAAGCCGCAACAACATCTCTAGCTCGTTGGGTCACGACGGCCCCTCTCCGATCTCCAGTCTTAGCTTTCGGCACCACCCAAGGCGATTGGTCTATCGGCTCCGTGGCAACAGAATGGCAACAACTGAGGCACGCACGGGGTCAGCGAGCGCATCCGTGGTCAGCGTAGAATCCAGCAAATGGGCCGGAGTCGGGGCATTTTCGACCCATAACGCGCCACCCAATCGCCCTCCGGAGGCAGGGGCGGCAGTTCGAATCTGCCTGGGGGCACCATTGTGGCCTGCCAGCTCATGTCGGATCTTGCCACGCACTCCGAAAAAGCAGCCCGCCAGGGCTTCGAGTGTTCCGAATAGCTAGGTGACTCCGGAGATAGCTTGACCGAGAGGTGGCCGTCGGCGCCCGCAGGGGAACCTTTGGGGAATCGCTATCAGGGGGAATAAGTTGTGGTGCTTGGTTCCCAGCCCGGGGTTACCAAGGTTGCTTGCCATTGCGCGGAGGTGCTGGTGCTTGTGGCCTCGAGAACGATGCCGGTCATGGGCAGGCTGACCGGAAGTCTCAGGGTGGCCCCGCAGGCGATGTCGGATGAGGCGAGCACTCTGCCAGAGGAACTGGCGCTCTCGATTGCAATGTGAACAATTCCAGCCCCGGTACACACTGCGAGAACGTCGTACTCACCAGTGGGAACGCTGGCCAGTTCAGCAGTCCCCCGAGCACTTTTGGCCCCCTTGTCAACTCTGAGATCTCCGCCGGCACCCCCCTGCCCGCCAGGATCACTGAGGAGGGCGGTCATGCGAGCAGACCAATCATGGGTTGGAGCCGGCTCTGACGCGCAGCCGGCAGTTGTCGCGATGCCCAGACCGACGATCATCACGGTAACGACGGTTCGAGGACGAATCACTATTGGATTGTGCCAGCGGGCAACAAGACGCACAAGACATGCCCACACTCTCCGAAAGTTGCCCGTTGCCAGTTGCTCATACGGGGGACGATGAGTGGACGGCAAGTTACGCAGGTTCGTGTTCGCGTTCGCGTTCGAGACCGCTTTTCGTCGGTAGTGGCCGCCCGCAAACGGAACCTCAAATGACGTGATCGGTAAAGGGTGGTGAGTCATATTCGCCGAGCGCAGCTCTAATACGCTCGATCAAGTCCGCGAGGCTCTGGAGCATTTCTCCTTGCGACGCCCCTGGCGGGAGCAGCTCGTCTCTTGTCATTCGGTCTCCGATGGGAGCGAGTTGTTCGTCTTTGAATTGCCCGAGAATGATCTCCCCAGAGAACGCTGCGAGTATTCCAATTAGTGCCGCAGCATCCTTGCGCGACAGAGGATGAGGCATTTCGGTTGTGCTCATGCAACGAGGTTGCGCTACTGGTGTCGTGATCGCAAGGGGAACGATGACCGGCTCATGGAATCAACAGGCACTACCCGCCTTGCAGTAGGCCAATCACCAATGAAACAGCGATGAGAGCGCTGGCCATACCACCAACGCGCAGCCACAGCGCCGAGTTGGTCAGTGCGACAATTGCGGTCCCGAGGACGGTGGCGATCGTGACGAGTGACGCTATCACAGCCACCCCGTACCGGAGACTTCCGTTCGCGTCGAACGGTATAAGCACCACCCACACAATGATCCCCAACAGCACCAGTAGTGCCAGAGCGATCAGCGGTGCGCTCACCCGCGGAATCGACGCCCGACGCTGAATACCGATCCCGATCCCACCGACGATCCCGCCGACAACAACTCCCATGACGATACCGAGCCACCCCGAGCCCGGCGATCTGCCTTCCAGCGACCAGCCGATAGCCGATGTGATGTAGAGCGCTGCCAATAATCCACCGGTCACTGCGGCGCTTGCTGATCCCGCAGCGAACCACACGACATGCGGACGGCCGGTGGTTGACCCCCTTGCGTCGGTGCGTTGGCTCACCACATTCCTCGCCGTCATGGCTGGTCCACTTTCGCCCGCTCACTCCATGATGGCACTGCGTTGAGGACGGCATCGCGAAGACGCGCACGGATCCACCGCTGGGTCCCCCCCGTAAGTGGAACGTTGACCACGACTTGGTTCGATGCAGGTCGCTACGAATCCGAAAACGCGGCATTGAGAGTGACGCCCCAGAGCTTATCGACGTGAATGTCAGCTCCGGCCGCCTGACTGCAGGTTGGCCGAGTGATTCTTCAGCCAGCGACTTTTCTAGTACCAGAGCCTGGCCAACGGGTAAAAAGCTGCCAGCATGAGCGTGGCAACGACGATGGGCGAAAGTATCGTGAACGAAACCACCAACGCAGCGGTCGAGACGAGCCGTGGGGCTCGGCCGAGATGAGCCAGGCCAGGAAGGATTATGCTCCACGCACTTGCATTCGCGGCGAGCACGGCCAGGAAGATAGTCAGAGAGGGCAGGAACCAGACAGCGGTGCTGACGAGCACACGCCCGGGGACAAAAAACTGGTGGTAGTCGAACTGGCTAATCGCGATGTAAAGAAGAATGGTGGCGGCGAAGCACGCTCCTGCCGTTAGGAAAATCACCCAGGCGGCTCGTCTGCACTCGTGGGCGGTGGGAGGCTGCGGATCGTGGCAATGCCGCTCCCGCCTCCGACCGAAGCAATCCGACATCTCGCGGCCATGGAACGAATCGACTCGTTCCGTTACATCCCGGGCGGTCAAGGCTTCATCCCTGGGATCGTCCGCCAACGGCGAAATCCAATTGCTCTGAATAGTTTCTGGATGTCTTGTCACGTTTGGGCTGGTTTCGGACATGTACTAGGTAATGGCCAACTTTGGAGCACCGTATGAAAGTGAATGATGAGGATTTTGATCGCCTTCTCGCGATCTCAGACCCCGCGCGATCGCATGTCGTTTCGGAGGAGACCCTTGCAGCGCTTCTGCAGGATGCGGGTGTCCCCGGGCGGAGGAACACAATCCGCCGTCGCCGCCGGAAGGTGCTCGGTTTTGGTTTCGCTGGGGTGATTGTGCTATCGGCAGCGATCGGGTTGCCGGCGGCCGCTGATGTCGTATCGCATTTCCTTGCCCAAACTGGACGGTCCTGCGATAGCGGTACCGAGTGCGGCAAGAGTCCGAGCGAGTTCATCGACACCACCAAGTCGGACTTCGATCTTTACGTCGAAAGTGTCTACCCCGACTGGTTGCCGCTGGCAGCACCCCTCACCAAAGAGTCTGTGATCTCCACCGTCACGGCGCGGCTTCATGACAACGGCGGAACGATGGAGGCAAGCGGCGTCGAGATGATGTTCGAGAACGTGGCCTACTGTTCCTGGACCGACGCGTGGATGGTGGCGCACAAGAAAGGCGACACGACCGCGCAGAACCATGCGGCGTCAGTGATGCGTGCGGAAACGAAATGGCCGGGTCTCATCCAGGGTGATGGTGGCGGCTTGGTCCAAATGCAGGAGCAGTTCGCGGCCGGCGCGGAAGCCGGCGATGCGATCAAGGTCATTGAGGCGCAAATCGCTAACGCGTGCGACTCATCTCGCGGGGCTCACAAGTGAGTGCGACGAATCAAGCCCCCGGGAAAACGGCGCGCGCGTTGGAAACGCATCGCGCCTTCGAGGAAGCTGTTGAGCCAACTTTGCAGCCGCTGCTGTCCTATTTCCTTCGGCGAGTCACCCCTACCGACGATGCCGCCGACTGTCTCTCGGAAACCTTGGTCGTCTTGTGGCAGCAACAGCACAAACTCCCCACCGCGGAAGTGGAGGTTCGGGCATGGAGCTTTGGTATCGCCAGGAATGTGTTGGCCAATCATCGGCGCGGGCAAATGCGCCAATCCGCGTTAGGCCAGCGACTCAAGCAGGAGCTCGCTGTCACCTCTGTGGCGCCTGTGGAGGAAGGCGCGGCAGGCCTCGCAGGCGCGCTCGATCAGTTGAAGGAAGATGACCGGGAGTTGGTGATGTTGATCGCGTGGGACGGATTCGGTGTCGCGGAGGCCGGCGCCCACCTGGGACTGAAGCCGGAAGCAGCACGAGCGCGCTACTCGCGTGCGCGAGTACGGCTGAGAGAACTTCTCTCTTGAGTACACGCCGGTCGGCAGATGTCATCAAGAGAGCTTCACGCGGAGCTGCGTTTGCCGTGGCTGTTGCCAGCATCGTGCTGCTCGCGGTGGCGGGCTGCACCTCCGCAACAAGCAGCGGCCACGCAACGCCACGATCTACAAAGACCTCGGTCCCAGTGGAGGGTTTCACAGAACCGGATCTGGGTGCGAAGCCTCCGCCGGGACCGTTGCTGTCTGACGCTGAAGCAGAGACTGCTCGTCAAGAGAAGGCCGACAAGGAATGGGCGACTCTCGTGGCGCAGCATCCCTCTGCCATCCGCCCTGCTGTGCAACTGGTTGCCTACGCAAGCGGCGGGCCCCTATTTTCTGCCTTGGTGGAGTGCGTGAGGAACGCTGGATATAAAGCGACTCTGGCCAAAGGAGAAAAGGGGTGGATGCCGAGCGGACCCACTAGCACAACCGCGCCGGTTCCCGAAGGCCAAGCCACCGCCTACGCTGTGGCGCTATACGTGTGTTCCGTCCAGCACAGCAGCAGGCCAGCACCTCCCCGAACACCAGCCGAACTCCGCTATCTCTACACCTACCTCACCAAAAACTTGGAGTCATGCTGGACTCACTTCGGCTTCACCATCGACACGGCTACTCCAAGTCAGGACGAATTTGTTTCCTCAAACGGAGACTGGTTTCCCGCACGGTCCGTACGAGGCCTCATCAGCGAAGGACAGGTCGAACGGGCCTGCCCTGTGGGGAACCCGCTTGACGTCGAGTGAACGATGGAGTCCGTCACCCAACGACCTCCCGGGCAACATGTTAGGTCCGCCCATTTCGAAAATCCGCAAGCCGGACCATGACCGGACGTTTACTCGCGGTTATCGACATCGGGCAATCAGCGGGGAGCTGGGTGCCCGGATAGGTGTCCCGAGATGAAGCCCGATGAGCGGGCGTCATACGCACGAGGACCGCGCTTGGCAACATCACACGCGTGTCCGGAGCATGCGGGCGAAAATTACCATCGTCCCGACTCGAACAGGCCGGAAATTCCGCCGTCCGGACATGACCATTGATCCACACTCGTGGGGCACGCGACACACTTTGTCGCCTGCCGACTCATTTCGGATTTTGCCGCCTAAACCGGACAAGCCGACTTGCGGGCGCTTCTGCCTCGGTCCATGAACGACCACCGTGTCGCGATTGACGTACCTGGGAATCTCGTGAGGGCGGGTCCTACGGACACGGCGACCAACTGGACACACGATTCCCCAGCGATGCCTGCCCATTCGCGTTCATCGTCCGGTTTGTAGGCGATCTCAACTGAGCGCTGTACTGGGGCAGTTTCAATGGCTTGGCCAGGTGCGGGCGATCGCGATTACGGTTGGAGGATGCTCACAAACGATCCGCTGCCCGAACGTCCCGCTCCCGATAACCCTTCGGGGAAGTTGGTCCTGTTGCGCCACGGGGAGACGGAGTGGTCCAAGGAAGGACGCCACACCGGACTCACGGACGTTCCGCTCACTGCTCGAGGTGAGGAACTTGCCCGCGGCGCAGGTCAGCTGGTCGCTGGCTACGATTTCTCACTGGTTCTGAGCTCGCCTCTGCAGCGCGCGAAGCGGACGGCCGAACTGGCGGGCCTGCATGCCGACATCGATCCGCTCCTCGTGGAATGGGACTACGGCGGATACGAAGGGCGTACCTCGCGCGACATCCGCAACGAGCTCGGCTACAACTGGAGTGCTTTCACCCACGGCGTGATTCGTGGACGGACGCCAGGCGAGACGGTGGAAGAGGTCGCCGCGCGCGCCTCGCGTGTTCTCACGCGAGTGCTGCCCGCGATGGCGGAGGGGGATGTCGCCCTCATCGCGCACGGTCACTTTCTGCGCATCCTGACGGCCGTTTTTCTGCGAATGGCCCCACGTTTCGGGGCCCAGATCACTCTGGATGCCGGGTCGGTGTCCGTGCTCAGTTTCTACCGCGAGCAGCCGGCCATCCTCTCGTGGAACTACGGAGCCGAGCTACCCATGGTCCCCTCGGAGTCCTGAGCTCCTTTACCTAGAGCCGCTAGACACGTGGGCCGACCGGCAGCCGCGTCCACTGAATACCCGACTCTTAGAATGGCTGCCGTGGCCCAGCATCCGAAGTCGATGACACGCTACGAGGCCGTCGTCTTCGACATGGACGGCGTCGTTACCGAGACCGCTGTCGTTCACGCCGCCGCGTGGAAGCGGCTGTTCGACGAGGTGCTACCTCTACTGGCCCCGAAGGCCATACCCTTCGACGAGGTTGAAGATTATCGGCGCAGCGTTGATGGCCGACCGCGCGAGGATGGCGTGCGCACCTTCCTCCTTTCTCGTGGCGTGAGCCTTCCCGAGGGGACCGAACAGAGGGTGTTCGCCACACCGACAGCCCCCACCGTGCAGTCCTTGGCCGCTCGCAAACAGTACTTCTTCGACCAGCAGCTCGACACCAACGGGGTGAGCGCCTACCCCGACGCCGTGACGCTGCTGCATCGACTCCGGGCTCAGGGCATCCCGACCGCCGTAGTCACGTCGAGCCGGAACGGCCGTCGGGTGCTGCATGCCGCCGGACTCGGTGACCTGTTCGACGTGACCGTAGACGGCACCGACGCCCTGCGGATGCATCTGCCAGGCAAGCCTGACCCGGCCACCTTCCTCGAGGCGGCACGCCAGCTGCACGTGACCCCTGCGAAAATCGTAGTCCTCGAAGATGCAGAGGCCGGCGTCACTGCGGCATCGAATGGAGGATTCGGCTGGGTCATCGGGGTGAGCCGGTGGGGCGCGGACGAGCGGCTTCGCGCCGCGGGCGCCCACCTGATCATTTCTGACCTGAGCGACCTCGACACCCGCCTCGCCACGGCTCTCCCCGGCCGGGCGGGGGCTGAATTCGAGAACGACCCGTGGAGGCTGCGCTACGTCGGATTCGACCCGGCGACGGAGCCGCTGCGGGAAGCTCTGTGCACACTGGGCAACGGCTATTGGGCGACGCGCGGTGCTGCGCCGGAGGTCGATGCCACTTCTCCGCACTACCCCGGCACCTATCTCGCCGGCGTCTATAACCGGCTTCGCACGCAGGTCAACGACAGCAGCACCGAAGACGAAAGCCTGGTGAACTGTCCGAACTGGCTACCCCTCACGTTTCGCATCGGCGGTGACGAGAATCGAGGTGACGCGGATACCTGGTTCGATGTCGACACGGCCGAGCTTCTCGACTACGAGCAAACCCTAGACCTCGGTCGTGCCGTGCTCACCCGTGCCTTCCGCACCCGGGACTCTGCGGGGCGCATCACACGCATAACCCAGCAGCGCTTCGTATCGCAGCACGACGGCAAGGTGGCCGGCCTCGAGGCCACGTTCGAGGCCGAAAACTGGTCCGGTCCGCTTATTGTGCGCTCGGCGTTGGAAGGTCGCGTCGCGAACCGCAACGTGCCCGAGTACCGCCTGCTGGCTGATACACACCTGGTGCCACGTGCCACCGCCGAGCCGGATGCGGACACCGTGATGCTCGAAATGGAGACCTCTCAGTCGGGAATTCACATCGTCATGGCTGCTCGCACGCGGGTACTCGGCGACGGACTGGTGCAGTTTGCGCCCCGAACTCTGCTGACGGACGCTGCCGGCTGGATCGCACACGAAATCACCCTGGAGATAGCGGAGGGACATCCGTTGACCGTCGAGAAGGTCGTGGTTGTCAGCAGTTCGCGCGATCGGGCTATCTCGTCGCCCACGCTCGCGGCCACCAGCCGGATGCGACGACTGCCCGCCTTTTCGTCACTCCTCGCCGCGCACGAAAGCGCCTGGCAGGTGCTGTGGAACGACTTCACTGTGCTGCTGAAGACAGATCCACAGCTCACCGACGGCCGCCAGCAGCTGGCACTCAACCTCAACACATTCCACGTGCTGCAGAGCGTCGCTGCCGTTACGGCTGATCTTGACGCTGGACTGCCGGCCCGCGGGCTGCACGGTGAGGGCTACCGCGGTCACATCTTTTGGGACGAAATGTTCGTCTACCCGACGTTGTCCATGCACCGCCCCGAGATCAGCCGGGCGCTTCTCGGCTACCGCTACCGTCGGCTCGACGAGGCGAGGGAGGCTTCGAAGGCGGCTGGCCACGAGGGGGCGATGTTTCCGTGGCAGAGCGGCATTGACGGGCGCGAAGAGACGCCCACCGAATTATTCAACCTTCGCGACAACGACTGGATGCCTGATAACTCGCGCCTGCAGCGGCATGTGGGCCTGGCGGTCGCGTTCAGCGTGTGGAAGTTCTACGAATCCACCGGCGACATCAGCTTCCTTGCCGACCAAGGCGCGGAGCTGATCATCGAGATCGCCAGATTCTTCGCCAGTATCGCCGTGCACGACGAGGCGGCCGACCGGTACGACATCTCGGGCGTGATGGGCCCGGATGAGTTCCACGACGGGTATCCGGATGCCCCTGGTGAGGGCATTCGCAACAACGCGTACACGAACGTGCTTGCAGCCTGGGTGATGCAGCGGGCGGCGGATGCCGTCACCCTGCTCCTGCCGAGGTACGCAGACCAGGTGTGGAACCGGGTCGGGTTGCGTCCCGGAGAGCCCGAGAGGTGGCGGCTCATCGGCAGCCGGTTACGCGTGCCATTCCACGCCGACGGTGTGATCAGCCAGTTCGAGGGCTATGAACGGCTGGAGGAGTTTGACTGGGTCGGCTACCGCGCGCGCTACGGAGCGATCGGCCGTCTCGACCTCATCCTGGCCAGCGAGGGCGACACCACCAACAACTACAAGCTCAGCAAGCAGGCGGATGTGCTGATGCTCCTCTACCTGTTCAGCGCCGACGAGCTTCGCGAGGTATTGCGAGGGCTCGGTTACGACTTTCCGGCTGAGGCGATCCCGCGCACCGTGGAGTATTACCGGGAACGCTCCAGCCATGGCTCAACCCTCAGCAACGTCGTGCACTCGTGGGTGGAAGCGCGCGGCGACCGCGCGCGTTCCTGGGACTTCCTCGTTCAGGCGCTCGAGAGCGACCTGGACGACGTCCAGGGCGGCACCACCCACACCGGAGTGCATGTGGGTGCGATGGCCGGATCGATCGACATGGTCACGCGCTGCTATACCGGTCTGGAGTTGCATGACGGGATGCTGTGGCTGCACCCCGTTCTTCCGCCGGAGGTCGAACAGATCGAGTTCACGCTCTCGTTCCAGCAACAACTTATCCGTGTGACAGTGGATTCGGACCTGCTGCGCCTATCCGTTTACCCGGGTGGAACCGCGCCGATCACGGTGATGGTCGCGGGAAAGGCCGTTCGGCTCGATCCTGGTGAGACGCGCGAGTTTGACTCCAGCAACTCTTAACATCATCGCGCCCATCGTTCGTGACAGCGCCACGACGAAGCGTGCGCGTCTCGGCAACGCGATGAATATCCCCGGCATGAACGCCACCGGCAGGATCAATCGCCGTCGCGTCGCCGGGAGCCCGGCGGGCAACCGACCACCGAGGAGTAGCAGGCGCATTGCTCTGGCTCCAGCAATCATGAAGACTGACACACATGAGCGCTCGGTCGATCAATTCGTCCGACGTCGTGCGCACGCCGACAACTTGGCACAGTCTTAGCGTCGACGCGGCATTTGCGGAGTTGTCGTCGACACCGCGTGGTTTGAGTTCTGCCGAGGCTTCCCGGCGGTTGGCCGACGCCGGCCCGAACGAGTTGACCTTCGCGGGCTCAACTCCTCGGTGGCGCGTGCTTCTGCGCCAGTTTGCTAGCCCTCTGATCGCCATCCTGCTGGTCGCGGCACTGATCACGCTCGTGCAGCGGCACTGGGTCGACTCCGGGGCCATCTTCCTGATCCTCGCGATCAACGCGTCGTTGGGCTTCGTTCAGGAGCGCAAGGCGGAAGCCGATGTCCAGGCACTCAAATCGATGTCCACACCGTCCTGCAGAGTACTGCGTGACGACAGGGAACTGATCATCCCTGGGCGTGATGTCGTTCCAGGGGATCTCGTGCTGCTGGAGAGCGGAGAGCGGGTCCCCGCCGATCTTCGGCTCGTCGAAGCCAACAGTCTCCAGTTGGATGAGTCGATGTTGACCGGCGAGACGTTCGCCGCGACCAAACACATCGAACCCCTCGCAGTCGACGTCGGCGATACCGACAAGTCGAACATTGCCTTCAGCGGCACATTCGTCGCTAATGGCCGCGGGAAAGGCCTCGTCGTCGCGACCGCGGCAGGAACGGCGCTGGGGGAAATCAACGCCCTGATCCAGGAACCGCCGGGAAAGACGCCCCTGCAACTGCTGACCCACAGTCTCGAGCGGCGGATCGGCCTGATCATTCTCGTTACCGTGGTGTTTATCTTCATCGCGGGGCTCGTTCTCGGTCACGATGCGTCGCTCATGTTCCGCACGGCTGTCGGGCTTGCGGTGGCCACCATTCCCGAGTCCCTGCCCATCGTCCTCACCGTCGCGCTGAGTCTGGGCGTCTCGCGGATGGCGAGACGCAATGCCATTATCCGCACCCTGCCCGCCGTCGAGACGCTCGGGTCGACCAACGTCATCGGCTCCGACAAGACCGGGACGCTCACCCAGAACCGCTTAACCGTGGAGAGAATCTGGACTACCGCAGGCCTCCTCGACCTGTCTGCCACGAACGAAGAGGCCGGGATGGTCAAGCTGGCGCTCGTACGGGCCGTGCTGCGGGCGGGTGCATTGACCAACGAGGCGACCCTCTCCGCCGAGCAAGGCGCCGAATATTCCGGTGACGCCGTCGACGCCGCCATGGCGAAGATCGCCGTGGCGCGGGGTGCAATCACAGAACAGGACCGCACAGCCGACCCGCTCGCCCACCAGCCGTATGAACCTCACCTGAGGTATTCGCAGACTGTCCACGCCGATTCCCATGGGCGTCGCACCCTGTATGTCAAAGGGTCTCCGGAAGCGCTGCTGGACGCTGCCGTGGCGGTGGCGCATCCGGATGGCACGCGTACTCTCGACCATTCTCAGGTCCATGCGGCCAACGAGGAGATGGGCAGGGAGGGGCTGCGGGTCATCGCCACCGGCTCCCGAGCCGTCGCCGACGACGAAAAACTCGGCCACCCGTTGCCCGCGCCATCAGGCCTCACCTTCCTCGGCATGGAAGGGATGACCGATCCGCCTCGCGAGGGAGTGGCCGAGGCCATCGAGAAGTGCCGGCGGGCCGGGATTTCGGTGATGATGATCACCGGCGACCACCCCGTGACCGCGATGGCCATCGCCGGCAGGCTCGGGATGTCGACTCGCAGGCCCGCCCTGACCGGCGCCGAGATGGCGACCCTGGACGACCGCATGCTCGCCGCGCGTCTCGAAGAGACCAGTGTGGCTGCCCGGGTCTCTCCGCAGGACAAGCTGAGGATTGTCCACGCGCTGCAGAGCGTCGGCAAGATCGTCGCCGTCACGGGCGACGGCGTCAACGACGCCCCGGCTCTGAAGGCGGCGACCATTGGCATCGCGATGGGAAGGTCGGGTACAGATGTGGCCCGGGAGGCCGCGGATGTGATTCTGACTGACGACAACTTCGTCACCATCGTGCACGCGGTTGAGGAAGGCAGAGTCACCTTCGCCGCCATCAGGAAGACCACCTACTTTTTGCTCTCAACCGGCGCTGCTGCACTGGTGGCGGTGACCCTGAGCGTGTTCGCCGGCACTCCGTTACTGTTCTTGCCGGTCCAGATGTTGTGGATGAACGTGGTCACCAACGGTGTCCAAGACATCGCCCTAGCCTTCGAACCGGCTGAGGGCGACGAACTCATCCGGCTGCCACGGCCTCCTTCCGAGGGCCTCCTCTCGCGAACGCTCTGGTTCCGAGCCGGGATCACGGGAGCGTGGATGGCCCTGGCTGTGCTCTTGAGCTTCATCATGGACCTGAGGGTCGGCTTCCCCGAAACGCACGCGCGAACCCTCGCTCTGACAATGTTCGTGATGCTCAGCTTCTTCCAGGTCTTCAGTTCCCGGGCGGAGAACAAGTCCCTCTTCCAACTCCGACTGCTCACCAACAAGCCGCTCCTGTACACGTCCCTTGGCGCCCTCGCGCTTCACTGGGCCGTCATGACTTGGCCGTTCTCCGCCAGACTGTTGGGGCTCACGCCACTGAATTTCTGGGAATGGCTGGTGTGTATTGCCGTGGGTTCCACAGTGCTGATCATCGTCGAGGCGGAGAAGGCCGTGCGACGCTGGTCGCACCGGCACGACGAAAACGCGCCATGAGACACCTGTCTCGCGGATGCCGCTGACGATGTGATTGACACAATCGCGAGCACGGGACAACCCTCCCCATACCGGCTCGACTCGTTGCCCACCGCGAACAGACGCGGCTAGGGTGCCAGCATGTCTCGGTACGCCATCGATGCCCCCACCCTCCTGCACCTCGTCGCAGTCGACATTCCGGTCAGTCGGCAGCACCAACTGGTCGCTCCCACGGTGATCCGCTCCCAGGCTCTGGCTCTGCTCCTCACCGCGGTGCGAAGCGGCGAACTGGACGAGGATGTTGCTCTGCGCCACCAGGACCGCATGACCGAGTTGACGATGCGCCTTCTCGGCGACCGCGTGTCGCGTCGTACCGCCCGGCGGATCGCCCGCGAGCACGACTGGGACTCGACCTACGATGCCGAATACCTCGCTGTTGCGAATTTCCAGGCCGATGCGCTCGTATCGGTGGACCCGAGGATGAGAGCGAAAGCCGAAGGGATCGTGCCGTTAGCGTCGCTCGAGGCCCTCACCATCGACTGACCGCAGGGAATCCCCCGGCTTCGCCGAACAGCGACCGTTGCGATCAGTCGCGCAGCGTGTCGATCTTGTCCAGAGGAACGTAAAACGTGACCTCGCCGGTGGCGGTGTCGACCCGTGCCTTGAGATCGATCTTCTGCTTCACGCGATGCCCGTGTGACACGGCGACGGCATAGGAGGAGGCAGCATAAACGTCACAGTCTTCGATGAACTCAGCCATGCTCCGAGCCTATCCAATGCGCTCAGGAAGGCTCGTTTTCACGATGGTGACATGTGCCCCTTTTGGGGGCCAGTGCAGTCCCCCATTAGGGGGACCAATCCGGTATATTTCTGACATCTCCCAGATAACCCGACTCTGGGGCGCAGAAGAACTGAACTGCTGTGATCTGCTCACCCAGTGGCGTCCCCGCCGCTTCCCAAAATGCTCGGGTGGAGACGGATGCCGCTGTGAATCGCATCGTCGTGGTCGAGGATGAGCCCGTGTTGGCCCGCCTCCTCGAACGAATCCTCGGTGGGTCCGATTACTCGGTCACCGTTGTCGGCACGGTCGCGGGTGCACTTGCCGCGATCCGCGCCGTCGACCCGGAGCTGATAGTCCTCGACCTCATCCTTCCGGATGGACGAGGCGAGGACGTCCTCGCCGAAGTCATGCGATTCCGCCCGTCGAGTCGGATCCTCGTGCTGTCGTCGATGACCCAGATTGAGACGAGGGTGGGTGTCCTGGAAGGTGGTGCGGTTGATTTTCTGGCCAAACCGTTCGACAACGCCGAGCTGTTGGCCCGGGTCAGCACCCGCATCCGAACCCCGGTATTGACGCAGGCGTCGATCGCGAGGGCCACTCGGTACCTACGCAGCGCGGGCATCGAGATCGATGTGCTGCAACGGGAACTGATTGTCGACGGTCGCCGCATCCCTTTGACGCAGCGAGAGTTCGTGCTGCTGTCCTTCCTCCTCCAGCGAGCGCCCGAGCCGTGTACCAGAGCCGAGCTGCTCGAGCGTGTATGGGGAACGAAATTCGACACCGGCACGAACGTCATCGACGTGTGCGTGCGCCGGCTTCGATGGAAACTGTCCAACGACAAGATTGAAACGGTGCGCAATGTCGGGTATCGGATTTCGGCTTAAGGTTCTCCTCGCAGCCGCGTGGGCCGTCTTCGCGGGGGTGAATTGCTACCTCACGTTCGCGCTGCCCGGCAACGAGACGATCCCGTATCACCTCGTTTGGGCCAGTTTTGCGCTGATCTACGGGCTGTGCCCGTGGCCGCGGCGCGCGACCCGGGTCGTGTTCGCCATCATCTCGGCGGTGACCGGGATCGCGCTCGTCCGTCATGCGATGGCCGGGATCATCAGATGGGAAGAATGCACCGAGACCATCCTGATGGGCGCCATTTTGGCGCTTCTCATGTGGCATGTGAACCGGCAATGGGCAGCGCAGGAAGGGCTGCGGGCGTTGCAGGAGGCCGACCGACACCGCAGTGAACAGCGCGAGACGGCCGCCCGGTTCGGTTCACACGAGGTACGCACCCGCCTGACCATCGCCAGGGGCTATGCGCAACTCATCGCCGACCAGTCGGCCGAACCGATCGTGCGGGAGGATGCCCAGCTGGTGGTGGCGGAACTCGTCAAAGCCTCGGCCTTGGCGACCAACCTGCTCACCCTGGTGCGGGTCGTGGAGCCGTCGGCCACGAAGGCGGTGGATGTGGACCGAATGCTGGCCGACGTCCTGCGCCGGTGGTCGGTCGCTGCCGACCGGAACTGGAGTTCCCAGAGTGCTGTCGGGGTGGTGCAGGGCGATAACGAGCGACTCGAAGCTGTGCTGGACTGCCTCCTTGAGAACGCGGTCAAGTTCACCAGCACGGGAGACACGATCGCAATGACGGCGGATGCTTCGGACCGCTCGCTGGTACTGACAGTCCGGGATACCGGCGCGGGTATTCCCGTGGGAGACATCGACTCGGTATTCGAGATCTTCAGGACGGCATCGACCGCGGGCGAGCGGGCCGGCAGCGGGCTGGGACTCGCCATCGTCAAAGCGGCCACCGAAGCCCGCGGCGGCACCGTTTCGGTTGACAGCTCGCTGGGTCGCGGCACGACATTCACGCTTCGACTCCCCCTAGCGGAGTCGCCTGCTCTCCCCCTCGGAGAGCCCGCCTTCGACACGGCCGACCGCGATCCCCGGGGTGAATTCGTCGACGTCCTCGGCTGACGCGACGAACACCTCCCTGTGACCCGCCCCCGCAGCCCGACCGGTGTGTGTCAGCGCACCACGACCACATCGATGACGGCCGCAGGCCGCTCCAACTCGTTCACCCGGACAGCGGCGGTGATCTTCCACTGCCCGGCAGCGGGCAGCACGACCACGGCCCGGTAGCTGCCCGGTCTTTTGCCTGGTTCGACTGTCGCTGGCAGCGGCCCGAGACTCTGGGTCGGCTCGGACACACTCACCTCCGGCAGATCGATCGGCGCTATGGGAGCACCACCAGCATCGGTGAGGTCGAACACGATGACATTGATCCCGGGCTTGCCTGGGCCGAACCGGCCGGTCACATGGCCGGTGCCGAGGTCTGCCGCCACAGGAATCCCCGCCGATGTCAGCACGTCGGTCGCGGCCGATACCGGCGCGGCCGCCACGTCGGTCGCCCGCGGGTTCTGCAGCGTCAGGGCAGTGGCGAGCCCCACGACCAGCACCAGCCCCAGCAGCTCGAGCCGGATCGTCACTGCCAGCCGGCGCCAGGCCCTCCCCGTGATTCTCTCTCGCGCCAGGCGAGGGACGAGACCGAACCGGTTCCACGCCGCAAGAAAACCGATCACCACCACGACACCGATCTTTATCAGCAGCAACCGGCCATAGGCGGTGCCGACGAGAGCCGGAACAGAGCCGACGATCACCACGGCCAGGACGGCACCAGTAATACCCAGCAACACGACGAGGCCACCGGCCAGCGTAGAGAACCGGCCCAGTACGAGCGCGGCTTCCGCAGGGTCGCCGTCCCGGCGTCGAGCACGGGCGAGATGCACAATCAACGCCACGAGACCGCCCAGCCACACTGCCGCGGTCGCGGCATGGATGATGTCGGCGGTCATCACCAGCCAGAGGGGTTCGAATGTGCGGGTGTGGCCCACAGGCAGCACCGAGGCGAGCGCGGCCGCTGCCCCCGCCATCCCTGCCCAGAAGGCCGCCCGGCGGGGCAGTCGCCTTCGGAGCAGCATCAGCACGACCCCCGAGGCTGCGAGGACCAGGACGACCGCGGCGCCCCCGGACCACCCGGTGGTGACGACCGCCGGATCGAGAAGCGAACCCAGGCTCAAGCCCCGCTCCCGAACGGAGGTGAGGGGCACGAGGATCAGGTACGCGCTGAGGGCGACAATCGCGGCCAGACGGGGCAACCGACGTCCCGGCGCGATGGTGCGGGCGACCCAGAGGTCGAAAACCGTGAGACCGGCAAGGCAGAAGAGGCCCAGATAGCCGAGAGCGGTGAGCACGCCATAGAGGATATCCACCGGTCGGGTGTCCCGCTCGACGACCGTCGGGACCGATGCGTCGGCATGACCCACAGCGAACGACAGCACGCCGGACTCTGGGTGCGAGTCGTCGGAGATCACTCGCCAGCCCAGCACATAGCTTCCCTCGGCCAGGCCCTTCGGCAGTGTCACCCGCACTGTCGCATCCACAGCCTCGGCAGGAACCGTACGGTGGCCAGCGCCACCGCCGTAGAGCTGGAAGCCGTCGGGAACAAGAAATACGGGCTCATCGAACACGAATTCCACTGAGCTCGGTGCGTGGGCGAGAACCGCACCGTCAGCCGGCGTCGTGGTCAATAATTCGGCGTGCGCCCAGGCAGGGGACGAAGGCAGAATCAGCACGAGAGTCACAGCTGCCACGAGCAGGCCGAGCAGCCGACGGACCAGCCGTCCCCGTGCTCGGCGTTGCTCCACCCGCGCTGCGCGGGAACCCATTCCGGACATGATCCCCTCCTAGTCCGCCGTAACGGTGCGGCCGTGTGCCGGGCACACCGCCGCCGGTCCCGACTTCCGGGCGGCGGTGTGCGGTTGGGAGGCGCTAGTTGCCCGTCGTGAAATTCCAGGTCACGGGAGCCAGTGGGTTGCCAGCGGTGTCCTTTATTCCGCTGCTGAGGGTGACGGTGTACTGCGTGTTGGCCAGCAGTGTGCCGGTCGGGTTGAGCGTTGCCACCCTGGTGGTGCCGGAGTAGCTGACCACTGAGGCGAAGGCGGCACCATTGGACGTCCGCTTTATGGTGAAGTTGCCACTCGCCGCAGCCGTGGTCGGCAGTCCGGTGACCGCCTCGCTGAAGGTCGCGGTGATGTTCGCCGTCCGGCTGACCCTGGTGGCATTGACCGCGGGGGTGCGGGCGATGACGACCGGGGCGGGACCCGTGATGAAGGTCCACGTCTTGGCGGTGAGCTGGTTGCCTGCCACATCCTTGACCGCGTTGGCCAGGGAGAGGGTGTAGGTACGATCAGCCAACAACGGGGCATCCGGGGTCAGAGTCGCGACCCGCGAAGTGGCGTTGTAGGTCACCTTCGAGGCCACGGTCGCCGTTCCCAGCTTCAGGGTGAAATTGGTCGTGCTGGCGGCCGTGGTGGGTAGGCCTGTGACGGCCTCGCTGAACGTTGCACTCAACGGAGTCCGCACTGTGGCTGTCCCCAGCCCGACTCCGGTGGCTCCGGCGGTGGGATTGGTGGTGGTGACCGTCGGCCTGGGGCCGGTGATGAAACCCCAGCTCGTGGCGGCTACCGAGCCGCCCGACACACTCTTGATGGCCGTGGTCAACGAGAGGGTGTAGGGCTTGTCTGCGGCGAGTGCCGTCGTCGGGACGAGGGTGGCCGTCTGCGTCGTCGTGTCGTAGGTCACCGTGGCCGGAATGGCCGTGGTGCCCTGCTTCAGCGTGAAGGTGGTGTTGCTGATGCCGGTGACCGCTTCGTTGAACGTCGCGGAGGGCCGGACTTTCGTCGACACCCCGGTCTCCCCGGACAGGGGGGACGTGGCGGTCACCTTCGGCGTTGTGGATGCGGTGAGCATCGGTGCGGACACCGTGTTGCCGGCCGCGTTCCAGGCGATCACCCGGTAGGCGTACTGCCCGGTCCCCGCTGTCACGTCGCTGTACACGGTGACGTTCGCCAGTGTGGTTGCGATCTGGGCGTAAGTGCCGACCGTGCCATTGACCAACGGGGCGCGCTCGACCTTGTAGCCGATCTCGTTCTTCGCGTTGCCCCAGGTGGTGGGATCGGTGGCCGACACCGGAGTCGGATCGGTCCAACTCAACAGCACGTCACTTGTGGGCCGAGTGAAGCTCACCACCGACGCGTCGGGCAGCGTCCGAGCGGCACTGACCGAGATCGGCCGCATCATGTCCATCTCCTCGTGGCTGAGGATGTGGCAGTGCCACACGTATTCCCAGCCGAAGTTGGTCATGTCGTTGCTGATCGGGTTGATCGGATCACCGTTCGTATCGGTGTTGTTGAACCCGGCTTCCGACCCATTGGGTCCGGTTGTCGAGCCCTTGGCGCCAAGCGGCATCATCGGGTTGAGCGGCCGCACGCTGTCGGGGATCGCGAACGGAAGCTTCGGAAGGATGGGCCGGACCGCCACGATCGTGTCTTCGAGCGGACTGACCCGCACGGTATCCTTCCAACCGAGCTCTGTCGGGTCGGGCGGGATGATGATGTTGTCCCAGGTGACCCTGTTTATCACCTGCACATCGTTGAGATGGAAATGCAGCGGGTGGGTATCCACGCCATTGTGCGTGATCTTCCAGATCTGCGTTCCATCGGCGTTGGTGGAGATAGGAGTCACGTTGAGGCTGTTCGTCCCCTTGGTGCCGTCCAGCTTCTCCGTCGCGGGGTTGACGTACGGGTAGAGGATAATGTTCTGTAAGAGCGGTGTTGCGCCCGGTGCCTCCAACCCGATGTTGCCGCTCATCCGTCCCCACTCGTCGAAGTTCGCCGAGTTCATCTCGTCGTGCACGGCCTTGCCCTCAATGGGAACACTGAGTTGTGGGCCTGCGAGGGTGTCGAACTTGAACTGGTCTCCACCCTGCTCGGCGATCCGTGCGAAGCCGTCGCACTTGGCGGCAGGGTTGGTGGGCGAGTTGCAGTATCCGCTACCGACGAAGCTCTTTCCGTAGGCCTGGTTGTACGCGGCCTGGCCGACCACGATCGGGTTCTGGCTCGACTCGAAGACCCCGGCAGGATTGCCGGCAGCGTCCGTGTGGTGATCGAACGCCGCCATCAGCTTGCCCATCTGGTCGGCCGTGGTGTTCGGCCGGTCGAAGGCCAGCGCCGGAGCAGTGTTGGAGACCTTCACCTGCATCACAGTGCGGGTGTCCGGCCCGTAGCCGGGAAGGGTGGTCGGGGCTCCACCGGGAGACAGGTCCGGACCGCCAGCTCGGTAGTCGTATCCGGCGATACGTCCCGGGAAGGCGGCAGGAGCGTCGTTGTAGAGGATCAGCGTCTTGCCCTTGTAGGCGGAGAAGTCAACCACAACATCGGCCCGCTCGGCCGGGGCCAGAAGCAACGAGTGCTGGTCGACATTGCCCACGTCGAATCGCGTGGGGTCGGTGATCCAGGTGGTCTCGTGGGCAGGCACCACGACGGGGGTGGGCAGGAAGCCACCCTCGTTGCCGATCTGGATCCAGTCCGGACCCTTCGGGCTCTTGGCAGTGTCCGGAGTCGGCGAGATGGATGTATCGGTCAGTGCCGCCTGGACCTCGCTCGCTTTCAGCGCCACCTCCGTGCCGGTGGCGGGATCGGCGACATACCACGACAGGTTCCAGAACCTGTCGTCGGAGCCGTTGAGGATCCGGAACCGGTAAGACTTCGGATCCATCGTCGTCGTCGGGTAGGCGGTGCCGTTCACGACTGGCGTGTCGTGGAAGGCTTCCATGCCCACCGAGTTGTTGGGTGTCGACGGGATCAGGGCGGGCTCGCAGAAGTCAGCCACATTCGGGTCGCAGGTGGGGTCGTAGTAGGGGTTCGCCATGGGCGGGTACTTGGCGTCTTTAGCCGGCGGCCAGAACCACGGACCGTAGAACCAGCGACCGAACGAACTCATCCCGCTGGGGTCACCGGGGTTCTGGGCGGGCATGTAGACGTGTGGCTGCCACAGGTTGCCCTCACCGCCCCACTTCTTCGCATCCCAGGTCGGGTCGAGCTGTGCCATCCGCTTCGTGTTCGGCACGAAGGTCTTGTCTTGGATGGTGAGCGAGGTGCCCATGCCGAGTCCCTCGAGAGCGCCACCGGGAGCCATCAGTTTCTGCTCGGTGTCGTCGGTGATCATGTATCCGGCTTCTTCACCGGCGTAGACGTTGAGCCGGGTGATTCCCCACGAGTGGTCGTGGTAGAACATCATCCGCGCGCTCTGCTGGTTGGTGTAGAAGAAGGTCTCAGCACCGGGGCCGGGATCGGGCATATCCGGCACGTTGCTTACGCTGACACCCTTCGGGTACGCAGTATTCTCCCCGGTCGGGGTGACCCACTGGTGCGGTGTGCCGTCGCTGATCCACGGGGTGATGCCGCCGTGGAGGTGAAGGGTGGCGCGGTTCTCCGAATAGCAGGTGGTCGGCTTCGGTGTCTGCCCGCACATCGGGTTGCGCACGCCGTCGAGCACGCTCTTCTCGTCCTTCGCCATGTCCACGGGGATCTTGGTGGTGGGGTCGAGCATCATCATGTCGGGACCTGCACCCGCACCCATCACCGAGGTGTCGACGGGGAGGAACAGGTCACCCGCCACACCGGTGGGCAGAAGGTTGCGGAACAGGACCCTGACAGGCTTGTTCTTCGTGGCGATGATCGTCGGTCCGAGGTAGTGCGGCTTGTCCACCCCGGTGAAACTGATCGGGCTGTCGGGCACTGCCGGGTCCAGGTTCGCGTTGCCGAGGGGGACTCTCTTGCCCGGTACGACACTGGTGGAGAGCTGCACATAGCCGCGCAACAGAGTGGCAGGCAGGTCACGGTGGAACTTCATCCGATACTGCACGACCGCGATCTCGTAGTAGTCAGTGCCGGGGTAGGTGGTGGTGTCGGGAACCGCGATCGGGATGTACTGGCCCAGATCGTTCGCGTTGGCCTCCCCCTCTCCCGGCAGGGTGTCGACGAACTTCTTGATCCCAGGGGTGAGATAGCCCGCCCCGGGAGTGGTGACCACAATGTCGGTGACCGAGCCCTTGACCGCCACCTTGGCGGTGGCGCTGGCACCCTTGTCTGCCGTGCCCACCGTGTCGGCGATCGTCACGGTCGGTGCCGAATCGTAGCCGGCTCCCCCGTCGGTGACATCGATGCGGGTGACACCGATAGTGGCCTCGACTTTGGCTTCACGCTCGGGAGCAGTCTTGCTGGCATCGGTGATGGTGACGGTCGGAGCAGACGTATACCCGCTACCGGCGTTCGCGATGTCCACACCGGTGACCACACCGCTGGCATCCATCGTCGCGCTGGCGGTGGCCTGCACGCCGTCGGCAAGATCGGGCTTGGACACCGTGACCAGCGGCTGGGCCTGATACCCCTTGCCGCCGTCGGTGAGCTTGAGATTGTCGACAGTCCCGCTCGCCAGCGCGTGGGCCTCAGCGCCAGCGGTGGGGTTGCCGCCCGTTAGGGTCGCGGCAGGCGCGGTGAACCCGTACCCGGTCTCGTTGACATCGATGCTGGTGATCACACCGGTGGCGATTCTGGCGACGGCCTTCGCCACCGTGGTTGGGATGACCCCGGCTGTGGTGATCTCGACCGTTGGCGGGATCGCATAACCGGAACCCGGGCTGGTGACCGTGACCCCGGAGATGGCGCCCGTCTTCGGGTCGACCGAAGCCGTGGCTTCAGCGCCCGTGCCGGGGTCGGTGATCGTCGGCGTGACGTCGGCCGCGAAGGAATAGGTGCGGTCGTGGGAGAAGTCGGGGTAGTTCGAGACCCCGAGCGCGATTGTGCTGTCCTTGGCCGGAGCGAGGTTGGTGGCCAGCGTCGGGTCACCGCTCGCCGGTGTACTCAGAGTGTCGGCGTTGGCGAGGACCTCGGTATCCACCGGGACTCCCTGGCCGTAGAAGCCGATCACGTCGTTCTTGCGCACCGCCACGCCGGGCACGGAATAGGTTGCGACCTCCCCGGTGCTCACTGTCGGCACCGGTACCTTCAGCTCGTCACTGACATAGACGACGGTGTACTCTCCCGCGGTACCGGTGGGTCGCAGCACCAGGGCGTGAAAGAGGTTGCCGGCGGAGGTTGTCGGGCTCCCTCCCGCGTTGCCCTGGTTCCAGCTCTGGAAGTCGTTGAGGGTGCCGTCCGGCAGTGTGGAATGGTCGAGCACCACCAGCACCGGCCCCAACTCCCCGGTCGGCTTCGCGTAGTCGGTCGCGTACTTGCGCTCGGTCAGCGGGTTGCCGTAAAGCACCGGAGTCGGGGTGCCGATGCCGATCTTCACCATGGCGTCCGCCAGGGTCTGCGGGCTGTTCGCCCAGTTGGGGTACGGGCCGAAGTAGTGGGGCACCTTCGTCACATCGGTGGCGCTCGTCGGGACAGCGGCCGCAGCCACATCGGGTCGAAAGAGCGTCTTCATCCCCGCCCAGGGGCCGAACCCGCTGATCACCATAGCCAGCGCCACGATGAGCGCGATGACGGACCGCCGTGGCGAACGGCGCTTCGAGCCCAGATGAAAGGATGTGCCGGCAAATGGTTGCATGATATTCCCCTGACAATCGGAGCGCGGGGGTGCTGACTCCTAGTGATGAGGGTGCACGCCCGAGGTCTGAGGCGGGCCATTTATGACACAAGTGTCATTTAGTCGGATACGCCTCGCCTGCCGCGTCGGTACGGACGCGACGGCTTCCCCGCCCCAGCGTCGAAGGCGGCGGTGCGAGTGTGCGCAGGGGTCGCTGGTGCGCCCCTTCCGCACAGTCACGTTCGCCTCCCTCCGTCCGTCGCAGGCGAACGGCAGCAGAAGCCGATCCGGCCCGCGGTTAGCTCCCCGGGAGCTCGACCTCGCCGGTCAGATATTGGGCGCGACCGAACCCGAACGACCAGTCCGCAGGCGAATTCTCCACGAAACCGATGACGAGATCCGAACCGGCGACACCGACGGCGTCCAGGTTGCGCGCGAGTGCGGCGAAGAATTGCTGCTTCGCCTCATCCGTGCGTCCGGCCTGGGTGAAGATCTGGATGATCACGAGAAGTTCTGAACGCTCGATGCCGAGCCCGACGTCCAGAGCCACAAGCATGCCCGGCGCATGCTCGGTGACGATCTGGAAGCGGTCGCGTTCTGGCAGCCCGTACACGTCTACGAGAGTCGCCTGAATGGAATTGCCGATGGCGTGCAGTTGATCCCGATCGCGTCCGGCGACGAGATCGATTCGAACGAGGGGCATGATGGTTCCGATCCGATAGTCCTCATCACCTTCTACACCAGGAATCTGGAGATTGCGGTGTGGGGTCCACCGTCGGCCGCTGCGGGCTCGCCCGGCGGGCCACGACGACCGAAGACCCCGAAACGTTGGGTCGCGTGTCGGCATTCGCGCCGCTAGCGTTGCGATTGTGGAAGGGTCGCAGCGATGTCCGCCACCAACTCCTGCACCGCGGTCGTGCTGGCCGGCGCGGTCGTGATGCTGGCGGGATGCAGCATCCGCTCGTTCGCACCGCCAGAGTTCACCGACCGGTCGCCACTCGTCTCGTGCGGCGAAATCGTGCTCGCGCAGGGCGAGACGGTGCCGCCCGGCGCGATCGCATGCATGGAGGAGGCCGCCGGTCGGGGTGGCGCAGAGCTTTCGGTGTCGTCCCTGACGACCGAGGGAGATGCCATCGTTTCGTATTTCCGGGTGGGCCCGCAGATCGACGGAATCGACCTTTTCGTGGACGCCACGGCGGATTCGTTCGGGCCGCGCACCTGGACCCACGAACGCTGCACAGGGGACGCGACGATCAGCGAATACGGCTACTGCACCGCCCGGTGAGAGGCGATCGATCGCTGTCAGGAGGTTCGCTCGTCGAGCTCCTGGATCGCCTCGACTGCGGCGCCGAGCACGGCATCCACCTCGTTGATCTTGCGATTGAGAGTGTTCGGTCCGGCTTGGTAGAGCTCACCGGCCTGGTCGACGACAGCCTGGAGCTTGTCGCCGACGCTGGTGCCCTGCTTCTCTTCGTTGATCGTCATGAGTGAACCGTCCTGAGAAAAGAAAAAGTGAGGTGAGACCGCTGTAGTCGAGAGAATATTACCCGCCCCGCCTGCGGGATTGGTACTAGAAAGTGCCGTGCAACCGCTCCGAGAGCACCACGCTGAAGGTCACGAAAGCGAGCACGTTCAGAACCACGGTGCCCCAGAACGCCGAACGAAAGCCACGCTTGCGCGTCTTGTGACGAAAGACCTGCTGCCCCGCGATTGCACCGGGCCAGCCCCCGATGATGCCCAGCGCGAGAAGCGAACTCTCAGAGATGCGCCACCCGCCGCTCGTCGCGGCCCTCTTGTCGACCGCGTACACGATGAAGGAGAGGATGCTGGTGAGGAGGTAGACGCCCAGAACCCAGGGTGGCATGGGCCACTGAACACTCACAAAGACGTAGACCAGGAGGAATCCGACGTTCGCCAGATAGTCGAAGGATGCTGGTCTCCTGCCGGCGAGGATCCGCTGGATCAGGGTGCGCCGGGGTGGCGCGGACGGCTCCGGTGCGGGGATCGCGGACTGCGCAATCCGCTCTCCGGTGACCCGGCGCGCGACCGAGCGCCCGTCAGCGGCGGTCTCGATCTCGAAGCTGAGGGCGTCGCCGAGCACGGGACGCACCGCGGACCGGGGAAATGCCGAGATGTGCACGAATACGCGCCGGTCACCGACATCCGTCGTGAGAAAACCGAATCCGCGATCGTCATTCCACGAGGTGAGAGTGCCGGTGACGCGTGCTCCACCGCCACCGTCAGCCATTCATCGATGGTATCCGTGCCGGAGCTCCCGACTCGACTCGAATCGGCCGGAGCCGCAGTTGCACCCACCTCTGGCGGTGTGACGCAGCACTTCCCTCGCCCTGCTGACCACGAAATGATCGGGTCCCTCTTTACTGTTAGGAAACTTTACTGATACATTCGGCGCACTCGTGAATCCGTGAATTCGCACCGAACACCAGGAGCACCGATGTCGACAACAGTGCCGGGCACCCCGGCCTGGCTGCGCGAGACCAACGATCGCACTGCGCTCTCCCTGCTTCTTCAGCACGGATCGCTCACCCGCAACGGGATCGGGCAGCTCTCCGGCTTGTCGAAGCCCACCGCCTCGCAGATCGTCTCCCGCCTCGAGGCCGCCGGACTGATCCAGGTGGTCGGCGAGATATCGGGAGGCCGTGGCCCCAATGCCGTCACCTATGGCGTGCGGTCGGACCGGGTGCTCGGAGTCGCCGTCGACATCAACGAATCCGTGATCCGGTCGACGGTGGTGGATGCCACGGGCACCGAGCATCCGGTCGTCGAGACGCGGCTTCAGGGGGATGATGACCGCTCGGCCGTCGCCGACCTGCGCGGAGCGATCGAGGCCGCGAGTCTCGCCAGCGCGACGAGCGCTTCCACTGTGCGCCTGGTCTGCGTGGGGGTGCAGGGCTCGGTGAATCCGCGAACCGATGAGCTCTCGTTCATCGATACGCTCCCCGGCTGGCCGCGCACCGGGGTTCGTCGCCAGCTCGAGGAATTTCTGGGCCGCACCGTTCACATCGAGAACGACGTGAACCTCGCCGCGATCGCCGAGCGATCGGAAGGCGCGGGCGCGGGAGCATCCAGCTTCGCCCTGCTCTGGATGGACGACGGTCTCGGCCTCGCTGTCGACCTCGACGGCACGGTGCACCGCGGCAGCGCCGGGGGTGCCGGCGAGATCGGCTACCTCCCCGTGCCTCGCGTTGCCGCCGGCATCGATCCCGACGCCGCCGACCTTCAGGACCTCATCGGCGGCCCGGCGATCGTCGGGATCGCGAGACGCCACGGCGTCGAGGGAACGGATGCCCGCAGCATCGCCCTTGCCCTCACCGACCACCCGAACCGCAGTGCCGTCTTCGCCGAGATGGCCCCTCGGATCGCGCTCGGTGTCGTGCCGGTGCTCGCGATCCTCGATCCGGGGGTCGTCGTGATCGGCGGCCCGATCGGGATCGCCGGTGGCGACGAGCTCGCGACCCTCGTGCGGTCCGAGATCGAACGTGACCAGCCCTGGCGACCACGGATTCGCGGGTCGGCGGTGTCGGGCGATCCTGTGCTGCGCGGTGCCCGCCACACTCTCGTGCACCAGGTGCGCCAACGCCTGTCCGCCGAACTCGACACCCTGTCCTGACCCCCTCGCCCCACCAGAAAGGTCTCGAACCATGAACCGTCACTCCCCCACCCGTCGCGCTGCCTTCGTCTTAGCGATGTCGGCCGCCGTCGCACTGGTTGCGACCGGATGCTCTCCCGCTGCCACGAACTCCGCGATCGATGCCACAGCCCCGGCCAAACTCACCGGGACGGTGAGTTTCTGGCACTTCTTCTCGGATCGAGAGGCGAAGGTCGTGCAGTCGGTCGTTGACGATTTCGAGAAAGCGAACCCGGGTGTGAAGGTCGACGTGCACAGCGGCCAGGATGACGAGAAGCTGCAGAAGGCCATCGCCGCTGGCAACTCGGTCGACGTCGGACTCTCGTACTCCACCGACATCGTCGGCAACTTCTGCAGCAGCGGCGCATTCCGCGATCTCGGACCATACATCACCCGCGACAAGGTCGATCTCACGCAGTTCAGCACCACCGTGCGCAGTTACACGGAGTACAAGGGCACCCGCTGCAGCATGCCGGTGCTCGCCGACGACTACGGGCTCTACTACAACAAGAAACTCCTGGCCTCGGCGGGATACTCGGAACCGCCGAGGACCCTCAGCGAACTCGAGAAGATGGCGATCGCCCTCACCACGTACAACGCCGACGGGTCGATCAAGACCCTCGGGTTCAACCCGATGATGGGTTTCTACGAGAACGCCGCCTCGCACCTCGGCCCGCTGGCCGGCGCGACCTGGCTCAAGAAGAACGGCAACTCGGCCATAGGCGGGGATGCCGCCTGGACCGAGCTGATGACGTGGCAGAAGGGCTTCATCGATGCCATCGGGTACGACAAGGTCAACGCCTTCACCTCCGGGCTCGGTCAGGAGTTCTCCGCAGACAACGCCTTTCAGACCGGCCAGGTGGCCATGAACCTGGACGGGGAGTATCGCACCGCGTTCATCGACGACCAGACTCCGAACTTGGAGTACGGCACCGCGCCCCTTCCGACCGCCGATGACCACACCGAGCTCTACGGTGGCGGCTACATCACCGGCAATATCGCCGGAATCTCCAAGGGGGCGAAGAACCCCGAGGCAGCCTGGGCACTGCTCAAGTACCTCACCACCGACACCGGCGCGATCGTCAAGCTCTCCAATGGGCTCAAGAATGTGCCAACCACATCCGCGGCCCTCGCCTCCCCGGACCTCGAGGTCACCCCCCAGTTCAAGACCTTTCTGGACATCGCGGCCAACGAGCACTCGGGCACCACACCCCCGAGCCCCGTGGGTGCGGGCTACCAGCAGTCGTTCGAGGACTA
Organism: Frigoribacterium sp. UYMn621; assembly: GCF_040549525.1. NCBI lineage: Bacteria > Bacillati > Actinomycetota > Actinomycetes > Micrococcales > Microbacteriaceae > Frigoribacterium > Frigoribacterium sp. UYMn621. The sequence continues at coordinate 62,354 of NZ_JBEPTM010000004.1, read as the reverse complement.
CTGGCACAAGTACCAGTCGGGATCGGGCACTGGCCTCGCCGCGGGCCTCGCGAAGGTGGACAAGGACATCGACGCCTCCATCGCCCTGACCGCCGGACCGTAGCGTGACGACCACCCCAGCGGCGCGACCCAGGATGCGCCGCCGACCAAGGCGATGGGCGGTGCTCGGGATGCTGGCGCCCGCCATCCTCGGGTTGCTGATCTTCTTCGTCTACCCGCTCATCGCCTCCGTGTACTACTCCTTCACGCGATTCGACCTGGTCTCGGCCCCCCAGTGGATCGGCCTGCGCAACTACGCCTACCTGTTCACCCAAGATCCGAATGTGTGGCAGGCGGCCGGGAACACGCTCTGGTTCGTGGTGATCCTGGTGCCCGTGCGCATCCTGACCGCCCTCGGGGTGGCCTGGCTCTTGGTACGGGCAAAGCAGGCATCCGGGTTCTGGCGCACGCTGTTCTACCTGCCCGCCCTGGTGCCACCGGTGGCCGCCGTCGTGGCCTTCGTGTTCCTGTTCAACCCGGGGACCGGGCCGGTGAACCTGATCCTGAAGGCAATCGGCATCCACGGACCGCTGTGGTTCAATGATCCGGCGTGGTCCAAGCCCTCGCTGCTGCTTCTCGGCGTGTGGGTGATGGGTGACGTGATGATCATCTTCCTCGCCTCTCTCCTCGACGTTCCGCAGGAGCTCTACGAGGCGGCGTCGCTTGATGGCGCGAAGAGCTGGCAGAAGGGCTGGTACGTCACACTGCCCGCTATCGTGCCCGTGCTCGTATTTTCCGTGGTCACCGGGGTCATCGCCGCCCTGCAGTACTTCACCGAGGCGGCGGTCGCGTCGAGCGTCGCCTCCGGTCGGGCGACCGTCGGCGAGGGCGGCGGAGCCACCATCGGCTACCCCGACAACTCACTGCTCACCTACACGGAATGGCTCTACGTGCGCGGCTTCAGCAACTACCAGCTCGGCTACGCCTCCGCGCTGGCGGTGGTGTTGTTCGCGGTCGCGAGCGTGGTGCTTCTCGTGCTGCTTCGCCGGGTGCGCGCCTTCACCCCGGAGGAGGCATCATGACCGTAGTCGCGGCCCCGCGCTCCCGCCGTCGGGTGCTGGCGTGGATCGGGGAACACGCGATCCTCGTCGCCATCGGGGTGCTGTTCATCGCCCCGATAGCCTTCGTGTTCCTCACCTCACTGATGTCAAACAAGCAGGCGCTTACCGCGTCGCTGATCCCCACCACCTGGCACTGGGAGAACTACGTCCGCGTGTTCCAGACGGTGCCGCTCGGGCAGTGGTTCGGCAATTCGGCGCTATACGCCGTGCTCGCGACGGGCTTCATGCTTGTCTCATCGGTGCCGGCCGCGTACGCGCTCGCACGCATCCGGTTCCGCGGATCGGGGGTGCTGTTCCTCTGCATCATCGTCGCGATGCTGTTGCCGCCTCAGGTGACCGCGATTCCGATCTATGTGATGTGGTCGCAACTGCATCTCACCGGCACGCTCTGGCCGCTCATCCTGCCGAATCTGCTCGGGGACGCGTTCTCGATCTTCCTGCTGCGCCAGTTCTTCCTCACCATCCCGAAGGAATACGCGGATGCCGCGCGGATCGACGGCTGCAGCGAGTGGGCCGTGTTGCTGCGGGTGATCGTCCCGATGGCGCGTCCCGGCATCGCCGCCGCGGGGCTCTTCATGTTCTTCAACTCGTGGAATGACTACTACGGACCACTGCTCTACACCTCCGAGAACCCGGCGGCCTGGCCGGTGGCGTACGGCTTGGCAAGCTTCCGCAGCGTTCACGGCACCGACTGGAGCATCACGATGACCATGACGATCCTCGTGTTGGTTCCCGTGGTCATCATCTTCTTCTTCGCACAGAAAATCTTCGTCGAGGGCATCACGCTCACCGGCGTCAAAGGTTAAGGAAAACAGCATGAAACTCACTGTCATCGGCGGGGCCTCCACCTACACGCCCGAGCTCATCGACGGCTTCGCGCGCCTTCGCGAGGTTCTGCCCATCGAGGAACTCTGGTTGGTGGATCCGGATGCGCACCGCCTCGAACTCGTCTCGGGTGTCTCGCGGCGCATGTTCGCCCGCGCCGGGCATCCGGGAGTCATCCACGCGACCTCGGATGTCGTCGCCGGGGTGGAGAACGCCGATGTCGTGCTGCTGCAGCTGCGCATCGGAGGACAGACCGCGCGTCATGGCGACGAGACCTGGCCGCACGAGGCCGGAGTGATCGGGCAGGAGACGACGGGACCGGGAGGCTTCGCAAAGGCCCTCCGCACGGTGCCGGTGGTGCTGGACATCGCCGAGAAAGTGCGAACCCACGCGAAACCGGACGCCTGGATCATCGACTTCACCAACCCGGTCGGCATCGTCACGCGAGCCCTTGTCGGGGCCGGCCACCGCGCCGTGGGACTCTGCAATGTCGCCATCGGTTTCCAGCGGCGATTCGCCGCGATGCTCGACGTGGACTTCCGCGAGGTGCGCCTCGACCATGTCGGCCTCAACCACCTCACCTGGGAGCGCGGCGTCACCGTCGGCGGCCGGGATGCACTGCCCGAACTGCTCGCCTCACGCCTCGGAGACCTCGCGGAAGAGGTGGAACTGCCACCGGAGCTCCTGTCGCTGCTGGGATCGGTGCCCTCCTACTACCTCCGCTATTTCTACAGTCATGACCAGGTCTTGCGGGAGCAGCTCGGCTCCCCCACCCGTGCGGAAGCGGTGATGGAGGTCGAGGCGCAACTGCTGAAGCTCTACGCCGACCCCCACGTCGACACCAAGCCGGCCATCCTCGAGAAACGTGGCGGCGCGTACTACTCCGAGGCGGCGGTGGACCTGATCGCATCCCTGGTCTCGGACCGGCGCGACGTGCAGGTGGTGAACATCCGCAATGACGGCGCCCTGCCGTTTTTGCCCGACGACCACGTGATCGAGGTGCCGGCGACGGTGGCCGCAGCGGGGCTCACGGCCCTGCCGATCGCCCCGCTCCCGGATGACCTGGCGGGCCTCATCGCGGACGTCGCAGGCTACGAACGGCTCGCTCTCGATGCTGCGCTGCACGGCGGCCGCGACCGTGTGCTGCGGGCGATGGTCGCCCATCCACTCGTGCGCCAGTTCGATCGCGCCGAGAAGCTCACCGACCTGCTGCTGGCCGAGAACAGCCGACATCTCGCGTGGACGCGATGAGCGCGGATGCGGGCGTCATCGTCGCCATCGATGGCGGCGGGTCGAAGACGGATGCCGTCGCGGTCGACCTCGAGGGCACCGTACGGGCACATGCCCGCGGCGCGGCCTCCAACCCGCAGACGCAGGGGCTCGGCGCGGCCGTCGCGGTGGTCGATTCCCTCGTCACTGAGGTGCTCCAGAGCTCAGGACTCCCCCTCGTCGGCACCGGTGTCTTCGTCTCCGGCCTCGACCTGGAGAGCGAGATCAAGATCTTTCGTGAGGCTGTCGCTCACCTTCCCTGGGCCTCGGTCGGCAGCCCCCTCGTCGACAACGACATGTTCGCCCTCCTGCGCACCGGCACCCAGCAGGCGGATGCCGTCGCCGTGATCTGCGGGACCGGCATCAACTGCGTCGGCGTGCGCGCCGACGGGGCCACTGCCCGATTCCCCGCTCTCGGCCCCATCTCCGGTGATTGGGGCGGCGGCTTCCAGCTGGGCGAGCAGGCCCTGTGGCATGCCGCCCGGGCGGCCGACGGCCGCGGGCCCGCCACACAGTTCAGCCGGTCCGTTCCTGATTTCTTCGGGCTGCCCGACATCCGGGCGGTGATCGAAGCGCTCCATTTCGCACGCCTCTCCGTGTCGAGCCTTGCGCTCCTCGCCCCCCTGGTCTTCGATGCCGCGGACAGCGGGGATGCGGCGGCCATGCTCATCCTCGACCGCCAGGCCGAGGAGATCGTGGCGCTCGCCGGTGCGGCCATCAGTCGACTGGAGTTGGATTCGCGTCCCGTTCCCGTGGTGCTCGGCGGCGGGGTGCTCGCCGCGGGACACGGGCCGTTTCTCGCCGCCATCGAGGAGAAGCTCAACCGGCGCAGTCCCCTCGCCCGGATATCCCTCGTGCGTGACCGGCCGATCGTCGGCGCCGCGCTGCTCACTCTCGAAGCCGCGGGCGCGACGGTCGAGGTCACCTCGACGGCGCACGCCGCGCTCGCGCTCGCCTTCGCCCGGCTGGATGAGGCAACACCCTGACAAACCCGCCCCGCTAACATCGGGAGCGTGACTGGCACTGTCGAATGAAGATCGTGATCGCGCCCGACTCGTTCAAGGGCTCTCTCGGTGCGCTCGATGTTGCCCGAGCGATCGCGGAGGGTTGGGCGTCGGTGCGCCCAGGGGACTCACTCACGCTGATCCCGCTGGCCGACGGGGGCGAGGGCACACTCGACGCTGTCGAAGCCTCCGTGCCGGGGGCGCGGCGACGCGACGCCGGTCCGGTGTCCGGTCCGGATGGAAGGCAGACCCCCGGAGCCTGGCTCTTGCTGCCGGACGGCACGGCCGTGGTCGAACTGGCGCAGATGTCGGGGATCCCGCTGATGCGAAGGCTCGATCCGCTCGGTGCATCGACGGAAGGGCTCGGTCAGGTGATCGGCAGCGCGCTGGCCTCTGGGGCATCGCGGCTCATCATCGGGTTGGGAGGGTCGGCCTCGACGGATGGGGCGGCCGGCGCTCTCTCCGCGCTCGGTCTTCGCTCCGACGGCACCCTCACCGCGGGTGGAGGCGCGCTCGCCTCGCTGGGCTCCCTCGACCGCTCGCAGCTCAGAGCGCCGCCGCCGGGCGGTGTCACGCTGTTGACGGATGTCTCGGCTCCCCTGCTCGGACCGACCGGCGCCGCCGCGGTCTTCGGGCCACAGAAGGGGGCCTCGCCAACGGAGGTCGCAGAGCTGGACGCGGCTCTCGCCCACTTCGCGCGGCTTCTCGGTGCTGACCTCCGCAGTGCAGATTCGTGCGGTTCCGAAGTTGCCACCGCCGACCGCCACGCTGCCGATCCCACACGACCGGGAATGGGCGCCGCGGGTGGCGCTGCTTACGGTTTCGCCGCGGCCTGGGGTGCCAGCATCGAGCCCGGCGCCGAGTACCTCTGCGCCCTCACGGGAGTGCCGGAAGCGGTAGCGGATGCGGATCTGCTGATCACCGGCGAGGGGCGCTTCGACGCGACATCCAGCACGGGAAAGCTCGTCGGCACTCTGATCGGTCTGGCGGGCGACCGTGGCGTGCCGGTCGCCGTGATCGCGGGGCAGCTCGCGGTGGCGCCGGTCGGTTCCGACGGCAGGGCGCTCTGGGCATCCGGGCTAGCGGATGTCGCGGGCTCGGCCGCGGCAGCGATGGCCGACCCCGCCCGCTGGCTGCGGGAGGCCGGAGCAGCCGCCGCCCGGGCCGCGGATCACTCCCCCGAGTGAGCCTCGAGAAAGGCGTAGAGCTCAGTGTCGTCGACGCCGGGGAACGTGCCGGAGGGCAGCGGCGCCAGGATGTGAGCGTGCAGCTTCGCGCTCGGCCACGCCTGGTGCGCCCACCGCTTCGACAACTCCGTGTCGGGGCGCCGGCAACAATTCGCGTCGGGGCAGCGTGAGGTCACCCGATTGGTCGTGTCCCGCCCACGGAACCATTTCGCATCGGCGAATGGCACCCCGAAGGTGATGGAGAACTCCTCGTTGCTCGCGGTGCCGGTCTGGGTCGAACACCAGTAGGTGCCGGTGGGGGTATCGGTGTACTGGTAGAACTCGTTGGTGCGGTTGGGGCGCCAGAACGCGGTGCGGGCGCTCCAGTGGCGGCACACCAGCTGGCCCTCGGTCGAGCCCGTGATATCCGTCGGCAGTTGCAATCCGTCGTTCTCGTAGCCCTTGTAGAGCGCGCCGTCTTCGCCGACCCGCAGGAAGTGCACCGGCATCCCCAGGTGTGTCGTCGCGAGGTTGGTGAATCGCAGTGCGGCCGCTTCGTGGGTGACGCCGAAGGCATCCCGGAAGTCCTCGACCGCGAGGTTGCGCTCCGCCTTCGCCCGGTTGAGGAACTCCACCGACTGGGTGAGAGGCATGAGACAGGCCGCCGCGAAGTAGTTGATCTCCAGCCGCTGGCGAAGGAATTCGGCGTAGCTCTCGGGTTCCTGATGCCCGAGCAGACGGTGCGCGAGCGCTTGGAGCGCCATCGAGCGCAGCCCGTGCCCGCCGGGGATCGACGCGGGGGGCAGGTAGATCCGCCCGTTGGCGAGGTCGGTGACGGAACGCGTGGAGTGCGGAAGGTCATTCACGAAGATCAACTCGAAGCCCAGCTTCTTCGCCATGAGGTTGACGGCGCGATGGGTGAGCGCGCCGCCGACGTAGCCGACGCCGCGAACCGCCTCCTCGGCGAGCTCTTCGATCTCCGGCATGTAGTTGTCTCTGGTACGCATGGATTGCCGCAGCTCGGTGTTCGCCCGCCGGGCCTCCTCCGGGGTGGCGATCGCCTCGCGTGCGCGACGGGCGAGCTCGCGATGAAGTCCGACAAGAGACTGGAGCGTCTCCTCCGGCATCGTGCGGGAGGGACGGATGGCCGGAAGCCCGAGCCCCTGGTAGACGGCCGCCTTCTGCATCCGGTCCAGTTCGATCTCGAGTGCGGCGCGCGGCGTCGGGGGGGCGTCGTCGAGCAGTTGGGACACCGGGATGCCGACGGTGCCGGCGATCCCCTGCAGCAGGGAGAGCCGGGGTTCGCGACGCCCGTTCTCCATCAGGGAGAGCTGGCTGCCCGCGATGCCGACCCGCTCCCCGAGTTGGTCGAGGGTGAGCCCCGCTTCGTTGCGGAAATGTCGGATGCGCTGGCCCAGCGTCGCAAGATCGGTCATGCATTTGATACTAGTGAAAGATTGCCCATTCTTACCAGCTGTTTCGCTAGAAATCACGGAGAAAGCCGCGCAATCTTGTTTCAGGGCCGGAATTTTCGGCCACCCAGCCCGGCCCTCAGACGAAACGGACGAGACATGACCATCACCTCAGCCCGACCGACCTCCCTTCCCACCACGCCGGACGCCGCCGGCGCGGTGCCGATGAACGCCGATTCCCGTGTCGTCGCGTGGGTCGCGTCGATCGCCGCGATCACCACCCCGGATGCCGTCGTCTGGTGCGACGGATCGCTCGCCGAGAACGACCGCCTCACCCACCTGATGGTCGACTCCGGAACCCTCCTGCGCCTCAATGCCGAGCACCGCCCCAACAGCTTCCTCGCCCGCAGCGACCCGAGCGATGTCGCTCGCGTCGAGGCCCGCACCTTCATCTGCTCGGAAACCGAGGATGCCGCCGGACCGACCAACAACTGGCGCGAGCCCGCCGAGATGCGTGCGACGCTCGCCGGGCTGTTCTCCGGCAGCATGCGCGGCCGCACGATGTACGTCGTGCCGTTCTCGATGGGTCCCCTCGGCAGCCCGCTCGCCAAGCTGGGCGTGCAGCTCACCGACTCCCCCTACGTCGTCGTCAGCACCCGCATCATGACTCGGATGGGAGCGGACGCCCTTGCGCTGATCGGCCCGGACACCGAGTGGGTTCCCGCGGTTCACAGCGTCGGAGCTCCCCTCGTCGACGGCGCGAAAGACGTGCCGTGGCCCTGCAACGAGACCAAGTACATCTCCCACTTCCCGGAGACCCGAGAAATCTGGTCGTACGGCTCGGCCTACGGCGGAAATGCCCTGCTCGCGAAGAAGTCCTTCGCCCTCCGGATCGCCTCCGTGCTCGCCAGGGACGAGGGTTGGCTCGCCGAACACATGCTGATCCTCAAGGTGACCAACCCGCGTGGCAAGGCCTTCCACGTCGTCGCCGCGTTCCCCTCCGCCTGCGGTAAGACGAATCTCGCGATGCTCAAGCCGTCGATCCCCGGCTGGAAGGTCGAGACGATCGGGGACGACATCGCCTGGCTGCGTCCCGGCCCCGACGGCCGTCTGCGGGCCATCAACCCGGAGGCCGGGTTCTTCGGCGTCGCTCCCGGCACCGGGCGTGGCACGAACGAGACGGCCATCGACACGCTCTGGGGCAACACCATCTTCACCAACGTCGCCCTCCGAGAAGACGGCGACGTGTGGTGGGAAGGGCTGAGCGCCAAGGCTCCCGACAACCTGGTCGACTGGCAGGGCAAGGCGTGGAACGCGGCATCCGGATCCCCGGCCGCCCACCCCAACTCCCGCTTCACCGTGGCTGCAGCCCAGTGCCCGGCGATCGCCGACGACTGGGACGACCCGGAGGGTGTCGTCATCGACGCCATCATCTTCGGGGGACGCCGCGCCACCAACGTGCCGCTGGTCACCGAGGCTCGGGGCTGGGAGCACGGCGTGTTCGTCGGGGCCACCGTCTCCTCCGAGCGCACCGCCGCGGCCGAGGGCACCGTCGGAGAGCTGCGACGCGACCCCTTCGCGATGATGCCGTTCTGCGGCTACAACATGGCCGACCACTGGTCGCACTGGCTCGACATCGGCAAGACTCTCGGAGCGAAGGCGCCCAAGATCTTCCAGGTGAACTGGTTCCGCAAGGATGCCGACGGGTCGTTCCTCTGGCCCGGTTTCGCCGAGAACTCCCGGGTTCTCGAATGGATCCTCGAGCGTGTCGACGCGCGCGTCCCGGCTCTCGACACCCCTCTCGGCTGGAAGCCTGTCGACGGCGGACTCAACCTCGACGGAATCGACGTGAGCCGCAGCGATCTCGCCCAGCTCTTCGACGTGGATCCGGACGCCTGGTTCGCCGAACTCGACGCGACAGAGCAGTTCTTCGCCACCTTCGGGGATCGACTGCCGGAGAGCCTCACGAACCAGCTCACCGACATCCGCCGCCGCCTCAAGCTGTCCATCGAGAACTGATCGGCACGCGGTCACAACGTTTTCTCCCCCTCGTGCGTCTCAGAAGGTAGACACTCTTTGAGAAGACGCGCGAGGGGAACCGGATGGCCGCGGCAACACCACAGGATCAGCCGGCTTACGGCGGCTGGCAATCGGTCGTGCAGTCGCTCGTGGCCGAGCGGGGCGACGCCCTCACGCGGTACGCCTGGCTGATCAGCGGCAGCCCGGACGACGCGGCAGACCTGGTGCAGGATGCCCTGGTCAAGACCTTCGGCCGCCTGCGCAACGGCTTCACGGTTTCGAGCGCCGAAGCCTATGTGCGTCGGGCCATCCTCAACACCTGGCTCGACAGGGGGCGCCGCACCACCCGCTGGCGCCGCATCGCGCACCTCGCCGCCGTGCCAGAGGCCCAGGAGTCCACCGCTCCCGCCACCGACAGCCGCATCGACCTCACGGCTGAGCTGGCGCGGCTCAGCCCGCGGGAGCGGGCCTGCATCGTGCTGCGCTACTACGAAGACCTCAAGGTCGACGACATCGCCGAGTGGCTCGGCATCTCCTCCGGCGCGGTGAAGCGCTATCTCAGCAACGGCTTGGCCAAGATGGCCGTCTCGCTCTCCGACGAACCCGGCCCCGCCGCATCCACTCCGCAATCCACCAACCCACAGGGAGCGATCCATGTCCACAGAATCTGACCTGAAGAAGATGTTCGCCGAGGCCGGCCCCTCCCTCGGCACAGTCGACCTCTCGCGCGTGCTCCGCCGCAGCTCTCGTCGCCGCGTCGCGCAGCAGTTCGCGGTCGGCAGCGCCACGACCCTCGCGGTGGCGGGCATCGGGGTCGCCGGGTTCACCGGCATCCGTGGTCTCATGCCATCGTTCAGCTCGGGGTCGGCCACCAGCGCCAGCGCACCGGAGACGAGGGGCGACTCCCCCCTCGGGAGCTCCGCCACCGATGGCGGGCTCACACGCGCTCCCGCCGACAGGATCAACCTCTGTGGCGGCACTCTCGCCGATGTCGCCCCGAATGCCGATGGCCTCGTTCTCACGACCCGTTTCGAACCGGCGGATGCCTCCGCCGATCGCGTCTCCGGCACGGTGACCCTCACCAACACCGGCACCGAGCACATCACCGGCACGACTGCCGCGAGCCCGGCCATCACTCTCTCCCGGGACGGGGTCGTGCTGTGGCACAGCAACGGTGCCATGATCGCGATGGCCGCCCTCGTCGACCTCGCGCCCGGGGCATCCCTGACCTACCCGGCATCGTTCGTGCCGGTCACCTGCTCGGCAGAAGACGACAGCGCCGGGAGTTTTCGCGACGACCTCCCCCATCTCGCACCGGGCGACTACCGGGTGTCCGCAGCCCTCGACCTCAGCCGCCAGGCCGCGGATGGCTCCTTCCTCGGCACCGACCTGGTGACCGGGCCGACCTCGCCGGTGATCCTGCGATAACCGTCCTTCATTCGCTGAGGGGGATTCAGTAGAATCGCAGGCGACAGCGCCATCGTCATCCCCCGCGGTCGAAGGAGTCTGCCATTCGCGTCACCGTCACGACCCGGGTCTCCCGGCTGGCCGCCGCGCTCGCGATCGCCCTGGTCGCCGCCCTGGCGGCGCCGCTGAGCGCCCAGGCCCAGTCACCGGTCGATCTCGGCGGAGCCTACGTCGTGGACACCGTCAATGCGGTCGCGTCCCGCGGATCCGAGATCACCGCGGCGACCGACGCGCTCTACGCTGCGACGAAACTCCAGCTCTTCGTGGTCTACGTCGACAGTTTCACCGGAGTTTCCGACAAGACCACCTGGGCGTCGAGTGTCGCAAAGAAGAACGGACTCGGCGCGAACGACATCCTGCTTGCGGTGGCCACGGTGGATCGCAACTATTCGATCTCCTACGGAGCGTCGGCCCCGGACCCGTCCACCACGGATGCCGTTGAGACTAACGACATCATCCCGGCGCTGAAGAAGAGCGACTGGGTGGGTGCCGCCGTGGCCGCAGCGAAGGGATATGCGGGAGATACCGGCGGTGTGTCCGGCGGTGGCACCGGCGGGAGCACCGGCGGTGGGTCCGACACCAACGCACCGGGCACCCCCGCCGACTCCGGCGGCGGTTCCGTGCTTCCCCTCGTGATCCTGCTCATCCTGCTGGCCCTCGTCGTGCTCGGGATCGTGTTCTTCGTGAGGTCGCGACGCCGCAGCGCGGGCGGTGCGGCATCCGCTCCCGCCGGTCCGAGCCAGGAGGAGCTCGACCAGAAGGCCGGCAGTCTTCTCGTGCAGCTCGACGATTCGCTGAAGACGAGCGAACAGGAGCTCGGTTTCGCCATCGCCCAGTTCGGCACCGAAGTGACGACACCGTTCAGCGCCACTCTCGCGACCGCGAAATCCCAGGTGGCCGAGGCTTTCACCCTGCGCCAGAAGCTCGATGACTCCGTGCCGGAGACGCCGCAACAGAAGCGGCAGATGACCTCCCGCATCATCGAACTCTGCCAAGCCGCGGACGCGGAACTCGATGCCCAGGCTGACGCCTTCGACGACCTGCGCAAGCTCGAACAGACCGCGCCGCTGGCGCTGGAGAGCGTGGTGACGGATGCCGAGGCGGTGTCGACGCGGCTCGTGACGGCGCGCGCGACTCTCAGCAGCCTGCAGGCGACTTTTTCGGCGGCGGCGCTGTCCTCGATCATCGGCAATCCCGACCAGGTGGCCAAACTCCTCGAGTTTGTCGGCACCGCCGGATCGACGGCGAAGGCCGCGATCGCCAGTGGAGACTCCGGTGCCGCGGCGATCAATGTGCGCGCGGCCCAGGCCAGTATCGGCCAGACCACCCAGCTGCTCGACGCGATCGATACTCTCGCGTCCAGTCTCACGGATGCCCGAAGCAAGCTCGCCGCCGCGGTCGCAGACACCCAGCAGGACCTCGTCACCGCGCGCGCCCTGCCGGCCACGGCATCCGGCTCCCTCAGCCAGCCGGTAGCGGCCGCCGAAGCCGCGCTGGCCGCTGCCACCTCCGGAGCCGGCCCCGCCGATCCGCTGTCGAGTCTCGCCTCGCTCACCACCGCGAACGCGGCGCTCGACCGGGTGCTCGACGCCGTGCGGGACCAACAGCAGAAGGTGCAGTCCGCGACCGCGCAGCTGCCGACCGCCATGAGCGCGGCATCCAGCCAGATCTCGGCGGCCAACGACTTCATCACGACCCGCCGTGGCGGGGTCGGCAGCACCGCCCGAACCCGGGTCTCAGAAGCGACCCGCCATCTCGAAGCCGCCGTCGGCCTCGCGCCCTCAGACCCGGTGACGGCGCTCGCTGAGGCGGCGGCGGCCCAGTCCCTTGCGGCGCAGGCGCTCTCCCTCGCTCAGAACGATGTCGACTCCGCAGGCAGAGCTGGTCTGGGTGGCGGCCCGGGGGGAAGCTTCGGTGGCGGCCTCGGCGGCGCCATCCTCGGCGGCCTCATCGGGGGCATGCTCAGCGGTGGAGGCGGTCGAGGCAACAGCGGCGGCATCTTCGGCGGTGGAGGCATGGGCGGCTTCGGCGGCTTTGGCGGCTTCGGCGGCAGCTCACGGAGCTCCGGTGGCTCCTTCGGCGGCGGCGGGGGCGGCGGCCGCTCGAGTGGCGGCCGGTTCTAAGGCCTATCGCTTCATCCAGATATCCGGATTCGCAATGCACAACGAAAGGAAACACCATGGCAAAGCAGTCAATTCTCGGACGCATCGCTCAGATGGCCAAGGCCAACATCAATGCGCTGCTCGATTCGGCCGAAGACCCGAAGATGATGCTCGACCAGATGGTCCGTGACTACACGAGCAGCATCTCCGAGGCGGAGAGCGCGGTGGCCCAGACCATCGGAAACCTCCGCCTGCTCGAACAGGATCACGCGGAAGACATCGACAATGCCGCGGACTGGGGCCGCAAGGCGCTGGCGGCGAGCAAGAAGGGCGACGAACTGCGCGCCGCGGGCAATGCCGCAGACGCCGACAAATTCGACAACCTCGCGAAGGTGGCGCTCGGGCGCCAGATGGCCTCCGAGAAGGAAGCGAAGGACGCCGAGCCGACCATCGCGTCCCAGACCGCGGTCGTCGACCAGCTCAAACGCGGCCTCGATGCCATGCGCACCAAGCTGAGCCAGCTGTCGTCGAAGCGCGACGAGCTCATCGCCCGGTCGAAGACCGTTGAGGCTCAGACCCAGGTGCAGGATGCGGTCAAGTCGATCGACCTCACCGACCCCACGAGCGAGATCAGCCGCTTCGAAGACAAGATCCGTCGCCAGGAGGCGACAGTCCTCGGCCGCCAGGAACTCGCCGCCTCGAGCCTCGATGCCCAGTTCGAGCAGTTGGATGCCTCGGATGACTCCGTGGAGCTCGACGCCAGGCTCGCCGCCCTCAAGGCCGGTGCCCCGGCTCCCTCGGCGATCGAGCAGTAGCCCTCGCCGGTCGAGCGGGAAGCGCCGCCGACCCGTATCGAGACTCCCTATCGCGTCTCGATACGGTCGGCGGGGCGGGCTCCCCGACGAACCGTGGTCTCGTGGGAACAATTCCTCCCCCTCCCCGGTTACTTCACACATGACAACTATTGGAATCATCGGAGCAGGAAACATCGGCAGCCAGGTCGCCCGCAAGGCGGTCGAGAACGGCTACGACGTCGTCATCAGCAATTCACGGGGACCTGAGACCCTGACGGAACTCGTGGCAGAGCTCGGGCCGAAGGCCACGGCCGGCACCGCCATCCAGGCCGCCGAGGCCGCGGATGTCGCCGTCGTCACCGTGCCACTCAAGGCCTACGCAGACGTGCCCGTCGAGCCGCTCGCCGGCAAGATCGTGGTCGACACCAACAACTACTACTTCGAGCGCGACGGTCACATCGACGCCCTCGACGCGGGCGCGACGACCGTCAGCGGCATGCTGCAGGAGCACCTGCCCACCTCCCGGGTGGCGAAGGGCTTCAACCACATCACCGCAGCGGACATCACCGCGGATGGCTTCCCCCAGGGCGACCCGAAGCGACGTGCCCTCGCCACGTCTTCCGACTTCGCGGATGCCTCGGACTTCGTGACCAAGCTCTACGACGAATTCGGCTTCGACACCGTGAACATCGGCCCGCTCTCCGAGAGCTGGCGCGTCGAGCGCGACCGCCCGGCCTACGGCAGCCGCCAGACCGTCCCCGAGCTCGAGGCCAACCTGGCGAAGGCACCCCGCACGATCTGATCACTCCTTCTTCACCCGGTGGCGGCCATACTTGACAGGTGGCCGCCACTTTTCTCGTTGTCCCCCAATGGCAAGGCTCGGGTTCGTCCCGTGCCATGAGGCTCGCGGAGGGTGCGTTGGCGATCAGCGGCGACCTGCCGGTCTCGGCAACCGTCCTCGTCGAGGTGCCCTCCGAAGCCGGCACCGACGAGGGCAGCGAGGTTCTGCGCCTGAGCTCGCTCCGCCAGGTCCGTGACACCCAGCTGGCCGCGCTCGCCACCGTGTCCGGCCTGGCGATCACGATCGGCGGAGACTGCGGAGTCGACCTCGCTTCCATCCACCATGCCGGATCACGCCATGAGGACATGGCGGTGGTCTGGATCGACGCCCACGCCGACCTCAACACCCCGGAGGAGTCTCCGTCGCGAGCCTTTCACGGCATGGTGCTTCGTACTCTCCTCGGCGATGGGCCGGTGGCGCTGGTGCCCGACTCGCCGGTCTCGCCGAAGCGCGTGATCCTCGCCGGCACGCGCGCGCTGGATGACGGCGAACTCGCCTACATCGAGTCCGCGGGTATCCCGGTCATCGCTCCGGAGGCCCTCGACGCGCACTCGATCACCGCCGCCCTGGTAGCGAGCGGCGCGACCTCTGTCTACCTCCACGTGGACCTCGACGTGCTCGACCCGGCCGAATTCGGCTCTCTCGGCTACCCGGAGCCGTTCGGCGTCTCCCTCTCCACTCTGCTCTCGGTGATCGCCGCGGCCAAGGCGGCTCTTCCGCTGGCCGGAGCCGCGGTCACCGAGTTCGCACCGGCGTCGGCGGATGATGCGGCCGACGATCTCGGCAGCATCCTGCGCATCATCGGAGCGCTCGCGAGCTGAGCCCCGCCCTGTCGGCACAGCACCTAGCATTGAGCAACGGCCGATCGAAGCCGACCGCGTTCCGAAGGGCCAGCGATGACCGACACCACCCCCGAATCACACCGAATCACGGTGGAGCGCGACGGGCACGTGCTCCTCATCGGCTTCAACCGGCCGGAAAAACGCAATGCAGCCGATTTCGCCCTGCTGCAGGAACTCGCTCTCGCCTACGGCGAGCTCGAGCGTGATCCGGAGCTGCGGGCCGGATTCGTCTTCGCCCACGGAGACCATTTCACCGGCGGTCTGGATCTCGCCGACGTCGCGCCTCGAATCGGAGCAGACGGCCTGCACACGGTTCCCGAGGGGGGAATCGATCCCTGGCAGGTCTCCGGCCGGCAGCTCGGCAAGCCCGTGGTCATCGCCGTTCAGGGCACCTGCCTCACCCTCGGAATCGAACTGATGCTCGCAAGCGACATGGCGGTGGCCGCGGCATCCACCCGGTTCGGGCAGATCGAGGTCGCCCGAGGAATCCTGCCCTTCGGCGGCGCGACGATCCGCTTTCCTCGCGCGGTCGGCTGGGGCAACGCGATGCGCTGGATTCTCACCGGTGACCATTTTGACGCGGCGGAGGCACATCGCATCGGCCTGGTGCAGGAGGTCGTGCCGGACGGCACACAGTACGACCGCGGGCTCGAACTCGCCCAGCGCATCGCCGCTCAGGCCCCGCTCGCGGTGCAGGCCGCGCTCGCCAACGCACGACTCGCGCTGCGCGAGGGCGATGCCGCGGCCGCCGCCGCACTCCAGCCGGAACTCGTACGACTCGTGCAGAGTGAGGATGCCGCGATCGGCATGACGGCGTTCGTCACGCGCACGACGGCAGAATTCGTCGGTCGGTGAGGGAGCTCAGCCGGCTTCCCGCGCTGAGCCTGCGGGCGACCTTCGGGTCGAATGTCGACCTCTCCGCCCTCAGCGGTCGCACCGTGCTCTACGTCTACCCGCGCACCGGCCGCCCCGGCACCGAAGCGCCAGCGGGCTGGGACGTGATCCCGGGTGCGCGCGGCTGCACGCCGGAGGCCTGTTCGTTCCGCGACCACTTCGCCGAGCTTCGAGCGGCGGGAGTAACCCGGGTCTTCGGGGTGTCGACCCAGGATTCCGACTTCCAGTCCGAAGCCGTGGAGCGCCTGCACCTGCCCTTCGCCATGCTCTCGGATCCCGGGCTCCTCCTTGCGGACGCCCTCGACCTGCCGACCTTCGTCGCGGGCGCAGAAACTTTCTACCGTCGCTTGACGATCATCGCTAACGGGTCGACCATCGAAAGGGTCTTCTTCCCCGTCGACGACCCCCAGAATCACGCCTCGGAAATCGTCACGTGGCTCGGATCCCGCGAATAGAAACCACCCTGTCACCGACCCACTGGGAGCGCACATGATCGACACCACCTACGACCTGATCGTGATCGGCGCCGGCGCCGTCGGGGAGAACATCGCCGAACGCGCGGTGCAGGACGGCCTCACCGCCCTGCTCGTCGAGAGCGAACTGGTGGGCGGCGAGTGCTCGTACTGGGCGTGCATGCCCTCCAAGGTGCTGTTGCGGGCCGGTATCGTGCTGCGCGCCGCGAAGGCCGTCGGCGGTGCCAGCGAGGCGGTGAAGGGCGGGGTGGATGTCGCAGCGACCTTCGCCCGTCGCGACAGCTTCACCCACGACTGGGACGACGAGAGCCAGGTGAAGTGGGTCGAAGGTGCGGGCATCTCCCTCGTCCGCGGCCACGCGCGCCTCACCGGCGAGAAGCAGGTCACCGTCGACGGCACCGTCTACACGGCGCGGCACGCCGTGGCAGTGAGTGTGGGATCCGATCCCCTGCTGCCCGCGATCCCGGGCCTCGCGGAGGTCTCCCCGTGGGCCAGCCGGGATGCGACGAGCGCGAAAGTCGCCCCGAAGCGGCTCGCGATCATCGGCGGCGGAGTCGTCGGGGTCGAGATGGCGACCGCGTACCAGAGCTTCGGCACCGAGGTCACCATCATCGCGCGCTCCGGCCTCCTCGGCACCCAGGAGCCTTTCGCGGGCGAACTGATGACGGCATCCCTGGAGAAATTCGGCGCGACGGTGCTGACGGGTGTGGAGACCACCTCTGCCCGCCGGGATGACGAGGGTGTCACCCTCACTCTCGACGACGGCTCGACTGTCGTCGCCGACGAGGTGCTCGTCGCGATCGGGCGCGTGCCCCGCACCGGCGACCTGGGCTTCGAGAACATCGGTCTCACCCCCGGCGACTGGCTCGAGGTCGACGACACCATGCTGGTGAAGGGCTTCGACTGGCTGTACGCCTGCGGGGATGTCAATCATCGCGCGCTGCTCACCCACCAGGGAAAGTACCAGGCCCGCGCCGCTGGCGATGTCATCGCCGCCCGTGCCCTCGGCACCGGAGTGCACGACAACCGTTTCGGAAAGCACGCCGCCACCGCGGACCACGAGATGGTGCCCCAGGTGACGTTCAGCGAACCGGAGGTGGCGTCGGTGGGACTCACGGCCGCGGCGGCGGAGAAGGCCGGGTACGACATCCGCGTGGTCGACTACGACCTCGGCTCGGTCGCCGGATCCGCTGTCCAAGCCGACGGCTATGAGGGCAGGGCACGCATGGTCGTTGACGAGAAACGCGCGGTGATCATCGGCGTCACCTTCGTGGGGCAGGATGTCTCGGAGCTGCTGCACGCGGCGACGATCGCCATCGTCGGTGAGGTGCCGATCGATCGGCTGTGGCACGCGGTGCCGGCGTACCCCACGATGAACGAGATCTGGCTGCGGCTGCTGGAGACCTACGGCCGCCCCTGAGCGGATCCGCCGACTCGGCCGAGGCTCGCGTACACCCCGATGAGCGCGGTGGCGGTGGCTGCCCAGGTGAATCCCTCGGCGTAGTGCCGGGCGAATCCAGAGAGCCGCTGAAGTCCGGCCCCGTCGTCGAGCAGGGAGACTGTAGCCTGCGCCCAAGCCCGGGGGTCTCGCGAGTCGACGAGCAGCCCGGACACCCCTGCAGACACCGACTCGACCAGGCCGCCCCCGCGGAAAGCGATCACCGGGGTGCCGCTGGCCGCGGATTCGAGTGCCACAAGGCCGAAGGTCTCCGAGTGCGAGGGAACGAGGGTGACCGTGGCGATGGCGAGGAGGTCGGCGAGGCGCTCTCGCGACAGCGCCCCGGCGAATCGCACCTCCGCGAGCACTCCGAGTTCGGCGGCGGTCGACTGCAGGGATGCCGCGTAGCCGGCTTCTCCGGGGGTCGCCTCCCCCGCGACCACCAGCACCGCAGCGGAGTCACGCAGAGCGTGCAACTCGGCGAGCACCCGGATCGCGAGTTCCTGGTCCTTGAGCGGCTGCACTCGGCCGACGACGGCGATGATCGGCCGGCCGGCAGCGATCCCGAGCTCGCGACGCACGCGCGACTCCGCCGCATCCGCCCGCATCGGCGTGAAGAGATCGACGTCCACGCCGGGCGGAATGACCCAGACCCGATCAGCAGGTGCTCGCACCGCGTCGATGAGCGACGACACCTCGGCGGACGAGCCGGCGACGATGGCACTCGCCTGGTTCGCGAGATACATCTCGGTGAGCAGTCTTCTCTCGGGTTCCGGAGTCTGCCCGGGCGCGAGGTTCGCATTCTTCATGGCTCCGAGGGTGTGGAAGCTCTGCACGAAGGGCAGACCCAGTTCGAGCGCGACGGGCAGGGTCGCGAGCCCGCTGAGCCAATAGTGGGCGTGGATGATGTCGTAGCGCGGTGAGGCTCGGCCGGTGAGCTGCGCCACCGCTTCGCCGAACTCGTCGGCGACCTCGCCGAGCCGATCCTTCGCGATCACCCCCGGGCCCCCGGCCGCCAACTCGTGGAGCTCGACGCCGTCGGCAAGGGAGGTGACGGCGGCACTGCCGGTGGTCCGGGTGACGAGGTCGACCTCGACCCCGCGTGCTGCCAGCTCGGTCGCCGTGGCGAGCAGCGACACGTTCATGCCGCCGGAGTCTCCGCTTCCGGCGAGCGCCGCGGGCGAGCTGTGCATCGATACGAGCGCGACTCGGTGCACTGTGCCGGTCATGGGTACACCGCGATCATAAGAACACTGTAGGGGTGCCGCCCGAGCGGTGGCCGAGCGGGGGCACCCGAGGGGTGTAGAAACGAATCATGCCCCCCACGACCCGAGCGCTGCAGCGCGCCATGGTGCGGGTGGTCAACCTGGGCACCGTGCTGCCCGGACTCCGGCTCGTGATGCTGAGCCCACTTGTGGCCCGCCCGGGGTATTGGTTCGCGAGCCTGTGCGGGCTCGTCTGGGGCGGCATCCTGAGCCGGGGTCGCCTGGGGCAGGCGGGCGGAGTGATCGTCGCCCGAGGGTGCCCCCGCTGGGCCTTCGGTCGCGGCGGAACGACGATCGGTGCCGTCTACCTCACCCGAGACAACCATTCCCCGCACGTCCTGCAGCACGAAGCGGTGCATCGGGCCCAGTGGAAGCACTACGGCCTCGCGTTCATCCCGCTCTATGTCGCCGCGGGACCCGTCGCCGAACTCAACAGGTTCGAAGGAGAAGCAGGACTAGAGAAAGGGGGCTACCGATGAGCGGAGCCAGCGCAGAACTGAGTGGCAGGGTCATGGTGATCACGGGAGCGAGTTCGGGACTCGGCCGTGCCGCGGCAATCGAACTCTCGACCAGGGGCGCGACGGTCGCGGTGGTGGGTCGCAATGCCGAGCGCACCCGGGCCGTCGCCGAACGGGTGGGCGGATTCCCGTTCACCGCGGACTTCGACAGTCTGGCCGAGGTGCGCACCCTTGCCGAGGAGCTGCTGGCGAGCTATCCGCGCATCGATGTGCTCGCGAACAATGCGGGCGGGCTGGTGGGCACCCGCGGGCTCTCCGCCGACGGTCATGAGCGCACGTTCCAGCACAATCATCTCGCGCCGTTCCTGCTCACGAACCTGCTGCTCGATCGGCTGGCCGAGAGCGCCGGCCGGGTGATCTCCACCGCCAGCGGGGCGAACATGTTCTCGCGGCTCGACCTCGATGACCTCGACTGGAAACGTCGGGCCTATGCCGGCGGCTGGCTGCCCTACGGCACGAGCAAGCTCGAGACGATCATGTTCATCCGGGAGCTCGCGCAGAGAACTGCCGGCTCCGGCGTCGATGCCTACTCGTTCCACCCCGGCTTCGTGGCCACCGGGTTCGGAGCGGACTCCGCTCTGCTGAAATTCGGACAGTTCATCAGTCGCGGCTCGCTCGGGATCAGCCCGGAGCAGGGTGCTGCCCCGCTCATCCACCTCGCGGCGGAGCGCGGCATCGTGTCGCCGAGCGGCACCTACTTCGACGGCCTGAAGCCGGATGGCCGCGAGCGAAAGCAAGCCTCCGACGGCGCCCTCTGCCGCGAGCTCTGGGAGAAGAGCGCCCGAATGGTCGGGCTGCCGGACTGAGAACCGGCGACCGCTGACGACTGCCTGTTTCTAAAATGTGATCTTGTCTCGAATCGCCGCCCAGCAGGGGGAAGAAATGCTTCCTCTCGTCGAGTCTCGCTGCTCGTGGCGGCCGTGCTCCTGCTAGCCGGCTGCACCTCGAACGGTAGCACCGGCCCGGCACGAACGGCACAGCCGGTCCCGTCACCGAGCTCGTCGGCCGGTGCGACCGCTCCGGCGGCTGCAGCCGACACGTGCAAGAACATCGTCACGCCTGCGGCACTCTTCCGGTCACCACAGCCCCCAACGAGTTCGTTCCCGACTTCACTGGGCGGATGCGCGCGCCGGGAAGCCAGCTCTACCGGTTCATCGAGCTTGGCGGGATCGCCTGCGAATGGGGGCATCCGAATTCCGATGTCGCATACGACCTGGCCTCGTCACCGATCACCGACGCGCAGGCGACCGTGGAGAAGGCAACCCTCGTCGGGCTCGGCTGGATCGCCTCCCCCCTTCCCGGCGGCGGCGAGCTGTTCACCAACCCCCATGAGGACCTGTACAAGCCGGTCTACGCGTTCTCCGCCGGCCGGTGGAGATATGCGCTGCTCGAGACCGACCTCGAGTTGTTCGCCTGATCCCGGGAAGCCATCGGGTCACCCTTGGGCCCCTCGCGGGGCACCCGCGCGGCCCCTCGCTAACAGTACTCGTAGCGGTAGGCCGACTGTCCCTTCGCCACCACATCGCGGTCGCGCAGGATCACCGAGATGGACTTGCCCTGGGCCGCGCAGGCTTTCGTGTAGGCGCTGCGGGCGTTGTCCGTGTACTCGATCTCGATGACGTGGTTACCGTAGGGCCCCGTGTAGCTGCCGCACTCGGAGTAGACCTGGCACTCCTCGGCGATGGCGAAGTCGAAACCGACCGAGGTCTTGCCGGTGGTGCCGAGCTCAGACGTGTTCTTCTGGGCGATGGCGAGGCCGATGGAGTGGGCGTGGGTCGCGAGCAGCGTCGCATAGGCCACGTTGCCGGACTTGGTCAGTTTGTTCAGGGACCGGGTCCAGGAGTCGAGGTTGTCGGGCTCGATGGCCCGGAAGCCCTTCGCCTTGCAGCCATCGATCCAGCCGTTCACGATGGCCGCGATGCTGGTGCGCTTTGCCGCGGTCGAGGTATCGAGGATGAACTCGCCCGGCCAGTCTGGATCCGTGAGGTTGGCGCCGTTGGCACGCTTCACGAGCAGGTTGCTGTGGTTCGAGGTCCAGAACGAGGCCTCATCGGGCTGGGTCTGGAACGCGTTGACGTAACAGATGTTGTACTTGCCGACGACCGGGCTCGCACCGCGGTCGCGATCGACGATCGATACCGATGACGCCGGCGTGTAGGCGCCACCGATCTGGTAGTCAAACTGGCCGTTGACCGGCGGAAGGGCGACAGTCGCCGCTTGCGAGGAGTGGGCCAGACCGGCGCCGAGCACGACGGCGGTGACCGCCAGTGCCGCGGCAGCGGCAGTACGAAGTGAAGCTCTCATGAGCGTTACCTATCCCCGGATGCCCCGCCTCGAGCTGCTCTCTGGCGATGTGTGCCGGATCGGGCCTTCAGGGTGCGCCGGCTGGGTTCTCCGTGATGCGCCAAGGATAGGGACGACGCGGATCCCGGGCAAGAAACGCGCACTCCGCCTGACCGATGTCGCAGCGCCGAGCATCGCCGCAAAAATCGACTCGGGGGTAGTTGAGAGTTGAAACCGACACAGATCGCAATAACCCCCGACTCGAATTCGGACGGGTCCCCGCGCGGCATCGACTCGGGAGTTGTTGCGGTTTCCCCGCGACTCACGCCGCAACAACTCCCGACTCGATACAAACTGGCCCGAGCAGCGACGCTCCGGGTGCCCGCTCGAAGCTCCAGAGCAACGATCCCCCGGCCCGTCACCACTGTGGCGGATGCCGCCGCTGCCACTGCAGGCGACGTTCGAGTTGCGCGCCGATGGCCAGCAACACATGCTCACCGCCCGGCCGTCCGACGAGCTGCACCCCCATCGGAAGCCCCTCGGCGGTCTGCGCGACGGGCAGGGTGATCGCGGGCAGCCCGGTGACATTCGCGAACGACGTGAAGGGCGTGTACTGCACCTGCTGGGCGAAATTGCGCTCCGCATCCTCCGCGTCGTACCAGCCGACCGGGCGGGGCGTCATCGCCAGGCTGGGGGTGACGACCGCGTCGAACCGGCGGAACTGACGGATGATCGACCGCTCGAACTCGACGAGAGCACCGAGCGCGCTCGACAACTCCCGGGCCGTCACCTGCCTTCCCCTCAGCACCAGCCACTTCGTGAGCGGCTCGAGAAGCTCGAGCTGCTCTCCCTCCGCGGGGATGCCCGCGGCACCGGCCTGCCAGATCGTTCGGAAGTTCGGAGCGTAGGACTCGTCCGGTTCGAGAGCGAACTCCTCGATGCCGTGCCCGACCGCGTCGAGCTCAGACAGGGCGAGGGAGAGGGCGGCGGATGCTTCTGGCGCGATCTCGATGTCGTAGGCATCGTCCCACGGCGAGGTCGTCATCACGCCGAGCTGGAACCGACCCTCACCGCGCACCGCGGCGTTGAGCAGTGCTCCGCCGTCCCAGCGGGGCGCCCGAACGGTGAAGGGATAGTCGCCGCCCTCGATGAGGGCATCGAGCAGCATCGCGGCATCCGCCACCGTGCGCGCCAGCGGGCCCGGAACGACAAGGCCACCGAGGGAGCTCAGCCCCGTGCCGCTTGGCACGAGACCGCGGGAGGGTTTGAGGCCGACCAGGCCGCATGCCGCCGCGGGAATGCGAACAGAGCCGCCGCCGTCAGAACCGGGCGCGAAGGGCAAGAGTCCGGCCGCGACCGCCACGGCGGCTCCCCCACTGGAGCCGCCCGCCCCGAGGGCGGTGTTCCACGGCGTGCGCGCGGGCGGAGCGACGAGACTCTCGGTGTAGGAGGGGAGGCCGAACTCCGGGGCGCTGGTCTTGCCGAGGCTCACCGCGCCCGCGGCATCCAGCACCTCGACGATGGGATCCGAGTTCTCGGGCACGAAGTCTCGCATGAGTCGTGATCCGTAGCCGGTGCGGACCCCCGCCCGGTTGACGAGGTCCTTGTCTCCGAGCGGCAGCCCCCAGAGCGGTGCGGTCTTGGGCACCTGGGACGCGAGGGAATCCGCGCGCTGGAGGGCGGCCTCCGCCGTCACCGTGACGAAGGCGCCGAGATGGCCGTCGAGCCGTTCGATGCGGTCGAGGTAGTGCCGGGTGAGCTCGACGGGTGTGACCTCGCCGCGCTGCAACCAGTCCCACTGCTCCTGGGCACTGAGGTGGTGGAGTTCGAACACCCTTCGAGCCTAGGTCGTCGGCTAGGGTCTGGTGCTATGCCAAGCTCCCGCATGCCTCCCGTCGCCCGCCACGGCCGACTGCCGCGCTCCCGCCCCGCGGTGACGGTGCTTGGCTTCATCGCTTCCGCGCTCGCTGTGGTGCTCGTCAGCGCCGGGGCCGTCGCCGGCTTCGCGGTCTACGACGTCGCGAAGAGCGTGAAACCGGGAGTGAAGCTCATCGGCCAGACCGAGGGACCCCCGCCGGATATCGGAAGTTTCGAGGGAGGCATCAACGTGCTTGTCGCCGCGAGCGACAGCGGCGGCGGGGATGTCGGCACCTACGGCAAGCGCGGGGAGCACCTCAATGACGTGACCATGCTCCTTCATGTCTCCGCCGACCACAGCAACGCGACAGTGGTGAGCTTCCCCCGCGACCTCATTGTGCCGATAGCGTCCTGCCCGAATCCCAAGGGCGGCAACTTTCCGGCCCAGACCAACAAGATCAACGTCGCGCTCACCTACGGCGGGTTGCCCTGCATCGTGAAGACCGTCGAGAATCTCACGGGCCTCACGATCCCCTACGCGGCCCTCACCGAGTTCCAGGGAGTGGTCGGGCTCTCCAATGCCGTCGGAGGGGTCACTGTCTGCATCGCCAAGGCGATCCATGACGAGCAGATCCACTTCGACCTGGATGCCGGCCAGCGAACACTCGTCGGCCAGGATGCCGTGCAGTTCCTCCGGGTGCGCTACGGCGTCGGAGACGGGAGCGACCTCGCCCGCATCAGCAACCAGCAGCTCTTCCTCTCCGCTCTCGTGCGCAAGATCAAGACACCGGAGACCCTCGGCAACCCGGTGAAGGATTACGCGCTCGCCAAGGCCGTGATCGACAACACCACCCGCTCCGATTCGCTGAACAACCTGACGACCCTGGTGAGCATGGCCCTCGCGGTCAAGGACATCAGCTTCGACAAGGTGGTCTTCGTGCAGTACCCCGGCAGCTATGGTTCGGCGGCCGGCCAGAACGGGGTGCTGCCGATCCGCAGCGCGGCCCAGGTGCTGTTCACCGCGTTGAAGAGTGACCAGCCGGTCTCGCTCACCGGCAAGACCGGAGACGGCACGACGACCGATCCTTCGGCGACGACGGCTCCCTCCACGCCGGCGAGCGGCGCAGCGACGGGCGCGCCGGGAGTCGCCCTGCCGAGCAGCGCGACCGGGCAGACGGCCGCGCAGGCAACCTGCACGAAGGGACAGCGCGCGAAGGGCTGAGTCGGCTGGTCGGGCGGTGCGCTATTCGAGCTCGAGTCGGAGCTGGCGCAGGAGGGTCTCGAAGGCGGCGGGGGCGTCAGCCACGACCCGACGCCCGGTGAAGCGCCCGAGCGAGCGAGCGGTCTGTGCCACGTTCAACATGACGTGCTCGACATGCGATCCGCGTTCATCCGGGACCACCCGATACTCCCCGCGGTACCACCAGCCGCCCTGGGACACGATGAGGAACGCTGAGGGATCAGCGAGGTAGAGGCTGTCGGAGGATTCGCTCGGGCGGAAGCGGGCGTCGAGTGCCGCGAAGACCGCCGCGGGCCGTGCGCGCAGATGACCGCTCAGGGTGTGGAGCACGAGGTAGCTCTCGGGGCGGCTGCGAGGCGCTTCGGGCATCCCCCGACTGTAGCGCCCGCGCGGCGACGCATCCGCACCGGGGATCACCCCCTTCGGTATTCTGGTACATTTGTACCAATCTTAGGAGTACAGCATGGGATACCTCTTCCTCGCCGGTGCGATCGTGGCGGAAGTGATCGCGACAACGGCCCTCAAGTTCGCCACCGGGAATGGCACGAACAAGATCGTGCCCTACGCGATAGTGACAGTGGGCTACATCGCCGCCTTCGCCATGCTCTCCCAGTCGCTCACCAAGGGGGTGCCGCTCGGAATCGCCTATGCGATCTGGGCCGGCGTGGGAGTCGTGCTGGTGGTCGTGATCAGCTGGCTGTTCTTCACGGAGCCTCTCACTCTCGTGCAGATCGCCGGAATGGTGCTCGTGATCGGCGGCGTCACGATGCTCGAGCTCGGCGGGAAGCACTGACGCCGTGACCACGACAGCCAAGGGCGAAGCGAGGCGCACTGCGCTGCAGGATGCTGTGATCCGGGTGCTCGAGGACGGCGGACCGGGCGCGGTCACGCATCGTGCCGTGGCCGCCGAGGCAGGTGTGCCGCTTGCCGCGGCGACCTACTACTTCGCCAGCATCGACGACCTGCTCGTGAGCGCCCTGCTGCGGGTCACCCGGCAGCAGGTCGAGCTGTTTGCGCACCTGGAGAGCGGATCCCTCGCCGATGCCGCGGCCGTGCTGCGGGAGTGGGTGTACGGCTCCCGGGCCTCCGCCATCGCGCAGTACGAACTCCTCTTCCTCGCCATGCGCCGCGACGGCCTGAGGGAGGCGGCAGACATCTGGTACCGCTCGCTGGAGGAGGCGATCAATCCCGTGGTGCCCGATCCCCGTCGCGCCCGGGTGGTCGCACTCGCCATCGACGGGCTCATCCTGAGGATGCTCTGGCGCGGCGAGCCGGAGTCGGTCGCGGAGGTGGAAGCATCGCTACGCGACATCCTTCAGTCTGCCGTTACTTGAGCGATTTCTGCATGAGCACCGTGCCGAGCCAACGCTCGAACTTGAAGCCGACCTTGCCCATGCGCCCGATCTCCTTGAAGCCGAAGTCCTGGTGCATCTTGATCGAGGCCTCGGCACCGCGATCGGCGATGACGGCGATGATCTCCTTGAGCCCGGCCTGCTTCGAACGGCTGATCAACTCGCCCATCAGCACCTTGCCGAGCCCCTTGCCGGTCGATGCCGCGCGCAGGTAGATCGAGTTCTCCACGGTGTAGCGGTAGGCCGCCTTCTCCTTCCACGGGTAGACATAGGCGTAGCCGAGGATCTGCTGGCTCGGGCTCTCGGCCACGAGGTAGGGCATGCCCAGCTTCTGCAGGTGCTGGAACTTGGAGCGGGTCGCCCGAAGGGTGAGCGGAGTCTCATCGAAGGTGACAGTCGAGTTGGCCACGTAGTGGTTGTAGATCTCCCGCACGTCCGGCATGTCTTCGAGTCGCGCATCCCGAATCGAATATTCGAAGGGCACCTCGAGCGGGGGCAGGTTGCGCTGCGCCTCCAGCGGACGGTGGGTGGCCTGGTATTCCTCCTCGAGCATGAACCGAGCTTACGCCGGGATCGTCCAGTCGATGGGTGACCCACCCTGAGACACGAGCGAGGCGTTTGCCCGGCTGAAGGGGTGCGAGCCGAAGAAGCCTCCCCCGGCCGACAGGGGGCTCGGATGCACGGACTTGATCACCGGCACCGAGCCGAGCATCGGCTCGAGGGCGACGGCATCCTTTCCCCACAGGATCGCCACGAGCGGGCCGCCGCGATCGGCGAGCGCATGGATGGCCGTCGCCGTCACGGTCTCCCATCCCTTGCGACGGTGCGAGCCGGACTTGCCCGGCTCGACGGTCAGCACGCGGTTGAGCAGCATGACCCCCTGGTGCGACCACGCGCTCAGGTCTCCGTGCGGTGGGGGCGTGACCCCGACGTCGCTCCGCAGCTCCTTATAGATGTTCCAGAGGCTCCGCGGAATCGGCCGCACGGCCCGGTCGACGGCGAAGGAGAGCCCGATCGGATGCCCGAGCCCCGGATACGGATCCTGCCCGACGATGAGCACCCGCACCCGCGAAAGCGGGGCGGCGAATGCCCGGAAGACGTTCTCCTCTGCGGGGAGGTATCCGCGACCGGCCGCGACCTCGCCGTCGAGGAATTCCTGGAGCTTCGAGATCAACCCCGACACCGGCCGGAGCGCACTCGCCCATTCCGGGTCGATCGAGCGGGTCAGAACCGAGGGAGTCGACTCCGCGTCTCTGGCGTCGGTCACACGGTGACCGGGGGGAGGGACGACCAGGGGAAGGCGATCCACTTGGATGTCCTGCGCCAGACGAAGTCGGGCTCGAGCACGGTCTGCGGCTTGGAGTAGAGACAGAGGCTGCGCACATCCGCCCCCGCCTTGAGGAGCAGCTCGAGCACCATCGCGAGGGTGCGGCCGGAGTCCGAAACGTCGTCGACCAGCAGCACCTTCTGCCCGGAGACGGAGGGTGTGTCGAGCATCGGTGACAGCAACACCGGCTCGGCGAGGCGCAGGTCCACCCCGGTGTAGAACTCGACGTTAATGGCGCCGCAGCTCTTCACGTCGAGCGCGTAGGCGACCGATCCGGCGAGCAGCAGGCCTCCTCGGGCGATGGCCACGACCATGTCGGGCACGAATCCGCTCCCGTGCACCTGGGCCGCCAGCTCCCGACTCGCCTCGCCAAACTCGTCCCAGCCCAGGACCTCGCGATCCGGGGTGTGCTCCTCATCGATTGTCATAGCTTCACGCTAGCGGCTGCCCGGTACTCCCGAGAACGCGCGGTGTGCTTCTTGCCGCCCCGGGTCGACCACTAGCATCCGATCATGACAACAGTGCGTGCGAAGGCCGGGGCGATCACCTTCGGCCTGATCGGCTACCTGTTCCTGGTCGAGATCGTGAGCGGCATCCTGCAGGGCTACTACGTGCCTCTGATCAGCGACCTGGTGAAGTACCTCCAGATCCGGGATGCCGATTTCAACTGGTTCGAAGCGGCACAGCTGCTGCTCTCCGCGCTCGTCGTGCCGATCCTGGCGAAACTGGGCGACATGTTCGGGCACAAGCGCATCCTGCTCGTCTCGACGGTGCTCACGGCCGGGGCGAGCTGGGCCCTCGTCTTCGCCGACAACTTCACCACCTTCCTCATCGCGTGGGCACTGCAGGGCTTCTACGTCGTCTGGCTTCCGCTGGAAGTGGCACTCATCTTCGACCGTGGCCGCCGCACCGGCAGGGGCGCGTCGCAGACCCGGCGCGCGGCCGGCTTCCTCGTCGTCGCGCTCGAGGCCGGTGCGATCGTCGGCGCCCTGCTGGGGGGACGGGTTTTCGGATGGTTCGGAAACAACGTGCCGCTCACTCTCGCCATCCCGGCGATCGCCGTCACCCTCGTCTTCTTCGCGGTGCTTTTCGGTGTGCCGGAGTCGACTCCGCTTCCCGGGCGACGACTCGATGTCGTCGGCTTCAGCCTGCTCACCATCGGGCTGCTCCTGATCACCTCCGGCCTCACCTTCCTGCGGCTCAACGGGCTCGAGGCGTGGTGGGTGTACATCCTCATCGTGCTCGGACTGCTGGTGTTCGTGCCGTTCGGGCTCTACGAGCTGAAGCAGGATGACCCGGCGATCGACCTGCGAGTGCTTCGGCAACCGAACATGTGGCCGGTGCAGCTCACCGCCGGTCTCATCGGCATCAGCCTGCTCGGGGCGCAGGCCCCCCTCAGTGCGTACGCCGGCACTGACCGGGCGAACGGCTACGGCCTCGGACTCGACTCCGGCGACCGCTCCACCCTCATCGGGGTCTATCTCATCTCGATGATCGGGGGTGCGCTGCTCTTTCCGCTCGTGTCTCGCTGGCTTTCTCCGCGGGTGGCCCTCATCATCGCCGCCTTCCTCGTCGCCACCGGGTACCTGTTGTTCGTGCCGTTCCACCTGGAGACCTGGCAGGTGTTCCTCAACATGTTCATCGCCGGCATCGGATCGGGAGCGCTGGTCGGCGCGATGCCGGCGGCCGCCGCCGCGGCGGCACCTCGCGGGCAGACCGGCATCGCTGCCGCGCTCACCAACACGACCAAGACGATCGGCGGGTCGTTCGCCTCGGCGATCTTCGGGATCGTGCTCGCCATGGGCGTGCTCACCGCGGCAACGTCCACGGCCTCGAGCCTCAGCGGCTATCTCACCGTGTGGATCATCTGCGGCGTCGGCGCCCTGGTGGCCGCCGTTCTGCTCTTCTTCGTTCCGAAGCTCGCCTTCGCGGATGTGGCCGACGAGGTGGCGTCGAGCACTAGGCCTTCGGTGCGAGAGCTCCCCTGATCACCTTGTGAGGGGCCGCCTGTGCCACCGGCTTGATCGTCACGAGGTCGAGGTTCACGAATCCGGGAAGTTCGATCGCGTGCACGATCGCCTCCGCGATGTCTTCGGCATGCAGGGGGTTCGTCACGTTGTCGTAGACCGCATCGGCCCTGGCCTGGTCTCCCGCGAAGCGCACGAGCGAGAACTCGTCGGTCTTCACCATGCCCGGAGCGACCTCGAGCACCCGGATCGGCTCGCCGGCGAGTTCGAGCCGCAGCACTCCGACCAGGGCGTGCGCGGCGAATTTCGCGGCGTTGTATCCGCCGCCCCCCTCGTAGGCGATGTGGCCGGCGATGGACGTGACGGTGAGGATGTCCGCATGCGCGACTCCCGTGGCATCCGGTAGCGCGGCCGCGGCCCGCAACAGCGGAAGCAGCGCGCTCGTGACCCGCTTGACGGCCACCACGTTCACGTCGAACATGCGCACCCAGTCCTCGGCATCGCTGTCTTCGACCGAGGCCATGCCGAAGGCGCCACCCGCGTTGTTGACGAGCGCGTGCACCGGGCCGAGGTCCGCGAGGAACTCCCGGAGGGCGTCGACCTGCGCCTGGTCGGTGACGTCGGCGGTGAAGATGTCGGCTCCGGTCTCCGCGGCGAGCGCCTCGAGACGATCGGTTCGGCGGGCGACGCCCACCACATCCCAACCGCGGGCGCGGAACAGGCGTACCGTCGCCGCTCCGATTCCCGAACTCGCACCGGTTACCACCACGCGTCGTGACGTCACTGCTCTCCCTCGTCTGCCCCTCCCCAACCGTAGCGCGGCTATGGTGTTCGCATGACGAGCACCGCCACCGCAAGTGCCCCACGAAAGCAGCGGGTTCCGCTGTGGGACAACGGGAGGTTCGCCTGCGTCGCCCTCGTCGTGGTCGGGCACGGGGTGCAGCGGCTCACCGCCCACAACGATCACGCTCTCGTGGTCTACCTGTTCATCTACGCCTTTCACATGCCGGCATTCGCCCTGATCAGCGGCTACTTTTCGAACGCTGCCCCGCCGAGTTCCCGGCAGATGAAACGCCTGATCACCGACATCCTGCTGCCGTACGTCATCATGCAGACGATCTGGACCGTCGTGCAGTACCTGGTGGAGGGCCGGACGAGCGCCAACCCCACCACACCCCACTGGACGCTGTGGTTCCTGCTCGCCCTCGGGGTGTTCCGGCTCGTGCTGCCGTACCTCGTGCTGCTGCGCTGGCCGTTGCTCTGGTCTGTGCTGTTCTCCATCGGAGTCGGGTACTTCAGCAACGTCGACAGCACCTTCTCGCTCTCGCGGGCCATCGGCATCCTGCCGTTCTTCGTGCTCGGCTGGCAATTGCGCCAGTGGAAGCTCGTGGAGAAGTGGCATGTGCTCGAGCGGCAGACCTGGCTCATCCGCGGGCTCGCTATCGCGGTCTTCGCCGCGTGGGCGGCCTCACTCGTGCTCTTCCTCGATTTCTGGAAGTCGATCGACGTGCACTGGCTCTTCTACGACGACTCGTACGACGGACTGGGCCAAACCGACTGGTGGGCCGGGCTGGTACGGCTGGCATTCCTGCTGCTCGCGACGGTTCTGAGCGCCGCCTTCTTCGTGCTGGTGCCCCGCTCGGAGACCTGGATCACCGGCTTCGGCCAGGCGACCATGTACGTGTACCTGCTGCACAGTTTCATCCTCTATCCCCTGCGCGAGACGGGGATCCTCACGAACGATCCGACGCCCGACCTGCTGCTCGTCGCCATGATCCTCGCCGGCATCGCGATCTCGATCGCCCTCGCGAGCCCTCTCATTCGCCGCATCTTCCGGCCGATCATCGAGCCGAAGCCGCGCTGGTTGTTCATCGAACTCGACACCGGAAAAGAGAGAAAGCCGGCCGGACCCTCGCGAAAGGATCCGACCGGCTCGACCCGGGACCGGTGACGGCCGCGGCACGGCGCCGACTCAGTGCCGGCTCAGTGCAGGCTCAGTGCAGGTTGACCCGCTTCGGCAGGGTGAAGACGAGCGCGAGGGCGACGATCGCGAAGATCGCACTCACCAGCATCGATGCGGTCGCCGCATCCCCGAAGTGGGTTGCGAGACTCGACTGGGAGATCTGGGAGCCGAGCGCTTTCGCCGCAGCCGCGGGAGTCGCGTAGTCCCCGCTCTTCATCGCCTCCGGTAGCGCCTTGGCCACCTTGTCGGCGACCTCCGTCTTGAGCCCGGAGAGATTCGCCACCCCGAACAGAACGCTCGACACCACGGCGATGCCGATCGCGCTTCCGATGCGCTGCATCGTGCCGATGACCCCGCTCGCGGCTCCCGCCTCGGTGCGGTCGACAGTCGCCACGATGAATCGGGAGTTCGGCGCGATGAAGAAACCGTTGCCGAATCCGGCGATGGCGAGCGGGCCGAGCAGAATCCAGTTGGTCAGGTCCGTGGGCTTCACCGTGAGGAAGATGATCCACAGGGCGATGAGGCCGACGGCCACCAGGGCGGCACCGAGCACCAGCACGTTGCGTCCGAGCTTCTGGGCGACGCGGTCACTCTGAGACGCTCCGACGATGTTGGCAACGGCAAACGGAATGGACACGAGGCCGGACTCGAGCGCGGTGTGGCCGAGTCCCGCCTGCCAGAGCAGCGAGATCGTGAAGAAGATGCTGGTGAATGCAGCGAAATACACCAGCGCGAGGATGGTGCCCCCGGTGAAAGCGGGGTGCGAGAAGAGATGCGGCGGAACCAGGGGCGACGACCCGCGGCGAGCGAGCCTCAGCTCCCACAGCGCGAACAGCACGATCAGAATCGCGCCCCCGACCAGCGAGAGGTATGTCCAGAGCGGCCACCCCTCATCCTGCCCCTGGATCAGCGGAACAAGGATCGCGACGAGACCGCCGGCCAGAAGCAGAAGGCCGATGATGTCCATCGACGCCTTCTCCCCCGCGACCAGCTTCGGAAGCACGATCACCGCGGCGACCAGCGCGACGACACCGATCGGAAGGTTCACGAAGAAGATGTAGCGCCATCCGGTGGATGTACCGAGGGCCTGGATCAGCAGACCGCCGACCACCGGGCCGAGCGCGGACGAGACACCCAGCACGGCGCCGAGGATTGCGAAGGCCTTGCCTCGCTTCATCGGTGGGAAGAGCAGCTGGATGAACGCGGTGACCGGCGGGAAGAAGATACCGCCGCCCGCCCCCTGGAGCACCCGGGCGACGATCAGTTCGGTGGAGTTCTGGGCGAGTCCGGCGAACAGGCTCGCCACCGTGAAGACCGCGAGACCCGTGAAGAACACCCATTTGTGCCCGTACCGGTCGCCGATTCGACCCGCCGGGATCAGCACCAGGCCGAACGCGAGGGCATAGCCGGAGATGATCCAGGCCAGCGTCGCCTCGTTGGCGTTGATGCTGTCCCGGATGGTGGGGAGGGCGACATTCACGATGGTGGTGTCGAGGAGCGACATGAAGAGCCCGATGAGCAGCACCGCGAGGGATCCCCAGGCGCGCTTATCGGTCACTCCGCGCGGCGCGACCCAGGACGGTGGTCGGTTGGCTGTCGCCTCGGATGTTTCGGTCATTGTTTGAGTCCTTTCGCGGACCTCTTGGTCAGTTCGTCAGAGATGATCTCGGGCAGCGCCACGAGAAGGCGATGGTGCCAGGCGATTTCGCCCTGGAGTTTGGCGAGCTGGTGGCTCATCGCCCACTGCTCGGATTTCCACAGGTACTGGTCGACCTGCTTGTGGTGTGCTGCGGTGTCCTCGAGCAGACGCTCGAGAGCCGCGATGCGGGTACTGATGATGCCCTCGAGCTCATCGAGGCGATCGGGATCGAGACGCGAGAGCGCGAGATCGAACGCATCCGGATGCAGTTCGAAGAACTCGAGACCCTCTCGCCGCAAGCCGTCGAGGGCCAGGGAACCGGCGGGCGTGACGTCGTAGACCTGGCGTTCGGGGTAGTTTCCCTCCCGCTCGGTGCGCACCACCTCGATGAGGCCCTCCGTGGCGAGGCGCTTGAGCACCCCGTAGACCGCCCCGACCGTGAAGTCGGTCCACTCGTCGATGTGCTCCTGCTCGGCCAGCAGGCGCAGCGCGTGGCCGTGCATCGCTCCACGATCGGCGAGCGAGCCGAGCACGAAGAGGCGGATGGATGACACTGGAGTACTCTCGCAAAAGTAGTCGCATGTGTCAATGTGGTGCTCGCGCACTATTACGCCGGAAGTCACGCGCCATTGATCCCCGCCGGAGCCCTGCCTAGGCTCGCCTGTGCGAGCGATCACCCTGCCCGCACTACTTTGAGGAGAGACCCATGAGCGACAACGCGGCCGACTGGAAGTTCGAGACCAAGCAGATCCACACGGGTGCGGCACCCGATCCCGTGACCAATGCTCGCGCGACTCCGATCTACCAGACCACCTCCTACGTCTTCAACAGCGCCGAGCACGCCAAGAACCTGTTCGCCCTCGCGGAGTTCGGCAACATCTACACGCGCATCCAGAACCCGACCCAGAACGTCGTCGAGGAGCGCGTCGCGGCTCTCGAGGGGGGCACCGCCGCCCTGCTCGTCTCCTCCGGCCAGGCCGCGGAGACCATCGCCGTGCTCAACATCGCCGAGGCGGGCGACCACATCGTCTCGTCATCCTCGATCTACGGCGGAACCTACAACCTCTTCAAGTACACCCTGAAGAAGCTCGGCATCGAGACGACCTTCGTCGAGGATCAGGACGACGCCGCAGAATGGGCTGCCGCCGTTCGCCCGAACACCAAGCTGTTCTTCGCCGAGACCATCGGAAACCCGAAGATCAACATCCTCGACATCAAGAAGGTCGCGGATGTCGCGCACGAGAACGGCGTTCCCCTCATCGTCGACAACACGATCGCGACGCCGTACCTGATCCGTCCGTTCGAGCACGGGGCCGACATCGTCGTGCACTCCGCGACCAAGTTCCTCGGCGGTCACGGCACCGTCATCGGCGGAATCATCGTCGACGGAGGAAAGTTCGAGTGGTCCAAGAACGTGGAGAAGTTCCCGGGCCTCACCGAGCCGGACCCGTCCTACCACGGCGCGAGCTACACCACGGTGCTCGGCGATGGCATCGCCTACATCATCAAGGCCCGCGTGCAGCTTCTGCGCGACCTCGGCTCCGCCATCGCTCCGGCGAGCGCGTGGCAGCTCATCCAGGGCATCGAGACCCTGAGCCTGCGCATCGAGCGTCACGTGCAGAACGCGCAGGCGGTGGCCGAATGGCTCGACAACCACGACGACGTCGCCTCGGTCAACTACTCGGGACTGCCGTCGAGCCCCTGGTACGCCACGGCCAACGAATACGCCCCCCTGGGCGTCGGGGCGGTGCTGTCGTTCGAGCTCAAGGGCGGAGTGGATGCCGGAGCCGCCCTGGTCGACAGCGTCACCCTGTTCAGCCACCTCGCCAACATCGGAGACGTGCGCAGCCTGATCATCCACCCGGCGTCGACCACCCACTCGCAGCTCACCCCTGAGCAGCAGCTCACCTCTGGCGTCACGCCCGGCCTCGTGCGGCTCTCGGTCGGCCTCGAGAACATCGACGACATCATCGCCGACCTCTCCGCGGGACTCGCGGCGGCTCGCGCCGTCACGAAGGCGGCGCAGAGCGCGTAACGATGGCGGCGGTCGAGTGGCGTGCTGCGGCACTCCTCTCGACCGCCCTCTTCCGCGGCCGAACCGTAACAAAGGTCGTTCCCCCGGCAGAACTTGCGATACTTGCTGAGACATGGATTGGCAGACTTCCGAGGACACGGTCCCATCGAGCTTCGTCACCGAGGCGAACACGCGGGCGATGATCGGCAAGCCACCGGCCACCGGAGCATGGCGAGAGGGCGACAACCCCGGCGACCGCCTCTTCGTCTCCATCGGTGCCCAGCAGTTCGAGCGCGGCGGCGGCATCCCCTCCGGCCGCATCGCGTACGAGACCTGGGGCGAACTCGACGCCGACCGCAGTAACGCCGTCCTGGTGCTGCACGCACTCACCGGCGACAGCCACGTGGTCGGGGCCGCGGCACCGGGACATCCGACCGCCGGATGGTGGTCAGGCATCATCGGACCGGGCAAGGCCGTCGACACGGATCGCTGGTTCGTCGTGGCTCCGAACATGCTCGGCGGCTGCCAGGGCAGCACCGGCCCCGCATCCCTCGCCCCCGACGGGCGCGAGTGGGGAGCTCGGTTTCCCTACCTCACCATCCGCGACCAGGTCTCGGCGCAGGTCGCTCTCTCCGATGCGATCGGCATCGAGCGCTGGGCGGCCGTGATCGGAGGGTCCATGGGAGGCATGCAGGCCCTCGAATGGGCCATCGGACATCCCGATCGCCTCGATCGTGTGGCGATCATCGCCGCGCCGACCATCTCGAGCGCCGACCAGATCGCGCTCAATTCGGTGCAGATCGAAGCGATAACCATGGATTCGAAGTACGCCGACGGCGACTACTACGAGTGTGCGGATGGCGAGGGGCCCTATCGCGGGCTCTCCCTCGCCCGCCGGATGGCCCTCCTCAACTACCGCTCTCCCACCGAGCTCAACGACCGGTTCGAACGCAGTTGGCAGTCGAGCGTGAGCCCCCTCGGCGCCGAGGGCAAGTTCGCGGTGGAGAGCTACCTCGACTTCCACGGCAACAAGTTCACCCGGCGTTTCGATGCCAACAGCTATGTGCTGCTCGTGCAGGCGATGAACTCGCACGACATCGGTCGGGACCGTGGCGGTGTGGCGGCCGCCCTGTCCCGCGTGACCGCGAAGAACGTCGTGCTCGGAATCGACAGCGACAGGCTGTTCCCCCTCGCCGACCAGGTCACCATCGCCGCCGGAGTCTCCGGCAACATCGACGGCGGCCGGGCCGTGGTCATCCACTCCGAGTTCGGTCACGACGGATTCCTCATCGAAGACGCACTGGTGGGCCCGGAGCTCATCCGATTGCTCGAGTCTTAGCCCCCTCCTGGGCAGTGACAGGGCCGTTTTGGGGGTACCCCCCGGCACCCGAGCGACTGTCAGTTTGACTATGCTGGGTGTACAGAGTGGTCTGTGCCAGCACCCGAGCTTGCACCTGCCACGGGGGAAAGCCGGTCGAAGTGATTCACAAGCGAGAGAAGTCTGCCCTCATCCGAGTTGCGATCGTCGATGATCACCAGCTCGTGGTGGACGGACTCGTCGCGCACCTGCATTCGCGCCGTCATGGCATCCATGTCGCCATCGGCGAGTCCAGCTGGTCGGGGCTATTGGCGCACCCCGAGTTCCCCGTCGACGTGGTCGTGCTCGACCTCAACCTCGACGACAACGTCTCGATCGGCGCGAAGGTGCGGGCCCTCAACGCCGCCGGCTCCAGCACCATCGTCATGAGTCGCCACGCGGAGTCCTCCTCCATCCATGGCGCGATCAGGGCGGGCGCACTCGGCTTCGTGCCGAAGACCGAGTCGGCCGATGAACTGGTGCGCGCGATCCAATCCGCCGCCGCGGGCCAGCGTTACGAGAACGGTCCTCTCGCCGGAGCGCTGTCCGGCGACGGCAGGACCCTCGATCCCGGGCTCGGACGGCAGGAACTTCGCGCGATCACGCTCTATGCCTCCGGGCGTTCCATCCGCGAGGTCGCCGGAGACATGGGAACGACCGAAGAGACGGTCAAGTCCTACATCAAACGCGCTCGGCGCAAGTATCGGGACATCGGCATCGATCTCGGGACCAAGATCCTGCTGAGACGCCACGGCATCCGCGAAGGCTGGCTCACCCCGGAGTGAGTGTCGCTCGCGTGTGACGGCGCCGGCGGTGTCGCGCCCCCGCGGCGGGTGTCGATGTGTGACTATTGCTCTGTGGAACTCATCGCCAAGGAGCGCGATCGACTTCTGCAGCGATCCGCCCGCTTCATCGGCCTCGGCTCGACAGCGGTGGCCCTTGTCTGTTTCTCGGTGCCGGGAGTGCTGCAACTGGCGACGCTGCTCTCCGCCCTCCCGCTGTTCGTGGTGCTCGCGTTCAGTCTCTACCGCGTCGGCGTGAACCAGTCCCTCGTCTGGATCGTGCTCGGCATCCTGTCGGGACTCGGCATTCTGTTCGTGGTGCAACTGCCCGGGGAAGACCAGGCGAGCAGCTCCCTCGGCACGGCGATCGTGCCCCTGGCCGCCGGTGCGATCGCCTCGTTCGCGGTGGTCCTCACGGCCGGCGTCGGGCGGATCATCCTGCTGGTCGTCGCATTCCTCGCCACCCTCGTGCTCGCAGAACTGGCCATTCCCGGACCCGTCTCGGTACAGGACGCGCAGATCATGACCGGCTGGGTGCTCGCCGCCGTCTTCGGGTATTGGCTCTCGGCCAGCATCCCTCGGGCCGCCCGCCGCATCTACAGCATCGGGCGAGCCCACCGGGCCGAGCGCCAGGCCAGCGAGACCGAGGCCCAGCGTCGCCAGGGCGCCAGGCTCCTGCACGACACCGTGCTCGCCACCCTCACCCTCCTCGCCCACTCCGGTGTCGGGGTCGCGGCATCCGCTCTCCAGCAGCAGTCCGGCGAAGACGCGCGGCTGTTGCGCCAACTGAGGCTCGGAGCGACTCCCGTTCCCCAGTCCTCGGGTGTCTACAACCTGGAACCCGTCGAGGAGACCGCTCTCGGCACCACCCTCGAATCGGTGAAGCAGCGCTTCGGGCGCATGGGCCTCGAGGTCAGCTGGCACGGCACCGGCCAGGTTCTTCTCCCCAGCGATGTTCTCGACGCCTTCCTCCTCGCGCTCGCGGAGTGCCTGGAGAATGTGCGCCGGCACGCCGGGGTCACCGACGCCCACGTCACCATCACCGATGACGAATCGACGGTGCGGGCCATGGTCACGGATGCCGGCGTCGGGTTCAATATCTCGGACATCGATGAGGCTCGGCTCGGCTTCAAAGACTCCGTCGTCGCGCGCCTGAAGGACGTCGGCGGCAACGCGCGACTGTTCTCCTCTCCGGGCGCCGGAACCACCGTCGTGCTCGAGGTGCCCAAGTGACCGACTACGCCCGCCCGGAAGAGAACACCCTCGGGGTCATCCTCGGCAAGCGCAACCGTGCCGGGGTGCCGGCCACGTCCACCGCCGGACGCGCCATGCGCCAGGCCAGCGCGCGCGGGGCCAGTCTCGGCACCGGCTACCTCGGCGTCGGCGCGAGCGTTCTCGCCGCCCTCCAGGCCGTGTACGGCATCGGCATGTTCGTGAGCCATGCCGGGGAGTATCCCTCCATCCTGCCCGCGGCGCTGGCGTGGGTGGTGTACGCGCTCGCGCTCGTCGGCGTCGCCACGACCATCGCCACCCGCGGCGAACAGATGCCCGACTGGCTGTTCGGTACCTTCCTGATCGGCCTGGCCGGCGTGGTCGCCTTCGATCTCATCGCCATCTGGTCTCTTCATGACGTGGGTCGCTATGCCACGGCCGCGGCGTCCGCCGGTTTCGGGCTGCTCGCCGCCGTCACCCTCCGTCGCAGCCGCGAATTGCTCGCGGTCGCATCCATTCTCGGAATGACCCTGTTGGTGGCAATGCTCCTGACCACGAAATTGACCCCGGAGAACATTCCCGCCCAGATCCTCCTCCTGGCGACAGCGGTGATGCCGGTGGTGTTCGGAATCTACATCGTGCGGCGTTTCCGCCGCATCGTGCAGCTGGAACTCGACCGGGTACTGGTTCAGAGCACCGTCTCCGCGCCGCGCTTCGCCGTTGGCATGCTGGCATCGGAAGAACTCGCGCGGCTCGACCTCGCCGCCGAGGAACTCCTCGAGTCCGTCGCAACGGGACGCACCAAGCTGCCCCTCTCCCCCAAGACGGCGTCCACCGCGGCATCCCTCGCCACCGAACTCAGGCTGCACCTCATCGAGGGCCGACGCGAGACCTGGCTCTATCACGCGATCACGGAGTCCGAGCAGTTGGGAAAGTCCGTGACCCTTGCCGACCGCGGAAGTCTCGCCGGCCTGCTCGCTCCGCAACAGCGCGACGGCCTGCTCGCGGCGGTCTGGCTGCTGGTGAGCGACCAGAGCAAGTCGAGTCCGACCGCGCAACTCACCATCGGGCCGGTGACCGCCATCCCGGAGCCGGGGTCGAAGACGATCACGGTGCCGCTCGTCATCACCACAACCGCCGTGCCGCGCAGTCGGGTGGATCCCGCCACCTGGGATGCGATCGGCAAAGTCGGGAGATTCCTCGACTCCACCCAGAACTCGAGCCTGCGTGTCGAGATCGAGTGCATCGTCACCAACCCCGCCGACCAATAGCATCGATAGAGACGCGTCCACAGAATGGAAGGCCCCCGTGCCAGACAGCTCCGTCCCCCCCACTGACGATCGAATCCGCCTCGCACTGGTCGATGACCACAAGATGTTGCTCGGTGCGCTCACCGAATGGATCCGCAACGCCGCATCCGACATCAACATGGTCGCCGCGGTGTCCACCTGGCCGGACCTGCTGACGCACGCGGAGTTCCCCGTGGACGTGGTGCTTCTCGACCTCGACCTCAAAGA
The DNA here is from genome assembly GCF_040549525.1 of Frigoribacterium sp. UYMn621. Lineage (NCBI taxonomy): Bacteria > Bacillati > Actinomycetota > Actinomycetes > Micrococcales > Microbacteriaceae > Frigoribacterium > Frigoribacterium sp. UYMn621. Next base: position 22,415 of record NZ_JBEPTM010000004.1, on the reverse strand, counting down.
CAACATTCCGATCTCGCTGAAGATCTCGACGCTCAAGACGACCGGGGTGAAGACGGTGCTCATGAGCACCTACTCGGAGCCGAACGTCGTGCGCGAGGCTCTCGCGGCCGGAGCCCTCGGCTACCTCGTGAAGAGCGAGGATGCCGAGATGATCGTCGAAGCCATCCGGGCCGCCTCCCAGGGCGACTCCTTCGTCTCCGCCGAACTGGATCTCGCCCTCAACGCCGGCGATGTCGGCGGCGCCCCCAAGCTGAGCGCGCAGGAGCGCCGGGTGATGGCCCTCTACGGCGGCGGCGAGCCGGTGAAGGCCGTCGCCTTCCAGCTCGGGATCTCGGAAGAGACCGCCAAGAGCTACCTGAAGAGGATCCGCGAGAAGTACCGCGTCGCCGGAATCGATGTCGGCACGAAGGTGGCGCTGCGCAAGCGCGCGATCCAGGACGGCATCCTGATCTCGACGGACGCGCCGAACAGCTTCTAGCGCCGTGCGCGGATCTCCGGATCCGCGGCACGAGCAGCCGGGCTACTCCGCCGCGAGCGGCACGATCGGATGCTCGCGCCGGCTCGCGAGCGAGCCGCCACGGCTGCGCTGCAACAGCACGCTCCACGTCACGAGGGCCAGTCCCGGCGCGCAGAGCATCAGGCCGACCCACACCGGGGAGATGTAGCCGAGCCCCGCTGCCACCGTGAGTCCGCCGAGGTACGCGCCGAGGCTGTTGCCGATGTTGAGGGCCGAGTGGTTCGCCGCCGCGGCCAGAGTCTGGCTGTCGCCGGCGACATCCATGAGACGGGTCTGGATGGCCGGGGAGATACCCGAGGCCGCCACACCGACCAGGAAGACGAAGACGAAGAGTCCGGGAACGAGGTGGGCCGTGAGGGCGAGCCCGGCGAGCGACACGACGAAGAGGCCGAAGAACGAGTAGATCGCGCGCACGACGTTCTTGTCGGCGGCCCAGCCACCGATGATATTGCCCAGCGTCATCCCGAGGCCCACCACGACGAGCACGATCGGCACGACGATCGGGGCGAGTCCCGCGACATCCGTCGAGATCGGCGAGATGAACGTGTATACGCAGAAGAAGCCGCCGAAACCGATCGCGCCGGTGAGCAGCGTGAGCCAGACCTGCGAGCGTCCGAAGGCCTTCAGCTCCCGCTTCATCGTGGCGGAGGCATCCCCCGGCTGTGTCGGGAGCAGCAGCGCGAGGGCGACGAAGGTCAGCCCGAAGATCACGGCGACGGCGAAGTAGGCGACCCGCCAGCCGGCCTGCTGCCCGAGGAAGGTGATAGCGGGCACACCGACCACATTGGCGATCGTGAGCCCCGACAGAACGTAGGCGACTCCGGCCCCGCGCTTGCCGGGCCCCATCAGGGAGGCGGCGACCAATGACGCGATGCCGAAGTAGGCGCCGTGGGGCAGCCCCGCCAGAAACCGCGCCGCGAGCACGAGCCCGAAGGTGGGCAGCACCGCGGACAGCACCGTGCCGAGGGTGAACGCGGCGGCGAGCACGAGCAGCAGCTTCTTGCGCGGGAACCTCGCGGCGAACGCGGCGATGGTCGGCGCACCGACCACGACGCCGAGCGCGTAGGCGGAGGCGAGCCAACCGGCCTGCGCGTTCGCGACCTCCGGCGAACGGGCATACAGCTGCGGCAGGAGATCGTGGGCGATGTTGGGCAGCAGGCCGAGCACGACGAATTCGGTGGATCCGATTCCGAATCCTCCGAGCGCGAGAGCGAGCAGGGCGAGGCGCGTCCGGGCGGGAGACAGGGTTTTCACGGGGGTGACGGGCCGTTCGGGGATCGAGGGAGTGCGAAGACTCACCGTCGAGCATCGTCGGGTGCGTCGGCGACGCTCCCTGGGTTCTACTGTAGGGCGATGGCGGACCCTGGCGCTCAGCCCTGCGCGTCGAGCGCGCGCTCGAGGCGCTCCACCTTGCCGGTGAGTTCGCCCGTGTGACCCGGACGGATGTCGGCCTTCAGCACCAGTGACACGCGGGTTCCGAACGTGCCGACGGCCTCGGTCGCGCGCTTCACTACGGCGAAGACCTCGTCCCAGTCGCCCTCGATGGTCGTGAACATCGAGTCGGTGTGGTTCGGCAGGCCGGACTCGCGCACGACGCGCACGGCGGCTGCGACGGCGTCGTGCACCGAATCATCCGACTCCGGTGCGCCGCTGGGGGCGACTGAGAATGCTACGAGCATGGGATCTCCTCTGATCGATGGCGAAAGCGACTACCGGGCCGGCTCGCCCTCGTCCAGCCTGTCACGCTGCTCGGTGCTCGTGGGCTCGGTGCTCGTGTGCTCGACCCCGAACGGCCAGACCGCGGGAAGCCAGGCCACGGGTCGATCGATGTCGGGTCGATCCACAGTGGGTCGGTCATCGGGGTCCACCGAGAATTCGGCGGCCCGGGAAGCCCGCCAGATCGAGACGACGGCCCAGCCGAGCAGGACGAAGTACAGCAGGTTTCGGGCCGAGATCACGATGAGCATGAGCGGGTCGAGGCTGAGCAGATAGCCGTAGAAGTAGGGGTAGATCGCCTGGGTGAGCGCGGCCAGCACCAGCACCAGGATCGCCGGGGTGCGGAAGACTCGCCCACGGCCCACGGCGTTTACTGCGAGACCGAGGATCACGGGCACGGCGAGCCAGGTGATGTACTGCGGCGAACCGACCTTGTTGACGGCGATGAGGGCTACGACGTAGGCGAGCGACAGTGACGGCAGCAGGTCCGCGACGGCCACACGACTACGCACGGCGATCACGGCGAGGATCGTGATGGCAACCACCACGAGTGCCATCAGGGGGTTGATGAGCATGCTGGCCGCCTCGACACCGGGGCCCCGTACCTGCCAGGTCAGGAGCCCCTGGTCGTAATACACGAAGGTGTTCGGCACTCCGGCGAACTCCTGCCACAGCCAGACGGTGCTGATCGGCGCTTCCACCTGGAGCCCGCGAACGGACTGCTGGGTGATGAAACTGAAGACATTCGCGCCGGCGCCGAGGGAGAGCGCGATCGCAACGATGACGAGGCTCGTGATCCCCGCACCGACCACCACCTGCCGGCGCGCGCGCACCGCGATCAGGATGGACACGAGCAGGGCGGCTGGCCAGACCTTTATCCAGGTGGCGACAGTGAGGATCACGACCGAGGCTCGCGGACGAGTCGCCACAAGCAGCACACCGACGACCGCCAGCGGAACGGTGATCGAGTCGATGCGTCCGACCGCGATGGGGCCGAGAAGCAGCAGGAATGCGACCCACCACCACGCCACCGCGATGTTGCGGCTGGTGCGTCCCCAGCCGGTCAGGATACCGAGCGCGAGCAGGTCGAGCACCAGCACCAGGCCAAGCCAGGTACTGGGAAACAGCTCGGGCCCGAAGACGCGGGCGATCAACATGGGTACGAGAGCGACGATCGGGTAGACCCACGAGCCGTCGATGCCCACCCAGTAGTTCGACAGGAGGGCCTGATCGGTCCAGAACTTGTAGACGCTGGTCACATCGCCGAAGGGCTGACCGGGACCGTAGAGGTTCAGTGCTCCGAGCCACAGGTGCGCGAGGATGAATGCCGCCCAGAGCAGCAGCGGACTGCGCGCGAGCGAACGCAGCGTCGCCGAAGGGATCATGCTGGCAAGGGTATCCGGTAACAATTCGTAGTCCGCGCCATGCCGCGCTTCGACGGTAAGCCATGATCGAGGGATGACCCGAATCCCTGCCTCCCGAATCGTCGCCGCCATCGGAGCCGCGGTGCTCGTCGCCGCTCTCGCGGCCTGCGCCTCGTCATCCCCCTCCTCGTCGTCCTCCTCGGGCGGATCGTCCGGCTACGTCACCTCCGGAAAGCTCACCATCGGCACGGGCCAGCCCGCCTACTTCCCGTGGGTCATCGATGACACACCGCAGTCAGGCAAGGGCTTCGAGTCCGCGGTCGCCTACGCGGTCGCCGACAAGCTCGGGTTCGCCAAGAAGGATGTCGTCTGGGTGCGCTCCACCTTCGACCAGGCCATCGCGCCGGGTGACAAGGACTTCGACTTCAACCTGCAGCAGTTCTCCATCACGGATGAGCGCAAGGCCGACGTCGACTTCTCCTCGCCGTACTACGAGACCACGCAGACCGTCATCACGATCAAGGGTTCCAAGGCCGAGAACGCCAAGTCGATCTCCGACCTGAAGAGCCTCCTCGTCGGCGCGCAGACGGGCACGACGAGCTTCGACGCCATCGAGAAGCAGATCAAGCCCACCGCCGGAGCCCAGGCCTTCAATTCCAACGACGATGCGAAGCTCGCACTGCAGAGCGGCACCATCGACGCGCTTGTCGTCGACCTGCCCACCGCCTTCTACCTCACCGGTGCGGAGCTCGACGGCGGCAAGATCATCGGACAGCTGCCCAAGCAGACGGGCACCGGAGACCAGTTCGGTCTCGTGCTGGCGAAGGGCAGCCCGCTCACCACGAAGGTCACCGCCGCCGTGGATGCCCTTCGCGCTGACGGCACTCTCGACAAGCTGGCGACCACCTGGCTCGCGAGTTCGGCGGACGCCCCCGTTCTCAAGTAGTTTGCAAGGATGACGACTGCCCTGCACGAACCGAGCGCGGTCGAGCTCGACCGTCGAGGTTTCCGGCGACGCCAGACGTCACGGTCGGTGCTCATCGCGGTGATCAGCACTCTCGTGTTCGCCGCGATCGCCTGGATCGCGATCGTCAACACGCCCGGTTGGCAACGGGTGCAGCACTCCTTCTTCGATCCGGCGGTGCTCGCGAAGGCCTGGCCGCGGGTGATCACCGGCCTCTGGCTCAACATCCGGGTGCTGTTCTTCGCCGCGATCGGGGTGCTGGTGCTCAGCATCATCCTCGCGACCCTTCGCACACTGCGCGGACCGATCTTCTTTCCCGTTCGGGCCCTCGTGGCCGGATACACCGACCTGTTCCGCGGGCTGCCACTCATCATCGTGCTCTATCTCGTGGGATTCGGCATCCCGGGGTTGAGGCTCGATATCCCCCGGTTCCCGGCGGAGTTCTGGGGCACCATCGCGCTCATCCTCACCTACTCGGCCTATGTCTCTGAGGTGTTCCGGGCCGGGATCGAGTCGGTGCACCCGTCCCAGCGGCTCGCCGCGAGGTCCCTCGGGCTCAGCCACGGCCAGACCATGCGGCTGGTGATCCTGCCGCAGGCGATCCGCAAGGTCACGCCGGCGCTCATGAATGACTTCGTGGCCATGCAGAAAGATGTGGGGCTCATCTCGGTGCTCGGGGCCATCGATGCCGTGCGGGCGGCGCAGATCGAGACCGCCTCATCCTTCAACTTCACCCCCTATGTGCTCGCGGGGCTGCTCTTCGTGCTGCTCGCGCTGCCCATGATCCGCCTCACCGACTGGTACACGGCCAGGATGCGGGCCCGCGAGCAGGCCGGGTCGATCGTATGAGCCGATCGGAGAACGCGGCGACGCTGCGCGAAGAGGTGCTGCGCCTCGACAACGTCTGGAAGGCATTCGGCGACACCGAGGTGTTGCGCGGCGTCGACCTCACCGTGGCGAGCCACCAGGTCGTGGCGCTGATCGGAGCGAGCGGATCGGGAAAGTCCACCCTGCTTCGCACGATCAACCTGTTGGAGCGGGTGGATGACGGCCAGGTCTTCCTTCGCGGGACCGACATCAGCCGCCCGCAGACACGCCCCGATGTGATCCGTGCGCGCATCGGCATGGTCTTCCAGCAGTTCAACCTCTTTCCGCACCTCACCGTGCTCGACAACGTGACCCTCGCGAGCCGCCGGGTGCTCGGTGTGGCGCGGACGACCGCCGAGCAGAAGGCGAGGCAGCTGCTCGACCAGGTGGGACTGGCGGATCGCGCCGGGGCCTACCCCGACCGGCTGTCGGGCGGGCAACAGCAGCGCGTCGCCATCGTGCGCGCCATCGCCACCGATCCGGAGCTCCTGCTGCTCGACGAGATAACCAGTGCCCTCGACCCGGAACTCGTCGGCGAGGTGCTCGAACTGGTGCGCACCCTTGCTGCCAGCGGCACCACGATCGTCATGGCCACCCACGAGATGGCTTTCGCCCGCGATGTCGCCCATCACGTCGTCTTCCTCGACTCCGGGGTGATCGCCGAGCAGGGACCACCGGCCCAGCTTTTCGGAGCCCCCCGGGAGACGCGTACCCGCGACTTCCTCTCCCGATTCACCGGGCTCGCCGGCTAGCTCTCCAGCAGTTCGGCGATGACCCCCGGCACGGCGCCGATGAGATCGAGAATGGTCAGTGGGCCTCCGCCGCTCGCCCGGGCCGCCGCCAGTCCGTGGATGACCGAGGCCGTCGCCCCGAGTCGGGCGAGCAGCGAAGGATCCGCGGCGATCTCGCGAGAGTGCGTGGCGACGAGGGCGCCGAGGATGCCGCCAAGGGCATCCCCCGCTCCCGCGGTCGCGAGCCAGGCCGGGGCGGAGGAGGCGACCAGGCACGTGCCGTCCGGTGCGGCGACGTAGGTGCTGTGTCCCTTCAGCAGCACCGTCACACCGAGCTTCCGCGCCGACCGAGCGGCGGTCTGCGCAGGGTCGCGTGCGATGTCTTCCGTTGGCTCTCCCAGCACCGTGGAGAGCTCACGGAAGTGCGGGGTGATGATCGTCGGCCCCGTCGCACGATCGAGCAGGTCGAGGGCGCCCGCATCCACCACGACGGGAAGCCCGGAACCGAGCGCCGTGGCGAGCCGGTCGGCGGTGGCGGTGTCGCGGAGCGCGGCATCCATCCCGGAGCCGAGCAACCAGGCCTGCACTCGACCGGCAGCGGCCACGGCCTCCGGGCGGCGCTGCAGCACGAAGGTCGTCGCCCTCTCGTCTCCGAGGTAGCGCACCATTCCCACGCCGGTGTGGAGAGCCGCATCCACTCCGAGCACCGCCGCCCCGGGGTATGCGGCCGACCCGGTGACCACGCCGAGCACCCCGCGGGAGTACTTGTCGTCATCCGGTGCCGGCACGGCGATGAGGCCGGCGGCGTCGTGAGCAGTCCACGGCAGGAAAGTGTTCATGGGTCTCACGATAGTTTGGAAGGCGTGACCGATACCGCGCGAGCCCTGAGCATTCCCAACCGAGTCGTCGTCTTCGATTACGGGGAGGTCATCTCCCGGTCACCGAGCGAGGCCTCCCGCGCCGCCCTCGAAGCCCTCGCCGGGGTCGATCCCCAGCGCTTCCGGGTCGCGTACGAGGCCCACCGCGACGGCCTCGACCGCGGCACCACCAGCATCCGCGACTACTGGATGCTGGTGGCGGCCGATACCGGCGCTGACTGGTCGGAGGCACGCATCCACGAACTGTGGGTGGCCGATTTCACGGGATGGATCAGTGTCGACCCCGCCGTGTTCGACGTCATCGCCGAGCTGCACGCCGGAGGCACCCGGATCGCGCTCCTCTCCAATGCCGGCTTCGACTTCGCGAGTCCCTTCCGCTACTCCCCGATCGCCCGCTTCTTCGAGCGCATGTTCGTGAGCGCAGAGATGCTCAAGCTCAAGCCGGAGGCCGACATCTACCTCGAGGTGGCCCGGGAGCTCGGAATATCCTGCGCCGAAATGGTCTTCATTGACAATAAGCAGGTCAATGTCGACGGCGCAGTGTCGCTCGGCATCACCGGCCACCACTTCGTCGGAGCCGCCGAGCTGCGACGCTTCCTCCAAACCATTTCAGACAGGTGACCATGTCGACTTCCGCCCTCTTCAGCCCCTACTCGGTGCGCGCCGTCACGATGCGCAATCGCCTCTGGGTCGCGCCAATGTGCGAGTACTCGGTGGAGAAGCACGACGGGGTGCCGACCGACTGGCACCTCGTACACCTCGGCGGATTCGCCAAGGGCGGTGCCGGACTGGTCCTCACCGAAGCGACCGCGGTGAGCGCAGAGGCTCGCATCTCCCCCGAAGACACCGGCATCTACACCGATGAGCAGCGCGACGCGTGGGCGCGCATCGTCTCTTTCCTCCACGCGCAGGGTGCCGTCGCCGGCATCCAGCTCGCGCACGCCGGGCGCAAGGCCTCCACCTGGCGTCCCTGGGCTGACGAGCGCGGGAGCGTGCCGGAATCGCAGGGGGGATGGACGGCTGTCGCCCCCTCTGCCGTCGCGTTCACCGGCTACGCCGTTCCCGCCGAACTCGACCGGGTCGGCATCGACGCTGTCGTCGCCGACTTCGCCGCGGCGACCCGCCGGTCCCTCGACGCCGGATTCGACGTGCTCGAGCTTCATGCCGCGCACGGCTACCTCCTCCACCAGTTCCTGTCGCCCCTCTCGAACCTCCGCACCGACGAATACGGGGGAAGTCTCGAAAACCGCGCCCGGCTGCTGCTCGAGGTGATCGCCGCGGTTCGAGCGGAGGCGGGCGAGGATGTCCCGCTGTTCGTGCGTTTCTCGGCCACCGACTGGGCGGACGGCGGCTGGGACCGGGAGCAGACCGCGACGGTCGCCGACTGGGCAAGGGATGCCGGTGCCGACTTCTTCGACATCTCGACCGGCGGTCTCGTCTCCGGCACCACCATCCCGCTCGCGCCCGGTTACCAGGTGCCCTTCGCCGACTTCGTGAAGCACGCCTCCTCGGTCGAGGTGAGCGCGGTCGGGCTCATCACCGAGGCGCAGCAGGCGGAACAGATCATCGCCTCAGGCCAGGCGGATGCCGTGATGCTGGCCCGCGCGATCATGCGCGACCCGCACTTCCCGCTTCGCGCCGCGCACGAGCTGGGCGTCGAACTGGACTACTGGCCGGACCAGTATCTCCGGGCGAAGTGGCCGGCCTGATAGCCGTCACGACGCGCTGAGCTCACCGGCGGCGGGTGGCGTCCTGCACTTCGCCCACGAGCTCTTCGATGATGTCCTCGAGGAACAGGACGCCCCGCGTCTGCCCGGAATCGTCGAAGACCCTCGCGAGGTGCACCCCGGAGCGCCTCATGGCCGCGAGGGCATCTTCGAGGTCCATCCCGCGGAAGATCGAGATGAGCTTGCGGATGCGCTTCGGCGGCACAGGCTCGTCGAATTCGCCGACCTCGTCCAGGTCGAGCACGTCCTTGAGGTGCAGGTAGCCCGTCGGCTCACCCACCTCGTTGACGAGCACGTAGCGGGAGAATCCGTTCTGAGCCACCGCGCGCTCGACGTCGGCCGGTGTCGCGGCTTCCGAGAGACTCACGAGGTGGGGCATACCGACGGCGATGTCCTTCACCTTCTTCGCGGTGAACTCGAAGGCCGCGTTGAGGGCGCCGATGGAGTCGGTGAGCACGCCCTCCTTCGTGGATTGCGCGACGATGTTGGCCACTTCGTCGACGGTGAAGGCGCTGTTCGCCTCGTTCTTGGGTTCCACCCGGAAGAGACGCAGCACCCCGTTCGCCGTCGCGTTGAGGGCGTAGATGATCGGACGGAAGACCATCGAGATGAAGACGAGCGGCGGCGCGAGGATGAGCGCGGCACGATCCGGAACCGAGAACGACAGGTTCTTCGGCACCATCTCGCCGATGACGACGTGCAGGAACGAGACGACGATGAGGGCGATCACGAAGGCGATGGTGCCGGCGACGTCTTCTGGCAGGTGGGTCAGGGCGAGCGGATACTCCAGCAGGTGATGGATGGCCGGCTCGGAGACGTTGAGGATGAGCAGCGAACACACCGTGATGCCGAGCTGGCTGGTGGCGAGCATCATCGTGGCGTGTTCCATGGCGTAGAGCGTCGACTTTGCGGCACGACTTCCCGCTTCAGCCCGTGGCTCGATCTGGGATCGGCGTGCCGAGATCACGGCGAACTCCGCACCGACGAAGAAACCGTTGATCAGAAGCAGGATCACCAGCCAGGCGATACCCCAGGTGTCGCTCACGAGGATGCTCCGTCCGTGATCACGGAGGGGTCCGCGGTGGGCGTGTAGCGCACGCGGTCGATGCGGCGGCCGTCGAGACGCTCTACCCGGAACACGCCGCCCTCCACCGCCACGGTGTCTCCCACGACCGGCAGCCTGCCGAGCTCGCTCATCATGAAGCCACCGACAGTCTCGTAGGGTCCCTCTTCCGGGATCGCGACATCGGCCCGCTCGAGAAGTTCGTCCGGTCGGAGCATGCCGGGGAAGGTGAGCCAGTCCCGCGAACGGACCACACCGGCGAGAGTGCGGTCGTGTTCGTCCGCCACCTCTCCGACGAGTTCTTCCACCAGGTCCTCGAGCGTCACGACTCCGGCGGTGCCGCCGTACTCGTCCACCACAACGGCCATCTGGTAGCCCCGGCCGCGCAACTCCCCGAGCAGCACATCGAGCTTCATCGTCTCCGGCACGCGCAGCGCATCGGACTGCAGGGCGGAGACCGGCACATCCGCCCGCTTCTCGCGCGGCACGGCGACCGCCTGCTTCACGTGCACGAGTCCGACGACATCATCGATGGAGTCGTCGATCACAGGGAAGCGGGAGAATCCGGTGCGCTGGGCGAGGACTATCACGGTGTGCGCCGAATCCGTGCGGTCGACGCTGGACACGCGAGGGCGCGGAGTCATCACGTCGGCGGCGATGTGCTCACTGAACACGAGGGTGCGGGCGAGAAGCGTCGCGGTATCGCGGTCGAGGCTGCCCTCGGTGGCGGATCGGCGCACGAGGGAGCGCAACTCCTCGGCGGTGCGGGCGGAGGAGAGCTCCTCTTTCGGCTCGATCCCCACGGACCTCAGGATCACGTTGGCCGTGTTGTTGAGCAGCGTCACGAAGGGACGGAACACCGCGGTGAATCCCACCTGGAAGGGGATCACCAGTTTGGCGGTCGGCAGCGGGAGCGCGAGGGCGAAGTTCTTCGGCACCAGTTCGCCGACGATCATCGAGAGCAGGGTGGCCAGCACGATGGCGAGCACCGAGGAGATCACGGTAGTCACGGCGGCGGTCAACCCGAGGCCGGACAGGGGCCCCGACAGGAGTCCCCCGATCGCCGGCTCCATCGTGTAGCCGGTGAGCAGCGTCGTCAGGGTGATGCCGAGCTGGGCGCTCGAGAGGTGGGTCGAGGTGATCCTGAGGGCACCGATGGTGAGGCCGAGGCGCTTCTCTCCGCGCGCCATCCGGGATTCGAGATCCGACCGGTTGAGGTTGACGAGCGAGAACTCCGAGGCGACGAAGAAGCCGGTGCCGACGGTGAGCAGGAGACCGACACCGAGCATGATCAGCTCATACACGGGCATCACCGCGAGCGGCGAGAGGGGCAGGGCGCCATGAAGGGGGGTCGTCCATTATTCGGTCAAGTGTACGGGACGCCACCCGCCAAAAGGCCGGAGCTACCAGCTGACCGGCAGCGCCTTGCCCTCTTCGTAGCCCGCCGCGGACTGGATGCCGACAAGGGCCCGTTCGTGGAACTCGGCGAGGTTCGCCGCGCCGGCGTAGGTGAGCGAAGAACGCACCCCGGAGGTGATCATGTCGAGAAGGTCTTCGACAGAGGGGCGCAGGGGGTCGAGATAGATCTTCGACGACGAGATGCCCTCGGCGAAGAGGGTCTTCCGGGCGAGCTCGTAGGGGTCAAGTCGATCGAAACGGTCATGCACGGCCTTGGTGGAGGCCATGCCCCAGCTCTCCTTGTAGAGCCGACCGGCGGCATCCGTCTCGAGGGTGCCCGGTGCTTCGATCGTCCCGGCGAACCAGGACCCGATCATCACGGATGACGCCCCAGCGGCGAGCGCGAGAGCCACGTCCCGTGGATACCGCACGCCGCCATCCGCCCAGACCCGCGCTCCCAGTTCGCGCGCGGCTTCGGCGGTCTCGAGCACGGCTGAGAACTGCGGGCGTCCGACGGCGGTCATCATGCGGGTGGTGCACATGGCGCCGGGGCCCACGCCGACCTTGACGATGTCAGCCCCCGCGGCCACGAGATCCTTCACCGCGGCGGTCGTCACCACGTTGCCGGCGACGATGGGCGCGCTGAGACCGAGGGCCTTGACGGCACGGATGGCGCGCAACATGCCCTCCTGGTGGCCGTGAGCGGTATCGAGCACCAGCACGTCGACGCCCGCGGAGGCGAGGGCGGCGGCCTTGCCCGCGACATCCCCGTTGATCCCGACGGCCGCGGCGACGCGGAGCCTTCCGTTCGCGTCAAGGGCGGGGTTGTAGAGCGTTGAGCGCAAGGCGCTGGTGCGACTGAGCGTGCCGACGACGGCACCGTGGTGCAGCACCGGAGCGAACTCGAGATCCGCCGCGACCATCAGGTCGAAGGCGGCCCGCGCATCCGTGACGTCGTCAGCGTCGATCGACGCGAGCGCGCCGTGCAACAGGTCGCCGAGTCTGGCATCGGGAAGCGCCGTGCCGAGACGGAGCGCCGGGATGCAGCCGACGAAGGCACCGCGCTCATCGGTGATCACGATGCCGTGACCGCCGATCGCAGGGATCTGCCGCAGCGCTTCCGCCACCGTCTGGTCCGCGGAGAGGAAGAGGGGGGTGTCGAAGGCCACCGGCTGCGCCTTCACCCAGCGGATGGCCGCATCCAGCTCTTGCAGGTGGAGGTCCTGAGGAAGCACCGCGAGCCCCCCACGGCGGGCGAGAGTCGCCGCGAGACGGGGACCGGTGACCGAGTTCATGTTCGCGGAGACGATCGGGATCGTCGCACCGGTGCCGTCCTCCGGCGCGAGCGACACCGCCAGGCGGCTGCCGACATCCGAATGACTCGGCACAAGGAAGACGTCGGAATAGGTGAGGTCGTGCCGGGGGGTCGTCTCGTAAAACTCCATGCTTTTAAAGGTAATCCCTTGCCGCTGGGCACGGAGGGCCACTCCGATGCGATTAAGCTTGAAGTGTCTGTGGCCAGCGTGGAACACCGGGCCGCACACCGACGTGATCAGTGAGAACAGCGATTCAAAGAGAGTGGGCGATCGGCTGTGTCTAGCCAAGTGACCGGAGTGGCATCAGAAGATGGATCCTCCGGCGAATTCGGAGCGAACGAGTGGCTCGTCGATGAGATGTACGAACGCTTCATCGTCGATCGCAACTCGGTAGACCAGTCGTGGTGGCCGATCCTCGAGAGCTATCACCAGACCACGGTGGAGGCCTCATCCACTCCCCCGGCGCCGACCCCTCCCGCTGCCCCCGCCGAGCCGAGCGCTCCATCCCAGCCCGCTGCCCCCGCCGAGCCCGTCGCGCCCCAAGCCCCCGTCGAAGCGGCTCCCGCCGCAGCGGCTCCCGCCGCAGCGGCTCCGGCCGCAGCGGCTCCGGCCGCACCTACACCTGCCCCGGCCCCGGTTGAGCCGCCAACGACCACCGGCAGCCAGCCCATCGCCCGAACCACCTCGATCCAGCCGAAGCCGCAGCCGATCCCGGCACAGGCTCCCGCAGCATCCCCCCAGACCGCGCCGATCGCCACGACGGATGCCGCGGCCGCCGAGCCACAGGACGTCGTCTCCCCGCTCAAGGGCATGTCGAAGTCCCTCGCCGCGAACATGGATGCCAGCCTCACCGTGCCGACGGCGACGAGCGTGCGCACGATTCCGGCGAAGCTGATGATCGACAACCGCATCGTCATCAACAACCACCTCAAGCGCGCCCGCGGCGGCAAGGTGTCGTTCACCCATCTCATCGCGTGGGCTCTCGTGCAGACGCTCAAGGAGTTCCCGAGCCAGAACGTGTACTACGAGGAGGTCGACGGCAAGCCCTCGGTCGTCGCTCCGGCGCACATCAACCTCGCGATCGCGATCGATCTGCCGAAGCCCGACGGCACCCGCGCGCTGCTCGTGCCCGGTATCAAGAACACCGAGTCGATGGGCTTCCAGGAGTTCCTCGTCGCCTACGAGGACGTCGTCACCCGTGCCCGCAACAACAAGTTGACGGCCGCGGACTACGCCGGCAACACGATCTCCCTCACCAACCCGGGCGGAATCGGCACCGAGCACTCCGTGCCGCGTCTGATGAAGGGGGCCGGCGCCATCATCGGTGCGGGAGCACTCGAGTACCCGGCAGAGTTCCAGGGCATGTCGCTGACGACCCTCGCCGATCTCGGAATCGGCAAGACGATCACCCTCACGTCCACCTACGACCACCGCGTCATCCAGGGCGCCGGCTCCGGCGAGTTCCTCAAGAAGGTGCACGAGCTGCTCATCGGCCAGCGCGACTTCTACCAGGGCATCTTCTCCGACCTGCGCATCCCCTACGACCCCATCCACTGGGCGAGCGACATCCACGTCGACCTCGGCAACCAGGTGGGCAAGACCGCCCGGGTGCAGGAGCTCATCAACTCGTTCCGCGTGCGCGGCCACCTCATGGCGGATATCGACCCGCTCGAATACAAGCAGCGCACCCACCCCGACCTCGACATCTCGAGCCACGGCCTCACCTTCTGGGACCTTGACCGTGAATTCGTCACGGGCGGATTCGGCGGCAAGCGTGCCGCTCTGCTGCGCGAGATCCTCGGTGTGCTCCGTGACTCCTACTGCCGCACCATCGGCATCGAGTACATGCACATCCAGGACCCGGAACAGCGCGCCTGGATCCAGCAGCACGTGGAGAAGGTCTACACCAAACCGACCAAGGACGAGCAGCTGCGCATTCTCGGAAAGCTCAACGAGGCCGAGGCCTTCGAGACCTTCCTGCAGACCAAGTACGTCGGCCAGAAGCGCTTCAGCCTCGAGGGCGGGGAATCCACCATCGCCCTGCTGGATGCGCTGCTCCAGGGCGCTGCCGAAGCCGACCTCGACGAGGTGGCCATCGGCATGGCCCACCGTGGCCGTCTCAACGTGCTCACCAACATCGCGGGCAAGACCTACGGTCAGATCTTCCGCGAATTCGAGGGAACTCAGGATCCCCGCACGGTGCAGGGCTCCGGTGACGTCAAGTACCACCTCGGCACCGAAGGCACCTTCACGAGCGCGAAGGGCGACCAGATCCCGGTCTACCTCGCCGCGAATCCGTCCCACCTCGAGGCCGTCGACGGTGTGCTCGAGGGCATCGTGCGCGCCAAGCAGGACCGCAAGCCGATCGGCACCTTCAGCGTGTTGCCGGTGATGGTGCACGGCGACGCCGCGATGGCCGGCCAGGGCATCGTCTCCGAGATCCTGCAGATGTCACAGCTTCGCGCCTACCGCACCGGCGGAACCGTTCACGTGAATATCAACAACCAGGTGGGCTTCACGACTCCTCCCGGGGAGGGTCGCACGTCGATCTACTCCACGGATGTCGCGAAGACCATCCAGGCCCCGATCTTCCATGTGAACGGCGACGATCCCGAGGCCGTCATCCGGGTGGCGGAGCTCGCCTTCGCCTATCGCCAGAAGTTCCACCGGGACGTGGTCATCGACCTCATTTGCTACCGCCGTCGCGGTCACAACGAGGGCGACGACCCGTCGATGACCCAGCCGCTGATGTACAACCTCATCGAGGCCAAGCGCAGCGTGCGCACTCTCTACGTCGAGGCTCTCGTCGGTCGCGGCGATATCACGCAGGAGGAATACGACGCGGCGCACGCCGACTTCCAGGACCGACTCGAGCGCGCCTTCGCCGAGACTCACGCGGCACAGACCGGCTCCATGCCGATCATCACCGCGGACGGCAACGCCGTCTCCGACCTCGAACGCCCGGGATCCCAGCAGGACGACCGCTCCGGCGAGCCCGCCTCCACCGCGGTGAGCGAAGCCGTGATCACCACCATCGGGGATGCCCACGACAACCCGCCGGCCGGATTCACGGTGCATCCGAAGCTCCAGCAGCTGCTCAAGAAGCGCACCGAGATGAGCCGGAACGGATCGATCGACTGGGGCTTCGGCGAGTTGCTGGCCCTCGGCTCGCTCCTGCTCGAGGGCACTCCGGTGCGGATGGCCGGCCAGGACACCCGGCGCGGCACCTTCGTGCAGCGTCACGCGGTGCTCCACGACCGTCTCAACGGCCAGGAATGGCTGCCGCTCGGCAACCTCAGTGACAACCAGGCCCGGTTCTGGATCTACGACACCCTGCTGAGCGAGTACGCCGCGATGGGCTTCGAGTACGGCTACTCGGTCGAGCGAGCCGACGCGCTCGTGCTCTGGGAGGCGCAGTTCGGGGACTTCGCCGACGGTGCCCAGATCATCATCGACGAGTTCATCTCGAGCGCAGAGCAGAAGTGGGGCCAGCGCTCCAGCGTCGTGTTGCTGTTGCCGCACGGCTACGAGGGCCAGGGTCCGGATCATTCATCCGCCCGCATCGAGCGCTACCTGCAGCTCTGCGCCGAGAACAACATGACCGTGGCGCGGCCGTCGACCCCGGCATCGTATTTCCACCTGCTGCGGCGCCAGGCCTACGCCCGGCCGCGTCGACCGCTCATCGTCTTCACGCCGAAGGCGATGCTCCGCCTGCGCGGGGCGACAAGCGACATCGCCGAGTTCACGACCGGTAAGTTCGAGCCGGTGATCGACGATTCACGGATCACCGACAAGGGCGCCGTCAAGCGGGTCGTGCTGCACGCCGGCAAGATCCACTACGACCTGCTCGCCGAGGTGGAGAAGCGCGGGCAGACGGATGTCGCTCTCGTGCGTCTCGAGCAGTACTATCCATTGCCCCAGCAGCAGCTGAAGGCCGTGCTCGAGCAGTATCCGAACGCCGAGCTGATGTGGGCGCAGGAAGAGCCGGAGAACATGGGAGCCTGGCCGTTCATCTGCCTCGAACTGCCGAAGCGCCTCGATGAGGGCCGCGCGATCTCGGTCGCCTCGCGTCCGGCATCCGCAAGCCCCGCCACCGGCTCATCGAAGCGCAGCGCGCAGGAACTCATCGACCTGATGGACCATGCCCTGACGGTGCGGGAGTAGGTCCACGCACAGGCCCGCCCCCTCCCGGTGGCGGGCCTGTTGCCTGCTCGAGGGCAGAGAACTGACAGTTGGCGCTGTCTCAGCCAGCGTGATGAGCACCAACTGCCAGTAATGGGGAGGCGGCCGCGGGCAGGGAGCGCAGGCTCGGGATAACTTCGACGCGGGATTGGTTGACTGCGGCAAGATCAGCGGATGCCCCGATGCTCTCCCCTTCCGCCGGCTATCGCCGGAGTCCCCTTCGCCGCCAGCACCGCCATCGATCTGGGTGTGAGCCGGGGGCGGCTCCGCGGATCCGACCTCGCCATTCCCTTTCGTGGGACTCGAATCGGCGGCGCGGAGCCCCTCACTATCCCGCTGTTGGCGAGGGCCTACGCGACCCGGATGCCGGCTGGCCAAGTCTTCAGCCACTGGACGGCAGCGATCCTCCTCGACCTGAGGCTCCCCGAAGGCGCGCGCGGACGCGAGGACACGTCATCCTTGCTGCACGTGGCTGTGCGGGGCCCCGATCGCGCTCCCCGGAGGAAGGCGATTCGAGGCCACGAAGTCGTGGCGCAAACGAAGGTCGTGAGAGCAGCAAGCGGACTCCGGGTCACGTCTCCGATCGATACCTGGATCCAGCTCGCCCGGGTCCTGAGCGTGGACGATCTGATCGTGATGGGCGACGGGCTTCTCAGTCGCAAGGATCCGCGAGCGACGATGGCGCAACTCGTCTCCGCCGTGGCGCTCGCGGTGAATCTGCCGGGCATCGCGCGTCTGCGCGAGGCCCTCGAGGGGATCAGGGCCAACACCGACTCCGCGCGCGAGACGATGCTGCGTCTGCTCATCGTTCGCGGTGGGCTCCCGGAGCCCGAGGTGAACGCGGTGATCACCAATCGATACGGCGCCACGATCGGACTCGGCGACCTGGTCTATGCGAAGGAGCGCGTTCTGGTCGAATACGACGGCAGGGGACACTGGGACAACGATCGACAGTTCGCCAGGGACATCCGCCGCCTCGACGAGTTCATGGAGGAGGGCTGGCGAGTGATCCGTGTCGACAAGGCGCTCATGGCCCAGACGGCGACGCTCCTCGGCAAGATCCGCACGGCCCTTGAGCAGTCCGATTCGGCGCCCTGACCCCGTGTCAGCAGCCTCGTCCCGCGGAAGGACTGGCAGTTGGTGTCGCTTGCGCGCGCCCAGACAGCGACAACTGCCAGTTCTGCGTCGAATGGTCGGCGACAGACTGGCGCGTCGGAAACGTCCGACGGGGAAGGGGACCTGGCGCTAGTGGTTCGACTGCAGGGAGCGCAGCGTGAGCAACACCTGGTCGCGCAGGTCGCTCGGGGCCGTCTCGCGGCAGGCGCGCTGCACGGCCTGAGTCAGCACGATCCCCACGTGCGCTTCATCGGTGCAGTCGTCGCAGTTGGCGATGTGCTCGGCGATGTCAGCGGCATCCGATTTGGCCAGTTCATTGTGCAGGTACTCTTCGAGTTCGGCCTTCGCCTTGTCGCATCCGCAGTCGGTCATTTCTTCTTACTCCCAGCAGTGGCAGGTTGGGCACGCGTCCCAGAGGTGTTGATGCCTCGTTCGAGCGCGTACTCGGAGAGCAGGTCCCGCAGCATCCGCCTGCCACGATGCAGGCGGCTCATGACGGTACCCACCGGGGTCTTCATGATGTCGGCGATCTCCTGGTAGGAGAAGCCCTCGACGTCGGCGAAGTAGACGGCCATCCGGAAGTCCTCCGGGATGGCCTGGAGGGCATCCTTGACCGCGCTGTCGGGTAGGTGATCGATCGCCTCAGCCTCGGCCGAGCGGGTCGAACGACCCTGGGTCACCGATTCGGCACCGCCGAGCTGCCAGTCCTCGAGGTCATCGATGGTTCCCTGGTAGGGGTCACGCTGCTTCTTGCGGTAGTTGTTGATGAATGTGTTGGTGAGGATGCGGTACAGCCAGGCCTTGAGATTCGTGCCCTGCTGGAACTGGGCGAAGGCGGCGAACGCCTTGACGAATGTCTCCTGCACCAGGTCGGCGGCGTCCGAGGGGTTGCGCGTCATCCGAAGGCCGGCGGCGTACAGCTGGTCCATGAAGGGGATCGCCTGGGCCTCGAAGAGCGTGCGAACATCGACGACCGGCGTCTGAGGCTCTGCGGTCGCGATCTCGGATGCCACGGCTTCCGGTTCGTCGGGCGTGGTGGTGTCATCCTTCGAAGTGCTCATCGCCGCCAAGCTTACTTCGCTGCGCCAGCGAGCGGCCCGGCCGCTGACCGGCAGGCCGGAGGGCGTTGTGCTCCCCATCACCGCGGGGCGCTCGAGCAGAACTGGCACGGGTCAACCTCTCTTCGGCCGCACCCCTTCTGGGTGCTGTGCCGATACCCTTAGTAACCAATGCATGTATTCAAGTATTCCGGCCCCGAGTTCAACCCCTTCGGCGATGAGGGATTGATCGTGGGTGGCGAGCCCGGACCGTGGGCCGCGCCCCTCGCAACCGGGCCGCTCGCCGCTCGTCTCGCCCTGCCCGGGTCGAAGTCCCTCACCAATCGCGAGCTCGTGCTCTCGGCGATCGCGAGCGGCCCATCGACCCTTCGCGCCCCGCTCCACTCGCGCGACACGGCATTGATGATCCAGGCCCTCCGTGCACTCGGCACGGACATCGTCGAGCTGCCGGGAGACTCCCCCTTCGGTCCCGATCTGCTCATCACCCCCGGCGAGCTCTCCGGCGGCACCTCGATCGACTGCGGGCTGGCCGGAACGGTGATGCGATTCCTGCCCCCGATCGCCGCACTCGCGCTCGGACCGGTCGCCTTCGACGGTGACGAATCCGCCCGCAAGCGGCCGATGCGAACGACCATCGATTCGCTTCGGGCGCTGGGGGTGGATGTCAGCGACGACGGCCGCGGAAAACTCCCGTTCAGCCTCTACGCGACGGGTGCCGTCGCCGGCGGAGAGATCGAGATCGATGCCTCCGCGTCGAGCCAGTTCGTGTCGGGACTGCTTCTGGCCGGGGCACGTTTCACCGACGGCCTCACCCTCCGGCACGTCGGAGACGGGCTCCCGAGCCTCGCCCACATCGACATGACCATCGCGACTCTCGCCCGCCGCGGCGTCACCGTGCAGAGTCCCGAACCCGGTCTCTGGATCGTTCCGCCCGGCGAGATCGCGGGCATCGAGATCGACATCGAACCCGACCTCTCCAATGCCGGCCCGTTCCTCGGCGCCGCACTCGTCGCGGGGGGCTCGGTCACGGTCACGGGATGGCCAACCCACACGACTCAGGTCGGGGCCGAGATGGCGTCGATCCTCACCGAGATGGGCGGCGAGGTCTCCTTCGCCGAGACGGGCGACGGGCTCGGCGACCTCACCGTCACGGGCACGGGCGTGCTCCGCGGCATCCGCCTCGACAACGCGAGCGAACTGGCCCCGACCATCGCGGCCCTCGCGGCCCTCGCGGAGGGAGAGACGGTGCTCACCGGCATCGCCCACCTGCGCGGGCACGAGACCGACCGTCTCGCGGCCCTCGCAACCGAGATCAACGCGCTCGGGGGAGCTGTCACCGAGACTGACGACGGCCTCATCATCCACCCCCGCCCTCTTCACGGCGGAGCCTGGCACAGCTACGAAGACCATCGGATGGCGACGGCCGGCGCGATCATCGGGCTCGCCGTCGACGGGGTGACGGTGGACGATATCGCCACGACGGCCAAGACCCTCCCCCAGTTCCCCGAGCTCTGGACCACCTCCCTGCTCGGCCTCCGCGCCCGCTCCGCCGATCCGCTCGACCTGATCTGAGACATGAGCTGGCTCACCGATGTCGACGATGAAGACGACGACAAGTACGCGGACTACGAGGCGCGCAATCGGCCGAACCCGAAGGGGAACCGGGCTCGCACCAAGATCCGACCGGAGCACACGGATGCCGTGACGGGACGGGTCTTCACCGTCGACCGCGGGCGATACTCCGTGATCGTCGGTGAGGGGACGCCAGAGGAGCACGCCGCGCTCGCCTCCCGCGCGAGCGAGCTGCGGAAGCAGCCGATCGTCACGGGTGACTACGTCGACCTGGTGGGCGACACCTCTGGCGACGAGGGGACCCTGACCCGGATCGTGCGCATCCAGCCGAGAACCACGGTGCTCCGCCGCAGCGCCGATGACTCGGACGAAGTGGAGCGCATCATCGTCGCGAACGCCGACCAGATGCTCATCGTCGTGGCGGCGGCCAACCCGGAGCCCCGTCCGCGACTCGTCGACCGCTATCTCGTGGCAGCCTTCGATGCCGGGCTCACGCCGATCCTGTGCATCACCAAGACCGACCTCGCCGACCCCACCGAGTTTCTGGCGAACTTCGCCGGGCTCGACATCACGGTCGTGCGGAGCGGGGTCGGGGCGATGCCGACCGCCGAGATCGCCGCGCTGCTCGAGGGGCATACGACCGTGGCGGTCGGGCACTCGGGCGTCGGCAAGTCGACTCTCGTCAATGCTCTGGTCCCCGATGCGAATCGGGCGATCGGCCGGGTGAACAGTGTCACCGGGCGCGGTCGCCACACCTCCTCGTCCACCATCTCGTACCGGGTGGGCAGTGGCTGGGTCGTGGACACCCCCGGCGTGCGATCCTTCGGTCTGGGACATGTGAACACCGAGAACATCCTGCGGGCCTTCACCGACCTCGCGGTGATCGCCGAAGACTGCCCGCGTGGCTGCACGCACCTGCCCGATGCTCCGGACTGCGCGATGAACGAACGAGTCGCCGCCGGTGAGCTGGGTGATTCGGGCAGGCTGCGGCTGGACTCGTTCCAACGCCTGCTCGCCTCGCTCACCTAACCTTGATGCCGTGACCGAATACAGCCTGCAGTCCGACCTCTCCTTCGCCCGTCAGCTCGCGGACATGGCGGATGCCATCTCGATGGACCGCTTCCGCTCCGTCGACCTCGTGGTCACCACCAAGCCGGACATGACCCCGGTGTCGGATGCCGACCGGGCCGTCGAGACCGCCCTGCGCGCGGCGATCGCGGACAGCCGGGCGGGAGACTCGGTACGCGGCGAGGAATTCGGCGTTGAGGGGGGATCGTCACGCCAGTGGATCATCGATCCGATCGACGGCACGAAGAACTACGTGCGGGGGGTGCCGATCTGGGCCACCCTCATCTCGCTGGCGATCGACGGCGTCCCCGTGGTCGGAGTGGTGAGCGCGCCGGCCCTCGGCACACGGTGGTGGGGCGCGACCGGCCAGGGTGCCTTCGTCAACGAACAACTCGGCGCCCTGCACAGCGACCAGGCCCGTCGTATCCACGTGTCCCGGGTGTCGCAGCTCGCGGATGCCTCGATCAGCCTGAGCGGTCTGACCCGGTGGGAGAACGCGGGCAGGCTCCCCCAGCTCCTGGAACTCACGCGGCAGGTGTGGCGAACTCGCGACTATGGTGATATGTGGCCCTACATGATGGTGGCGGAGGGCCTGCTCGAGGTCTCTGGCGAGTACGACCTTCAGGTCTACGACATGGCCGCCCTCGTGCCGATCGTGCGGGAGGCCGGCGGCACCTTCACCTCCGTCGACGGCGAGGACGGGCCGTGGCACGGCTCCGCCCTCGCCACCAACGGCCTGCTCCACGATCGCGTGATCGCGGCGCTGGCCTGAGGCCGGCTAGGTGTAGTTCCCGAGGACGTTGTGATCAGCGTGGCGTGAGCTGAGATAGCGAAGACCTCCGGTATCGAAGTGGGTTACCACACTCATTCCGATCCAC